>DATJED010000022.1:0-59233 GCA_035496935.1 Pelobium sp. | reverse complement strand
ACTCAACGTAATAAGCTCTAAATCAGACAACCTTGGTTTGATTGGCTTGTAGTAAAAGTCGTCTTCCGGTGAGATTTCTCTAAACGTCTTCAAGATTAATTCGTATTTTCGCAAAAGGTTGCTCATAATTATAATGACTTGATAATCAATATAATATACTAATTATTAGTGAAATGGGCAACCTTTTTTATAATGCACTACGGGTATATATATATATGAACCTTCGCTATTGTTTTAAATGTTAGCAAAGAAATGATTTAGATATCCCTTATTATTTGGTTTAGCAAAATACACTAAGTCCCTTTTTGAACTTGAAAAAGCCGAAAATAGCATCAATTTGGCATCACTTTTTGAAATTTATCCCCAAAAACATCTGTAATTAACACTATTTGCAATATTTTCTGATTGAGTAGAACAACCATTTAAGAGGCGTTAACCAAAAGGTTATAAAACAGTTAAGCTCCAAACGGGGAGAGTGGAGCTTAAACTAACCAATTATAAACCTAAATTAAACGAAAGGGCTGTAGGGGTAGGAGTCTCAGCCAGTTACGAATTAGGGAGTTAGTTTATAGCATCAATATTCAGCAAAAACCTTATAAAAAAGAACAAATAACCACTTCTTCTGGTTATCAAATTTGTTATTTACACTTTGTTAAATTAAATATAGTTTTTGTTAGATCAAACCTTCATCTGCAAAACTATAATATCCTTCACTAGTTATGATCAGATGTTCAATAATTTGAACCTCCAATATCTTACCAGCAGTAACGAGTTTCCTTGTTAAGTTAATATCAGGATGACTTGGTCTTAAATTCCCACTTGGATGATTATGAGCTAAAATTATATTAGATGCACCTGCTTTGATCGCTGTTCCAAATACTAGTTTTAAATCAACGAAAGTTCCATCAATACCACCTCTGGAAATGGTGATTACACCTAAAACTTTACAAGCTTTGTTCAATAGCATAATCTTAAACTGTTCGTAGAATTCGATAGAACCTTTATCCCAACCGTCAAGAAATATCTCATAGGCAGTTTTAGACGATGTGATTTTTAATCGTTCTGACGGCTTGATCTTAGGCTTATAAACCAGTTCGATTTCACTTACCATAAGTAAGCTGTTTACATTTTGTTCCATAATTTAAATGATTAAATAGTTAAAGAATTAATTATGAAACTGTAACCAGCTTTGGGCTTAACTAAGTAAAGAAGCAACGGAATAAATAGGTTGTGCGGTTGCTATAGGAGGGTTTATGCCGGAATTTCTTTAAACGTGTTAAGACCATAAGCTTAAATTTGTTGAGTTATTAATCACTAAATAAAGTCAATAATAACCAGTTAGTATGATTTAGAATCTTCTAACCATTGTCAGGTTTTAACTGTTTTTATTACATCTTCTAAATGAGTTTTATTAATATTAAATTTTATAAAACTCATCATCTACAGCAGATGCATTTCTTAGATTGTTTGTTTCTATGAATTTTTTACATTCTAAATAATCTAAAATATAGTCTCCTTCGTAATATGAAGATATTATTTCATTTACAAAATCAAAGTTCTCTACCATATTTAATGGAGAGTTAGGATCATCACTTACTTGATAGAAAACTCGTTTTTTTATTGAGAACTCGTTGAGTTTATTTTTGGGATTTTTTTTGATTTTTTTAACGAATTTTTCTCCGTTTTTAAAGGCAATCCTAAGTATAAGTTCTAAAGTATATTCTTCAAATGTGCTTCCATCTAAAACAACTGAATAGTTCACTTTTGAAATGTCTGAATTTATAAAATTTGAGACACGTACTCCGTATGTCCTTCTATTTGTTTCTAGTTCAGCTTCTGGAAATCTTTTTGAAACGAGTTTGAAAAATTTGTTAGAGAAGGCATCGAAATCTATGCGTCCGTTTCTTTTTGGAGTCGAATCTGATTTAACAAACTGCATTAAATATAAATCTCGTTGATAGGTCAACTCCTTTCGTTTATTAACTACAGCCTCTACAGCTTTTGTCTCTTTATATGTTTGGTCAGAAAATTTAAGAAAATCTAGAATTTCATTTTCGATTATCTCGTTTCTGAAAGTTTTGTAATCAATATTAGAATAGATATCAATGATATTGTGGTTTTTTGTTTTAACGACACTTTTTAATAGCGATGGGCGTCTTTCAGAGTCTTGATAAATAAACTGGGCGACAAAATATTCGTACAGAGATTTATGAGCCCATTTATAATAAAGTCCTTCCTTGATAAATATTGGCACCGTAATAATCAAATCTTTTAAAAACGCTGAGGTCTCAAACTTTATAGTTTCGCATTTTTCCTTTGCTTCATCTATAATTGATAGAATTTGGTCTTTATCAAACTCTATTCTATCTTTTTTAAGACAAATAAATGAAATATAACGAAGTACAGTGTGAAATTCGTCAATATTAAGGTTGCTAAATTTATCTCTTTGATAATAATCCCCTTTACTTAAATCATGTGCTTCAAATAAGGCATCATATACTTGACGATAAAAAAGATGTTTTTTTAAAGGGATAGTGTGCTTATACTCGTAAGCTGTAAAAAGCAAAGAAACTAAAAGCGGATTCGTCAAAAATTCTCTTAAGTTTTCAAAATACTGATCTTTTAACTTCAATATTAGAGACTGGGAAAGAGCCCCGTTTTCATCATATTTACGTAATAGCTCGTAGACTTGATTTTCTTTCAATCTTTTAATAGAAAATGACTGGAAGGTCCCGAAAGACGACAAAGAATCATCTGGACGTGATGTCAATATAAAGGTATTGTTTGCAGAATTATTTGCGAACTTTTGAATATCCTCTGTGACTAGTCTCTTGTGTTCTATTGAAATTTCATCATAGCCGTCTAAAAAGAAAATAAAATCTCCTTTTTTTATCAATTCTAAAACAAATTCGATTTTTATCTCCTGGTTTAAAAGTTTTAGTTCTTCGAAGATTTCGTTAATAATAGATTTCTTATTTGAAAGACGTCTTAATTCAATGAGCACAGGAATTCCTGCATTTTGTTCAATTGAAGAAAGAAATAACTTTTTGGAAATTGTTGATTTGCCCATGCCGGCAGTATCAATAATTAGTATTTTTTGAAAATTTAATATGAAATCTTTATCATAATTTGTAACAACGAATTCTGTACCTTTCTTTGTAGAAGAATCAATACAAAGTGTTAATGGAAGATAAATATCTTTTAATAAACGTTGTTGATTTCTAAAGGCAAGTATATTAATAATGGAATATGATTTGTACCGTTCATTCAAATATTCATGGAATTTATTTTTAAACGCATGATCATTAATTTGGTTGTCAAGTCTCCATTTTTTACCAATGGTAATTAACTTAGGTGCTAACCACGACTCAAGAACCACTTTTGTAAGTGGGGATGCAATTGAGGCTATATTACTAATCAATTCTATATTTTCCATTTCTTATTTTAATATTGCTTTACTCGTAATTAGTTTAATAAATCTAGTTTTATTTTTTCTTAAAAAGAAGTTTGTTGTTTTTTATATAGTTAAAAGTGTGGATTTGTTAAAAGTTGTTATTCGCGAGTCTGCTTTGCGAGTTGAAAAAAGTCTTGTTTGAGGAACTCGTATTTTAAAATTTGCAACCTATATAAAGGTATTGATAGATATTTTTAATATTCATATTCTATTTTAGCAGAACAGCACCAAGTTATTACACCGTAAACCTCAACTTCTTTTATATGGATTGGTTTCTCCTTTTCTTTCCCTGTTGATATTAAACAGATATCGCCATATGTAAGAAGCTGTCTAATCATCCATTTTTCTTTCTGTTTGACGATAAGCAACATCCCACCTTTAGGTTTTATAGATTGATTAACGCAAACAATACTCCCTCTTTTGATTCCAAAGTGTTCAGCATCATTGTTCCACACCTCAAATATGGAGTGTATCTGTGTATTTGGAAATGTCTTAGTAAAATGCTCTGGAACAATCTCCATTTTTGAATTTGATGAGATTACACCAAATTCAACTCTATTTTCCGTTAAAACCATATTCTGTTACTAATTAAATGCGAATACAATTTTACTAAAAATATTAGCAATTATAAGTGAGTGTTAGTAAATAAAAAAGGTGGGATATTTAATCTGTTACGATTCGCTTAAGCTCCTTTATTTATAAGGTAAACTATTATGGTGAACTCTATAGATGTACCTTTTAAATAGATAGGATAATTCTTGCAGTTACACCTTACCAACCAAAGAGGCTTAATTCATATAGAAATTTAAAAGGCATTAGTTCGCAGTGTCAATTTGTGGTTATGTGTTCAGAATTATTATATAACTAAATTAATGAGTTCTATAAATCATCTATTGCTTTAGCCCTCATCAATTCGCTATTGCTTTTATCAAAATAAACTAATGTTATGAAGCAATTGACAACTCCCTTGTGATTTATTGAAAGTTGAATATTCCCTTTGTCAGTTTCCCAAGTAGAGTTGTATTTACAGTTGTCAAACTTCACATTATACATTCTATTTTCATCGTCTCTCGGTTGAGAATAACTATCAAATTTTTCAACCACTTCAGAGGGCTCGCCATACTTTTCCGTTAACATTTCTTTTAGGTCAATATAGTTTCCACAGAGCGTCGACCAAGTGTCTTTCTCTGGGAAAATAACCACAATTTTATGAACCAAGTCCTTTTGTTCAAGTGTAGAAACACCGATCGCACAATCCTTATAACCTGCGAAATCTCCATTTAAAATAGCAGTTCCGTCATTTGTTGCAAGATGAGTAAAGCCATTTTGTTTCATTTTGGAAACGTATTCCATAAGAGTTCCGTCAATAGGAACGCCCTTAAAAGTTAAATGTTCCGTTTTTTGATTTTGAGCAAACGACATTATTGAAGTTAGTAATAACAGCGTCGTAAAAAATTTAGTTTTCATATTGTTAATCTTACCTGTTTGGCGTTTATTGTGGCTTTGTCATATTAATACATAACGGTTTCGGGCTTTGGGGGCGGGCGGGTTTCTGAGCACAAATTTTCAATTATTTACTAACATTTAATAGTAGCACTAAGCTTCAAGTTTGCGCATCATCCTGCCTAACGCCCCTCTAGCGGAGTCTTTGTTAATAAAACTCTTCCATAAAATCTCGCTTCTGCTCTCTTTCAATATCTTTTCTCTTCCAAGTAATTCTTTGTTCGAAATAATCTATATGTTCTGAATATTCTAATATATTGGGTATCGCATTTATCATTCTTAGAATATCTTGATAAAATTCTATTTTCTTCTGATAAACCGGAACCCAACTGCCAGTTGTGCTTGACGATCTACCAAAACTAATTTGTTTTGTAATTTCTATATCTTTATTCAGCAAGAGGAACTCTTTAAAATATTCCATAAACCAATCTCTGTAACTGCTGTAGACAACTTCTATCAATTGCAACATCAATTTTTTATTGTTTGAATACTTCTGAGTTAATTTAAAAATCAACGCTTTGACTTTTTCTGCTCTCCTTTCATCAGTATTCTTAAATCTAAATAAGGAATTAATATCATCCTCAATAAATAACGTGTATTTTTCTTTATCTAAAATTGTTAGCAATAAATCTTCAATCAATTCTTCATATTCAGGATAGTCCCAAAGACAATCAGCATTAACATTTTCTAATCTAATTTTAGAAGAATCTAGCCCAATCACGTCATTTCTTAAGCTTTCATTAATAAAAGTTCTGTTGATATCCAATATTGCCTTTAACTCTTCACCATCATAATCAAAATGAGAATCAATCTCATACTGTGCCCAATAGGCATTTTTTAATAATTGGAGATGGTTGTTAAAGTAAGAAGCGCACTCTTTACAAAAATGAAAACCAAAATTACGTCCTGTTTTCCGAGCTTTATTCAGTATAATGCCTGTTATGTGAGTAATTACGTTATGGTCTTCTAAGTCCGTATTTTTTTTCTTAAAGCTATCAAATACAGTTTCATATTTAAGATAGTCAAGCATTCGATGCATATAAATGTTGTCATCAATATTTTTGAAAATATTTAGTAGTAATTCTAAGAAACTTTCATTTATCTGTTCTTTTGGCAACATAGTTAACAAGACATATTCCCAATTTAGTCGTTCTTTAAATTCATAATCTTCCATTATGTTCAAGAGTTCCTGTCCTGTCATAATATTTTCTAATAATGCGACATTTACAACGGTTGATCGTAATGGGAAAAGCACTTTACCACTGAAGAATAATCTCAACGCGTTTTCAAATTCAAGTTTATCTTTTCTCGCTATCGAAGCATATATATCTGTAACTGCAGATTCTATATGCCAGCCATTATTGGCTTTTTGCTGTTTGTATAAGTCATCAATATTTACAAGAAACTTTTCTAAACTCTCCCAATCATTTGTCCTTACAAAATCATCAAACTTTTGTCTCTTCTCCTTTTCAGATTCTTCATAGGACTTCCCTTCTCTATATTCCCAGCTTGGCTTTAAAAATTTAGATAATTTTCTTATGTCAGATTCAATAAAAGCGCTCCAGTTTTCAGGGTATTCAGTTCCGGTTTCTGTTAAATGTTTAGCAAGCACACTTACAAATTTGCAATGTGTATATTGTTTATTATCCAGTTTTTCAGAAATAATTTTTTGATAAATTGGCAATTCATCTACATAAATACTCTTGTCTATATCTCCGCCGGGATAAATGATTTTATGTAGTATTTTTTGAGCCTGGTCATTTTCGAATTCAAATAAATGATATACTTGATTAAGGATGCGTTCCCTTAATTTCATTAATTCATTCGATTTGTACAAATCAAAATTATAAATTGTAAATGCGCGTCCTTTTGCAGAACTGAATTCCGTATAATGCCAACCTATTAGAACCTCTGATAAATTGAGAAAAATACCATTTGCAAATGATTTTTGAATATTACTTAGCTTTTCATTCAACAAAATATCAAATAACATGTTTTGCCTTAGATAACCGTGTTCTATGTCCTCTAATTTATACTTAAAATTTTCGTGGATAAACTTTAATATTTCGGGTAATCGGCTTGGCTGTTTGTTTAATAAAGCTAATGTAAGCTCAAGTGATGGTTTAAGTAATTCATTTGGATGGTTCCAAAAATTTCTCAAAAGTTCAAAATACTTTGATGCTGTCGTATGATCGTTATGCACATAACTAAAAGTAAACTTTTCCGGTTGTTCTTCCTGTGGAAGGCTTTTAATCCATTTTTTTAAATACAACAAACAATCTCGCCCTTTATAAAACCAAAATAGAGTGTAAAAAGCATATAATTCTTCGTCAGAACTTATCTGTTTTGTCACTTCATTCAAATGAGGTAATACCAAGCCCTTCACGTGATGGTATACAAATGTATTATTTACATCTATAAGTGTTGCTCGTATTCTATTTGAAGACTTCTCTATAAAAGTAGTGATCCATTCTGCATAATTGATTACGGCAGACTGCTCATCAATAAAGCATTTATAAAAAGCATAGGTTGCCAAAACCTGGTCTGATACTTTTACTATTTCATCGGAATATACATCTAATATTTCATTATTGTGAAGTTCAATAATAGCAATCCATAAATCATTCCAATCAATACCAAATTTAATTGAAAGTGTTTCTTGCAATTCTTGATTATTTCTGCCTATAACACCAAAAAATGAAACAATAGCAAGAGATTTAAGAATGATAGGATTATCGAAAATGCCTATCTCTTCTGAGATCTTTTTAAAGTACTTTTCATACAGCAATACAGGACTACTTAAATAATTTGTTTCTGAATCTGGAGTTACAGAATAGGTAGCCATTAACGCAACTCTTGCATTTCCTTTGGCTAAATCAATTATTTTTCGTTTTATATCGTTGTGATATTGAAGGTTAGGTAAAGCGCTCACAATTATTTTCCCTATTTCTTCATCCTTAAACTCAGGTATATTAAATTCTTTATAAGAGTAATTATCAAGGTTAACGCTCACTTGCTTCTTCACATAGTCCCTTGATGTAATTATCACTTTTGCAGAATAAAATTTAGAATCTTCCAATTTGCTTAATAAGTAGTTTAGGTTATTAATTGATTTGTTAGCATCATCAAACAAAATTATATGTTGTTTTCCCGCAGAAAAAAGATGCTGATAATCATCCCATAATGACACTCCTGAACTTTGGATAACAATTGGAACATGATCGTCTTTTGAAAGTTCCTCCAAAATCTTAACCGCCAATTTAGATTTGCCCACACCTGCACCACCTGACAATAATAGAATATTGTATTTCTTTAAAGCTCCAATACAATTTTTGAGTTCTCCTTCTCTGCCGATAAATTCATTAGTAAGCGATGGTTGTAATCCCTTTTCTGTTTTTAAAAGAAATTGATCAAGAGTGTATATATCTCCTTTTACCATTTGAATATTCAGATACTCTTCAGCTAATTTAGGGATGTCAAATATCGACATTGGCAAATTTTGTATATTTAAAATCTCAAACTTTGTGTCCGGATTAAGAAATTTTACTTTGTCATTTAGCTGATTGTATTCTTCAACACTGACCTTTTCATTGCAGGCTAATATGACTTTCTCTATTTTATTCTTTTCTATTGTTGTTACATCTTCTTTAAAACAATGGTCAACATCTTTTGATAACTTTTCGAAGAAAGTCTTTGATTCCCCTAATCTTTCCTTAGTTGTACACTCAACAAAAATATATTTATCTTCATTTACAAAAAATGAATCTGGCGTTCCTTTACTTGTTTTTTCTTTGCCAACAACAGCTCCGGGGGCACTAATAAATTTGTTGCCCTGTAAGTGTAACAAATGGTTTATTAAGGTCTGAAAGCTTGCTTGATTAATTGCTTTTAAAGCATTTTCTATTTGAGTTATTGTATTCATTAACAATTAGATTAAATTGTAAAGTTCGATTTCAGAAGATTTCTGCTAAAGAGTTGCGAATTTGTGCATAAATGGCATTAATTGTAGAACCGTTGACGCATTGCACTAAATTAAATAAATAACTGATAAACCAACGTGAACCACCGTCAGCCATTTTTGTGCACGTTTGCTGTTATGTGTTGTTTTTCTTTTCGTTTTCTAGTTCCAGTCTGGTTCTAGCATTTTCTAAAAGTTCGGAATAAGTTAGAATAGTAATATTCTTTAACGAATTAGTCAGTTCTTTATAAGCTTGAAGGCTATCATTATCATAATCTTTGCGAGTCACTCTCTTTTTTACTTGCTCATCCAAACTGTCGTAGTCTTGCGAAAGTTTAAACCAAGAGCCCATAATAATAAGTCCTTTTGGTCGGATTGTTTCGACATGAAGAGTGTTGCCTATTTTGGAATTTAAAAACTCTCTTAAAGTTTTTTTGTCTATTTTATACTCTTCATCATTATCCTTATGAAGGCTTGTTATGTATCGTTCAGTTTGAGCAATTGCTATAGCTAAATCTTTGCTTGGATAAAACTTCCCTCTTCCATTTCCATATTCTAAAAGATATTTGTCAGGTCTTTTTAGTTCAACTACTTCAACATCACCTAAGTGATTTATTAGAATTAAATCGAACTGAGACCTCGAACGACCATTTCTAATTACATATTTATTAGTGTTTAACAATGCCGGAACTCCAAATAAGCAATATTGCCCATAATCACTCAAAATTCTTTCCATAAGATGTTCCGGACCAGTAATTGAAGTTTTAAGAAATCCAAATTTTTCGTTTCCGATTTCTTTGGCTTTAGGTACAGAAATATTATTTACTTCTAAGATCTCTTCTATAGTTTCTAGGAGCCATTGCGTCTGCTTATTAATTTGCTTTTCAATGACAACTTGGTTTGTTTCTCCAATTTTTAATTTTTTAGTTAAAGCAATAATGTCTTCTTGATTTATTTCTCCGCTTGCTATAATTTCCTTTAGAAGTAAACTATAATCTCTGCTACTATGTAATTCTTTAGTGTTTAACTGATAGCTATTTTTAAGAAATGGTATAAACCGGTTAAAAACTCGCTGTGATTTCTCAACATTTTCTTCTCCCTCAATTTTAACGACATTATAATAGTTATCAAGGTCTATATATAAATGGTGTCCTTCAATCTTATTAATGTCGCAGATAGTAATTTTATTTATTTCAATATTTTCCAGGTGCTTAAAAACAGAATAAACTTTATTTATATTATTGGGGGGATTTAGAATATTAGCATTTAAAATATTTAAACTTCTATGAGTAATTTTAATTATTACAGAGTCAATATTTGAGACTGTCGACACCTTCTCAATATTTCCTGGCTTATACCTATAATTTAAATATTCAATCTCATTCTTTCGTACTCTAAGCATCAGCTTATTTTCAACAAAATAGGAGTTTTTCCGTTTTACAACATTCTTATCTGAGGATAATCTCGATAATTTTGTGTCAAGTTTTTGTTTTTCTGTCTTGAAATATTTTCTTGTCATTTTATAGGTTTAAAATAAAACACAACTTAATATATATGTGCAATAAACCCCACAACACATCTGCACTTAATTAGCTTAAGTAAGGTTCAAAGATTCCATATTATTTTCTAAGATAATAATTTATATGTAACCGATTGTAACTTTCTTTTTTTTAAAATTCACTACCTTTTATTAACAGCACATACCTTGCGAGTCGGCATGCGAGTGGAGAGAAAGTTCTTGGTGCAGGAGTTTGTAAAACGGGCACCAAGATATGTTTTAACACAAGGATTATGGCGGATGTTATTGTTAAAAGGGAAGTGGGAGAGACAACACAATAACTCTGACAGAATCCGAAGCTTTCTCGAAAGCGCAGGCTCGCTGAACTATATATGCGTTTAGATTTATTGAGCATTAGCGCTAGAGAATGTTCAATAAATATAAAGGAAGCATATATGAGCAAACCGTAGAACTAGGCATATAGAATGACAAATTGCAGAATGCAGTGTAGTTGATGTGTCTGCAAGACTTATCAACGCAACCAATTTGGCGTTCTATGTGCGTTCGTAGCTTTTGCGAATGCCTTATTACCTAATCGGGTACGCACAGTCCCAACCTATGGAACACCGGACCAGAAACTTAAAGCAATAACCTTTTAAAGAATGAGGTGGAACATTGTACCCAACCACTATACAAAAGACTGTTTCTTACCTTTCCCTCTGTAAGCACCTAATGCGGGTAAGGTAAGAAATCAGGATTGCTATTTAAATGCTTTTATAACAGTACCCTCCTTGAACCTGAACGCCAGTAGTAGACTATCGTTAGTTGTGTTCTCAACCTGTTTTATTGATTGTACATCATTAAGTCCATAATAATGGTTACCTAATATCTCGAACACAGCAACATCATCAGCAACCACTTTTTCGAATACAAAATAAGATCTTATAACCTGAATCTTCAAGGGAGCAAAAACTCCAATAAGACTTTCCTGTATTTTAACCTGATCGTTTACTTTATAAGAACGATTCTGTTCAAGAGTTGTGGCATAAGCATATATGCTTAAGAATGGAATACCCATCGGAAAAAGGCTCAATATAATTAATATAGCCAATGAGATCAGGTATCTTATCACCCATTTCTTTCTGAACTGCAGAACAATAACGATGGGAGTCAATATCAGCCACGTCCATAATATCAGCAGGTCAATCCAGTGACCTATAAATGAAATACCGAAGAATAAGTAAAGAAATATATCCAACAGCATAACAACAGTTATAATCCAATAAGCTCTCTTCAGGTTCTTCATTTAACAAAAGTAATCTAAATCAATATCCAAGAATTAACAAATTAGTCTTCTTTAAGGGGTAACTCTCGATTTTGGATATTGCAATGTAACCTTTTAAATAATGTAACAAAAAGAGCCATATTTTACTACGGCTCCTGTTGTTCTGACTCTTTAGCTTCCTTACGTTGTTTCAAACGCATCAGATCCAGTGAGCATAAATGATGTTCACCCACAAAGACTTCTGCTCTGGTCAGTTTAGCTTCTTCAAAGTACTCGGACATGGCTAAAAGATGCATTCTGTGGTAGTCCCTTACATTCTTGACAGCAGTATGGTACTGCGCCTGCAAGATGCTGTGCAGATCAGGATTGGATTTATTGTCTCTAAGCGACTGCTGTATCTCATCTATTTTAAAGACCAACGGTTGGAACATACTTTTAAACGTTATTTTATCGAAATGGAATTTTATATCTATGTTCTTAGTCTTTATATCCATCACTTCCTGAAGATAGGAATATACTTTTTCTCTTGCATGCGATGCCTCGTTTGGTTTTATTGCTTGTTCTGATCCCATTGTTTTATTAAATAAAAAAGCCACATTGCTGTGGCTTTATGTTATTACATTTCTAATATTGATTAATCATCGGTTAAGAGCAAAATGATTCCATATGCTATGGAGAGTACTATAAATATTCCTCTCATTAGACCTGACCATTCATCAATCTCAATGTTCCAAGATATAAATGAACATCCCAGATATATGAATACAGTTACGATTAACCATCCAAGGAGTTTAGATGTTCCGTCTGACATATTTACCTTTTAATTGTGGATTATTTGCAGTGAGATTAAAGATATTGATATCAGGTCTCTCCTGAACCAGTTGTTTTTTATACCTCTGCACTCTTATTAGTCGCATGAGTAACTTATCGCATAGGTGTCTTTGTCTCCACCGTTGATGGAAGTTATCTTGTTTACTCTACCCTTTGTATCCTTCTCGTACTGATAGGTAGTAGTACTTTGACCTTCGGTTTCAGTTTTAAGAAGGTTTTTCGACATCTTGCCAAAGTAGCTATAAAGCGAGCTGTTTAGGTAGATGCCGTTAACTCCGTAGGTAGTGATAAGATAACTCTGTGGTGCCACCTCATTATAATATGAGTAAGTGGTTCCGTCACATTCTACCAAATTTCCGTTCTGCCATTCAAAGGTTGTCGTTTCACTACCATCGTTTACTTCTGACAGATGTCCTTCAGCATCATAGAAGTAACTGATATCCACATCAGTTCCCCTGACCTCTCTTACAATCCTGTTCTTGTCATCAAGTGTATAAACAGTCTGTTCCAAGTAACCACCATCGTTTACGTCTTCAGTTATTGAACTGGCGCTGTAGGTATA
This sequence comes from Pelobium sp., assembly GCA_035496935.1. Classification (GTDB taxonomy): domain Bacteria; phylum Bacteroidota; class Bacteroidia; order Sphingobacteriales; family Sphingobacteriaceae; genus Pseudopedobacter. Next base: position 46,142 of record DATJED010000022.1, on the reverse strand, counting down.
TGTTAAAGATGAATTGGACCAGGTTACTTTGGATATCCTGTTTTGGCTATCGTAGCTGATGTTTTTTACATGTGTGTCAGGTGAATAATCATAAGAAGTACTGTAAGATGAAACTGTAGTACAGACCTCCTCTTTAGGAGTGTCATCACTTTTTTTGCATGCACCAAGCATAACCGAGGCAGTAAATGCCAATAATAAAATCTTCTTCATAAAATGTTAATTAATGATTTAGTTACCAGTGCAGACCCGACACCAGTGGTTTATAAATGCAATAAGCGCAGGACTGTAACCTTAATCCGTCCAAGAGGCCCTGAGAAGCCCGCACAACAGATAGGCTACGTCCCACGCTTATTGCATGGAACGCTACTCTAACTGCTCTTGTTGTGCATTCGAAATTTCTCAGGTTTCTTGTGACAAGAACTTTTAGCTAACGCTTATATTTTAAAGAATGGAATATATAATTCTTATTCTAGTTTTGATTGGCACAAAGGTAGGTAGAAATCTTTATTTTGAAGATAAATTATTTCACTCATTCAGATGACAGTAGATAATATCAGAAACTAAGTTCTTAAGTTTCCACCATGCACCAATTGGAGTGAACACTGTAAAATCATCAGAGTAGAATTCCTGACGTTGGAAATGCAGACCTTTTCTTGCGACTAGATCAACAAACTCATTGATTTCTTCCCTAAGTAAGAATCTAACAGTTGCAATCTGTCCATCATCAAAATAAGTGGTGTTGGGAACATCCTTTTTAAAGTATTCCAGTCCACCGGGATATTTAGCTTCCAAGAGCTTAAGCGGTACAATGAAGTGGTACGATTCAAAGAAAATCATAGTTCAAAAGATTAAAATGGTTATTAAATATGAAAGCCTGGTTGACAAACCAAGCTTTCGTTGTTTCAGATTAAGGAGTTGATGGATTTTAAGTGGCCACATTCCACTTTATTGATTTAGAAGGTAGAAATGTAAGTCCATGCTGGGAACAACTCATATGTGGATTAAGAAGTGTTACCTTTTAAAGAATAAGGCTGAAAAAGTTTAAATCTGCGTCTGGCTCTGTAAGAGTTAGACTGCATATTATTTGACTTTCCACGTGACCAAGCGGAGGGGTTAAATCAGGTACTAGGGGTCTGTGGATGTCCCACACGTAATTCTAAAATCGGAATCCATTATATCATTTGGAGACAATGAATGTTCACCCAGGGGGTGTTTATATAATTTGATATTAGAACAAAATAAAGATTTATAATTATTCAATTAATAAGGGGTTATATATCCCCTCCTTAAAAAGTGAATATTTTTTATTTATCAATTTGTTAATTGTTTTGTTTCGATAGTGTACCTTTTAAAACAAGGGAAAACACATTAAAGTTCTATTCATTTAAAAGGTAACATGCATAAATTGTTTTTTGAGTAATTTCATGCATGTCACGTTGTAAAGAGTCAACCAATCTGCATTTTTCCATCATTTTTTGAAAAGGTGAGATGCATATTATTTGCTGGAAACCATGCAGATTGCTGTTCACCGTCTTATTTTCAGTTAGAGGATTTTTTTTGATCATTTTTCGCACCATCCCTTTATAGGGCTGAAATACGCAGAAATACACAAAAAAATATTACCGTAATTTTGAAACAGAGACAGATTTACTGTTTATGTCTACAAAATGATTAGGTAGGGAACTGTTGAGTTCATCAATAGATTGGAATATATTTCTTAAATCAGTTGCTTTAGCTCTAACAGGCTTACCATTTCCGTTTTTATAATTACATTCATCATAAATTTTCTGCAAAAGAGTTTTCATTTCGCTTTTTGAATACAAATGCCATAACTCAATTTCCTGAAGCACCTTATCAACAACTTTTTCATACCCTTTGGCGCTGTCTACCAATCTTATTTCCTGATCAATGGCTTTTACGTTGTAACCAATATCTACCAGTTTTTTAATCCCTAGTAAAGTATAGGCTCGGTGTGCATAATTGATTTCCTCATGGTCATTACCAAGTTTCTTTAACCTCTCCGTTTCATTTTCTGAATTAAGATAAATCCCTTTATCAAGTTCTTCAAACTTCTCACACCAGAACCTGATTTTCTGAGACCGGTTTTTTCTGCTGATATTGGGGAGGGCAGAAAGCATCACCTTTTTTTCATCAACTTCGTAATAAGCATCTTTCCAAGCCTTCTTTACAAAATGGATGTTATTGAAATCCTCGTCGTAGTAATTATCACAAGCCACTTGGGCAAGCTTTACGGTATGTAATGTTGCTGTCTTTGTTTCTTCATCCAGCACTGCATATTTGAGAACTTCGTCTTTGTACTGTTGCTTTGGTTTTAACTCCTTTTCCTGTGCCTCCTTAAGATTTTCATTGTAATTTTTAATTGAAGTGTTGGCATCAAACTCAACCTGCCTATATATTTCATCCAGTGTTCTCCGCTCGGGTATATTTCTGCAGTTCGTAATATGGATAACCTGGTGGGGTTTGTCCCTTAACCTTCCGACTGCCTGCACCCCTTTGTTGCCTATTCCAACTTTGGCAGAATTGCTCCTTATATCAGTCACTAAAATAACAGTGGCATTCTTATCAAACAGATCTAGACCCTCAAAATGTCTGCTTGTATAGATATTGACTGTTTTCAGATTATCTGTTGTAGGGGAACTATTAACAAATTTTGCAAGCTCATTTAAAGTAACTAGATTTTCTTTTTTTGGTGAACAGAAGATGTTGCAGTCAAAATCAGGATTCTCCGTAATTACCATCCTTAACTGCTCACCTAGATATTTTACCACATTATAAAATACATGTAGGTTCCCGGGTAGGTTTTTGCTATTGGAGAGGATATAATTCAATGTAGCGGGCACATTGTCTGTCTGGATCAGATCAATCTTCCCAAGGGTCTGTCCTGGGAAGGTAATGATGTAGTACTGGAGTTTATCAAAGTTTTCATCTCTGTAATAAAAAGGTGTAGCAGATACAAAGCTTTTCCTTTCAAACTTCCAAAAATATTCAAAGGGATTGATGATGTTTTTTCTATAGGCTTCTTCGGCATAACAGTGAAATTCATCAACAAAAAGAAAGTAGTCCTTATATAGCTTATCCAATATATTAAGGTCTTTTGCACATTCAATTATGTACCAAAAGCTATCAGGGGTAGTGTAGATTTTTTTGTTAGGGATGTCCGCCAGTAAGAACTGCTTTAATGCAAACATTCTTTTTGGTATTGTTTTGCCAGTTCCACCGAATATGGGAAACTTGTTCCCTACTGCTACGAATTCGTCCGCCATAGTAATACCTAGTTTGTTCTTGATAATTTCGTTTCCTGGCACAGCCAAGATGACCCAATCTTTTGATTCTTCTGCTAAAGTAGTCGCACCTATTGCGGTTCTGCCTTTGCATAAAATTGAATTCACAGGAATACCGATTTCTTTAAAAGGTGAGATCTCTGAGAGGAAAAGATTTCTGTCGGTTCTAATGATTATTGGATCTTGCATAGATAAACTTTAACAAAAGAGCCGGCTTATAACCGGCTCTGTTAGGTTTACATTGATATTACTTCCCGGTACTTATCCAACGCGGTCTCTAAATCATCAAAATCAAACTCAATTGGCCTCGGATAGAAGAACAATTCATCTATTAATTCTTGTACCCTTGGACAACTGGGTATGCATGCTGATAAACCGCATGTTGAGCCATTCGTTTTGAGACCAATACATATATCGGTTCCCATGTATATAGGAAAGCCTTTTATACGGCCTCCATTTGCCATTACCTTCAGAAAATTTGTCATTTCTATCACCTCGCTATGTTTATAGCTGTCAAAGCGTTGTACATATTTCTGGAAGTCATTGACCCCACCATTTTTAAAGCGTGTTAATCCTAAGAATTCCTCCACGCTGATTGAATTATCTTCTTCTAAATTTTCTATTTCTTTAATCAAATCTTCCATAAAATTATTTTTAAGCCAAGATCCTTGGTTTTAATTTCCGTACCGCCATTGCTTACCTTCACTTTCATAATTTTAGAAGGATGGATGTTCGGTAGTTTACAGTTGAGAATGGTTATTCTACTGTTAATGGCATGTTGCCTGTTATTGATTTTCATGTTTCAAAAGTTTAAGAAAACGGAGAGAATACACTCTCCGTTGTTGGTTTATTGCCCAAATAATGCTATGAGATCATCCAACTTGAAGTTTACTCTTACTTTACCATCATGGACATCATTTACTAGTTGTCGGATTATATCATCCAGCACTACCTTGATTTCAACTTTGGCACCACCGAATTTGTCAAACTTCAACCAGTAATATGGGAGACTGTTTTGTCCCACTTTCTCTTCTAAAAAGTTAGTCATTGGATAACCGCCATTCGTTAAGAGTAAAAACTGCTCAAAGTGCTTTTGCTCTTTACTATTCATTGAGTTGAATGTTGTGGCAAATTTGTCCTTGCTTTTATAGTAAGGAGAATCATTTGGGTCTAATCCCAAAAACATTTCCGCTGTCACATTGATTTTTTTCAACGTGTTTGTTTTTTTATTTTGGGATTCTTCGTCCCCTGATTTTATTATTAACATTAGTAATTGATTTAATAGTCAAACTTTTAAATGTACTGGCCAGTAACATTGGATCTCATTCATACTTTCGGCGCCGTCAGTTTTCCTGATTTCTAAAACAAATCTAAAGTCTTTGAAAATTGTTGTGTAGGTTATTGGGAGAATTTTAACGATTTCAAAATCGTTATTTTTCCCCAAAGAATTTATGGGTCACGTTCCTATCTGCGAATCTTTTTAAAGCTCGTAGATCGCCCCTTAGTGTGTCCAGGTCAGACTTAGAAAGTTTGATATGAGAGAAATTAATCTTTGATTTTTTATCTCCGTCACCTACTAAGTGTAAAAAACTAATAAGGAATCTAGCTTGAACATCTGTGATTAGCGGATTCTTAGTTTTACTTTTAGAAAATTGAGGGAAGTTTTTAATTAGAGGAACGAGTCGTCTGATAACATCAGCTTTATGATATCTAATACTTTGAACGTCCTGTCTGAAAGATTTACCCCTTTTCTTAAGATTGCTCATAAAGCTATTCCACTCGTCAATTACAGTCTTATCAACTGGACTCCCTAACCTATGGGTAAATCTACAAGTGTAATTTTCGCCGTAATAGGCTTCAAAGAATTTTAATAATGATGATCTAAAATGCGAAATATCCTTAGGTATGGGAAGTTTATATTGTTTACTTGTTTTTTGATTACTAAAGATTCTCAAAGCAACGTCGTATATAAAGTTATCTTCACTCAGCACTTTATGTAAAGGGATGTATCTCTCGAAAAAATCAAGACTATCCTTCCTATCGCTATCATTATACCTATTTCCTAGATGATCCTGCTTTATTATATCGTAAGCAAATAATAATTGGCTCACCTGTTTGTCGATCATTTCTTTATCCAACGCTTCTACCTCAAAAGACTTCGCTTCCCTAGTTAATAACATTATGATCCTGTCCAAAAACACATCAACATGTTCTTCACCTAAATTATATTCTAACTCGGTAGCATAGGTATAAAAATCATTTCCTTTAAAATCAAGAAAGCGAATTTTTCGTGCTATCACGTCAATATGATTCACTTCAGATAAATTTACTTTAATTTTAATTTTTGCCATCATAAGGGTTTGACGTTAAAGCTACATTTTGCTTTTTTATTTTAAAAGGTAACTACGTCAAATGAATATAAAAATAGCAGGGCGCTTTCACACCCTGCTCAATGATTATTTAAAATTGAAGTCCTTTCTAGTCTTTCTTATATACTTCATTTCAGGAACTTGCTCTAATAACTGTCTTGCATAGGTTTCTGTTTGAGAAATTTTAGAATGTCCATTTTTGTACATTAATTCTATAATGTCCGCTCCTTCTATTAAAAGGTTGACATTTCCAGTATGTTTAAAGCTATAAAGTGTTTTATGTTGCTCGATTTTTAAATCAGCTTTTAGCAATTTGAATCTTGTATCAATTGTATTCTTAGAAAGTGGATATTCAGCAACAAATTGACTTTTAGCATAAGCGTGTTTAGTTCCAATAAAATATTTTTCTAAATCGTTTGGATTATCGTAATCGATTGGAAGACTAAGTAAGTAGTCTTTTAATGGTTTATCCAATAGGATTATCTTTTGTTTGTTCTTGATTTTAGCCTTGCCCTTTGGTAAAACAATCTTATTTTCTTCAAGTTTAAAATCGCTCATTTGAATTCTTAAGATCTCTGAGATTCTAACCTGTGCACCATATACTAGATAAATGATTGTTTTTAAAACTGTATCTTCTTTATCCTCACAGTATTTTACAATTTTTTTGATTTCAGTTTTTGTATAAACTCTGTGTCTTTCTACTGGCTCGTTTTTACCAAGCTTAATTCCCACAGCAGGATTTACCAAATGGATTTGTCGAACATCAATTATCCAGTTAAAGAAAGCTGATAGATAAATTCTATAACTACGTTTGGTCTGTGGTTTTACTTTGAAGCCTTTTAGAAAATTAGTTATTAATTTTTTATCTAAATCTGCGACTGAAACGTTTTCCATTTCAATTATGAACTTGTTAAAAACCGTTGAGTAGTTTTTATACGTACTTACCGTAATCCGGGGTTTAATATCTAAAAGATATTCTTGGACTAAATCGTTAACGCTTACACCTTCGGAATATGTCTTCAGAAACGACTTTGTACGTTCATCATATTTCCTATTTAATAGATTATCGATTAAGTTTTGTTTAGCTGTTTCTGCTTTCGCAAGCCTTATTTCAATTGTGTCTTCCTTGTCATTTAGACCAGAAGCAACACTGTATTGTTTTCTATTGCCATTAATAGTATAATAGGCATAAACTGCCCATCTATCATTCAAGGTTTCGCCTGAAATTTTTGGTTTAGTCCAATTTGGATTTAATGGATAATCATAATTTACTTTCGCCATTACTTTAAAATGTTAGCGAAGAAATGTTATTTGTTCCTTTAATATTTGATTTTCATAAAATACACTAAGTACCTTTTTAAGTCTTAAAAAACTCAAAAATTCCATCAATTTGTATGTCTTTTTGATTTTTATACCCTAAAAATGACCTGTTTTGAATGTATTTACTAAATTTTGAATTCGGGAGAAATGCCTGTTTAAGAGGCGTTAACCAAAAGGTTATAAAACAGTTAAGCTCCAAACGGGGAGAGTGGAGCTTAAACTAACCAATTATAAACCTAAATTAAACGAAAGGGCTGTAGGGGTAGGAGTCGAACCTACACGAAGTGGTTATTTCACATTGCTGCTATTTCCCAAACCTTCGCCACCGAGACAAGGAGGTGTGTCTGCCAATTTCACCACCCTACAGTATATTTATTTTTTCAATTTTAGTCATCCGGCTTGCCCGTTTGACTTATTGTATAGTACAAATGTAAGAGGAATAGCAATACGTTGCAAATATTTCAACAAAATATTTTAATTTTTACTAATTTTTTATTTATACTTGTTTTATATTAATATTCGATAAAAACATGACTGATAAAACGCGACCTAATTTAGAAATTGATAATTTAGATATCGACATATTATCGATTTTGATGAACGATGCCACCACGGCTTACACCGAAATAGCCAAAGAATTGATTGTTTCTGGAGGCACAATCCACGTTAGGATGAAGAAGATGCAGGATATGGGAATCATTAAGGGATCTAACTTAATTGTGGATGCACAAAAAGTAGGTTATGATATTTGTGCTTTCTTAGGAATTTATCTTGAAAAGGGTTCTATTTATCATGAGGCGGTTGCGGAGCTAAAAAAAATCAAAGAAATTGTTGAATTACATTATACCACTGGCAATTATTCCATGTTTGCGAAAATTATTTGTAGAGATACCGGCCATTTACGTCATGTTTTAAACGACGAAATACAGGCCGTACCCGGCATACAACGTACCGAAACTTTTATTTCACTAGAAGAGAGCATTAAAAGACAGATTACCTTAAAATAGAGCGTAAAAGGTTACGATGTAAGATTTAGGGTAGGAATTTTTTTGGCAGAAGATTTGATTTATAGCTGACTTACATCTAATCTTTAAGTCATGGAAGCTAAAAATAAAAAATGGGAATCGGGTCCGATGCAGGAAACCGAAGACGAACGCACCGAAGAACAGCTTGAAAGAGCAAAACAGGAAACAGAGCGTAGGAAAGAAAACTTAGACGATAAAGGCGAAGGTTCTTTCAAAGAAAAAAATGGAGATGAAAATCAGCAGTACTCTGATTTAAAAAACGAACCCAAACTGGAAAAACGCCCGACTAAAACTTCAAATTAACGCCGCCCCGAAATAATTTGGGATTCAGATAAAGAAATTATAAAAAAAAGAGCCTAAACGGCTCTTTTCTATTTTGCGGCAATTTCAGAGAAATACCATTTATCTATAACGCTTTGACGTTCTTTTGACGTAAGTTGATAAAATTCTGGATTTTTTTTGATGAACGTTTTTAATGCATCCATTTGACCGAACCACAATTCGGCATATTCACCAGCATTTTTCATCCCGTACTTGTTTAAAAATGCCGCATAGCTATTTGCATTTTTAAAAATTTTAGACTGGTTTTCCTCTAATTCTTTTACTGCTTCTTTAGAAGACGGCAAAGTAAAATCGAACTTCTTAGTGTCAAATACCTTTCTAGCGTTTAAATAGTCATTGAAATATTTGTCTTGGTTGGCGTAGTAATAATAATAGTTTAAATTTTTCTCGACTTTTTGCGCATACGCACTCATTGTTAAAAACAACAACATTAAAAAGAGTAGTTTTTTCATCTGCCTATTTTTTTTCAATTTTTTGTATTCTTTCAATTGCTTCAAGCATCTTTCGGTATTTTTATAGTGATGAAACAATTTTGATAAAGCTAGCCTTTTTCGTTTTCCAGTTGTGTTAAAAGTTTTACACAATTGGCATTAATCAGTTGAAAAACAGGCTCAAACAAACTGTCGTCATAATAAGGATCGGGTATAAAATCGTTATCAATTAGTAATCGCACTTTTTCTTTTTGCTCGGGATTTTGCGCCAAAGAAAGTACATCTTTATAATTCTGCTTGTCCATTACCACAATGCAATCAAAATTATCGAAATCTTTAGCGCTAAACTTACGGGCAGTCTGCGCTGATATATCGATTCCGTGATTTTCTGCAACTCTAATTGATCTCGAATCTGGCTTACTGCCAATATGATAGCCTCCAGTTCCGGCAGAATCTATTTGCCAATTCAATCCCTTTTCGTTCGCTAAATGTTGCATAATTCCTTCAGCCAAAGGTGAACGGCAAATATTTCCTAAGCATACCATTAATATCTTCATAGTTTTTGTTTAATAACTTGTTCAGAAAAGCAAAATCCTTATTGGTTATTTACAGTTAATCTTTTCCTTTAACAATAATTGATGTGAAGTCCCAGTTTCTAAACTTTTCAAGGTAACAATGCTGTCCTTTTTGCTGTTGATTACAAAATTATCGGTAAACTTTCCGCTACGGTAGCAACTTCCTTGGGTTTTGTACTTAAACTCCGAATCCACAAAATTACCGTCGAATTTTAACGTATCGCCAACAACTTTATAATAGCCTTTGGCATATTCAGTCCAGGTTCCTTTATCGTAGCATGGCCCTCCTTGCAAATCTACTTTTGAGAAATTATTGATTACCGCGTAAAAAGAATCGCAAGTAAACGTAAAGTTGAAACGTTGGTATGAGATCAGCTGGCTTTCGTTCTCTAGAGAATCTTCTGTCCATTTGCCCTGCAAAAATGCTTCGCCGGTCGATTTTTCTACTTTATTGAACTTACAGGCTGTTAAAAAGAATAAGACAATTAAAACGGAAGCGATAAAGTAGGATTGTTTAAATTTCATTTTTTACATTGGAAAGGTTGCGTTAAGAATTGGAACGGCATCCTTTTTTGTGCGCCCTTCGGCTCCGCTCAGGCTGACAAAAAAGATATATCCGCCGGTTGGTGGACTGTTAAAACGCCCACATATTTAAACGTTTCAAAAACCAGACTTACGAGTTTTTGAAACTTCGTAAGTCTGAGATTATTTACTTTAATGAACCCACCATTTCCTCAGGTTTTACCCATTCGGTAAACTGTTCCGAAGTTAGCAAGCCCAATTCAACTGCTGCTTCACGCAAAGTTTTATTTTCTTTATGTGCTTTTTTGGCAATTTTTGCCGCATTTTCATAACCGATGTGCGGATTTAAAGCGGTTACCAACATCAAAGAATTTTCAAGATGCTTTTTGATTTCGGGCAAATTAGGCTGGATACCAATTGCGCAATTATTGGTGAAAGATACGCAGGCATCGCCAATTAAACGGGCCGACTGCAACACGTTTGACGCAATTACCGGTTTAAAAACGTTAAGCTCGAAATGACCTGTTGCGCCGCCTACGGAAACAGCGACATCGTTACCCATCACCTGCGCACAAACCATGGTTAGGGCTTCTGGCTGGGTTGGGTTTACCTTACCCGGCATAATAGAAGAACCCGGTTCGTTATCCGGAATAATAATTTCGCCAATGCCACAACGCGGGCCAGAGCTTAGCATTCGGATATCGTTGGCTACCTTCATCAAGGAAACTGCGGCTCTTTTTAATGCGCCAGACATTTCTACCATCGCGTCATGAGCAGCTAAGGCTTCAAATTTATTTGGTGCCGTAATAAACGGTAAACCGGTTAAAGTAGCAATATGTTTTGCCACCAAAACATCGTAACCTTTTGGCGTGTTTAAACCTGTACCAACGGCTGTACCGCCAAGTGCCAGTTCTTTAACAGCCTCTAATGCGTTGTTGATAGCTTTTATAGAATTGGTAATTTGTTGTGCATAACCAGAAAACTCCTGACCCAAAGTCAACGGCGTAGCATCCATAAAATGGGTACGGCCGGTTTTGGTAATTTCGGCAAATTCCTGTGATTTTTTGGTCAGCGTATCGCGTAAAAGCGTTAAACCCGGCAAAGTAACTTCTACAACTTGCTTATAAGTTGCGATGTGCATAGCCGTTGGAAAAGTATCGTTAGATGATTGCGATTTGTTTACATCATCATTCGGGTGCAAAACTTTTTTATCATCAGCCAAAGAACCGCCGTTAATTACATGAGCCCGGTTGGCGATAACCTCGTTGGCGTTCATGTTTGATTGCGTACCCGAACCTGTTTGCCAAATTACCAGAGGAAACTCGCTGTCTAAGCTACCTGTTAAAATTTCGTCGCAAGCTCTCGCAATTAAATCTCTTTTATCTGCAGATAAAACGCCTAAATCGGCATTAGCCATTGCGGCCGCCTTTTTTAAATAAGCAAAAGCATGGATAATCTCCACAGGCATTGAAGCCTCCGGACCAATTTTAAAATTATTTCTCGAACGCTCAGTTTGTGCTCCCCAGTATTTTTCTGCCGGAACTTTAACCTCGCCCATGGTGTCATGCTCTATTCTGTATTCCATTTGTTTGCTTTTTGTTACGGGCGCAAAATTAATGTTTTTGCCAATGAAAGCCCAATTATTAGCGCACTAATGTGCAAAACTCTCTTTGTTTTTATAGCTATATAATTTCTATTTTCCCAGCTCGTTTAAAATGTATAAAATTTAATAATGATTAAGATACGTCCGCTCTATTTACTACTGATTCCTATTTTTATTTTAGCAGCCTGTTCATCATCTGGTTCAAAGGAGCAAAAAGCACAACAGAAAATTATTGATAATTCTAGAAAAGACAGCCTTTCGCTGATTTTTGACCCAGCAAATAACAATAAAAAACTGGACGAATATTTTAATGAAATCCACCGCAAACGGAACTATAACGGAAATGTTTTAGTTGCCAAAAAAGGCAAAATTATTTACGAAGGTACGTTTGGCTGGGCCGATTACCTACACCGAGATTCCTTAAAAATAGATTCAAAATTTCAGTTGGCTTCAGTATCTAAACCAATGACTGGCACTGCTGTTTTGATGTTGATGGAACAGGGCAAGCTTAAACTTTCGCAAACTGTTGACGAGTTTTTTCCTGAATTTCCGTACAAAGGCATCACCATTGAGATGTTGCTTTCGCATCGCTCTGGATTAAACAATTACGTATATTTTACCGATGGCATCTGGAAAGAAAAGTACAAGCCAATGAGCAATATGGATGTAATTAGGCTTTATGCCGAACATAAACCTGCGCCTTATTTCCCACCGAACCGCCAATTCCATTATAACAACACGAATTTTATGTTATTGGCCGCTATTGTAGAGAAAATAAGCGGACAGGATTTTGATGTTTACATGCAAGAACACATTTTTAAACCTTGCGGAATGAAAAATACTGCCATTTACTCTACCACAAAATACGAGAAAATTCCGGTTGATGTAGTTGGGCATGACAGGGTATGGCGCCGTTCCGTTCGTCAGAATTTTTTAGATGGCCCTACCGGCGACAAAGGTGTTTATTCAACTGTTGAGGATTTATTTTTATTTGATAGAGCTTTACGCGATGGCCGTTTGTTAAGTCAACAGACTTTAGATTCGGCTTATACGCCACATAGTAAGTTGCAGAGCAATTATTTTGGTTACGGTTTAGGCTGGCGTATGTATGTTGATTCGACAAAAAACGAACAAGTAATTTATCACACCGGTTGGTGGCATGGGTTCAGACATATTTATCTTCGTGATATGAAGCGAGACATCACCATCGTAATTTTGAGCAACTTGGTAAACGGAAGCATTAACCAAATAGACGATGTTTATAAGATTTTAGGAATGCCAGTGGTGAGACGTGGCGTTGGCGGTGGCAGTGACGATGATTAATCTTGCTGGTTTTCGAGCTCGTAACAAAAAGCCCTTCACTTGAATAAACAAGGAAGGGCTTTTTTAAATGACCTTAGATTAAAATTTCAAATTCAGCGAAAGCAGGAAATTTGTTTCGGCCTGAGGATAATAATAATTAGACGTACTTAAGGAACCATCGTAAATACCGCTAAAAGTATAGCCGTTGCTTTCATATAGCTCATTAAATATATTGTTCACCAACAACCCTAACTCAAAGGATTTTATGCCTTTTAGTCTGAAATTATAGTTCAGCCTTAAGTTGTTCACAAAAAAGGCATCCAATTTTCTCGAATCGTTTGCAGTATTATCCAAATATTGCTTGCTTACGTATTTGCTTAAAAGTGCCACCTCAAAATTGTTAATTGGTTTGTACGCAATTGTGCTTGAACCTACATAAGCCGGAGAAAATGCGATGTCAGTTTTATCGTAAGTATTTACCTGCTGTCCATCAAAGTCGTAATCCTCTCCCACATATTTATCAATATATTCTTCAAAATTCTTCACCTTGTTTTGGCTGAATGCACTTGTTAATGCCCAGCTCAATTTTGGAGAAATACCAAATGTTGCATCCAACTCAATTCCGTTTCGGTAGCTTTTATCCACGTTAGAACGTACGTAAGCACCAACATCATTTATTTGCCCGGTTAATACCAATTGGTTTTTATAGTTCATCAAATAAATATTTGCACCGGCAGCAAGCCAATCAGTCTTTATCCGATAACCAATTTCAACATCGTTTAAACGTTCGGCCTTAGGGCGACTTTGCGGAGTAGATTCGGTATAATCATCGCGGTTGGGTTCTTTGTTTGCCACCGCATAAGATGCGTAAAAGTTACTTTGCTGATTGATAAAATAGGTAAAACCAATTTTCGGATTAAAGAAATTTAATGTTGCATCCTGTCTTGCATTGTTTTGATTACGATCAAATCCTAAAAATTTATAGTAAATGTTCCGGTATTGTAAATCGGCAAATAAGGAGATTTTATTTAGCTGATAAGTTCCTTTTCCATAAATGTTAAAATCGGTTTTAAATGCGTTATCAAAATAATAGCGATCGTGAATATCTCTTTGTGAGGAATATCTGGCCCAGATAATTTCTCCGTAATGATCTCCATCATATTCGTTATAAGCTCCTCCCAAAGTAAAATCGGCTTTGGTGTTTGGCTGGTAACGTACAGAATAAGTTGCGCCATAAAATTTGTTATCTAACCAGCGCCTCCTCACTAAATCTGTGTTTGCAACGGTATCTGTACCTATAAAAAGCGAGTCTAAACCATAAGCTGTAAAATCCTGTTTATCTTTATATTCTTCGTAATATCCTTTTCCTTTGGTATAATGTAGGGCCGCATTTGCTGATAATTTATCAGAAAAACTTTTGGAGTAGAGGAGCTGATAATGGTCTTGCTGATAGTTATCGGTTTGGTCATCGTAGGTAAATTCGTTAAAGCGTCTATTTGTTTTTAACACACTTTCAGGCACTCCGTTCCAGGCTTGGTAGGTTTTTTCTTTACCCGAAAAAACGTTTAATCTCAGCAAACTACTTTTTCCGTAATAAGCGCCAGATGCAAAATAAGATTTTAAATCTGAGGAAGCTTTGTCGATATAACCATCGGATACAATCCGCGACAAGCGCCCGTCAAAAGCAAATTTCCCATTGATTAAACCGGTTCCCAAGTTAAAAGAATTTTTTAAGGTATTGTATGAACCACCCGAGTTATTAAGTTCAAAATATGCTGAATCTCTAAGTTTTCCGGTTTGGATGTTCAAACTTCCGCCAAAAGCGCCTGCACCATTTGTTGATGTTCCAACACCCCGCTGAATCTGAATATTATCTACAGAAGTAGCAAAATCAGGCAAATCTACCCAAATAGATCCTTGACTTTCAGAATCGTTATAAGGAATACCGTTAATGGTTACGTTTACACGGGCGGCATCAGATCCTCTAATTCGTATACCTGTATAACCAACACCGGCGCCGGCATCAGAATAAGTAACTACCCCCGGAGTTTGGTCAAGCAGGTATGGTAAATCTTGCCCGAAATTGTTTTTGGCGATATCCTCTTTCGATAAATTTTTAAAAGTGGTTGCCGAATTTTCTGATGCTCTGGTTGCATTTACTACCACTTCATCAGCAATTTGCGTAGTTTTCTCTAAATCAATAGTTAAAGTTTTGTTTTCATTCAAATCGATAACAAAAGTTTTGCTTCTGTAGCCTACAAAACTCACCTTAAGTTGGTAATTTCCGGCTTTCAAATTTTTAAAACTGTAATCTCCGTTACCGTTAGTGTGGGTGCTTGCACTTCCGTTAAGCGTAATTGATGCACCATTAAGCGCCCGATTGTTTTCTTTGTCGTTTACTTTACCTTGTAAAGTTAATTGCGCCCAAAGCAGTCCCGGCAGTAAAACTGCGATAGCAAACGCTAAACTAAATTTTTTCAATGTTTTAAATTTTTAAGTTAACGAAACGGTATAGGGGTTACACCATTTACAAAATAAATTAACTTATACCTTTTGTCCCTACGTCGGCATTATCCGAATCAGGTGCTTTTTAAAGTTAAAAGTTGAGGGTTAAAAGTTGCGAGTTGAACTTTTTACTTTTTACTTTTGAACTTCAAAAATGGGTATGTTCTCAGCCTGGTTTTGCATTTGTGCAGATGGTTAATCTGTTTACACAAACAAGGCACCCCTTATTGATGGCGCAAATATATAAATTATAATTAGTTTAACTAATTGATGTTATATTGAAAAAGTTTGCTTGAAAAACAAACCTTTGTCGAGAAGATTTTCTACGATTACCTAGGGATTTTAAACATGATACCCAGAGCGAGATTTTGGGTGTACTGTATCCTCCCGCTAAAATCATCATCGTACAAAGCGGTTGCCCCAACGGTAACGTTTACCAATCTGTTCACTTTTGCAGATAAAGTGACATCTAACCTTTGATCAATATTATTTAAGTTTTCGTACGACGCAAAAAGTAAATAACGGGCTTTTAAATTAAGGTTTGTGGCAATATCCTTATCAAAATTTGCGACTCCCTGAAAAGCCAGTTCGTTTTTAAAACGCTTACCAACCTCGACCCCAAAATTCTTTGAATTGTTTTTGTACAGCGTAGTATCCAACAAAAAAGTTTGGCGGGCAGTACCCGTACCTAATCGCAAACTAAAATACTTTACAGGTTTATACTCAAAACCAATAGACTCTGTAAGGTAGCCCGGTGACATAAATTTCGAAATGATTTTCCGTGTTTCGTTTCCTTTTGAATCTTTTCCGTAGGAATAGCCCCTATCAAACTGCGACTCGAAACTTATGGAACCAAAGAAATTCCAATTTTTCGAAAGGGGTAAAGCCGCTTTGTTATCAAAAAACATACGATCGTTGGTTTTTCGTTCCAGCTGACCCTCATTTTTTAATTTTCCGTATTGCAGTAAAACCTCAGAGGTAAAGTTTTTCCCGTCTTTATTGTACTCTGCTTTGTAATTTAATAAAGCGCCCAACGCAACAGAATTCACACCTCCACCACTCCAGTTATCGCTAAAAGCCGCTTGGTTTAAGTTGATACCAAAGTTTAATTTCGTTTTCCAGTAGTTAACTTTTATGTTTATAAAACTTTGGTGAAGTTGCCTTTTGTAAATAAAAAACACTGGCTGGCGCACCGGAAATGCATTTTTTTTAGGCTGAATTTCTTTTACCTCAATAGTATCAATGTCAGCTGCTGTTTGTGCGGAAGTGCCTAAACTAGCAAATAAAATTAATCCGAACACTAAGCCAACCCAATAATTTTTGCAACTATCCATTCGGCAAAAATGAGAATTTATAAAGTTTAAAAAAAATCAATTTTGGTTTGCCCGATTTTTGCATAGCTATAAAGGCTAAAGTAATAAGTCTATTACGAAAGCGGATGTAACCTACAAATATCGTTTGTAATACATAAATTCATGTTTTTTGGTGTAACTGCCGAAATTAAATTAACAAATCAAAATATGAATATTCATAAAAAACCACTTGCCATTATTCTTGCGGGGATAGTTTTGGCATCTTGCAACAACACTAAAAAAAACGAGAGCAATAACGACAATCCGTTTTTTACGGAAAGTACCTTGCCCTACCATGCTCCGGATTTTAACAAGATTAAAACTGAAGATTTTATGCCCGCGTTTGAAGAAGGCATGAAACAAAATTTGAAAGAGATTGAAGCTATCGTTAATAACGCCGAAGCCCCTACTTTTGATAATACATTTATTCCGCTAGAAAAAAGCGGGCAACTTTTGGCGAGGGTCAATAACGTTTTTGGGCTTTTAACCAGCGCCAACACCAATCCCGATCTTCAAAAACTTGATGAAGAGATCTCTCCAAAATTAGCGGCGCACCGAGATGCAATTTACCTGAACAAAAAACTTTTCAACCGTATTTCTGCGATTTATGAAAGTCCGGAAAAAGATAAGCTTGATCCCGAATCAAAAAAACTGGTAGATGTTTATTACGAAAACTTTGTGCTTGCCGGCGCCAAATTATCCGACAAGGATAAAGAGGAAATGAAAAAACTAAACGAGGAAAAAGCGAGTTTGAGTACTAAGTTCACCAATTTATTATTGGCTGGAAGCAAGGCCGGCGCCTTAAAAATTGACTCGGCGGAAGCCTTAGCTGGACTTTCGGATGCTGAGCTAAAAGCAGCCGAGAAAGATGCCAAAGAATCCAAAACTGGTAGCAAGTATGCTATCGTATTGCAAAACACTACACAACAACCTTATTTAACCCAGTTAACAGACCGTAATACGCGTCAGAAATTATTTGAGGCTAGCTATAACCGCACCGAAAAAGGCGATGCTAACGATACCCGAAGTACACTTATCCGCCTTGCGGAAATTAGAGCGCAACAAGCTGAACTTTTGGGTTTTAAAAACTATGCAGCCTGGAATTTAGAAAACCAGATGGCACAAACGCCCGAAGCCGTTGACAACTTTTTAAAACAGCTTGTTCCGGCATCAACTGCAAAAGCGAGAGAGGAAGCTACAGAAATTCAAAGCTTAATTGACCAACAAAAAGGTGGCTTTAAATTAGAACCATGGGATTGGAATTTTTATGCCGAGCAGGTAAGAAAAGCGAAATATGACCTTAACGACAACGAAATTAAACCTTATTTTGAACTGGACAAAGTTTTGCAAAATGGTGTGTTTTACGCCGCTACACAACTTTACGGCATCACATTTAAAGAGCGTACTGATATACCGGTTTACCAAGAAGATGTAAGAGTTTTTGAAGTTTTTGATAAGGACAAAAGCCCGATGGGGTTATTTTATGCCGATTACTTTAAACGCGACAATAAATCGGGTGGCGCTTGGATGTCGAACATTGTTAACCAATCTTCATTACTGGGTACAAAACCCGTTATTTACAACGTTGGCAACTTTACAAAACCCGCAGACGGCGAACCTGCCTTAATTAGCTTTGATGATGTTACTACCATATTTCACGAATTTGGACATGCACTACATGGCTTTTTTGCAAGTCAAAAATACGTAACGCTTTCAGGTACCGATGTTGCAAGGGACTTTGTAGAATTTCCTTCGCAGTTTAACGAACATTGGGCAATGGAACCAAGTGTGTTTAAAAACTATGCGGTACACTACAAAACCGGTGTGCAAATGCCAACTGCTTTGGTAGAAAAAATTAAAAAATCTGCTGCATTTAACCAAGGTTATATGCTTACCGAGTTATTGGCTGCCGCTTCTTTAGACATGCAATGGCACAGCATCAGCGCTGATACTAAAATTGAAGACGCTAATAAATTTGAGCATGATGCATTACAAAGAACTGGCTTGTTACTAAAAGAGGTGCCTCCACGTTACCGTTCAAGTTATTTTAAACATATTTGGGGCGGTGGTTACGCAGCGGGGTATTATGCTTATTTATGGACAGAGATGTTAGATGATGATGCCTATTCTTGGTTTGAAGAAAATGGCGGGATGACTGCCGAAAACGGACAACGCTTTAGAGATATGATTTTATCAAGAGGCAACACTTTGGACTATAACAAAATGTTTCTTGACTTTAGAGGCCACAAGCCAGATATTAAGCCGATGTTGAAAAGCCGGGGATTAATAAAATAACAATATTTAGGCAAAAAAGTCCTTCTCTCAACCGGAGAAGGACTTTCTATAAATCGACAAAATGTGTTTTAAATTACAAAGAAAGTATATCTACAATTTTAAATAAATCCTGATTAATTTCTACGTGATGTTTAATTGCATGATCAAACGGAGTAAAAGCAATTTTGCCGTTCAATAAACCAACCATTTCGTTTTTTCTGCCGGCCATTAAACTTTCCACTGCAGCAACTCCAAGTCTGCTGGCTAAAACTCTGTCCATACAGGTTGGCTTTCCACCTCTTTGGATGTGCCCTAAAATAGAAACTCTGGTATCATATTGCGGAAAGCGTTCTTTAATTTTTTCTGCTATCTCCACCGCTCCGCCCGAATCACCTTCGCCTTCGGCAACTATCAGTATTTTAGACATTTTATCCTTTCTACTAATCTCCAAACGGTGCATCAACGCTTCCATATCTGTTTTTGTTTCGGGGATAAAGATTGATTCAGCACCAACGCCTATGCCGCTCCGCAGGGCTATTAATCCACAATCTCGGCCCATAACTTCTACTATAAACAGGCGAGAATGAGATTCTGCTGTATCTCTAATCCGGTCAATCGCTTCAACAACGTTATTTATAGAAGTATCATAGCCAATGGTAAAATCCGTACCGAACAAGTCGTTATCAATAGTACCCGGCAAACCTAAAATCGGGAAATCAAACTCCTCACCAAAAATTTTGGCTCCTGTAAAAGTTCCGTCGCCACCAATTGCAACCAAAGCGTCAATATTTTGTGCTTTCAATTGTCGGTAAGCCGCTTCTCTGCCTTCTTTGGTTTTAAACTCTGCGCTTCTTGCGGTTTTCAACATTGTTCCGCCACGTTGGATAATATTGGCTACGGACTTCCTGTCCATGTCTTCAAACTCACCCAAAATCATCCCTTCGTAACCCCGCTTTATCCCAACAACTTCTAAATTATAGTACAGCGCCGATCTTACTACGGCTCTAATTGCTGCGTTCATTCCGGGAGAGTCACCTCCGGAAGTAAAGACTCCAATTTTTTTTATTTCACTCATTACTTCATATTTTGATAGGCAGCAAGTCCGCTATCTAAAAAGTTGATATAATTTTTAACATCCAGATTAAAAGCCTGTGGTGCCACCAAAACTTTCTGGTCGCTATTTAGCAACACATAATAGGGTTGCGAATTAGTTTTAAAAGTTGAAGCTTGCAAATCGCTCCATTTATTACCTATTGTTTTAACTTTTTTTCCGGAAAAAGAAGATACGTATTGCTCGTTTTTTGGCAATTCTGTTTTATCATCAACGTACAAAGAAATTAAAACATAGTTGTTTTTAAGCCTTTTCAAAACTTCCTTATCGCTCCACACCGAAGCTTCCATTTTACGGCAGTTTACGCAACTATGTCCGGTAAAATCAATTAAAACAGGTTTATTTTCTTTTTTTGCATAAGCCAAACCTTGCTCATAATCAAAGAACGCGTTTAAATTATAAGGCGCTTTAAATAAGCTTCCGTACTTTTTTTGAACCGCATCTTGCTCAATTACTGGCGAAGATAAGCTATTAGAATATAAATCAAAATCTTGGGTGGTTTGTGGCGGCAACCAAGCGCTTATGCCTTTTAAGGGTGCGCCCCACAAACCTGGAATCATATATATCGTAAAAGCAAACGTAATTATAGCTAAAAATAGCCTCGGTACAGTTATAAACTGTATATCACTATCATGTGAAAACTTTATTTTTCCGAGGAGATAGAAACCCAACATTGCAAAAATCACAATCCAAAGCACTAAAAATATTTCGCGATCAAAGAGTTCCCAATGGTAAGCCAAATCAACATTCGATAAAAATTTGAGGGCCAATGCCAGCTCAATAAAACCTAAAGAAACTTTTACACTATTTAACCAACCACCAGATTTAGGCAAAGATTTAAGGAGAGAAGGAAACGCAGCGAACAATGTAAACGGAATTGCCAAAGCCAAAGAAAAACCTAACATGCCAATCGCGGGCCCCATATATTGACCCATAATTGCAGCCTGTACCAATAAAGTTCCAATGATTGGACCGGTGCAAGAGAACGAAACCAAAGCCAACGCAAACGCCATAAAAAATAAGCCTGCAATTCCGTTGTTATCAGATTTTTGATCTATTTTATTGGCCCAAGAACTTGGTAAATTAATTTCAAATGCGCCGAAAAACGATACCGCAAAAATTACCAACAGTACAAAAAACACAAAATTAAAAAAGCCGTTGCTGGCCATTTCGTTTAATGCATCGGAGCCGAAAAGTAAAGTAATTCCCATGCCCAAAAGCACATAAATTACAATAATAAATAAGCCGTATAAACTTGCTTTGCGTATTGCTACGGCTTTACTGCTTGCCCTTTTCGTAAAAAAGCTAATTGTAAGTGGCAACATTGGAAAAATACAGGGCATCAATAAAGCTAAAACTCCTCCTATAAACCCGGCAATAAAAATTGCCCATAAAGATTGCTCCGCTACAGCATTATCCGCTGTTTTTAAAACTGCTTTTGTGGAGTCAATAGCTGTTGATGGACTGGCATTTACGCTAAAACTATTGCTATCGGTAACTGTGGTGTCTGTTTCGAGCAAAGCGTCCGCCACTACTGCTTTTTGTTTAGCAACTGATGGTGTTTCATTTTGTGCTGAAACGGGATTCCCTCCCCTCACCTTTACCGCAAACTCAACCTCCTCTGGCGGAAGACACTGTTTATCGTTACAAACCATAAACTCCAACGTTCCTTTAACGGTAGTTTCAGGTTTCTTAAGCTTGATTTTCTGTTTAAAAACAGCTGTGTTCTCATGCCACGAAATCTGCATGGAGAAATTGCTGTCGTAAGCGGAAACTGCTTTCGGACTTTCCACAGGTTTGCCAATCAATTCATAATCGGCACTTTTTACAAAAGTGAACGAAGTTGGAATTGGTCCTCCTTCTTCTATGTATTGAGAGTAAACATGCCAGCCTTTATCAATTTTTGCGGTGATAACTAGGTTTGCTTCCTTTTCGTTAAGCGCTTCCGAAGAATAACTCCACGTTACTGGTTTTAAAATTTGTGCAAAAGCGCAAATATTTAAAAGTAAAAGTGCCGAAATGGCAATAATTTTCTTCATTTGCTCTGGTTTCTATTCTGAATCGAAGATAAACTTCACCTGTTTAAGGTCAAGTAATTTTACCTCGTCATCCGTTTGTAATAAAAGGAGGCCCTGTTCAGTAACTCCCTTGATAGTTCCTTTATATAATTTATCCCCAATCAAATATTGATTGACTTCATTTAAACGATATAATCTGCTCAAATAATCGTCATCCAAACAATCAGTAGCATGCTCTTTTAACTGTAAGTACCTATTTTCGATGCTTTTGCAAAGTTGGTTTAATAAATCGTTAAGGTCATAATCCTGATGTAAGATTTTTGATAAAGATATAGCCCTTTCTACGCTGTTACCAAAATTTTGCTGATTTACGTTAATACCGATACCAACAATGCTTGCTTTTAAATGACGGCCCAACGCAATATTTTCAATCAGGACACCGCCTAGCTTCTGGTTTTTATAGTAAATATCGTTAGGCCATTTAATTTTACAGTCTTCGCCAATAATTCCTCTTAAGCAATCGTTAATACCCAATGAAACCGCTTTATTCAAATAGAACTGTTGATGGAGGTTAAGAAACGAAGGGTTAAGTAAAATACTTATAGTCAGGTTTTTTCCTTTCTCCGCTTCCCAAACATTGCTCTGTTGACCTCTGCCAGCAAACTGATGGTCTGCCATAATAACAGTACCCTCTGCCAATGGCTTAGTATTTGAAAGCAATTTCTTTAGATAATTGTTGGTAGAATCAATTTCAGGTAATTTTACCAAACTTTGTCCAATAAATAGTGTTAAAATTGTGTTATTTTGCAATGTTTAATATTTTTAATATATATAGCTCAAAACTAATTTTTTTTGATGGTAAAAAACAAAATTGCTAATCAATCCACCAGCTTATCCGAAGCTATAGTGCATGGTATACAGGAAAAAAAAGGAAATGATATTGTAAGGCTCGATCTTAGAAACATCCATAGTTCTGTTGCCGATTTTTTTGTAATCTGCCATGCCGAGTCCGCCACACAGGTAAAAGCTATTGCAGACAGTATCGAAGAAGAAGTATTTAAGGCAATTGGCCAAGAACCTTTTAGAAAAGAAGGTCTGCAAAACGCAGAATGGATAATTTTGGATTATCTGGATGTGGTTGTACATGTATTTAGAACAGATAAAAGAGAGTTTTACGGAATCGAGGATTTGTGGGGCGATGCCGAATTTGAATCCTATAAAAGTGCTTAATTAAAGGCGCTTAGTTTACAAGAACGAGATGAAAGAAAAAATAGAAAATAAAAAGCCATTAAAAAAAGTTCCATCAAAAAAGATGTTGCCTAAGCCTCCTAAATTCAACATAATGTGGGTTTACGGAATTATTATATTGGCAATTCTTGGGGTTCAGTTTTTCATGAGCAGTAACAATGCCCGCTTAATAACTTACCAAAAGTTTGAAACAGAAATGTTAAAACCCGGCGACGTAGAAAAAATTGTTGCCTACAAGCAAGAAGATTTAGTTATTGCTGAGATTTACATTAAGAAAGACAAGCTTAACGAAGCCAAATACAAGGATTTAAAAGACCGTAACAACTTTTCGATTTCGGGCACAAATCCTCAATATTACTTTACCGACGGTTCTTTTGAATCGTTACAAACGAGGTTAAATAACTCACAAAAAGATATACCTGATGACGCAAAAGTATCTTTAAGTTACGAATCGCGGACAAGCCCGTTCTCTTCCTTGTTTTGGTCATTTATTGTTCCAATTGTAATATTTGCTTTGGTTTGGATATTCATTATGCGCCGTATGGGCGGTGGTGCAGGCGGTGGAGGTGGTGGTCAGATTTTCAATATCGGAAAATCAAAAGCGACTTTGTTTGATAAAGAATCTCAGGTGAGCATTACTTTTAGCGATGTTGCCGGTTTAGAAGAGGCCAAACAGGAGGTGATGGAAATTGTAGATTTCCTCAAAAATCCTAAAAAGTACACCAACCTCGGAGGTAAAATCCCGAAAGGAGCTTTGCTAGTAGGTTCGCCCGGTACAGGTAAAACCTTAATGGCAAAAGCTGTTGCTGGGGAAGCTCAGGTTCCTTTCTTCTCTTTGTCAGGATCTGATTTTGTGGAGATGTTTGTTGGCGTTGGCGCTTCGCGTGTACGTGATTTGTTTAAGCAAGCGAAAGAAAAAGCTCCTTGTATTATTTTTATTGATGAGATTGATGCCATTGGTAGAGCCAGAGGTAAAAATAGCATGGTTGGCGGAAACGATGAACGCGAAAACACATTGAACCAGCTTCTAGTGGAAATGGACGGTTTCGGTACAGATTCTGGAATTATCATTATGGCGGCAACTAACCGTCCGGATGTATTAGACTCTGCTTTGCTACGCCCGGGCCGTTTTGACAGACAAATTTCTATCGATAAACCAGATTTAGTTGGAAGAGAGCAGATTTTTAAAGTTCACTTGCAACCGCTAAAACTGGCAGAAGGTGTTGATCCTAAAAAACTATCGGCACAAACGCCTGGTTTTGCCGGTGCAGAAATTGCCAACGTTTGTAACGAAGCTGCGTTAATTGCTGCCCGTAGAAATAAAGAGGCGGTTGATATGCAAGATTTCCAAGATGCCGTTGACAGGGTAATTGGCGGTTTAGAAAAGAAAAACAAAATCATTTCGCCAGAAGAGAAAAAAATTGTTGCTTACCACGAAGCCGGCCACGCTATTGCAGGTTGGTTTTTAGAACATGCAGATCCATTGGTAAAAGTTTCTATTGTTCCGCGTGGTGTTGCTGCTTTAGGTTATGCGCAATACTTGCCAAAAGAGCAGTTTTTATATACTACGGAACAACTTTCTGATGGAATGTGTATGACCATGGGCGGACGTGTTGCCGAGGATTTAACTTTCGGAAAAATATCAACCGGCGCACAAAACGATTTAGAACGTATTACCAAATTGGCTTACGCCATGGTAACCATGTACGGGATGAGCGAAAAAGTTGGGAATGTATCTTTTAATGACCAAGGTGGCGATTATAACTTTAGTAAACCATACTCTGATAAAACTGCGGAGCTGATTGATATGGAGGTTAGGGATCTCATCAAAAATGTTTACCAAAAAACTAAAGATTTATTGATCGAGAAAAAAGATGGTTTAGAGGCATTAGCAGTTAAATTGTTAGAAAAAGAAATCCTTTTCCAAAGCGATTTAGAAGAGATTTTGGGGAAACGCCCTTTTGATAACCGCACCACTTATGATGAATTTGTGAATGGTAAAGAAGGTGGCGACCAAGGCGTTATCGCAGAAAACATCCACCCAGAACCGGTTGGCGATTCTACCGAGCCCTTAAGAACAGAATCAACTGAGATATAACAATTACACCAAGCGCTGATTTTTTAAATCGGCGCTTGATTTTTATATAAATTCCTTTTTTAAATGAAGGATACTACAACTCCTAAAGAACAGCTTCTAAAAAAAATTAGAAAGGCCTTATTAGAAAAACGTGATAACCCTTACCCTAATTTAGAAGAAATGCCACTATATCCGGAAACGGATGAAATGTTAGAAGTGATGTTTGCCGAAGAACTCACCAAAGTAAGTGGCACTTTTGTTTACTGCGAAAGCGAAATCAATTTTATTGAAAACATACTGCAATTAGCAGAAGAAAAAAAGTGGCGCAAAATATATTGTTGGGAGCCTGCGCTACAAGATTTATTAAAAACTTACGAATACCCTTTTTACGCTACTGATAAAGATTTTGAGCTGGCAGAAGTCGGACTAACGCTTTGTGACGCTTTAATTGCCAGAAATGGTTCCGTACTGCTTAGCAACGGAAATTTAGCTGGTCGTAGGTTAAGTATCTATCCGCACCATCATGTGGTGGTTGCATATGCATCTCAACTGGTTTTAGATTTAAAAGATGCCTTTAAACTCATTAAAGAAAAATACGGCAATAACATCCCAACCATGTTATCTGTAACTACAGGCCCAAGCCGTACCGCTGATATAGAAAAAACTTTGGTTTTGGGCGCACATGGACCAAAAGAATTGTTCGTGTTTTTATTGGATGATTTGAATTTAGCTTAACTAGTTTAAATCCCAACTGAATTTGGAAAATAATCGCTCGAGAATAAATATCAATTAAAAATTTGCAATTAAAAATTGAAATATTAGCTTTGGCATATCAAATAAAAAACAATGATTTTTACAAACACATTTACTACAACAACCATTACGCTTGAGCGTATCGGAAGGTAGTTTATGGTTTAAAATAGCATATTCAGCGCCTTCCGATAAAACGGGAGGCGTTTTTTTTTTAATATTTCGAGATGAAAATTCTAAAATTCGGGGGAACATCCGTAGGTTCCGTAGAAGCTTTAAAGGCCTTAATGGCTGTTGTAAAATCTAATGTAGACCAACAAGAACAAATTGTTGTTGTGGTATCTGCAATGGGCGGTGTAACCAACCAATTGCTTAAAATGGCTGAAGATGCTATTGAAGGCAAAGATTTTTCTACGGCTTTAGCCGAACTGGAAAAAAGACATTTCGCTGTGGTAAAAGAACTGGTAACACTGCAACAGCAAAACCAGGTAATTACTAAACTTAAATTATATTTTCAGGCCTTAGAAGACGTATTAAACGGCGTTGCGGCTTTAAAAGAACTGAGCCCTAAAACTAAAGATGCGGTTTTAAGCTTCGGCGAAAAAAGTTCTGCATTTATGGTTAGCCGTATTTTACGGAACATCAAGCCAGAAACCGAATTTTTAGATGCTACTACCCTAATTAAAACTGATGATGCTTTTGGAAATGCCAAAGTTGATTTTAACCAAACAAATCACCTGATCCAAAATTATTTTGAAAAGCAAAAGGATAACTTAGTGGTTGTAACCGGATTTATTGCCAGCAACAAACATAACCAAGTTACAACTTTGGGCCGTGGCGGAAGTGATTATACTGCTGCAATTATTGGTGCCGCATTAAATGTAAAGCAGATCGAAATCTGGACAGATGTAAACGGCATGATGACCGCAGATCCTCGCCAGGTGAAGAAAGCTTTTTCAATGGATGAGCTTTCCTACACAGAAGCAATGGAACTTTCCTTTTTTGGCGCAAAGGTAATTTATCCGCCAACCATGATTCCCGCATTTTTAAAAATGATTCCGATCGTTATTAAAAACACTTTTGAGCCGAGTTTTGAAGGCACTTTTATCAGACATGATCTAAAGCCATCGAAAACCATCATCAGAGGTATTTCATCTGTGGATCATATCAGCATTATTAACATCCAAGGTAGTGGAATGGTGGGCAAAGCCGGTTTTAGCGGACGCTTATTTTCCTTGCTATCCCGCGAACAGGTTAATGTAATTTTGATTACCCAATCATCGTCAGAACATTCTATCACCTTTGCGGTTAACCCCGATGATGCTTTAAAAGCGAAGGCTTTGATTCAACATGAATTTGAGCTGGAACTACTTGCCGGCAAATTAGAACCTGTAAAAATCGAGGCCAATCTTTCCGTTTTGGCTATCGTTGGCGAAAACATGAAAAAAACTCCGGGTATTTCCGGAAAGTTGTTTAACGCTTTGGGTCGTAATGGCGTAAATGTGGTTGCTATTGCACAAGGTTCATCAGAATTCAACATTTCAGTAATTATTCCACAAGCGGATTTATCAAAAGCTTTAAATGCCGTACACGATGCTTTCTTTGCGGAATTACAAAAAACTTTAAACGTTTTTGCAGTTGGTGTAGGCAATATCGGCAAAGAACTTTTAAGTCAGATTAATGCGCATAAAGAGTTTTTAGCAAAAAATAACCTCATCAATATTAAAGTTTTAGGCTTAATCAACACCAAAAAAATGTTGATTGATGCCGAAGGAATTGATTTAAACACCTATCAAGAAGATTTGGCTAACGCCCACGAAGAAGCAGATTTGGCAAAATTTGTAGCTAAAATGAAAGCGCTAAACTTACCAAATTGCGTGTTCATTGATAATACAGCTAGCCCAAATCCGTCTACGTTTTACAAAGAAATTTTTGAAGCTAGCATTTCTGTGGTTACTTGCAATAAAATTGCCAATTCAGGCAAATATGCCGCTTTCGCTGAGCTAAAAGAAACTGCTCAAAAGCATGGCGTAGATTTTTATTACGAAACCAATGTTGGGGCAGGTTTACCTATTATTAAAACGCTGAATGATTTGATTATTAGCGGTGATAAAATCACTAAGATCGAAGCCATTCTATCAGGTACTATCTCTTTCATTTTTAACAATTTTAAAGGTGATGCCAATTTCCACGACGTGGTTAAAATGGCGCAGGAAAAAGGTTATACAGAACCCGATCCACGTGATGATTTGGGAGGCGTGGACTTTATGCGTAAAATGTTAATTTTGGCTCGTAATGCTGGCTTTAAAATTGAAGCTGAAGATGTAAAATTAGGTGCAATTATTCCTGAAGCCTGCGCAAAAGCGGCAAGTGTTACTGATTTTTATCAGGAACTAAAAAATGAAAACGCCTATTTTGAACAGATGAAAAATGAAGCTGCCTCTGCCGGAAAAGTATTGCGCTACATTGGCAAGTTAGAAGATGGCAAAGTTGAAATTGGAATGCAGGCAGTCGGCTCAGATCATCCATTTTACAGCTTATCTGGCAGCGACAATATCATCGCTTTCACCACCGAAAGGTACAACGAAACTCAAATGGTAGTAAAAGGCCCTGGTGCTGGAGCAGCAGTTACCGCCGCCGGAGTGTTCTCTGATTTGGTTAAGGTAGGAGCTTCTAAAGCTTAACGCTGAATAACAATAGGAAATAAAATAAATGTCAGCCTGAGCGGAGTCGAAGGCAACCACAATATAAGCAATTCTTTCTCCCTCCGGAGAAGGATTTAGGATGAGGCCCTATGAAAAAAGAATCGATAAAAGTTTTTGCCCCAGCAACCGTTGCAAACGTTGTATGCGGGTTTGATATTTTAGGTTTTGCTGTTAATGAACCCGGCGACGAACTACTGATGGAAACATCCGAAAAACCAGTTGTTAACATTGTTTCCATTGATGGCGACGAGGGAAAACTGTCTTTAGATCCGCAAAAAAATACGGTAAGTGCTAGTGTAATTAGCTTATTGAAACACTTAGGCCGAGAAGATATAGGTTTTAACCTAAAGCTTACCAAAAAAATGCCGATGGGTAGCGGTTTGGGCTCAAGTTCGGCAAGTGCGGTGGCAGGTTTATTTGCAGCAAACGAACTTTTGGGCAAGCCATTGACCAAAATGGAACTTTTACCTTTTGCAATGGAGAGCGAAGCTTTAGCTTGTGGACACGGACATGCAGATAATGTTGCTCCAGCTTTATTTGGGGGTTTTACCCTTATAAAAAGCTACGAACCTTTAGAAGTTATTGCATTGCCGGTTCCTAAATTGTTCTGTGCTTTGCTTTATCCTCATGTGGATGTACCAACACGCGATGCCCGCCAAATTATACGTTCAAAGGTTTCATTGAAAGATGCCGTTACGCAGTGGGGAAATATCGCCGGTTTGGTGAGTTCACTTTATACTCATGACTACGACTTGTTAGGCCGAAGTTTAAAAGATGTTATTGTTGAGCCTATTCGTTCAATTTTAATCCCCGAATTTGACAATATGAAGGCTTATGCCATGGAAAATGGCGCTTTAGGCTTCGGAATATCTGGCTCAGGGCCGACTGTATTCTCACTTTACCGCTCTCCGGATGATGCACAGAAAGTATTAATCAGCCTCCAAAGAATTTTAGCCGATAAAGGCATCAAAAGCAATATTTATTTATCAGAAATTAACGAGAATGGACCTGTGGTGTTGTAGGTTGTTAGGGAATAGGTGGTTAGTTTGTTAGGCTTCGCTTAAGAACTAAAAATAGCCACCAATAAAAGACCCGAACCACCTAACAAACTAACCCCTAACAAACGACACAAGATGAAATTATACTCTACAAAAAACCACGATTTATCAGTTGATTTAGAAACCGCTGTTTTTAATAGCCTTCCGGCGGATAAAGGTTTGTATATGCCAACCATTTTGCCTCAGATAGACAAAAGTTTGATGGAAAATTGGGATAAAAAGTCATTGCCCGAAATTGCTTTTGATGTAGCTTATGCATTATTGAAAGATGATATTTCTGCCGAAGACCTAAAGGCTATCATAGACGAAGCTGCAAATTTCGATGCTCCTCTTTTTCCTTTGCAGGATGATACTTTTGTACTGGAGCTTTTTCATGGTCCTTCTTTAGCATTTAAAGATTTTGGCGGAAGGTTTATGAGCAGGATGATGGCTCATTTTCTTAAAAAAGAAAAAAAGGAGATTCAAATTTTGGTAGCTACTTCTGGCGATACAGGTGGCGCAGTTGCTCTAGGATTTTTAAATGTTCCGGGCATTAAGGTAACCATTTTATATCCGAAAGGAAAAGTAAGCTTGATACAGGAACTGCAATTAACCACCAACGGAAATAACATCGAAGCCATCGCTATTGACGGAACTTTTGACGACTGCCAAGCCTTGGTAAAAAAAGCCTTTCATGATGCGGAACTAAATGCAAAACTGAACTTAACTTCGGCAAATTCTATCAACATTAGCAGGTTAATTCCGCAGATGTTTTACTACGCAAATACCTATGCAAGGTTAAAAAATGAGTTTAAAGATTTAATTTTTGTAACGCCAAGCGGGAACTTTGGTAACATTGCAGCCGGCATGATTGCTTATAAAATGGGCTTGACTGTTAAAAAGTTTATTGCCGCTACCAATAGTAATGATATTGTTCCGCAGTATTTAACATCAGGCAAATATAGCCCTCGTCCCTCCGTACAAACATTAGCCAACGCTATGGACGTTGGTGATCCGAGCAATTTTGTGCGAATTTTAGATATGTTTGACAACGATATCGAAAAATTAAAACAAATGTTGAGTGCCTACGCTTATAACGATGAGCAAATTAAGCAAGCAATTACCGAAGTTTACAATGCCAAGAAGTATGTAATGTGCCCGCATACCGCAACCGGTTATTTAGCGGTTAAAGCTTTAAAAGAGAGCAATTCGGTTACAGAAAGAACTGCCTATATTATTTTAGCAACAGCGCATCCATGTAAATTTCCAGATGTTTTTGAAGAGCTGAATATAAAATACGAAGAACCTGAACAAGTTGCAGCGCTCTACAAAAAAGAGAAGCACCAGGTTGAAATGGGGAATAGTTTTGAAGCGTTTAAGGCTTTTTTATTAAGAGGTTAAAGAACTCTGTTCTTTCGCCTTGGAAGGTAAACTAAAAGAAAATTCCGATCCTTTCCCAAATTCGCTGTTAACGTAGATATCGCCGCCATGCCGGGTAATAATCTGTTTGGTTAAATAAAGTCCTAAGCCCAAACCACTGATGTTACCTGTTCCTTCAGCGCGGTAAAAACGCGAAAAAAGTAGTTGCCGTTGTTCATGCGTTAACCCAATTCCGTAGTCTTTGACACTGAAAGTAACTTTGCCATCTTCTGTTTTTAAAGAAACTAAGATATTTTCTTTTTTAGGCGAATATTTAACTGCGTTACCAATTAGGTTAATTAAGGCCTGCTCCAAGCGTTGCGTGTCCGCCTCTACTAATACCGGTCCTGTTGGCAGTTCCTTTATAATCTTGTGTGTGGTATTGGTGTGGCTAAATTCATCAATTACATCCAATAGCAGTTCCTTTAGATCAAAAGTCTCCATTTGAAAACTCAGTTTTCCGGCTTGTATTCTCGACATATCCAGCATATCATCTATTAGCGTATTCAATTTATCGAGCTGTGTAAGCGACTTTTTCAGAAAACGCTGTTCCGTTTCGCTATGGTTTCCCTTGGATAGTAACTGCAGATAACCTTTTATCGAAGTGAGAGGCGTTTTAAGCTCGTGGCTGGCAAGTGCAATAAACTCGTCCTTTTTAGCGCTTAAGGACTTTACTTCTTCGAACAATCTGGAATTATCAATCGCTATCGCTGCTTGAGAGGCTATATTACCTACAATCCCCTCATGGTCTGCGTTAAAAACACCTTTTTCGGGATGTCCAAAGAAAAGACCTCCTAAAACCGTTCCCGAGCTAGAAACAACCGGTACCGATAGAAAACTAATAACCGGCAGATGACCTTTGGGCATGCCGAAATGTGGCGGATTATGTCCGTACCTCGGGTCTTTAGTAATATCGTCTACTCGCACAATCCCTTCTCCGCTAAAAGTAGGATGAAAGACAGCCGTATTCCGTGGCATTCCGAAACTTTCAAACGCAGATCTAGGCGCTCCGGATAACGCATAAAGCATGTACGATTCGCCCCTTTCATTTGTTGTATTATAAAAAAAAGCACCGAATGCAGCACCTGTGGTTTTTGTGGTTGCGTCAGTTACCCGTTGCAAGATTAAATTCACATCCATTTTTTCGGATATACTTTTTCCTATCGTATTTAGCGCCTCTAAATCTCGCGTATGCTTTTTTATCAGTTCTTGCGAGCGCACCTGTTCAGTAATATCACGGGCTACCTTAGAAGCGCCTACAATTATACCTTTACCATTCTTTATAGGCGATATGGTTACAGATATAGGGATCTCGCGTCCATCCTTAGCCAACCTAACCGTCTCGAAATGGTCAACGCGTCTTCCGTTTTTAATGCTATTAAGTATAATATCTTCTTCTTGCCGTCTTGATGCCGGAATGAGTATCAAAATAGATTTTCCTACCGCTTCCGCCTCCGTGTACCCGAAGATACGCTCGGCAGCGCAATTCCAAGTTTTTATTGTACCGTCTAACCCTTTGCTAATAATAGCATCGTCCGAAGATTCTACAATAGCGGAAAGAAATGCGTTTCTTACTTCCTGTTCATGGTTTTCAGTAACGTCAATTAAAGCATTATGAGCACCATTTAAAACACCTTGTTCATTAAAGATGGGCCGAGAGAATATCTTTAAATTTTTAAAGGTTCCGTTTGGTTGCTTAATAGTGACTAAACTATTTTCCTGAGGCTTACCGGTCTTTACTGTCATCGCCATTGGGCAATTATCTAACGCAATCGGCGACCCATCAGGATAAAAAATATCCGAAGAACCACACCATCGATCTTTTCCTAATTCTGGCGATCTACCCCAAATAACGGCACATGCAGGATTATAATAGGTAATAAATCCGTCTTTATCACAAGTGTATATGGCAAACGGAGAATCGCTAATAACAGGGGTTAAATCAATCATGGGTACAATCTGTCTTTTTTATCAAAAAACATGGGAAACTAAAAATACATTATTTTAACGAAAATCCGGGAGAATTTAATATTTTGACTGTAATAAATAATTCCCCCATCAATTCGCAACAAAAGATATGATTCTGTCAATATCTGACATAAAGACACTTAAATAAAAAAAGAGAGCAAAATGCTCTCTTTTTTTGGTGGCCTCGACGAGAATCGAACTCATATCTAAAGTTTAGGAAACTTCTATTCTATCCGTTGAACTACGAGGCCCAAAACTACCTCACCACGCTACCAACCTCAACCTCTTGTATAGGCGCCACAAAAGTAAGTTTTCCATCTGAATTTTCTGCCATTAAAATCATTCCTTGTGAAAGAATTCCTTTGATTTCCCTTGGTTCAAGATTAATTAATATACTTACTTGCTGACCAACAATGTCTTCCGGCGCAAAAAATTCTGCAATCCCAGAAACTACCGTTCTTTGATCTAATCCTGTATCAACGGTAAGTTTCAATAATTTTTTAGTTTTGGCTACTTTTTCTGCCGTTAAAATTCTTCCGATCCTAATATCCATCGAGGCAAAATCATCAAAACTGATATTTGTTTTAGCGGGGATAATCACCGGTACATTGGTTACTGATGTTTCCTCTTTTTTTGCGATCAGTTTTGCAAGTTGCCTTTCTACTTGCTCATCCTCCACTTTTTCAAACAATAAAGTTGCTGAATTTAATTGATGCCCGTTGGCAAACGTAATAGCTTCATCATAGCCCTTAGCTTCATCAGAAAGATTAAGCATACCAGCAATTTTCTTACTTGTATGCGGTAAAAACGCCTGCGAAAGTGTGGCTAAGTGGCCGATGATGTGTAAACAATTCTGTAAAACTTCTCTTGTTGCTTCTGGTTGCTCTTTAAAAGTTTTCCAAGGTTCTTTTTCTGTTAAATATTTGTTCCCTAATCTGGCTACATCCATCAAGGCAGATATCGCATTTCTGAATTTAAAGTCTGTTAAATGCTTATCAATATCGGCGTAAGCGGTTTTAATCTGCTCGTTTATTGCTTTGTCTTTAAGGTTTTGTGCATCCAAGGTTTTCCCCTCGAAATATTTGTGCATCAAAATCATTACACGGTTCACAAAGTTTCCTAAAATAGCTACAAGTTCATTATTTACACGGGCTTGATAATCTTTCCATGTAAATTCACTGTCGCTGGTCTCTGGCATAATGGAAGTTAATACATAACGCAGTTCGTCCTGCTTGTTTGGAAATTCTTCTAAATATTCATGCAACCAAACCGCATGGTTTCTAGAAGTGGAAAGTTTGTCGCCCTCTAAATTTAAGAACTCATTTGCGGGTACCTGCTGTGGCAATATATAATCGCCATGCGCATGCAATATAGACGGAAACGTTATACAGTGAAAAACAATATTGTCTTTGCCTATAAAGTGGATCAGGCATGAATTATCTTCTTCGCTTTCCTGCTTTTTCCAGTAAACCTGCCAATCCTTGTTATTATCTAAAGCCCATTGTTTTGTTGCCGAGATATAGCCAATTGGCGCATCTAGCCAAACATAAAGCTTTTTACCTTCTGCCTCAATTAAAGGCACATCAACTCCCCAATCTAAATCTCGAGTCATGGAGCGTGGCTGCAAACCTTGCTTTAGCCAAGAACTGCACTGACCGTAAACATTGGTTTTCCAAACATCCTTTTTACCTTCTAACAACCATTTTTCTAACCACGGCTGATATTTATCCAAAGGCAAATACCAATGTTTGGTCGGTTTTAAAACTGGTGTGTTCCCGCTTAAAGTAGATCTGGGGTCAATTAATTCTGTAGGACTAAGCGATGTTCCACATTTCTCGCACTGGTCGCCGTAAGCATTGTCGTTACCGCAATTGGGGCAGGTTCCGATGATATAACGATCAGCTAAAAATTGTTGAAATTCCTCATCAAAATACTGGTCAGAAAATTTTTCGATAAACTCACCCTTTTCGTAAAGGTTCAAAAAAAACTCTTTCGATAAATCATGATGTATTGGTGCAGAGGTACGGTGATAAATGTCGAAAGCAATTCCAAAATCCTCGAAACTCTTTTTTATCTGATGATGATATTGATCGATAATTGCTTGTGGTGTGGTGCCTTCTTTTTTCGCTTTTATGGTAATTGCGGCACCATGTTCATCAGATCCGCAAACATAAACTACGTCCTTTTTCTGTAAACGCAAATGCCTCACAAAAATATCTGCTGGCAAATACGCTCCTGCTAAATGTCCGATGTGTAGAGGTCCGTTTGCGTAAGGTAAGGCAGAAGTAACGGTATATCTTTTATAATTTTTAGTGGTCAAAACTAATTGTTTGAGTTGTTTTATTAATTTGCAAAGATAATTGATATTATTAGAATGTTTGCTAAATCATTAAAAAGACCATCCGCTATTTTAATGGCTAAAGCCGATTTTTATAATGCGCTAAAATTCTGACACGACCGAATGAACCATCCGCCATATTTAAAAAAAGGGGACAAAATAGCCATCACCTGTCCCGCTAAAAGTTTAAAAGCGCCCATGAAGGATGCTATTGCGCTTTTAGAGTTCTGGGGGCTGGAGGTTGTTTTAGGCAAAACCATTAACGCCGTACATTTTCAATTCTCGGGAACTGATGAATTGCGGGCTGCGGATATGCAAACATTTATTGATGATCATGAGATAAAAGCAATTATTGCAGCCAGAGGAGGTTATGGCTGCATCCGTATCGTGGACGAGATTAATTGGGCTTCTTTAGTAAAAAATCCAAAATGGATTATCGGCTTTAGCGATATTACCGTATTCCACATGCAGCTACAAAAAATGGAACTGCAAAGCCTGCATGCCCAAATGCCTTCTACAATTTCTGAAAGCTCAAAAGCAGGATTGGAAAGTTTGAGAAAAGCACTTTTTGGAGAAAAAATAGAATATATATTTCCGAGTACTTTAGATAACAAAACGGGAGTTTGCGAAGGCGAACTTGTTGGTGGAAACCTCACATTATTGACTTCCTGTATAGGATCTACAAATGATATAGATTATAACAATAAAATACTTTTTATTGAAGATGTTGGAGAATATGCATATGCAATTGACAGAATGATTCGCACTCTAGATAGAGCAGGAAAACTTAAAAATCTAAGTGGATTAGTAGTTGGCGGATTTACCAATATAAAACAGGACGATCCACCGTTCGGTTATTCTGTAAATGAAATTATTAGTTTAATTGCCAACAAATATGATTTCCCTATTTGTTTTAACTTCCCAGCTGGTCATTTGCCTGATAATAGAGCATTGGCTTTAGGAAGAAAAGCGAAATTGGAGATTAATTCGGCAGATGTTAGACTAGCGTTCATATAGAATTAATCAATAGAAACTATCTCTTTCTTTTTCTTACTCTTCATCCTCTTCGGAATACTATTTAAAATTTCCGTTTCTAAGGCATCGATCATCCGATTTTTGATGAAATTTTTATGCGTAACAATGCTTATTTCACGGCTGGGCTCAGGGCTTTTAAAATAGCGTACCCTATCCATCTGTTTCACAGAAAAGTCCTGTAAAGACAGCTCCGGCAAAATTGTAATTCCATCGTTTACATCCACCATTTTAATCAGCGTCTCGATACTTCCGGTATTATAATTTAATTTATGGTGGTTTGATTTCGCATGCTGACAGATGTTTAAAACCTGATTCCGCATACAATGTCCTTCATTTAAAAGCCAAAGGTTATCTACATCCAAATCATTTGTGGTTAGAGCTTTTTTCTTAAAAACCGGACTGTTTTTGGTAAGGTAGCTAACAAAGTTTTCATAATAAACCGGTCGCTCTGTCAAAAAATCCTCCTCTAGTGGTGTCGCTAATATTCCGCAGTCCAGCAACCCAACCTTTATTTGCTGTATAATATTTCCGGTAGTTAGTTCTGATACTGATAGTCGGATTTTAGGATATTTCTCTAAAAAACCGCCGATCACTTTGGGAATTAAATACGGCGCAACAGTGGGAATTACGCCTATTTTAAGTTCACCGCCTATCTCGCCTTTACGCTCTTCAATAATATCCTTTATCTTAAAGCTCTCCTGTAAAAGTATCCTAGCTTGTTCAATTATCTCAACTCCAATTTCTGTTGGCGTAACAGGCTGCCTGGATCTGTCGAATAATTTAACACCCAAATACTCCTCCAATTTCTGGATTTGCATACTGAGTGTAGGTTGGGTTACAAAACATTTTTCGGCAGCCAATACAAAACTACGATAAGTATCTACCGCTACAGCATATTCAAGTTGAGTTATTGTCATGCTACAAAATAGATAAATTCTATTGGAAAAGAAATAATTATCATAAAAAAAGAGGCTTTTGCCTCTTTTTTATTCTACTGTTACAGATTTCGCAAGATTACGAGGCTGGTCAACGTTGCAACCTCTTAAAACTGCAATATGGTACGATAGTAATTGTAAAGGTATGGTTGCAAGAAGCGGCAAAAATGCTTCATCACTCGCAGGTATTTCTATTGAATAATCGGCCATAGCAACTACGTCCACATCGCCTTCGGTTACAATAGCAACAACAATCCCTTTTCTGGCCTTAACTTCCTGGATATTGGAGATTACTTTTTCGTATGATGAGTTTTTTGTAGCAATTACAATAACTGGCATTTCCTCATCAATTAAAGCGATTGGACCATGTTTCATTTCCGCTGCGGGATAACCCTCTGCATGGATGTAAGAAATTTCTTTCAGTTTTAAGGCTCCTTCTAAGGCTACAGGGAAACCACTTCCTCTTCCTAAAAAAAGTGCGTTTCTTGAATCTTTAAATTGCTCGGCAATCTGCAAAATAAGTTTATCTGACTGTAAAGCTTTTTCTACCAAGCTAGGGATCCTTTCCAACTCGCTTAATAAAGAAATTAGTTTATTCTGTGATAAAGTACCTTTCTTTTCGGCCATATAAAAAGCCATCAGCGTTAAAGCCGTCACTTGTGCAGTAAATGCTTTGGTAGACGCTACACCTATTTCTGGTCCGGCATGAGTGTAGATGCCTGCATCAGACAAACGGGGGATAGAAGCACCAACAACATTACATATCCCAAAAATGGTTGCGCCTTTTGCCTTCGCCATTTCAATAGCAGCCATGGTATCAGCAGTTTCGCCTGATTGGGATATGGCGATAACTATATCATTTTCTGTGATTATTGGATTACGGTACCTAAATTCCGATGCATATTCAACCTCAACTGGTATTCTTGCATACTCTTCAATTAAATACTCTCCTACCAATCCCGCATGCCACGAAGTACCGCATGCTACAATAATGATTCTGTGGGCATTTTTGAATTTTTCAGTATAGTCTTTAATCCCGCCGAGTTGGATTTTACCCTCTAAAGGATAAATACGGCCACGCATACAATCGGCAATAGACCTAGGTTGCTCATAAATTTCTTTGAGCATAAAATGGTCATACCCGCCTTTTTCAAGCATTTCTAGCTTAATTTCTAGTTGCTGTACATAAGGGGTTTTTATTTCATTATCTATTGATCTGATAACTAGCTCATCTGTTTTGAGGTAAGCAATCTCATTATCATCAAGATAGATTACGTTTTTTGTATATTCTACAATTGGAGTAGCATCTGAAGCAACAAAATATTCATTTTTTCCAACGCCTATTACCAACGGACTTCCTTTACGGGCAGCAATCAGCATTTCGGGATCTTCTTTACTCATGATTACAATGGCATAGGCACCGATAACTTCTTTTAAAGCCTCGCGGACTGCTTCTTGTAAATCAATTTTGGCTTCTTTTCGGATGTTTTCGATCAAGTGTATCAACACTTCGGTATCCGTATCACTTTTAAAAACGTGACCTTGGCTTATCAACTCTTCCTTTAACGGACCATAATTTTCTATAATCCCGTTATGGATGATAGCCAGTTTTTCATCACCGGATTGGTGCGGATGGGAGTTTCTATCGTTCGGTACTCCGTGTGTCGCCCAACGGGTATGCCCCATCCCAATAGATCCGGAATGGTCTTTTCCTTCCACGAAGTTTTCTAAATCGGCAACTTTACCCGCCTTTTTATAAATATTTAACTTTGATGAATTGTTTAACAATGCTACGCCGGCACTGTCGTAGCCACGGTATTCTAAACGTTGTAATCCTTTAATGACAATAGGATAGGCATCTCTAAAGCCGATGTAACCAACAATTCCACACATAAAAAAAACTATATTTTGAAGATGTGTGCAAATCTACAAAATATAGTTTCATTTATAAAGTAACCAGAAATTTACTTTTGGTCTGTATAAAATATACGCAATTTAACTTTGTAGTTGGTATTACTTCCGCCGCCTACAACAGATCTACCTAATGTATTTAAACCATTTGCAGCAGTACTAAAATCTGATGGCGTAATAAAAGTTCCGTAGTTTTTAAGTTTTCCTCTCAGCAAATCTTGAATATATCCGGTGAAATTAAAAACATATGATTTTGTAGCGCTACTATAATAGCCTCCAACAAATCCAGGGCCCAAATATCTTGGGTCGTTAGGTGATTCATCAGGAATTAACTGCGGTCTGTTGGCAATATCCCAACGGTAAGTTCGAAAACGACTTATAGGGTCGTAATTGCCATAAGTGGCGTTATCATCTGTATAAAAAATCAATTCGGCCCGGTTGATGGTAACATTTTCTCCAAGCGCCTTCAATTTATCTAGGTATGGAAATTCAACTTTAACATAAGTACCAGCTAAGCCTTTCAAAAAAAGCAGATTACTGTTTTTAGCGGTGCTCTCCAATTCAGTTTTAACCGGACTACCAGTCATATCCCAAGTTAATTCAGTTGCGGCGTTTCCGCTGCTTCCACTAATATTGAAAGTACTTATACTTTCCAGGGTATCAATAACGCCACTGGTGTTGGTTGTTTTATAGAAAATATCTAATCGGGCCGCCCCATTAGTATAGGTATCTAAAGAAAACAAACCACCCTTACCTGTTGATGCACCTTGATTAATAGAAAGAAACAACCCTTTGATGTAGTTATTGAAAGCCAGATTTGATATCTTGTTAATCGAATCTAAATTCATGATGTTGCTTTTCACGAAATTGGCATCCAATTTAATTCTCAACTGTCTTGGAACTTTTACAAGACTATCTAAATCTGGGTCTATTTTTCCTGAGGTAACAGCCTGAATAGAAATACTGTCCTTAAGGTTGGTAGTAACTATTTTACTCCCGAGTACTGTCGAGTTTTTCAACCATGTTTTATTGGAATAATAGCTCTTTCCTGATTCGTTGTACAAAACTTCGTTAAGCTGCCTTACTTCCGCCGTAAAGGTTGAATTTGCGCTATCTCCATAAAAACCAAGGAAAGGAATAACCAAAACGGCCGAATCTAAAGTTGGGTTTGTACCAAACTTATAGTTTGTCGATGGCATTGTTAAAGCTAAAGCTATGTTTGCCGTAGTTTTACCAAAGGTTGCGTCATCAAAATAACCTAACACGCTTTGAGTGGTGTAGTTTGCCAGAACGCTATCTCGCTTTTGTAGTTTTGTAATTACAGTGCTGGTATCCACAATTTTACTTTGCAGTGCAATATCCGGATCAACGTCTAAACCGATACCGCTGGGGTTTTCGCAACTCGCAAAAATAAAAAGACTTACTAACAGGGTTAATAAGTCTAATTTTATAAATCTCATATAATATTTTGAATGTTTTTAAGCTACAGATACCAATTCATCAGTGGCAATTTCTTGGTAAAAATTGTAATAATTTTCCATATCTGATGTGGAAGAAAACTCTAAAACAGGTTTTTCCGTCTTTTTAACAAAGTTTAACATTTCTTCGTCCACGTTTTCAGCACCAAGGACTACCGCATCTGAGTATTGTATTGCCGCCTTAAGTATTCCGTTATGGCTTGCATCGGCATATTCTTTAGTATCGCTTTCGCTCATGCCTTTCATTAAAGCTTTTTTAGCAAGTAAACCTCCTAAAGATTCTGTAAAAGCAGTTTCGTATAAAGAATAAACTACCTTAGCATCCTTAAATGTAGGATCATCTTTATAGTTAGTTTTTAAATAAGCAGGAACTAAAGCGCTCATCCAGCCATGGCAATGCACAATATCTGGTGCCCAACCTAGTTTCTTAACGGTTTCTAAAGCACCTTTGCAAAAGAAAATAGTTCTTTCGTCATTATCTGCGTAAAACTTACCTTTTGCATCGTTGAAAACATATTTTCTGTGGAAATAATCTTCATTATCCAAAAAGTAAACTTGCATCCGGGCAGAAGGTATAGATGCAACCTTTATAATTAACGGATTGTCGTTCTCATCGATGATGATATTCATCCCCGAAAGGCGGATTACCTCATGAAGTCGGTTTCTTCTTTCGTTGATATTACCAAAACGAGGCATTAATATACGGATCTCAAATCCCTTCTCCTGCATAGCTTGAGGTAAGGTTCTTGTGATTTTTGAAATCGCTGTTAAATCCAGAAATGGTGACATTTCATGGGTGATAAACAAAAGCTTGGTTTTTCCCATCTCCTAATCTTTGATAAGTTTTTGTTAAGAAATTCTTTTTCGAACTGCAAATGTAATAAAATTCTTGCGGAATTACAATGTTTTCCGTAAATGCCCTTTGTTATTTCAGAACTATTTAGCCACTTTTGCCGATTAAATTTCATTGTTTTTGGAAACTTTCAATACTAAAGAACAGCTCGTTCAACACTTAAATTCTGTAAAAAGAAACAAAGTGAAAATTGGTTTGGTGCCCACAATGGGCGCTTTGCATGACGGGCATCTGTCTTTAATAGCAGAATCAAAGAAAAAATGCGATATAACCGTTGCCACAATTTTTGTTAATCCCACACAGTTTAACAATGCCGATGATCTGTTGAAATATCCTAAACCTATTAAAAATGACCGAAACCTGCTAGCAACCGCCGGATGCGATGTACTTTTTAATCCGGAAACGGATGAAATGTATGCACCCAACGAAAAATGGGATTATAAAGTAGGTGATTTAGATACGGTTTTAGAAGGAAAGTTCAGACCCGGGCATTACAATGGCGTTACGCAAATCGTTTATAAACTGTTTAAACTGGTTGAACCAGATATTGCATTTTTTGGGCAGAAAGATTACCAACAGTTTTTAGTTATTGATAAAATGACAAAGGATTTTGGTTTAAAAATAAAACTTGAAGCCTGCGCCATTGTGCGTGAAAAAGACGGTTTAGCAATGAGTTCAAGAAATATCCGGCTAAACACCGATGAACGTCAAAAGGCTTTACAGCTTTATAAAGCCTTAAATTTTATTAAAGGACATTACGGAGAATTGCCCAACAATGAGCTTTTAAACAATGCAAAAAGCTTTTTTATTGATGATTTGTTTGATTTGGAGTATCTAGAAATTGCAGATCGCGAAACTCTACAACCATCAAATAACCAAGGCAATGCGATAGCTTTAGTAGCTTGTTCCGTTGGCAATACCCGCCTTATAGATAATATGATGTTGCCATAACAATTTTTACAAAATCTATTTTTTATTTTTGCAGCATGGTAATTGAAGTTTTAAAGTCCAAAATTCATAGGGTTAAGGTTACGCAGTCAGAGTTGAACTATGTTGGTAGTATTACTATCGATGAAGATTTGCTTGACGCTGCCAACATGATTCCGAATGAAAAAGTGCAGGTGGTAAATAACAATAACGGCGCCCGGTTTGAAACTTATATTATTAAAGGCGAAAGAGGAACTGGTACAGTCTGTTTAAATGGGTCTTGCGCCAGATTAGCCCAAATTGGCGATATTGTGATCATCGTTTCTTATACCCACATGGAGTTTGAAGAGGCTAAAAAGTACGAACCGGTTTT
Organism: Pelobium sp.; assembly: GCA_035496935.1. GTDB lineage: Bacteria > Bacteroidota > Bacteroidia > Sphingobacteriales > Sphingobacteriaceae > Pseudopedobacter. The sequence continues at coordinate 3,037 of DATJED010000022.1, read as the reverse complement.
AGTTTTCCCGGATGATAACAACAAACTGATTAAATAGCTTACTGAAGCTAATTGTTTAAGATCTCTCCTTTTTGTTTCGACAAATTTATCTATTATCAACACCGGTTTATATCTCTTTTTTCATCGCTGATTTAAAATCATTAGCCTAAAACGGCTTTCGTAAAATCTCGCGGAGCATTTTAAAATAGCCTCTATATGAAGTATATTTATAAAATGAAAAAAATCAGCACACTTTTATATTTATTTCTGGTAGGAATTGCGTTGTTAAGCTCATGCGATAAACCGTCGGCTAAATTTACGCCGGGGATTTGGAGAGGTGCATTAATTGCCGAATCGGGCGTAGAAATCCCTTTTAATTTTGAGGTAAGAGACAGCGCAAACCATTACACTATAACTATTATGAATGCTGAAGAGCGCTTTAAGGTGGAGGAAATCACCCGAAACGGCGATTCCATTCATATTAAAATGCCCCTGTTCGATTCCGAAATAAATGGGATTATCTTAGACAATAAAATTGATGGCGTATGGACTAAGCATCTTGCGGATAAAGATGTGAACATGACTTTTTACGCTAAAGCGAACTCTAAATGGCGGATAAGCGAACGGGTAGTAGATAGCCGATTTAATGTTAGCGGAAAGTGGGCGACTACTTTTGTAAGTGAGGACGGAAAAGATACTACGCAGGCTATTGGCGAGTTTGTACAGAATAAATCAAAGGTTACCGGAACTTTTCTAACCTCTACCGGTGATTATCGTTTTTTAGAAGGCGTACTTGATGCAGACAAACTATCCTTGTCTGCTTTTGATGGCTCCCATGCGTTTCTATTTACGGCAATTGTTAATCCCGACAGTACTTTAAGCAAGGGCAAATTTTACTCGGGCTTTGCTCACGTGGAAAACTTTACTGCAAAAAGAGACTCTATTGTCGCCCTGCCCGATGCTTATTCGTTAACTTTTTTAAAAGATAGTTCCTCTAAAATAAATTTCAACTTTAAAAATTTGGATGGTGAAAACGTTTCTTTAAACGATCCGGAATTTAAAAACAAAGTGGTGGTTTTACAGCTTTTTGGTTCGTGGTGCCCCAACTGCATGGACGAAACGGGTTACCTCTCCAAATTTTACGAGCGCTATAAAAACAAAGGTGTTGAAGTTGTGGCTTTAGCTTACGAAAGAACTAAAGATTTCGAAAAATCAAAAGCGAATGTTGAACAGGTTAAAAAAAGATTTAACGCAAATTATCCTTTTTTAATTACCGGGTTTACAAATTCCGAAGCGTCCAAAAGTTTGCCCATGTTAAATAAAGTAATGGCTTTCCCCACAATGATTATCCTTGATAAAAAAGGTGAAGTGCGTAAGATACATACAGGTTTTAACGGTCCCGGAACTGGAAAACATTATTTGGCCTTTACACAGGAATTTGAAAGTTTGATTGACGGTTTGGTGAAAGAGTAGTTTAACTCTAAACTAAATCCGTAAACTATCCGGCATTCTTCAAAGTACGATCTTACTTCAGAAACATCAATCGCCTGAATTGTGTGTATTTATTGAAGTTTAAAAGTTGTTCCACTTTTTATTGCAGATATCCTCATACCCTCATTTTATGTGATATAAAAACCCTAGAAAGCAAATTATCTTCCAGGGTTTTAATCAAACAACTACGGCATACTATAAAGCCTCACTTTAAATACTTTAATGAAATTTTGATTAGGCGTCATAGAAGACTGAATACCTAAAGAAACTTGAGACGCTGCGGATAGCGTAAAAGTTATGGTATTATCCGTATTCTTTGTAGGGCTAATAAATACAAGTGCCTTACTTGCTACATCATTAAAATCAGGTAATGAACTTCCAATTGCTACAGTAAGGTATTTAGATGCACTGCCACCGATGTCTCCGGTGCTGGCCATAAATGCGTACTTACCAGCCGGTAAATTAATGGTTTGGTAAATTTTGCCGTTAGGGATTGTTCCCATTCCGCCATCCCATGCCTCCATAGACAAAGCAACAGAAGGCAACCAACTTCCTGCATCTAAACCGCCTAGGCCACCGGCATTTTTTACATCGTCAGTTACAATCCAATCCTGCGGAATCCTCCAACGACCTGTTCCAGAAGCTACAGTAGCGATAAACCCGGGACCAGTATTTACCATGTATTGATTGGTGATATCATACTTTATACCGGCTGTTTGCCAAGGGCTATAAAATAAATCAATACTGGTTGCACTTGGCAGATACTGTGTTCTTAGCATAAAAGGTGTACCAGACTTATAATTAGGTAAAGACGTTGTGTTTTGCGTTACTGGTACAAATAAAGAATCTGTTTTGTTGTCAACCTTTGTGTATTTAACCCAGGTTCCTTGTGCGCCAGTAGAAGAATCAAAACTTCCCCATACAATTGATGCAGTTCCGGATGTCAAAAGTTCGGCACTTGTGATAGATCTGTTGTTTAAGCCACTTTGGTACTTTGGACCATATATTGTCCCGGTAGAAGAGGTGATCAAAGAGGAATTGCCCGCTGCATCATAAGTTTGTACTTTAAATGTAACCACCCCTTCCGAAACTGCTATGTCTTTTTCAAAAAGCTCGATTCCAACTCCTTTTGTAATATTGTAAACTATAGAGTCCTTTCCGTCGTTCCAACTCACTTTTACCTTTACAATTTTAGGATCGGCCGGTAAGAGACCTTGAACCCGTACTCTTTGGTTGCCCGAAAATATTTTTAGGGAATCCACTTTTCCTGAATACAGTATTTCTCCATCTTTGGTGTATTTTTTATAATCATCCCATTTGGAACAAGAAAACAATGCTACCATCACAAAGAGGAGCAAAGAGAAAACAATACTTGATTTTTTCATTTCTATACATTTTTGAGAGAATACTAGGCTCTTGTATCCTACCTAATATTCTCTAGTAAACAATATTTTATCTAGGGTCTCCAAAAACACTTAGTTCGTTTATACTTTGCGCAGTTCCCCCACCGAAATTTTCTAAACAACGGATACGTATATATTTAACCTTAGGCGCATTTACGTCTGCC
>DATJED010000021.1:0-27743 GCA_035496935.1 Pelobium sp. | reverse complement strand
AGGTTCATCATCAACTAAAAGTATTTTTTTACTCACTTATAAATTATTGGTTTGCAAATTTAAAGTACGACTTAATTATCGTAAAAACCCCGGTTAATATAATAATTAACGAAATTAAATCCATTAACGTAAAACCGTCATTTGCGCTAAAATAAAAAATTGTGAACATTTCAAAGTACGGCGGAGCGGGCAAAAAAATCATAGCTAACCCCAAAGTGAGCATAACAAAGCCAATCACCACCGGGATAATCATTTCAACATACCTTCTTACGGCAACAGATTTTGCAACTTTGGTATCAATATAATTGTGCTTTAAAATAGATTCTATCTTTTCTAATTTCTCTAACCGAGATAGTTCATCGTCATCAACTTTTTTGAATTCTTCAATCAGTTCCGATTCGCTCAGCTTGTTGTCTATCGCTTTATTAAATCTAACCTGCAGATTTTTAATACTGTCGGGGTTGATCTCGGATTTATTTAAAGCACTTATTAAATCGTTTAATTTTTCATCAACGGAAGCTTTTTGCATATCTTCAACACTTATTGAATTTTCCATCCGGTTAATTGTATTATTGCGTTATAACAAATTGTTAATTTTGGTATCTAAAATCGTCCTTGATGGAGCTTGTGTCAATCATTACCGTAAACTATAATCAGCCCAAGGCTACTATTGCACTGCTTCAATCTTTGAAGAAACAAGACACTACAGGCTTAGAAGTAATATTGGTGGATAACGCCAGTGATGAAAATCACGAGGACGAATTCAACAATATTTTTCCAAATCTTATCTTTATTCGTACAAAAGTGAATTTAGGTTTCGCTGGAGGCAATAATTTAGGAATTAATGTTGCAAAAGGCGACTACATTTTCCTGTTAAACAACGACACTGAAGTTCCTGAAAACTGTATTAACCGGCTTGTCGCAGTGTTTAAAGAAAATGAGAACATCGGTTTATTGTCTCCTTTAATTCTTTACGATGATGATAAAAGTATTGTGCAATATGCGGGTTATACTCCATTGAATTACCTTACGGCGAGGAATGAGCAAATTGGGCAGTTTGAAAAAAACGTGGGGCAATTTAACGGAGTTACCACTGAAACCGGTTTTTGCCACGGCGCAGCCGTGATGTGCAGAAAAACCGATTTACAAAAAGCCGGTTTAATGGACGAAAATTATTTTTTGTATTACGAGGAACTGGATTGGTGCGAAAAATTCAAAAGAATTGGCAAAGGCATTTATTTTACCGGCAAAACTTACATTTACCACAAAGAATCAATGTCAGTTGGGAAAGATAGTGCTATTAAAACCTACTTTTTAACCCGTAACCGGATGCTGTTCATCAGAAAAAACACAGGCCTTTTAAACACATTGTTTTTTAGCATGTACTATATTTTTATAGCTTGCCCTAAAATGATGGTTAAATATATTATTACCGGAAAAAGCCACCTAGTAAAATGGATTGTAAAAGCAGTTTTGTGGAATTTAACACACCAAAAAAACAGTAAAAATTTAGGCTTTAAGATAAAATGATGATCGTACTTTTCTGGGTTTGCCTTTTTATAATTTTCTATACTTTTTTTGGTTATGGGATATTGCTTTTTGCAATTGTTAAACTAAAAAAACGCTTCAAAAAACCTTTTGAGTTTTCACCAAACGCCAGTTTACCAACAGTGACTTTGCTAATTGCTGCGTTTAACGAGGAAAATATTATTGAAGAAAAAATTAAAAACTGTTTAGCACTCGATTATCCAAAAGAAAAGCTAGAAATTATTTTTATTACTGATGGTTCTTCTGACGATACCCCTAACATAATAGCAAAATATAGCGAAATAAAACTTTTGCATGAAAACACAAGAGCGGGCAAAATGGCCGCAATAAAAAGAGCTATTCCGTTGATTAAAAATGAAATAACAGTTTTCACCGATGCAAATACTTTTTTAAACGCTACCGCAATAAAAGAACTGGTTAAACATTACCAAAACCCAAAAGTTGGAGCCGTTGCCGGCGAAAAAAGAATTATGGTAGCCCAAAGCGCCGATGCAAGCACTGCCGGAGAAGGATTTTACTGGAAATACGAATCTGCTTTAAAAAAATGGGATTACCAGCTTTACTCAAATGTTGGCGCCGCGGGCGAGCTTTTCAGCATTAAAACTGCCCTTTATCCACCGGTAGAATCAGACACGATTGTTGATGACCACATGATTGCAATGCGGATTGCAGAGAAAGGATATATCATTGCTTATGAACCAAATGCCTATGCTTTAGAAAGCGCCTCCGCAAATACTAAGGAAGAACTAAAACGTAAAATAAGGATTGCCGCCGGTGGAATTCAATCAATTTTTAGGTTAAAGAAATCGGCAAATCCTTTTCACAACCCAATTCTCACTTTTCAGTACATCAGCCACCGTGTTTTACGCTGGACAATTACACCCTGGCTAATGATTTTTGTACTATTGCTTAACGTAGCGATTTGCCTTAACTATCCCGGTTTGTTGCTTTACCAAACCTTGCTGATTTTGCAGCTGCTTTTTTATGTTGCAGCAATAATAGGTGCTATTTTAGAGTCAAAATCTATTAAGATAAAAGTACTTTTTATCCCCTTTTACTTCTGTATGATGAACTACGCTACTATTTTAGGCACTTTCAGATATTTCAAAGGAAAGCAATCTGCAGCTTGGGAAAAATCTATTAGAAAAGCCTAGGCAAGATACAAGAACAAAGACATAAGAGCTAAGACGGGTTCTATCGTCTCTGCAATTCTAATAACCAAAAACTAACTAACTAACTAACTAACTAAACAAGTTCGATCACCTCCAAAATATTCCCGAAAGTATTAGCTCTTATAATGCTAAAATCTTTTTTGGCAAACCACTTTACCTCTGTTATTCCTTCCTCTATTTGGGGAACCAGTTTTTGTTTGCCTTTTGCTTCCATGGCATACCAATGAGAAATTTTTAAAACAGGTTTTCCTTTAATCTCATATACATGGTAAGTCTTCGTAATTTTCTCTTTCAATTTCTTAATTTTCAAACCGCACTCCTCCTCTACTTCACGCACTGCCGCATCGCGTTTCCTTTCTTTCAGCTCTAGCTTTCCTTTGGGTAAATCCCATCTTCCGTGGCGGTGAATAAACAGGCATTTTCCTTCCTCGTTACTTACCACCCCACCAGCAGCTTCGATAATTCTCACCTTACTTTTTATTGTTTTAAATAGCGTTTTTGGATCATCGCAAACCAACAAAAACAGAGATTTTGGATTCTTTGCCAAAGCCTGATAAAATTCTTCAAAATCAAAGCCCTGAAGGTCAATAAGCTGGTAGTTTGTGAGCTCTTGTATAACTTCAGAAGTGATAATTAAGGATTTCTCGTTAATATAAATATTGTATTTTTTTAAGGCAGTCAAATTTATTTTTTTATTACCCTTTTGTTTTGCGTCTTGCATTTAATTAGATTTTGCTAGGTTAAAAGTTTCCTAAATAATATTTAGAAGGTAGAATTTGATGATCTTATATATTTTCTACAGGTACATTTTTGTGTTTTCTTCCTGGCCTAAAAGTAAAACAATTATTATATTTTATTAAGATAATAAACACCAAACATTTCAATTTAATTTAGCTATTTGGTTGACAAGCCCCTTCCCTGTTTGCTAAATCTACGGCGCTCTCGCATATTTTATAAATCATAAAATACCATCTTTAAACAACAAATGATTTTTGTCAATTTCCGATAGCTAACCAAATCATTCTTTTCGAAAAGAAAAATTCAGACCTTTATGTTATGGCTGTAATTACAAACGAAGTATGCTATCATTGCGGAGATGAGTGTTCCTCTAAATTAATATTAAAAGATGATAAAAACTTCTGTTGCAATGGCTGTTTAAACGTTTACAGCATTTTGTCGGCGGGTAATTTGCATAATTATTACAAGCTAAATCAACATCCGGGCGCATCGCAAAAAAAGGAAAGCCAACAATTTGATTACCTAACCGTTCCGGAAATTGCGGCCAAATTGGTAAACTATCAGGATTCCGAAAAAACAATCGTCACTTTTTATCTTCCATCAATACACTGTAGTTCATGTATTTGGCTGTTAGAACATTTGAATACTTTAGATGCAGGAATATTGGAAAGCCGGGTCGATTTTTTAAAGAAACAGGTTTATTTACATTTCAGCCATAACCACATTACCTTACAACAAGTTGCCCAACTGCTAACCAGTATCGGTTACGAGCCATTAATTAGCTTGCAGGATGTAGTAAATGATGGCGTTTCTAAAAAAGATCGCTTAGTTCCAAAAATTGCTGTTGCCGGTTTCTGTTTCGGAAATGTGATGCTGTTAAGTTTCCCCGCTTATTTTGGAATTGCAGCTTCCGAAAAATATTTCGGCGAGTTTTTTAGTTTATTAAGCCTGTTATTTTGCATCCCGGCAGTTTTTTACTCCGGATTGGATTATTTCAAAAGGGCGTTTTATTCTCTTAAACAAGGCGTTTTAAATATCGATTTTCCCTTGGCTTTAGGAATTGTAGTGCTTTTGATAAGAACCCTTGCAGATTATAGCTTTGGCTTAGGCGAAGGTTTTGCCGATACATTGACAGGCCTGGTTTTCTTTCTTTTGATCGGAAAGTTTGTACAGCAAAAAACCTATCACCATTTATCTTTTGAAAGAGATTATCGTTCTTTTTTTCCGGTAGCGGTAGATGTAATTGATGAAAATGGCAAAACGACACCGGTGGCCTTAGAAAGTATTAAGGAAGGCGACCGGATTTCGGTTAAAAACCAGGAGATTATTCCCGCTGACGCCATTTTACTAAACGGAAATGGCTTAATAGACTTCAGTTTTGTCACCGGAGAATCAAAACCGGCGCAAAAAATATTGGGAGAAATTATCTACGCTGGCGGAAGACAAACAGCCGGTTCTTTAGAACTTGAAGTTATAAAACCGGTTTCCCAAAGCTATTTAACAGGTCTTTGGAATAACGAAAGTTTCCAAAAAGCAACCGATACCAAAACCAAAACCTTCGTTACAAAAGTCAGCCATTATTTCAGCATTATATTGCTCAGTTTAGCTACGCTTACTTTTTTATTTTGGCTTCCGCAAAGCTGGCAAACAGGCCTAAACGCTTTTACTGCAATATTAATTATTGCTTGCCCATGCGCTTTGGCTTTAAGTACGCCATTTACCATGGGCGCTGCTTTAAGCATCTTTGATAAAAATAAGTTCTATCTAAAAAACACCGATGTTGTGGAACAACTGGCAACTATTGACACCATTGTTTTTGATAAAACAGGAACTGTAACACTTGCCGATAATAATGCCGTGGAATTTGTTGGAAACGGCTTAACTCCTTTGGAAAAAAATATTATTTACAGTGTATGCAAAAATTCATCGCATCCACTGAGCCGTAGAATATGTAACCATTTAAATACTGCAGAGGAAAAAGCAATTCACGGTTATAAAGAAGTTTTGGGAAAAGGAATGAGCGCTGTTTACCTAAATAACGAGGTTTTAATTGGGAGTGCGTTTTTTGTAAACGCTGTGGCTGATAAAAAGGTTGATTCTCCGCAGGTTCATGTAAATATAGCCGGTACTTACTTGGGCTATTTTAAAATAAATCAAAAGTTACGTCCAAAATTAGGCGAGTTAATGCAGGTTTTAAGCAACAGCTATCACACCTATTTAATTTCTGGAGATAGCAATCAGGATAATAATTTATTAAAACAATACTTTAAAAGTAGCTTGCATCTGTTATTTAAACAATCTCCGCAGGATAAACTTGATTTTATTGCCAAACAACAGCGAAACCAAGCCAAAGTTTTAATGATTGGCGATGGACTTAACGATGCCGGTGCTTTACAGCAAAGCAATGCGGGTATTGCGGTAACTGATAACATCAATAACTTTACGCCCGGTAGCGACGCTATTCTGGACGGAAAATCTTTTCACCTTTTGCCAAACTTCCTGAAGTTTTCTAAAGCGGCCGTAAACGTCATCCATCTGTCTTTTTGCATTGCCGTTTGCTATAATATAGTTGGAATAAGTTTTGCAATACAAGGTAAATTATCACCGCTTATAGCCGCGATATTAATGCCGTTAAGCACCGTTACAATTATTTTGTTTACAAGCATCAGCACACATATACAAGCTAAAAAACATAAACTTTTATCATGACCATCATTTTCTTTTTAATAGCCTGTAGCGTTCTTTTAGCCCTCCTTTTTTTAGGAGCATTTTTTTGGTCGCACAACAGTGGGCAAAATAAAGATTTGTATACGCCTTCTGTAAGGATTTTATTTGATGATGAAATTGAATATCCAGATCAAGATGTGAACAAATCATAAATCTTAGATATATCCTACATTTCTGTTAGGCGTTTATGAGTTCGTAAAGCTGCCTTATAAATAATCTTACCCCGTTTGTTTAAATTCCTCCTCAAATCTCTTTTCTAAAACCAAAATATAACCTAGGTCATATTTTTCGGTCTCTTTTATCATTTTTTTAATACCGGTATTGGGATACTTTTATTCATCAAAAAAAACATAAAAATCATGAGAAAATTAAAACTATTAATTACCGTATTCACGTTTTCTGCGGGCGTTGCATTTTTTAGCGCTTGTGGTGGAAGCGACACTAAAGCTGACGACAACAACAACGCTACAGAAACAGACACTGAAGCATCAACCTCAGCAGATGAGCCTACCGAGGTACTTGATCCGGATGCAAAAAGTACCGGCAAGGGAATAGGCAAGTTTACTAACGTTGAAGTTTCCGAAACCATTGACAAAGCCATGGCTACAAAAGGAAAGGCTGTTTTCGAAACAAAATGTACTCCTTGCCATAAAACAACTGATGAAAAGTTAGTTGGTCCCGGTTTAAAAAACATCACCAACCTGCGCACCCCAGAGTGGATCATGAACATGATTACCAACCCAGAGGAAATGACCAAGAAAGATCCGGTTGCTAAAGCATTGTTCGAAAAACATTTGGTACAGATGACTTTCCAAAATGTTAATGATGAAGAAACTCGTGAGATATATGAGTTTTTGCGTCAGAATGATAGAGACTAGAAAATTAAAACCAAACTTAAGAGCAATGGATTTACTATCAAAAAAATCACTGATTCTGTTATTAACAGCACCCTTTTTACTGGCCATAGGCTGTAAACCGGGTAAAGTAAGTGAAACAACAGATACCGATGCCGCAAAAAAAGTTTATGTGGCACCTGGCAAGCATGATGAGCTTTATTTATTTGCCTCAGGAGGATTTAGTGGCCAAATTTCGGCTTACGGAATTCCATCCGGAAGGCTACTGAAAGTAATCCCGGTATTTTCGCAAAATCCTGAAAACGGATGGGGATACAACGAAGAAACAAAGCCAATGTTGAATACCTCTCACGGATTTATTCCATGGGATGATGCGCACCATACCGAACTAAGCAAAACAAACGGTGAGGATGACGGCAGGTGGATTTTCATTAACGGTAACAATACGCCGCGTATTGCTCGTATTGATTTAGCCACCTTTAAAACAGTTGAAATTATCGAACTTCCAAACTCTGCTGGTAACCACGCCTCACCTTTCTGTACAGAAAACACAGAATATTTGGTAGGTAACACACGTTTCTCGGTTCCGGAAGAAGGAAAAGATGACGTTCCTATTGATACTTACAGAGAGAATTTTCAAGGAAATATCTCTTTCGTAAAAGTTGAGCCTACGTCAGGCAGAATGAACGTCGCTTTCCAAATAAGGGTACCGGGATTTGATTATGATTTGGCGCATGCGGGTAAAGGCCCGTCACACGATTGGATGTTTTTTACCACTTACAATACCGAGCAAGCACACACTTTGCTAGAAGTTAACGCCAGCCAAAAAGACAAAGATTTTGTGATGGCGTTAAACTGGAAAAAAGCGGAAGAACTAATTGCACAGGGAAAAGGCAAAAAAACTGTTGCCAGATATGCGCATAACGTTTTAAACGAAAAAAGCCATACCGCAACCAGCACTATGGAAAATTCTGTTTTGGTGTTAGATGTAAAAGATCACCCCGAACTGATTTACTATATGCCTTGTCCAAAATCTCCTCACGGCGTAGATGTAACTCCGGACGGAGAACTGATGGTTGCCAGCGGTAAATTAGCGGCCACTTTGCCTGTTTTTTCTTTCAAAAAAATGTTAGAGGCTATTAAAAACAAAACCTACGAAGGTAAAGTTGCAGGCAATATCCCTGTGTTAAAATACGAAGCGGTATTGCAAGGAGAAGTACAAAAACCAGGCTTAGGCCCATTGCACACCGAGTTTGACGATAAAGGTTTTGCCTATACCACCATGTTCGTATCATCAGAGATTGTAAAATGGAGAACCAAAGATTTGGAAATCATCGATCGTATTCCAGTTTATTACTCTCCAGGTCACTTGAGCGTACCGGGCGGCGACTCTAAAAAACCCTATGGTAAATACGTGATTGCTTTAAACAAAATTACTAAAGACCGTTACTTGCCTACAGGTCCAGAGCTTACGCAATCTGCCCAGCTGATTGATATTACCGGCAACAAAATGAAGATGTTACTGGATTTCCCTACCATTGGTGAGCCACATTATGCACAGGCAATCCCGGCAGAAAAAATTCTAAAAAATCAGGTAAGGTTCTATAAAATAGAGGAAAATGAAAATCCTTACGTTACAAAATCCGAGAAAGATGCCCGTGTAGTGCGCAAAGGAACAAGGGTAGATATTTACATGACCGCTATCCGCTCTCACTTAGCACCCGATAATATTGAAGGTGTAAAAGTTGGAGACGAGGTTTATTTCCACCTAACAAATCTTGAACAAGATTGGGATGTGCCTCATGGATTTGCGATAAAAGGAGCAAACACAGCAGAATTGCTCATTATGCCTGGCGAAACCAACACTTTAAAATGGGTGCCGGACCGTCCGGGAATGTTCCCTTACTACTGTACAGATTTCTGTTCTGCACTTCACCAAGAAATGCAGGGATATTTAAGAGTATCTCCAAAAAGTTCTAATACCCCGATAAAATATGGTATCGGTGTAAACGGATCTAATTAAACAGTCTGAAAATTGTATCCATCGCTAAATGTGGTTGGTGGATACAATTTTAGATTTTATTCAATAAAACATCATGAAAACTAAATCCAAAATTCTGATTGCAGTAAGCGCTGTTTTAATGTTGAGTATTTACTTTCTGCCACTCTGGAAAATTTTGCTAGAGGCCCCGCAATATCCAGAAGGCTTAGAAATGAAGATATGGCTGACAGGTTTAACGGGCAGCATCGATCAGATCAACGGATTAAACCACTACATCGGCATGAAACACATTGCCGTAGCCAATTTTTGGGAATTTAAAGTTTTGCCCTATGTGTATGGTTTAATAGTTGCTTTCGGCTTTTTTGTAGCGTGGCGAGGAAAATTAAATTTATTATGGATTTGGCTGGCTGTATTGCTTATATTCGCCATTTTTGGTTTAACCGATTTTTACCTATGGGAATATAATTACGGTCATAATTTAGATCCAATGGCCGCCATAAAAGTGGAAGGCATGACTTACCAACCGCCACTTATCGGGTACAAACAATTGCTCAACTTTTTGGCCGGTTCTTTTCCCGATATTGGAGGGATTTTAGTAGGCATCGGCGGTTTTATAGCTGGAGCAGTTTTATTTACCGAAATACGTTTAAAAAGAAAAATTTCAATAGAAAACAAAAACCATCTAACCATGAAAAGCACATTATTTTTAAGCTTGTTTATATTGTTTGTAGCCAGCGGATGCGGCACAACGGAACCTCAGGCTATTGATTATGGAAAAGACGTGTGCGCCCATTGCAAAATGGTAGTCGCAGATCAAAAATACGGTGCAGAAATGATCACCAAAAAAGGAAAAATCTTCAAGTTTGATTCTGCGGAGTGTTTGATGGATTTCGTATCTGAAGGCAATAACACGCAAAGTACAGATGCACAGCTTTTGGTCATCAATTTTGCAAAACCCACTACTTTTATCGATGCTAAAAACGCTTTCTATTTAAAAGATAAAGGTTATCAATCGCCAATGGGCGGCAATATAGTTCCTTTTGAAAGTGAAATTCTTGCAGACAACAACAAATTAAGTCCGGATGCAAAGATCATGACTTTTGAGGAAGCATTGAAAGGTAGAAAATAAACAATGCGTTGCAATAGTTTATATATAAAAGTTTTGTTGGTATTAATAACTTTTTTGTCTGCTACCGGTTTATTTGCTAAAACCATCGTTGTAGCGCCAAAAAGTAAGGTTGCTACGTTAAAAACTGCTGTTTCAATTGCCTCAAACGGCGACACTATTATCGTAAAAAAAGGAATTTATCCATCTTACAATACCATAATCAACAAACAGCTTACTATTTTGGGCGAAGGTTTGCCAATTTTAGATGCCCAGTTTAAAGAAGAAGTATTAACTGTTACGGCAAACCATGTAAAAATAGACGGCTTTATCATCCGAAACTCCAAAACCGGAGATTTACGGGATTATGCTGGTTTAAGGGTTTTTCAAGCCAAATACGTCACCATCAGTAATAATCAGTTCGAAAATAATTTCTTCGGGATTTATCTTTCGGATTCGCATCACGTTAAGGTAATTGATAATAAACTCAGCGGAACGTTTAATTATCGAAAATCCGGTAACGGTATCCAAGCCTGGAAATCTGACAGTATAGAGATTGCAAAAAATTATGTTACCGGCCACCGAGACGGCATTTACTTTGAGTTTGTACAGCATTCTAAAGTTTTCAAGAATCATAGTGAAAAAAACATGCGTTATGGCCTGCACTTTATGTTTTCAAACGATAATGCTTTTTTGTACAATATTTTTAAAACCAACCAAGCGGGCATTGCAGTAATGTATTCTAAAAGAGTAAAAATGCTCCACAACCAATTCAGCGAAAACTGGGGAAGTTCTATTTATGGCTTGCTGTTAAAAGAAATTTTAGATAGCCATATCGAACATAATACATTTTACAAAAACACTTCGGCCATTTTTATGGAAAGCTGTAACCGCAACAATATCACTAAAAACAGCTTTTTAAACAACGGCTGGGCAATTCGTATTTTATCAAACTGCGAGGCAAACACTTTTTCAATCAACAATTTTAAGGGAAATTCTTTTGATGTAACCACCAACGGCGAACTGCTGGAAAACAAGCTCAGTAATAACTACTGGGACAAATACGAAGGTTACGATTTAAATAAAGACGGCAAAGGAGATGTGCCTTACCACCCCATTAGTTTGTATGCACAAATTATTGAACGAGTACCACAAAGCGTAATTTTAATGCGAAGTTTTATCGTTAATCTTTTAGATAAAGTAGAACGCTCCATCCCATCAATCACGCCGTTATCAGTTAAAGACGACAGTCCACAAATGAAACCATGGAAAATATCATCCAAATAAAGCAATTACAAAAATCTTTCGGTAAACTGCAGGTACTAAAAAAGGTCGACTGCAATTTTAGTAGAGGTGGCATTGTTGGCGTTTTGGGTCCAAATGCAGCCGGGAAAACTACGCTCATTAAATCTATTTTAGGAATGGTGATTCCCGATGGTGGCGAAATTCTTTTCGATGGAAAATCGGTAGCCAATAGTTTTGAATATAAGCAAAACATAGGCTATATGCCACAGATAGGCCGTTATCCGGATAATATGAAAATTGGCGATCTGTTTAAAATGATGAAAGACTTAAGAAACGTTTACGATAATTTAGATACCGATTTAATAAACGCATACGGTTTAGATAAAATGACCGACAAGTCCATGCACACGCTATCTGGCGGAACCCGTCAAAAAGTGAGCGCAGCTTTAGTCTTTCTGTTTAATCCGCCGGTTTTAATTTTGGATGAGCCCACAGCTGGATTAGACCCACTTTCGGCCGAGATTTTAAAAGAAAAAATTCTAAAAGAAAAAGCAAAAGGGAAACTGATTTTAATTACCTCGCACATTTTAACCGAAGTAGATGAATTAGCCGATAAAGTGATGTACCTATTAGACGGAAACATTAAATTTTACAAAACCTTAGCCGATTTAAAAGCCGAAACTGGTGAACAAAAACTGGGTAAAGCGCTCACTAAAATATTATCAGAAAATGTTTAAGATAGCCAAATACATATCGCTTGATATTATAAAGAGCAAAGTGATTATTGCCTATACGCTTTTACTTGCTGCTATTTGCGTCAGTATTTTTATGGCTGATGAAGATGTAACCAAAGGTTTGGTAAGCATTACCACCGTAATGCTGATTATTGTGCCTTTGGTGAGTGTAGTTTATGCTACCACTTATTATTTTAATGCTTCGGAGTTTACGGAGCTTTTAGTTTCGCAACCGATAAGCCGTAGAAACATTTTAATGGGCAAATATTTGGGAATCAGCGCTTCCATTTTAGTTGCTTTTATTTTAGGTGTTGGTGTACCAGTGTGTCTGTTTGCTTTTTCTGTTACCGGTCTAATTCTAATTCTCACCGGCAGTTTGTTAACGCTTTGCTTTGTGTCTCTAGCCTTTTTATCGTCTGTTTTAGTGCGTGATAAAGCAAAAGGAATTGGTTTGGCTTTGATGATTTGGTTTTACTGCTCCATTATTTTTGATGGATTGGTGTTGATATTTCTGTTTGCCCTAAGCGAATATCCTCTAGAAAAGTTATTGATAGCCATTACCGCCTTTAACCCAATAGATCTTGCCCGAATTTTAATTTTGTTGCAGTTAGATATTGCAGCTTTAATGGGTTATACCGGCGCACTATACCAACAGTTTTTTGGTAGCGGAGTTGGAATGGCATTTTCCCTAATAATGTTGATGTTTTGGGTTTTAGTTCCACTATTTATTTCGCTACGTGTTTTCAAGAGAAAAAATTTATAGAACTCTTAACCATTTTAAAACTTCCGTTTATCATAAAAATTAATTCATAACTTCTAGAAAACAAACGTCTAACGGCCGCTTCCAGTTAAAAATGTCTACCTCCTATTTATGAAACATGAGCGGTCAATTCTGACAAAAACCCGACAATTTGCATTGAAGTTATGGTTTATCCGTAAATTTATAATAACTTGTAATTATGATTTTCACAAAAAGATCAATACCAATGTTAAAACCATCATCAAACAATTAAAAAATCAGTTAACATGAAAAATCCAAAAAAACTGTGGGCACTTTTCGCCGTTGTCATCGGTCTGTCGTTTGCCGTTTTACTGTACTACGGCGTAAAAATTTATCAGAACGCACCGCCAATTCCAGAAAAAGTAGTTTCAGCAAGTGGAGAAATTTTATTTACCGGAGAAGAGATTAAAGACGGTCAGAACGTTTGGCAAAGCATCGGCGGACAAGAGGTAGGCTCTATTTGGGGCCATGGAGCTTATGTAGCTCCGGACTGGACCGCTGATTATTTACACAGAGAAGCGCTGTTTATTTTAAACGTTTGGGCGAACGCAGATTATGGTTCACCTTACGAAAAAATAACAGAAGAGCAACAAATGGTTTTGCAAACCAGGTTAAAAAAAGAGCTTCGAAAAAACAGTTACGATGCCGAAAGCAAAACCCTAACAATCTCAGCCGTACGGGTACAAGCCTTTGAACATTTGAACGGGTATTACTCAGATATTTTTGGAAACAAACCCGGATATGATACATTAAGGGATCAATACGCCATTTCAAAAAACGCCATTAAAGATCCTGCTAAAGCAAGATTAATGGGCATGTTTTTCTTTTGGGCCAGCTGGGCATGCGTTACCGAAAGACCCGGAGAAACAGTTTCGTACACACATAATTGGCCAAATGACAATTTAATTGGAAACGTTGCCACAGGCGACCTAATGCTTTGGACGGGCTTTAGTATCATCATTTTGCTACTGGGAATCGGGATCTTGGCCTTTTATAATGCACAAAATACAGAAGCAGAACATCCTTCTGAGGAAATCCCTACAGAAGACCCATTACTTTCGATAACCCCAACCCCATCCATGCGGGCAACCATTAAATATTTTTGGGTTGTTACTGCATTAATTTTAGTACAAGTTATTTTGGGGGTGGTAACGGCACATTATGGCGTTGAAGGAAGTGCATTTTACGGATTTCCTTTGGCAGATTATATGCCGTATTCGCTAAGTAGAACGTGGCATGTACAGATTGCTATTTTTTGGATCGCTACCTCGTGGTTGGCTACCGGTTTATATATAGCGCCCGCTGTTACGGGTTACGAGCCTAAATTCCAGAAATTGGGGGTTAACTTTTTATTTATCTGCTTATTGATTATCGTTGGTGGGTCAATGGTTGGGCAATGGTATGCCATTATGCAAAAACTTGGCTATATGCAAAATTTTTGGTTTGGACACCAAGGATATGAATATGTTGACCTAGGAAGATTTTGGCAAATATTTTTGTTTATTGGGTTGATTTTATGGCTCATATTAATGACTAGAGCCATTATGCCGGCCTTACGAACAAAAAATGGCAGCAGACATTTACTGATTATGTTCATTATTTCTTCTATCGCCATTACTTTATTTTACGCTGCAGGCTTAATGTGGGGAAGCAGAAGCAATTTGGCAGTCGCCGAGTACTGGCGTTGGTGGGTAGTTCACCTTTGGGTTGAAGGGTTTTTCGAGGTTTTTGCTACCGTTGTAATGGCTTTCATTTTTACCCGAATGAAACTTTTGAACGAGAAATTCGCAACCTTAAACGTCCTTTTCTCTACCATTATTTTTTTATCAGGAGGTATTTTAGGAACGTTCCACCACCTTTACTTCTCTGGCACACCAACTGCAATTTTAGCCGTAGGTTCTTCATTTAGTGCTTTAGAAGTAGTGCCGTTGGTTTTTATTGGCGTTGAAGCTTTCCATAATTACAAAATCAGTAAACTTAAACCTTGGATACAGGCCTATAAATGGCCCATCTACTGCTTTATTGCGGTTGCTTTTTGGAACTTTTTAGGTGCGGGTATCTTCGGATTTTTAATTAATCCACCAATTGCTTTGTATTATATGCAAGGTTTAAACACTACTCCATTACACGGACATGCCGCTTTATTTGGTGTGTACGGCGTTTTGGGAATCGGTTTAATGCTATTTGTTTTAAAAGGCTTATACCGCCAAAACGTTTGGAAAGATGCTTGGATTAGTTTTGCATTTTGGAGCATCAACATTGGTTTAATGCTAATGCTTTTATTGAGCTTGTTGCCAATTGGTTTATTGCAAACAATAGCCAGCGTTAACCACGGAATGTGGTATGCAAGATCAGCTGAATTTATGCAACAGCCCTTGATGAACACCTTACGTTGGATGCGTTTATGGGGCGATACCATTTTTGCGTTAGGAACAGTAGCTTTAGCCATATTTGTAATTGGACTAGCTACCGGTTGGAGCTACAAAAAAGATGAGTATGATCTAAAGAAAGTAGATAAAAAAGATAGTTTATAAAACGCTAAAAATCCTCCAGAGAAATTCGGAGGATTTTTTGTTTTTAATCCAAACTAAAATTCCAGGAAAAACTTAATTTCCTTCATAAATTGCTCCAGAAGTTGGTGTTTCTTTTAATTCAATTCGCTTTAACTGGTTTATTAAAGGTTTAATTCTGTCCCATAACCAAACAGAAATACGTTCGCAAGTGGGGTTTTGTAAACCTTCTACGTCGTTTAAAAACTGATGATCAAGCAAATTTAAAACCGGTTTAACGGCTTTCTTTATTTCGCTGAAATCGATAATCCAACCTAATTCCGCAGAAATCTCCCCTTCAAAAAATAAGGTTAAATGATAAGTATGACCGTGTAAAGTACGGCATTTATGGCTTTCGGCAACATTGGGTAAATAATGGGCGGCGTCAAAAGTGAACTGTTTGTAGATAATCATAAAAACTGTTTTAATTATACCACAAAAATGCTTGAATACGCCTTTTAAGGAAATGACAATAGTCATTAATAGACCTAAAACATTGCGCTTATTTTTAAAAATTACATTAAGTAGCTTATCTACCCAGCTTTCTCCCAAACCAGCTTTTCTCCAAATATTCTGGTGCTATCAGTCATTTTAGCTTTAATAAGTTGGATACACCAAACTTCGCCTGCTTTTGCTAAAGCCATTGGGTTTTGTTGGTGATAATAACTTGATGGAGTTATGGCTAAAGGAAAATCATCATATAAAACCCGACCAGTAAACTGTAAGCCTTTTAAAGCGAAAAAGTTGCTTTTTTGGGGCAATATTGTTCCCGATATTTCTGCATTTAATTTTAAAGACTTTGCATGGAACGTATCTGCTGAAGATTTAAAAAGCAACAGTTTCTCTACAGGTTCAAAAACGTAAAAACAGTTGAAACAGTAAGGTTTGTTATCAATATCCAAACAACAAATGGTAGCAATTTTATTCTCATTTATAAAATCGGCTAATTCTTTTTTCATTTAATGCGAAGTTTAAAGAATAAAAAAGCCATCAGCTTGCTGATGGCTGGAAATTTAAACGGAACCGTATCTCTCAAAAAATGCTTTTTCTAGGGCTTCTCGATGGTCTGGATGCGCAATATCAATTAAAGCTTTTCCTCTTTGTTTTAAACTTTTGCCAAATAAATTCACTTTGCCATATTCTGTGACTACCCAATGAACATGGCCTCTTGTAGTAACAACGCCCGCACCTTGCTTTAAAAACGGTGTAATACGTGAGATTCCTTTATTAGTAACAGAAGGCAATGCAATAATCGGTTTCCCTCCCGGTGATAAAGAAGCGCCTCTGATAAAATCCATTTGCCCGCCAATGCCCGAATATTGAAACGTCCCGATAGAATCTGCACAAACCTGTCCGGTCAAATCCAGCTCGATAGCGCTATTAATTGCAATTACTTTTGGGTTTTGTCTGATGATGCTGGTATCATTAACATAATTAATGTTCATTACCCTGATGGATGGATTATCGTCTACAAAATCGTAAAGCTTTTTGGTGCCCACCATAAATGAAGTTACTGATTTACCCTTATTTAGCTTTTTGTTTGTATTATTGATTACACCACTTTCTATCAATGGAATTACACCGTCTGACAACATTTCGGTATGTAAACCTAAATTTTTATGGTTTGTTAAATTCTTCAATACCTGGTCAGGAATACTTCCAATTCCTAGTTGCAAAGTTGAACCGTCCTCAATTAAAGAGGTTACGTTTTTGCTGATGGCTACAATCACGTCGTTTGCTTTTGATGAATAATCTACCTCTGGTAAATCACTTTGATGCCAAACCATTGCATCCAATTTGCTAGTGTGTATAAAGCCGTCTCCATGTGTGCGGGGCATATTCGGGTTTACCTGTGCAATAACTTTTTTGGCATTATCTAAAGCAGCCTTTGCAACATCCACGGAAGTGCCCAAAGTGCAATAACCATGTTTATCTGGTTCTGATACCTGTAAAATAGCTACGTCAATTGGTAAAAAATCATCGTTAAACAAAAGCGGAATTTCACTTAAAAAAACAGGAACGTAATCTCCCTGTGCACTATTAACCGCAGTTCTTGAATTTGCCGACACGAATAAAGAGTTGAAGAAAAAGCTGTCTTTATATTTAGGATCGTTAAAACTGCTATCGCCTAATGTGGTGATGCTTACCAACTCAACATTTTTTAATTCTTGATAACGGTTTTGTAAAGCAGTAATTACATGGGTCGGCGTTGCCGCACTGCCGTGTAAAAACACTCTATTACCTGATTTAACAATTTTAACCGCTTCTTCGGCAGAAATGTAATTTGTATTATTTGTCATGGTATTTGAAATTAATGCAGTAGCTAAAAAGCTAAATTTGCTTTTTTAAACCGTATTGCGTTTATAAAATAACCGATACCTATTACCGGCAATATTAAATTTGTAACTAACAAGTACACTTCCAATTTTGGCAAATAAATTTGAAACAGCGCCAAAAATGCTGAACCAAAAAGAAGTACCAGATACGTTGCCGTTGTTGCAACAAAGAAATAATTAAGCTTTGGAGTGCACTTTAAAAATCCGGCTTTTGTAAATAAATCAATAATTAAAGGAGACAAACTGCCTAAGCTAAGTAAATGAATATATCCGATAATGAGATTTCGACTGCCAAAAGTCCAATTTCCAATAACAGGTATGGCAACCAATATTTGAAAAAAGAATTGTAGGCTAATTGCTATAAAGGCTATTCTCGCCAAAAAGCTCAACGGTTTTAAATCAGCCTTGAACCTAAAAATCAACAATATCCAGGCTAAAAAATGTAACATGGCAGCAATAAGCGCCAGAATGTACATCCAAACTGGGGGCTTAACCCACAAAGTAAACATTGCGTAAAGTGGCAAGGTAGAAATTGGAAGTAATTTAATCCACAAACCAGCTTTTTCACCCTCTATTTCTTTAGGTTTTAGGTAACTTTTAAAAAACAGGCCTAATAACGCTAGCTGCATAAAGCCATTTAGCTGAAAGTGGAGGTAAAAATAGATGGCATTTTGTTGCAAAGCTAAATTTTTGAATTCGGCACCTTTTAAGTATCCTAAACCAAACGGTCCGAGAGATGAAATCAACAAAAAAAACAAAGCGCTTTTTAGTAAGATAGCTGCCGGCGCATTATTTGAGTTTTTAAAAGTTTTGCCTTTAAAAATAATATATACAAACCAGTACCCAACAAAAACAAACAGCGTAGATAAAACAATGGAAATTACTTTGTAACCCGTTAAAAAAAAGCTGATTAACATCCCGAAACTTACCAAAAGTGTAAAAAGAAAAATTTGGTTAAACTGCGATTTTAAAATGGAGTTATCTTCTTTAAAATAATAAAAAAACAATAAAATGATTGCTAAAAACATCCAACCTGCAAATGCGAAATGCGAATGTGAGTGTAACAAGAACTGATAGTTGATACCTAATATGCTAAAACAGTGCATATAGCGTAACAATGCCCCCGCTGCCGCCAAAACCACAAAATTAAAAATTACCCAAACCGGATAGTTTTTTTTGAGTGCTATAGTATCAGGGAAACTCATTTTTATACGCCTAATTGTTTTTTACCTTCAGGAGTAATACTGTTTACATTCCACGCCGGTTCCCAAACTAGATTTACTACCGGTGAATATGTTGTAAAGTTTTGAAGTATTGCATTTTCCACAGAGTTTACAATTGCCGAGCCCATTGGGCAGTGCCGAGTTGATAAAGTCATCTCAACTTCAATTGTCTTTGTCTCTTTTTTAACAGCAACATTGTACACCATGCCTAAATCGAGGATATTTACTTGTAATTCTGGATCAATCACTGTAGCTAAAACTTCCGTAATTTGAGTTAACAGTTTAAAATTTTCATCATCTATATCAGGCAGGTTCATTTTCTTCGGTTCTAAATAAAATAATAAAAACATTACTGATATAAAGTACGGCCGTTACCGAAAAACA
Organism: Pelobium sp.; assembly: GCA_035496935.1. Taxonomy (GTDB): domain Bacteria; phylum Bacteroidota; class Bacteroidia; order Sphingobacteriales; family Sphingobacteriaceae; genus Pseudopedobacter. The sequence goes on along the minus strand of DATJED010000021.1, from coordinate 8,345 downwards.
AACCACACCTAAATAAATCAATGGCTTTATTTTTAGCGCTAAACCGATACTAAAACTGACAGTAAATAATAAAAACGACAAAAACTGCCCTTTTAAGATCTTGTTATCAAAAAGGTTCGCTGGCAAAGTAGTTTTTGAGCCTAATAAATGCTGACTACGTTTTGTCCAAACTATAAAAGGCAATGTTTTAAAAGTTTGTCCTAAAATTAAGGAACTAATCCATCCCAACAACAAAAGCGAGCCATACAAAGTTGTTAATCTAACGGCCAACGCATCAGCTTTAAGCTGATAAAAAATAATAAAAGGCAGTACAAAAATTGCTATCGCCAATAAAAAGATAGACAGTATAGTATGAGCCATTGCTACATCAATTTTAGCCCTGATGCGTGATGCAAAACATTGATAAACATAAGTTAACCAACAAATCACGCCAACAATAGCAGTTACTGCAATAATAAAAGTAAATGTGTTTAATCCGAAGATATAGGTGTTGATAAAGAATAGCAACAGCGCCGAATTAATCAAATAATAACTCCATTTTAACAAATTAACATTCGTTTTTTCAGATACCAAAAACATGGGCAATAGCTTTGCGCTTACGCCGATGATTAGCAACAGAAACCAGCCCCCTAAACCTGCATGGGCATGCAATTTTAAAAACAGCAAATGGTCTTTAGGTAAAAAGGCAAAACGAAAATTAAACACCATTAATACGCCTAAAACGGCCGTAACTAATAACCAAATACAGGCCGTGAGAATAAAATCCTGATAGATATCCGGCTTTTTTATTTTTTTTGATGTGATAAAAATATTAGCCGTAAATGACGTAATGCCGGTTAACAATAGCACACTTCCGCATTGCATGTGTAAACCCGGCTCGAAAACCCAAAAACTGTAAACAAAATCAAGCAAGCCCAGGCAAAAAACCACCAAGCCAAACCAAGCCAACTTGTAGCTATACAAATAAGTTTCTAAAATTACAGGCAACAATTGATAGCAGGCGCCGAAAATAATAACACTGGCCCAGCCCAAAGCGGCGGTGTGTGTTATAGCGAGTAAGTGTGGCTGAAAATAATGTCCGCCAAAATCCTTTACGCTAAACAAAAGCATTGGTACCAAAGCTAAAAAAGTAAAAGCGGCAATTAGGTAATGAGCGATTACAATTTTGTACAAATTTGGATGTTGTTCTATAACGGTACTCAATGCTTTGCTTTTAATTTAATATACTGCAAAAAGGAAATTCTATCCTGTGACATAAACGCCACAGGATGAAAATCAAAAATTAATCAAAAACAACTTCCTTTTCTAAAGCTATGGCTTTGGGGAATAAAATATTATTCTCCAGATGAACATGGTTAAACAGATCATTCTCGAACTCGGCTAATTTTTTAAACAAAATCTGGTACGAGTTGCAAGCACCTTGCGGCAATTCAAAGTTGTTGGTAAGCTGTCTTATTGCCTGCATATCTTCACCGGCCTGTTCATGCTCGGTCTCCATCATTTGGGTGGGGTTGTTTACATTTCCAAACGGAGAGGTCGCCATGGTTTTCCCCTCTTTTTTAGCAATAGCCATTTCTTTGATATAAGGGAACAGGATGTTCTCTTCTTTCATTAAATGAAGTCCGAAATCTTGTGCTAGAGCGTTAAATATTCTGGCAACTTCTAGCAATTCTGGGTGATGGTCACCATGCACTCTGGCAACCTTAGTAGCCAACTCGGTCATAAAAGGCAGGCTCTCTTTAACGTATTTATGGTGGGTGTTAATAATATAATCAGCTAAAAAGTCTAAATCCCATTTATCAAAATCAAAATAAGTATTTTCCTCTTCGTTGAAACTACTCAGTTCTTTTTCAACCTCTTCGGCGTCGATACCTTTTTTATCGCAAACTTCCTTTAACGTTTTTTTACCTCCGCAACAAAAATCAATACCAAATTTTTTAAAAACCTGCGCTTTTCTAAAATCTTTGGTCACCATTTCCCCAATTGTTTCTTCGTTTTGAGCCAGCCTCTTTTGGATTTTAACTTTCCATACCTCTGGACCGTTTTCTAAATATTCCCAAGTAAAAATTTGCCCGCGTTCTGCCAACAGTTGGTAATACAAAGGTTTAGGATCATGATCGTTATTGATAACGAAGGCATCACCATCTGTTAATCCATCAAATTTGTTAAAAATTGTAGGATGTTTAAAACGAGGTTCAATCTCGGTAACGTTTAATATTTCCATTGTATTAAATTTATTTGTTTATGCTTTCTCAAGGTTTTAGAACGCTTTTTATAGCGCTATAACCCCTTCAATTATTTAAAACAAAAATAGACAGGACTCACTTGTAAAAATATGACTGCTATCACCTATGCTGCTGACATGCGACAAATTGGAGTTTTTAATATGATTCCGGAATGTAAACCATCTTTTTTTGTACGCCTCAAATGTATTTAAAGGTATGTTTCGTTAAAAAAAGTGATAATAATCAGTTTACACCGTTCATAAAGTCATTATATTGTCAGGTAAATGGAATTACTTTTGCTCCAATAAAAAAAATCTATTCTTAAATAATTATGATGCAGGCAGACAAATTTTATTATGACAACAAAATCGTCCGGGATTTTGCTATTGCTACGCTAGTTTGGGGAATAATTGGGATGACGGTTGGCTTATTAATAGCCACCCAGCTTTTTAGTCCCGCCATGAACTTAGGCAACCAGTACACCACGTTTGGCAGAATACGACCTTTACACACTAACGCCGTGATTTTTGCCTTTGTAGGTAATGCCATTTTCATGAGCGTTTACTACTCGTTACAACGCCTTTTAAAAGCAAGGATGTTTAGCGATGCTCTCAGTAAAATCCACTTTTGGGGCTGGCAATTAATCATTGTTGCTGCGGTAATTACATTACCTTTAGGTTTTACGAGTTCGCATGAGTATGCTGAGTTGGAGTGGCCAATCGATATTGCCATTACTGTAATCTGGGTGATTTTCGGTATCAATATGTTCGGTACAATTATTAAAAGAAGAGAGCGTCATTTGTATGTTGCCATCTGGTTTTACATCGCCACTTTTATTACAGTTGCCGTTTTGCACATAGTAAACTCCTTCCAGTTACCTATCTCTGCATTTAAAAGTTATTATATCTATGCTGGCGTTCAGGATGCGCTGGTGCAATGGTGGTACGGACATAACGCGGTTGCGTTTTTCTTGACCACTCCCTATTTAGGTATGATGTATTATTTTTTACCTAAAATGGCCAACCGCCCAATTTATTCATACAGATTAAGTATCCTCCATTTTTGGGCTTTAATATTTATTTACATCTGGGCGGGCCCTCACCACCTACTTTACACCTCTTTACCCGGGTGGGCACAATCAGTAGGTGTTGCGTTCTCTATTATGCTTATTGCGCCAAGTTGGGGCGGAATGATCAACGGTTTGCTTACACTACGTGGCGCTTGGGACAAAGTGCGTGACGACGTGACATTAAAATTTATGGTAGTGGCATTAACCTGTTACGGTATGGCAACTTTTGAAGGCCCAATGCTATCGTTAAAAGGTGTGAACGCCATTGCCCACTTTACAGATTGGATTGTAGCCCACGTACATGTTGGCGCTTTGGGATGGAACGGTTTCTTAACCTTTGGGATCATGTACTGGTTGGTGCCCCGCATCTATAAAACAAAACTTTATTCTCATAAACTGGCCACCTTCCATTTCTGGATTGGTACTTTAGGTATTCTTTTTTATGCCATTCCGCTTTACTGGGCAGGTTTTACACAAGGTTTAATGTGGAAAGAGTTTACGCCAGAAGGTTTATTAAAATATTCGAACTTTTTAGAAACTGTGACCAGAATTTTACCGATGTACATTATGCGCTCTATTGGTGGTGCGATGTATTTGACCGGGGTTTTGGTAATGGCTTACAACCTTGTTAAAACTGCTAAATCCGGTAAGTTGGTAAGTAACGAATATACTGAGGCTTTACCTTTACCCGTATTGCCTGTTGAAAGTAAAAGAGAATTTTGGCACCGCAAAATTGAGCGCAAACCGATGACTATGTTGGTATTGAGCTTGATTGTAATTTTAATTGGCGGGATGGTGGAAATGCTGCCAACTTTCTTCATCAAATCTAATGTGCCTACCATCAGCAGCGTAAAACCATACACACCTTTAGAGTTACACGGAAGAGATTTGTACATCCGAGAAGGTTGTGTAAACTGCCATTCGCAAACGGTACGTCCGTTCCGTTCAGAAACAGAAAGGTACGGCGAGTATAGTAAAGCTGGTGAGTTTGTGTATGACCATCCTTTTTTATGGGGATCAAAACGTACCGGACCAGATTTACACCGCGAAGGCGGGAAATACAGCAATGCATGGCATTACAACCATATGATGGATCCTCGCACCATGTCGCCGGGAAGTATCATGCCTAATTTCGATTGGTTGCTTGATCAGAAATTGGATACCACCACTACTGCTGCTAAAATTAGAGCAATGCAAACACTGGGCGTTCCGTACCCTAAAGGTTATGATGCTATTGCCAATCAGGACTTGGATAAACAATCGGAGGAAATTGCGGCAAACTTGGCTTTAGATAAAATCAAAGTGAAGAAAGACAAAGAGATAGTGGCTATTATCGCCTATCTGCAACGTTTAGGAATCGATATTAAAAACAAAAATTAACCGTAAAACCATGTTCAAGCAATTTATAAATACTTTACAGGGAGATGAGGTTTTTATGCTCATCTCGCTCATGATATTCTTGCTGTTCTTTATAGGCGCTACCATAGCGCTCATTAAAATGAAGAAAAACCATATCAATTATATGAGCAACATCCCTTTAGAAGACAAAACAGAGACATATAATTAACCTATTTTTATTATGCGTTTAAAAAATAAAACATTCCCGATTGTTGCTTTATTAATTGCTTTAACAGGCGACGCTTTTGCGGCAAGTAACACCGAGATTATGAACGGAGTTGCCCTAGGAGCTATTATTGCAACCCTTATTTTAATAATAATTGTATGCTTCGTTCTGTTAAAAACATTCAAGGTGCTTACAGCTTTGGTTTTACCTGCAGAACAGCAAATTTCACAGGCTGATATAGCTAACGTTACGGAATATATAGTGCCGGCTCCAAAACCTGATAAACAAACCATTTGGCAAAAACTACTTTCGTTAAGGCCTATGGCAGACGAAAAGGAACTGCTGATTATGCATGATTATGATAATATTCAGGAATTGGATAATCCTATACCGGCGTGGTTCAACTGGTTGTTTTACGGCTCTATCATATTTGCTTTTGTTTATCTGCTAAATTTTCACGTATTCAAATTAGGAAAATTACAGGACGAAGAATACGCAATTGAAATGAAACAAGCGGCTACAGAAAAAGAAGCTTATCTGGCGAAAGTTGGAAATATGATCGATGAAAACAGCGTTAAAATTGACAAATCTGCAGAAGTTTTGGCTTCAGGAAAAGCAATTTTCGTTCAAAACTGTGTGGCCTGTCACGGCCAAAATGCAGAGGGTATAGTTGGACCAAACTTAACCGACGAATATTGGCTACATGGCGGAAAAATCAATAACGTTTTTAAAACCATTAAATACGGTGTGCCAGAAAAAGGAATGATTTCCTGGGAAAAACAGCTTAGTCCTAAACAAATTTCTGATGTATCCAACTTCATAGAATCTTTGAAAGGAACAAACCCGCCAAATCCGAAAGCACCACAGGGAGAGAAGGAGTAGGTTAATTTTGAAGGAGAGAAGGATTGAAAATGAGTTCATTGAGTTCACTGGTTTGTTAGTATTGGTTGGGTGGTTAAAGGAAGTTCATTAGTCGTTAATAAAACCCTGGATGTTGCACCCTGAAAATCATCCTCATATCTCAATACTCATATCTAAAAAAGGCTACAAAAATGGCAGAAGAAATAAATTATTATCATCAAACAACAGATCAAAACGGAAAGCGGAGATGGCTATATCCTTTAATCAGGATTGACCAGTGGTATAGGTACCGCAGTGTGGTTGCTTATTTTTTGTTGGTGTTTTTATTTGTAGCGCCGTACATCAAAATCAAAGGACATCAACTTTTGTTGTTCAATATCATCGAACGTAAGTTCATCATATTCGGACAAGTCTTTTGGCCACAGGATTTTTTCATCATCGTTCTAATGTCCTTAACGGCATTAGTAGGAATTGTGCTGTTTACCAACGCTTTCGGGCGGATATTTTGCGGATGGATTTGTCCGCAGACCATCTTTTTAGAAATGGTATTCAGGCGAATTGAAGTTTGGGTTGAAGGCGAGCCTGCCGCCCGCAAGAGACTAGACAACAGTCCTTGGACAAAAGACAAAATCATAAAAAAAGCCAGCAAGCATATTATTTATGTGCTTATCTCTTTTTTTATAGCTAATACCTTTTTGGCTTATGTAATTAGTGCGGACGAATTATGGAGAATCATCACCGAACCAATTAGCCTACATTTGGCCGGTTTTATTAGTATCTGGCTATTTACAGCAGCTTTTTATTACGTGTTTGCTCATTTTAGAGAACTGGTTTGTATAGTTGCCTGCCCATACGGACGGTTACAAGGCGTATTACTGGATAAAAACTCGTTGGTTGTTGCCTATCATTATTTAAGAGGAGAGCCTCGTGGACGTATTAAGAAAAACGACCCCAACCAAGCGCCTCTGGGCGACTGTGTCGACTGTAATTTGTGTGTTGCGGTTTGTCCTACCGGGATAGATATCAGACAGGGTACGCAACTGGAGTGCGTAAACTGTACCGCCTGTATCGATGCTTGTAATCAGGTGATGGACAAGGTAAACCGCCCGAGGAATTTAATTGGCTATTATTCTGAAGAAATGATTAAAAATAATGAGAAACCGAAGCTTACTTTACGGATGAAAGCCTACGGAATTATTATTTTAGCAATGATGGCGCTATCCACCTATTTTATCCTTACCAAAAAAGATATTGGCGTTAATGTTTTGCGAGCGGCCGGTTCTATGTACCAAGAGCAACCGGACGGCTATGTGAGCAATTTATATACCGCTGAACTAGTTAACAAAACCTCGAAACCGGTTAAAATAGATTTTGCTCCCGAAAACAAAGGGTACAAAATAAAATGGGTACAACCTATTGAAAAACTGCCAAAAGAAACCACCGCAAAAGTGACTTTCTTTTTGCTGGTACCACAAACAGATATTGTAAAAACAAAAACTGCCGTTACCTTACAGGTTTTACAAAACGGAACCGTGATTGATAAAATTGAGACAAATTTTTTAGGACCTGTAAATTAAACACTATGAACTGGGGAAAAGGATTAATTATAGGTTTAGCCGCTTTTATGATTTTTATTACGGTGCTGGTTGTACAAATGTTTAGGACAGCCGAAGATAGTTTTGATAAAGATTATTATGAAAAAGGCTTGACTTATGATATTGATTATCAACAGATGCAACAGGTGGTAACAGACGAGGCACAGCCCAGTATCCAACAAAACGATGAATTCGTAACCATCACTTTTATGGATATAGATAGCGGAACGGTGAATTTCAAACGCCCGTCTGACCGAGCTAAAGATCAATTATTTTCATTTAACCAAAAGGAGGTTCAATTGCCAAAAGCGAGTTTCGACAAAGGAGAATGGCGAATCGTCATCCGCTGGACAGCCGGACGAAAGAAATATCTGTATCAAACCAACTTGTTTATGCCATGAATCATTTACAGTTAGCATTTATCATTGGCTTATTTGGTAGTCTGCATTGCGTTGGGATGTGCGGGCCACTGGCTTTTGCCTTACCGCAACAGCCGGAAGCTAAATGGGTAACTGTGTTGAAAAAACTCTCTTACAATATTGGCAGAGCAATAGTTTACGCTTTTTTGGGGTTATTGATTGGGATGCTGGGCAAACAATTATGGCTGGCGGGTTTGCAACAAGGCATTAGTATTTTAAGCGGAGTTTTAATTGTTATTGCTGTTTTACCTAAGATAATCCATTATCGAGAAACAGAATTATATAGACCAAACCGTTTCACTCAAACGATAAACCAACTTATCGGTAAAGCCATCAGAAATAAAGCAGGGCATTTTTATTTGGGTTTACTCAATGGCTTTTTGCCTTGCGGTTTTGTTTATTTAGGATTAGCAACGGCTATTAATACCAATAGCGCATATCAATCGGCCTTGTTTATGTTTGTATTTGGCTTAGGCACCACACCGCTGATGCTGTTTGCTATGCTCGGTGTTAATTTCAGTAAACCTGCGTTTCGCCAAAGGATTAACAGATTTTTACCCTATGTAACTTTGTGTTTGGGGCTATGGTTTATTGTTAGGGGATTAAATCTAG
>DATJED010000020.1:0-149138 GCA_035496935.1 Pelobium sp. | reverse complement strand
CCGGTGAGATTTCTCTAAACGTCTTCAAGATTAATTCGTATTTTCGCAAAAGGTTGCTCATAATTATAATGACTTGGTAATCAATATAATATACTAATTATTAGTGAAATGGGCAACCTTTTTTATAATGCACTACGGGTTTGGAAAATTATTTTTCTATTTTTAGCAATGCCATCGTCAGAAGCCATTCTTCATTTCATTTGGAAATATAAGCTGTTCAACCTTTTGGGTTTGTACACAACTGATGGTCAGGCAATTCAAATATTACAATCTGGAATTCATAATTTAGATTCAGGGCCTGATTTTTTTAACGGAAAAATTAAAATAGGAGAGACGCTTTGGGCCGGAAACATCGAAATTCATTTAAAATCATCTGACTGGTTAAAACACAAACACCAAACCGATAAAGCTTATGATAACGTGATTTTGCATGTGGTTTGGGAACATGATGCGCCAATTTACAGAACAGATGAAACTTTGCTTCCGGTTTTGGAACTTAAAAACGCGGTGCCTGTAGCCATACTTGAAAACTACGACAGACTAATTGCAAATAATTATTGGATTCCTTGCGAGGCACAACTTCCGTTTGTCGACGATTTTACAAAAAGCCAGTGTTTGGATAGGATGCTGACCGAACGTTTGGAAGATAAATCTTTAGCAATAAAACAGATTTACCAAACCACAAACAGCAGTTGGGAAGATACTTTTTATATTGTTTTAGCAAGAAGTTTTGGCTTTAAGGTTAACGCATTGCCTTTTGAGTTGCTAGCGAAAAACCTCCCTCAACTAACTTTAGCAAAACATAAAAACTCGGTCTTACAAGTAGAAGCTTTAATTTTTGGTGTTGCCGGTTTTTTAGATTTTAATTTTGATGATGAATATCCTAAGGCACTGAAAAAAGAGTTTCAATTTTTAAGGGCAAAATACCAGCTTTCGGTTTTGGATGTTAGTTTATGGAAATTTTCTAAAACCCGACCCGATAATTTCCCGACAATTAGAATGGCGCAATTTGCTGCATTGGTGTTAAAATCAGAACATTTGTTTTCTAAGATTATAAGCATCCTAAACAAAAAGGATTTTGGAACGTTATTTACCAAATTGCCTTCAAATATTTATTGGGGAACACATTTTAGGTTTGATAAAATCGCTGAAAGAAAAAGCGTAAACCTCGGTATAGAGAGCATCAATAACCTGTTAATTAATGCAATTGCACCACTTCTGTTTTTTTACGGAAAAGAAACTGGTACAAAAAAGTTTGTTGATTTAGCTTTAGATTTGCTTTTAGAAATTAAGCCCGAGGCAAACCAGATTATTCGCGGATTTAAGCAAAGAAGATTAAATGCGATTAATGCTTTTGATACACAGGCGCTTATTCATTTGAAAAAAAGTTATTGTGATCTAAAAAAATGCTTAAATTGTGGGATTGGTTTAAAAATTATTAAGCAACAATAAAATGATTAGTAGGATATTGATTTTTTTTGAACGTTATTCTTTTGGGGTTTGCACTTATTTAGGCGATAAGTTTAAAATCTCTCAGTCGAAAATTAGGTTGTTTTTTATTTACACTTCTTTTTTATCAGCCGGTTTTCCATTGGTGTTTTATTTTTTTGCAGCCTTTGTGTTGGATATCAGAACCTTTATTAAGCGTAAAAAAATGCAATATTGGGATATATAGTAGGAAGTAAAAAGATAAAAGTAGAAAGTCAAAAGACTTAAATTGTCGATATAATAATTTATTCTCCCTCAAAAAACTCGCTTAATTCGCCAAAATAACTGGTATTCCAGCCATCCACAAATTCTTCGTAAACATCATCAGGAATATTTGTATGAGAAAGTTCGACTGAGCAACCCTTTTTATGTTCGTGAAGTTTTATGGTAACAATAGACTCTTCATCCTGTCCATCAAAGTACCATTGCTGTACAATTTTTTTGTTTTCCTCAAATTCAAGGTTTTTGCCAACAATATCTCCATCAAATAAAGAAAACTCTGATTGTGGTTCGGTACTCATTTCCGCTTCTGCACCGCTCCACAATTTAATGCTCAACGGAATAGTTAAAGCCAAATAAACTTCTTCTGGCGTTGCCGGCAATGTATAATATTTTTTGTAGTCTTTCATTTTCAAAATTCAAACGCAAATCAGATATAATAAAAAAGCATCTCGATAAAAATCAAGATGCTTCGAAATTAAGGTTATTTTAAAGATTTTTTTTGTTTAAATGGCGAATTAAAATTCACCTGCTTCCATTGAATCTGGTTAGTTGCCTAAAAAAAATTAACTTTTTTTAGCAGTTACTAAAACCACAACCCCGGCAATTAAAATAATTCCGCCCGCGTATGGTGGCCAGTTTACAGATTCTTTTTTATCCGCAGATATTTGGATGGGGCCAGCGTCAACAACTTTTTCTTGCTTAGTGTACGAGAAACCTCCCCAAATTAGCATTGCAATTCCTACAACTACTAAAATAATTCCGACTGTTCTGTTCATGATTTTAAAGTTTGATTTATTAAAACAAGACAAACACTATACCATTTTCGAAAGCATAAAGCCTTCGGTATTTTAAATTAGCCTATCGCGATACCGCCTCCATCTAAATCTTATATTAAAATCGACATCGATCTTCCCGTTTTGTTTAAAATTGGTTTATTCTAAATTTAACAAAATCTCCCATTAATTATTTTGAATTATATCTATTAACCATCATCTTTGAACATGAGCGAAACCTTAGCAACCATTGGCTTAAATGGCGCAAAATTTAATGCAGCAATTGGTTGGTATCCCGAAGAACGAATTTTTAAAAATAACTTTATAGTTGATTTATCCGTTAGCTTTATCACAAAAGCAACTTTTGCAGATGACAATTTAAACGAAAGTGTAGATTATATGCAACTGCATGAGATATGTAGCGAATTGTTTAGCCAGGAGGCTAAGTTTATTGAGTCTGTAGCTCAGAAAATTATTGATAAAATCGTTGATAAATTCCCCGTTGTTCAGGAAGTAGTTGTTAAGATAGAAAAATTAAACCCTCCCGTTAAGGCGCAGATAAAAAGCTCCTTTGTGCAGTTAAGCTATAAAAAGTAAAAATGAAATTTAATCCAGTTAACCAAAAAATTATAGATAAACTCACTCATATTTGTGGAGAAGGCAATGTGTTTACCGATCAGGAAAGCATTTTTAAATACAGTAAGGACGAAACCGAAGATTTGAGCTTTTTTCCGGACGTGGTGCTTAAGCCAAAGAACGTCAAGGAAATTTCTGCTATTTTAAAATACTGTAACGAGCATTTGATTCCGGTTACGCCAAGAGGAGGAGGAACCGGTTTAAGCGGTGGCGCATTGCCTGTACACGGCGGCGTTGTTTTAAGTTTGGAAAGGTTAAATCAGATTATTGAAATAGACGAAAAAAATCTGCAAGCCACGGTTGAACCTGGCGTAATTACTGAGGTTTTTATGGACGCTGTAGAAGAAAAAGGTTTGCTTTACCCAGTAGACCCTTCTAGCAAAGGCTCCTGTTTTATTGGTGGAAATATGGCACACGGCTCTGGCGGACCAAGAGTGGTGAAATACGGGACAATAAGAGAATATGTTCTGAATTTTGAAGTAGTTTTGCCTAATGGCGATATCATCTGGACGGGCGCAAATACCTTGAAATACGCGTCTGGATATAATTTAACGCAGTTGTTAATTGGTTCTGAAGGAACTTTAGGCATCATCACAAAAATAGTTTTAAAGCTGATTCCGAAACCGTTACATAATATTTTATTGATGTGTGCTTTTCCTACAAATGAAGATGCTTGTGCGGCGGTTTCAGCCGTTTTTAGAGCTGGAATTACGCCGTCTGCATTAGAGTTTATGGAGCGCAAAGGAATTGAATGGGTAGTTGAATATGATAAGCTGAATTTTCATATTAACGCAGAAGCACAAGCTTATTTAATGATTGAAGTTGACGGAAACGATATGGATACGCTTTTTGGCGATTGCGAAGTCATTAATAACGTGGTAGAAAAACACCGTTGCATTGAAGTTTTATTTGCAGATGCCGCTGCCCAAAAAGAAGAGCTTTGGAAAATTAGGCGTGTAATGCCCGTATCGGTAAAATCGAACTCTATTTATAAAGAGGAAGACACAGTTGTTCCCAGGGCAAACTTACCGCAATTAATTAGAGGGATTAAAGAAATTGGAAGTGTTTATGGTTTTCAGTCAGTTTGTTATGGTCATGCAGGTGATGGAAACCTTCATATTAATATCATTAAGGGTCAAATGTCTGATGATGATTGGAAACATAAACTAAAGGACGGAATTAAACAGATTTTTGAGCTCACCGTGAAACTGGGCGGAACAATATCTGGCGAACACGGTATCGGTTTGGTACAAAAGGAATTTATGCCGATAAAATATAGTGAGATCAACCTTAATTTAATGCGTGGTATAAAGCAGGTTTTTGACCCCAACGGCATTCTAAACCCAGATAAGATTTTTTAAAATCATTAAATGATGTCAAAAGAAAAATCTTCAGCAAATAAATTTTGGCAATTCCTCCGCAAAAACGGTTTTTCTGTGCTTATGGGGATTGCAATTGTGCTTATGCTGGTTAGCCCCGACGTAAAATCGTTTGTGTTACGGCAATTAATGCGCACCGGATTGTTCAATGCCAGTATTGAGGATAAGCGTTCCGCTACTTCAGACCTCTCAGCTGTAGATTTTGATTTCACAGACCATAACGGAAATGTGCAAAATACCTCCTCGTTGCGAGGGAAGGTAGTCTTTATCAATTTTTGGGCGTCATGGTGTCCGCCATGCAGAGCCGAATTCCCATCCATAGAAAAACTCTATTCAAAATTCAAAAACAATCCCAACGTTTTCTTTTTAATGATTAATGAGGATAGTGATCCTGCTGCTGCAGATGGTTATCTCCAAAAGGAAAAGTATTCTGTGCCTTTTTACAAAAGCAGAGGCAATGTTCCAAGCGAAATTTACACCGGAGCGCTACCTACCACAATTGTACTGGATAAAAAAGGTAAAGTGCGGTTTAAACACGAAGGCTTTGCCGATTATGGTACAGAAAAGTTTGTGAAACAAATTGAAGAGCTGATAAAAGAATAGGATTTAAACAAGTCCACATTAAAATCATTTTTTTAAAATTCAAAAAGCCTTTTGCATCTTAGCAAAAGGCTTTTTTCAGTTAAACAGCAGGCTTCAATAATAACGCCCATTTAGCAGCTAGTTTTTTTACTGCGGAAAGCTCGCCTTCGCTATCATTATACTGCTTATAAAAAGAAATATTTTTATTTACACCACTGTTGAAAGTCAATACAAGCTGAACGCTTTTCACTTCTTTGCCGTTGTAATCGATGTCGTCTTTAACATTTATAACTTTTTCAAGTTCAATTATTTCATAGGTAAAATCGATCAGGCTTAGAAATAACAGTTTATGATCGGCGGAACAGGCAATTAAAAAGTTCATTGCACTGTCTGTATGGGTAAGTGTAAGATTATTTTCCGAAGTAATTTTTTCAATTTTACTTTGGATTAAAACCTGTTTCTTTTTTTTGTTATTTCTTTTGATGATAAACACCGGAATTAATATGAGTGCAACAAGAACGGCCATAACAAGGCTATTCTCTAGTATATTTGTCATTTTTAGAGTTTTAGTGAGTGATTGCCGCCAGTAGCGACATAAATGAATTATCGGAAATTCTAAACGAATTTCTATGCAGCAATGCCGGAATCTCCTGTAAAAAAGGGAAGGGCAACGGTTTGCATTTTAATCAAAAGAGTGAAAAGGGAATAAGATAAGCCACAGCCAGCGCTGTCTCAGCATTTTTAGCTTTTTCTGATAAATGTTATCCGAAATGATACGCGTAAAACCGAAGACGATTCCGAAAGTAAACAGCGCAGGAGCAGAATTTGGTATATTTTCCGAGTGTGCCGAAAACAATATCCTTGAATGCTCTAAAAATGCCGCGTTTACACCAGAAGTTTCAACTTGTTTGAGCTCTTGCTGTGGGCTGCTCTTTTGAGTTGCTCCATTTTGGAGCGCAAATGAAGCCTTGGTGTTGAATACAGCACCAAAAATTACGATTACAACTATTCTTAGCAACAACTTCATTGTTGCAATGATACGAAAATCATAGTACAAACCTTAGTCGCAAACTTTTAAGAAGCTTAAAGTTTGATTGTTCTTTTTTAATTTAAGAATGGAAAGACCAAAAATAAGTTACTGATATGGCAAGTTTGGCAATGACTAAACGTCATCAAGCAATCTAAAGCATCCGTAAAAACATGAAAAACTAAACCGATTCCGATGATATTAAACGGTTTACGGAAAAACAGTAAAATAAAATAAACAGGGATAATATAAAAACTATGCAAGGGGTGAAAACCTATGCTACAACGGTCTGGCTCAAATATCGGTGTGGCTAAAAGATGGTCCAGATCAATCAACATCGTAGCGATTAAAATTAAATAAGCCTTTTTCCAGTCGTCTCTAAAAAAATAAAAAGCGATAAAAAACGGTGCGATAAAATGTAAAGCGTAATGGATTACAGGTTGCATTTTTTAATTTGAAAGCGCTTTAAATTTAAAGATATATTATGAGGTTTATTAAATAAAATTGCCTCACGGCGTTTCTAGTGTAATCCAAGTCGCGAACGGTAGTGTTTTAGCCAAAGTTTCTGCAACACTTTTGCGGATTGCTGATGCCTGTCTGTCTGTCTGTCTGTTTATATAAGGAAGTGCAAAAGATTTATCGGGCTCCAATCCAAACATTCAGAGGCCGGATTTGCTGGTGGCTCTGCTTATAGAATAACTTCGTTTAGTTTCCACAATACAAGGAGCGAGGGGAGTGCCGGGAGATCAGAAAATCAGAAGCAGTGAACAAACGTTAAGCACTACCAAGCCTATAGCGAAAGCGGTTTTACGTCTGGTTTGCACTGACATTGTTTAAGCACTGAACGAGTAAAAAGGCTCCGCCTTCTTGAATGCCTAAATAAAAAATAAAAATAAATGAAAAAATCAGCGCACTTGATTTTCTGATGTGCAGTGGAATTGCGCCCAAAGCACCTGTGCGATAAAAAGGGATTTTTGTTTCTTTTTTCGGATTTTATATTTTTTTATTTGCCCTCAAGAGTGCTTCGCAATTTTACCTAAAAAGAAATAGCCCTTCCGGCGGCAATGAGCCGGGTAATTTCAAAAACAAAATTCTAATTCAATCACAAGAAAACGAACAACGGCTAGCGCAAAAGAACACAGAGATTGCCGCTCCGCCAGCTGGCGGAGCGCAATGCCCCGTTAAAAAAAGGAAAGCAGCTACTAACAAAGGCTACAAAAACAGAAAAGAACTAACCCTCTTTTTCAATAACAATACTCGCAGCATTCCCACCAAAGCCAACCGCATTAATCATTATTTTTTTGAGGTCTTTATTTTGCGTTTTCGGTTCAAGATAGGGAGGAGCGATAAATTGGTTATGTTGTAACATTAAAAGTCCCATTTCTAAGCTTAGCGCACCAGAAGCTCCAAAAGTATGTCCCAATTTCCATTTGTTGCAGGTTAATAAAGGGAGAGTGCTACCAAAAACAGCTTCAATCGCCCGCATCTCGGCAATATCCCCTAAAACTGTTCCAGGTGAGTGCATAATTACAACATCAACAGATTTTGGATCGTGATTTTTTAACGCTTTTAGCATAGCTTTTTGCATACATGCTGCATCGGCAGATAAAGAAGCTCCGTTTTTGATGATTTCAACGCCATAACCGATGCCCGTGATATTTGCAATTGAATTTTCTGGGTTTGCCTCCAAGCTAAAACAGGCTGCGCCTTCACCTAAAATCATGCTGCTTTTTTGCTTTTCTAAATCCATTGCTCTGCAAGGGAAGCCCTCGGTTAAGCTTGAGTAGATTTTTAAAGCTTTCATCTGCGCCAAGGTAAAAGGAGTTAGAGGCGCTTCGCTTCCTCCGGCTAAAAAATAATCAGCATAGCCAGAACTAATCCAAACTACTGCATTAATAATTGCGTGTAAAGCAGTGCTACAAGTAATAGAATGCGATATTGTCGGACCTTCTGAGCCTAAATCTGTAGCTACCCAACTGGCGATATTTCCTAAAGTTGTTGAAGGCGAACAAAGGGGATAAGTTTCTGTTTCTTTGCTCGCTATAAAATCCGCATGGTATTTTTCAAAAACGGTGGTTGCCCCTCTGGACGAGCCAATATTTATCCCAAACTCTTTATTATTCGCCCAATCAGCATCTTTTACCGCTAACCTGGAAGCATAAATGGCATAAATAACACTTGGATCCAGGTTTTTATAGGCTTGTTTCTGATGGTAAATGCTGTTAATTACTTCTTTGGATCTGTCGCTTAAAGGGGCACACCAATCTTCCTGTTGTAGAAAAAGTTGTTTTTTTAAATAATGATTTTCATTTAAGTAGCTCTGCCAAATTTCTTTTTTATCAAAACCCAAAGCCGAAACACTTCCCCAACCTGTAATGCCTATTTTCTTCGCTTCCATTGGCGCAAATATCTTTATTTATGAGGGTTTTACCAATCAATTATCGGATAAAAGATTTTCTGATTCTGTCTGATGATTTCAGGATGGTACAGGACAAACCTTTGGTGGAATATATCCAAATTGCATAAAATATAAACCTAAATCATGCCTTAAAGGCTGTTTAATGCCATGATATAACTATAAATTTAAAGCAATGCGAAAACTTAAACTCTTTTTTGCGGCTTGCTTAAGCTTGTTTTCACTTTTTGCGTATTCCGCGAAAATTTATGTAGCTACAACCGGAAAAAACACCAATAAGGGAACTATTGATTCTCCTTTTTTAACTGTGCAACGAGCTCAAGTTGCTGTTTCGGCTGGTGACACCGTTTATATAAGAGGCGGAATTTACACGATGACGGAAGATATGATAGCCAAAAAAGAGAAAGCGTGGGCCTATGTAACTTATCTAGATAAAAGTGGTACGCAAGGGCTCCGAATTAATTATTGGGCATATCCGGGAGAGATCCCGGTTTTTGATTATCAAAACGTTAAACCGGTAGGTTTGCGTATCAATGCATTTGAAGTTATGGGATCTTATATTCACCTTAAAGGAATACACGTTATTGGTGTTCAAGTTACCCTTACTGGGCATACGCAATCAGCATGTTTTGAAAACCAGGGATCCAATAATATTTACGAACAGCTAAGTATGCATGATGGGCAAGCGATAGGTTTTTACCTCACTAAAGGCGCCAATAACCTAATTCTTAATTGCGACGCCTACAATAACCATGATTATACTTCACAAAACAAATTGGGAGGTAATACCGATGGCTTTGGCAATCATCCTTCTGGTTCAACCGATTTTGGCAATGTTTTCAGGGGATGTAGGGCTTGGTTCAACAGTGATGACGGTTATGATTGTATAAATGCCAAAGCAGCTACTGTGTTCGATAATTGTTGGGCATTTTATAACGGCTATTCTACTGCTTTTTCGAGCTTAGGTGATGGAAATGGATTTAAAGCAGGCGGATATGGAGCGACTAGATTGGATAAATTGCCAACAATAATTCCCCGTAATACAATTCAATATTGTTTAGCAGTTAAAAATAAGAGTAACGGTTTTTACGCCAATCACCATTTGGGCGGAAGCAATTGGTACAACAATACAGCTTTTCAAAATGGTAATAATTACAATATGCTTAACAGGAAAGCCACTACTGTTACTGATTACCTTACTGATGTACCGGGTTATGGTCATGTGATGCGGAATAATTTGGGTTTTAATGCTAGGGGACAAGAAATTGCAAAAATAGATATCGCAACATGCGATTTATCCCACAATTATTTTGATTTACCGGTAACGGTTAATAGTAGCGATTTTGTAAGTCTTGATTTCAATTTATTAACAAAACCTAGAAAGACTGATGGAAGTTTGCCGGATATAGATTTTATGAAACTGGTTCCTGATAGCGACCTTATTGATGCAGGAACAGATATGGGCTTTCCGTTTAATAATACTGCACCTGATTTAGGCTACAAGGAATTTATTGTCGACAAGTAATCTATTTAAATCAAAACCTTCAATTTTAGTTCTTCTTCTGTTTAGATAAGATACTCACCAATACGTATTTTACAGAATAGGGCGCAGCCTTGGTTATTCTTTTCACATTTAGCGAGTATTCATAACCGGGTTCAAAATCAAAGCCTTCTATGCTACGAATTGCCATCCAATTGTTGGTATTGGTTTCGTTTACACGTAATGCGTCGTAAACTTTTAACCTTCCATCGCTTTCATATTCGCTGGGGAATTTAGGCGTAAACTTTACAGTCTCTGGCGAAACCAAAATTTGCATGTCCTTTTCACTGTCGGTGGTTATTACTTTTCTTCTTGAAATACGTTTAATGAAAACGTACTTAATGGAGGAAACATCCTTTGGAGGGTTTTTCATCCGTACCTTTTTTACTTGATATTTATACTCGTAACCTCTTTCGTAATCATAATCAAAACCTTCTGTAATGATACTGTTCAATACCTGTTTTTGAGGATTATCAGAATCCGAAAATACCAGGGGTTCGGTCCAAATATCACTCATAAGAGCAGCGCCATATCCTGTTTCAGGATATATTGTCATTTCAACAATTTTTTCTTTATCTCCTTGTTCCTTTTTACAGCTGAAAAGTATTAAGCTTAGCGTCAAGACACTTAATAGTAGTTTAGTTTTTTTCATTTCTATTTAGCTTTTTACGCTAATACGCAATTTTCGTTTGATCCGATACTTTGATTTAAAAGCTGAAGCGTTTTTTAAGGATGTTATTAGTTACGGATGGCTCTTTTTGCTTCTTATTCTTTGAGTTTTATAATACCTTTTCTGTATAAATCTAAGGTTTTTTGCAAAAGGCACTCGATGGTTTTTATGGGCAAATCTTTATTTGGATCCACTCGCAAAATCTTCATTCTTGAACGTCCTTCTGCTTTTAATTTAGGGTGATCAAGGTGCTTTCCTTCTACGATAAGAATATAAGGCTCTTCCGTTTTTTTATCTGTCCACAAGTAACAAAACATTTTTTTCTTGTAGCAGAAGCAGGGCATTCCGTATTTAATTGTTTCAGTAATATTTGGATCTTGTTTAAGAATAGTGGCTCGCAAGGCAAGTAGGCAGCTTTTATTTGGTTCCGCTTTGTTCAGGTAGTGGTTGTCAATTTCTTTTATCATCCTGATTTCTGACGATCTCCTTAAATCCTCACACCCCGCAAAAAATCCTCGATCAGCATTTTCTTTTTACCCTCTTGCTGAATCTCTTTTACGGAAATAAAGCCGTCTTGTGTAGCAAATTTCAAGTAGGTTTTGCCGTCGCTCTCAAATTCACCGGGTGCAATACTTGGTTTTACTTTTTCTTGTGTTGCTTTATAAATTTTAAGACCTTTGTCTAAAATGCTTGTATAGGCTGTAGGATAGGGACTTAATCCTCTAATTAAATTATAAACTTTTTCATTGCTGTTGTTCCAATCAATTTTACAGTCTTCCTTAAATATTTTGGGTGCATGTTTTAGTTCCTTTTCGTCAAAAGCTGATTGCGATTTTTCTTTGTAATCGTTGTTTGCAATTGCCGAAACTGTTTTGGTTAACAAACCAGCACCGGTTTCCATCAAAACATCGTGTAAATCTCCGGCCGTCATGTCATCAGTAACAACAACCTTTTCAGAAAACAGCACATCACCGGTATCAATTTCATGTTTCAGGAAAAATGTAGTTACGCCACTTTCTTTTTCTCCGTTAATAATTGCCCAGTTGATAGGAGCGGCACCTCTGTACTGTGGTAATAAAGAAGCATGTAAATTAATTGTACCGTATTTTGGCATTGCCCAAACGGCTTCGGGCAACATTCTAAAAGCAACCACTACTTGTAAATCCGCGTTTAAGCCTTGTAACTGTTGCAAAAAATCGGGGTTTTTAAGCTTTTCCGGTTGTAAAACATTTAGGTTGTTTTCTGTGGCGAATTTTTTTACCGCAGATTCGTTGAGTTTTTGTCCACGACCGGCAGGTTTATCAGGTGCGGTAATCACCGCAACAATATTCTGTCCTGCGTTTAATAATGCTTTTAAAGAGGCCACCGCAAAATCGGGTGTGCCCATAAATATAATTCTCATTGTGCTTCTTTTTAGGGTAATGTTTTTTCTGAAACTTAATTTTAATAAATGCGGATTGTCACTCTGAACGGAGTCGAAGGGTAATTCGCTAGGGCTTCGATTCCGCTCAGCCTAACAATTTGTTAGTTATACAACAAATACTTCTTCCGCATCAGCTTGTAAGCATCCAAATCTTTTTTCCAGCTTGCTCTAATTTCGTCCTCGGTTTTTCCTGTTTTAATTTGTTGCATTAAAACATCGTTTCCTGCCAATTTATTAAAAAATGGGGTGAAAAAGTTGGCTTGATCCGGATAGGCTTGGTAAAAATCAATCAATAATTTAATATTCAGTTGTTTGGCATTTTTTAATTCCTGCTCGTTCGCTTTTCTAAAATCAATACCATAACAAGCCTGGTTTTCAAATGGCGGATTTTTACTCATCCCCTCAATACTTTTTGGTGTAAATGCAAAACTGTATTTACCTTTTAAAAGCGGACTTCCCAATACCTGAAACGGGAAAGTTGTTCCTCGTCCTTGGCTTGTTTTTGTGCCTTCAAACAAACATAAACTCGGGTATAAATAAATTGAACGGTTATTTGGTAAGTTTGGCGAAGGTTTTACAGGTAAAATATATTCCATTGCATGACTGTAATTTGCGTTTTTAATAATGGTTAAATCGCATTTAGCGCCATTGTTTAACCAACCTTCTCCGTTTACCATCTGTGCAAATTCACCATTTGTTAAGCCGTGAGCAATTGGAATAGGATGCATTCCTACACCCGATTTAAATTTTGGATTTAAAATTGGTCCGTCAGTTAAATCGCCGTTTGGATTTGGACGATCTAAAACAATTAACGGAACTTTATTATCGGCGCAAGCCTGCATTACTTTTGCCATTGTAATGGTATAAGTGTAAAATCTGGCACCCACATCCTGAATGTCAAAAACCACCACGTCAATGTTTTTTAAGTCTTCTTTTGAAGGAGCACTTTTGGCACCGTATAAAGAAATTACAGGAAAACCTGTTTTTTCATCGATATAGTTTCCAATTTTCTCTCCCGCATCGGCGGTTCCTCTAAATCCATGTTCTGGACCAAAAACTGCCTTTATAGCTATACCGAGGCTCTTTAGAGTATCAACTAAGGGTACTCCGTTAATTTCTGCGGTTTGATTGACCACCAAACCCACTTTTTTGTTTTTCAACAAGGGCAAATATTTAGCGGTTTGTTCGGCACCGGTTAAAATTTTAGTCTTTGGGGTTTCATGTTCCGTTTTTTTAACCGATATTTTTTCTGATGGTGGAACATTAGCTTTACAGGAATTGCAACTCAGTAAGCCGAAAAGCGGTAAAAGCAAAAAGTAAAATCGTATATTTTTAAAACCCAACATTTTTCTGTTTTTATTTTAATGGTTGCATATTTGCATCGTTAAAATTAAACAAAAGCCCTTGAATTTAGGATTATTTATAGCTAAACGCATATCGCTACAAGCCGAGCGCACTTTCTCAAAACTGATTGTACGCATTGCAATTGTAGGAATTATGCTGGGTTTAGGCGTAATGATTTTGTCAATAGCTATTGTAAAAGGGTTTAAATCAGAGATTAGGGAAAAAGTAAGAGGTTTTAACGGCGATATCCAATTTGTAAAATATGATTTAAATTCCTCTTTTGAAAACTCTCCGTTTACTGTTCACAAAGAAGATTTAGATAAGGCAAAAAACTTAAAAGGCGTAAAACATGTTGTGCCTTTTGCCAACAAACCGGGTATAATTAAGGCAAATGGCGAAGTTGAAGGCGTAATTTTAAAAGGCGTTGATAGTACTTATGATTGGAGTTATTTCAAAAATATTTTAGTTGCTGGTAAAACCATAGATTTTTCGAACGCCCAAAAAGCCGATAAGCAGATTATTATTTCTGATGTGCTTGCCAAACGTTTGAACCTTAAAGTTGGCGATGATTTTCTGATGTATTTTGTGCAGGAATCGTTACGGAAAAGAAAGTTTGAGATTGTCGGCATCTATAATACCGGGGTAGAGGAGGTTGACAAAACCTATGTACTTGGGGATATTTCTTTGATTAAAAAGTTAAACAAATGGAAAGATACGGAAGTTGGCGGTTATGAAATTAGGGTTGATGATTTTTCTAAATTAGACCACTTTACGTATACGCTTTCTGATTTTTTGCCGCCGGAAATCAAAACAGTGAATGTAAAGGATAATTATCCGATTATTTTCGACTGGCTCTCTTTATTGGATGTTAACGCACAGGTTATTTTGTGTTTGATGCTGATTGTTGCAGTAATCAACATGATTTCTGCACTGTTAATTATGATTTTAGAGCGTACAAACATGATAGGCTTGTTAAAAGCGTTAGGAGAAACCAATTGGGGCGTTCGTAAAATATTTTTATACAATGCACTTTATTTGGTCGGGATTGGGATGTTGTTAGGAAACATATTTGGTATTGGATTGGGTGTTTTGCAACAACAAACGCACTTTTTCACCTTAGATGAGGCTTCTTATTACATGAAATTTATCCCGGTGCAGTTGGAGTTTTTCGATATACTTTGGATCAATGCCGGAACATTACTGGTTTGCTTGCTGGTGTTATTAATTCCGTCTTTACTGGTAACGCGGATTTCGCCAGTAAAAGCGATAGCTTTTAAGTAGATATTTCGATATCACCCGGGATTTTTATTAAAGGTGAATTTTATCTCTGTTGCCTTTTCAGCACAGGCTTTCTACCAATGATGTCCGTCGGTTAACAAAGGAAGTGCAAAAAGATTTACCAGACTCCAATCCAACTTCAGAGGCAGGATTTGCTGAGTGGTTCTGCTTTCTGTTGCGACAATATAGGGAGCGGTGGAAGTGCTGGAAGATTAGAAAATCAATAACAGTGAACAAACATTAAGCACTACCAAGCCTATAGCGAAAGCGGTTTTACGTCCAGATTGCACTGACTTTGTTTAAGCTCTGTACGAGTAAAAATCAGCGCTCTTGATTTTCTGATGTGTGATGGCATTGCGCCCAAAGCACCTGTGCGACAAAAAGAGTTTTGTTTCTTTTCCTCCGAAAAGAAATAGCCCTTCCGGCGGCAATGAGCCGGGGAGATTTCAAAACAAAAACATCTTAAGTACAAGAGAGAAATCCCACCCCACCACCTTTCCGTCCCTCATTGGCGGGACAATGCCTAGTTCTTTTTTCATTTTTTATTATTGTTTTTAAGTGGAATTCAAGCATGCTCCGCAGGTTGTCTTGAAACAAAAGAACCAAAAATTCAAGGCTTCAGAATCTTTGTTCATTCCACCGCGGTAAATCTTTAGAGCGCAATCCAAGCCGTGGGAACGGTAATGCTTTAACCAAGTTTCTGCAACACTTCTGCGGATTGCTGACGGCTGTCTGTTTACAAAGGAGGTACAGAAGATTTACCGGGTTCCAATCCAAACATTCAGAGGTCGGATTTGCTGGGTGGCTCTGCTGGTCTAAGAGCGCCCATGTGAAGCTAAAAGCACAAATCTTCCGTAACCGATAAATTCGCCCTTGGCCTTTGCGGTACAGATGAAGAAATAAAGCACTACCTTCCCTAGCAAAGGGCGCAGGCGAGAGTTTTTTTGGATACTTTTTTTGCGGAAAAAAAAGTTTCTAGCCTTTCCGGCGGCAATGAGCCGGGGAAGTTTCAAAACAGACTTTAATTATATTGAGAAGAACAAAGAAGCTTAGTGCAAAGAAACAAACAGATTGCCACTCCGACAGCTGGCGGACCGCAATGACGGAATAAGGAAAATCAACTACAAAAACGAAAAGCAAACGAGAAAGTTCACCATCTTATATTAACCCCCTCTCCGAAGGAGAGGGCTGGGGTGAGGCTTTTTATTTCCCAAAATTAAGCTTAAAACTAACTCCGCCCGAACCTATTTCCAAATCTTTTTGTCCAAATCCGGCTATTGGATATTTTACAAAAGGTTCAACAGAGATGCTGTTTTTTTTGCTTAAAGGATATAAAATCCCGAAAGAAAAATTAACGGTACGGGCAAACTGAAAATTGCTGAAAGCGTCTTCTTTTTCTTTCTCAACGGTTCTTAAAATGGTGGTGGTTGGTTCGCTGGTTAAGGAGTAATTAATTACAGAAACATCATTAGCATAACTCTGGTTAAGCAAACTGTAAGAGCTGATTCCTGTAGTCACAAAGGTTTTAGTTTTACCCAAGGAGATGTTGTATTTCAAATTCAAGGGAATATCAAAGCCCACCAATTTAGCGTTTATTTGCACTTCTTCTGGTACAGAAATGCTTTGTTTGCTTATTTGCGATACCAATGAATTTGGTGATGATGGACTTGCAAAGCTTTGTGAGTTTGTACTTTGGTCCGGTGAATTCTGATAAATTGCCGCACTTTGTTTATTAAAACTGATACCCGAATTTACACTTAAACGCTTCGTTAATTTAAGTTCAGATAAAAGGCCGACGCCCAAATTTAAATTATTAGCAACACCGGCGGATGTAAAGCTATAATAGGTATTTGCGTCTACCGAAAAATTGAAAGCCTTACTTTTTTTAGCATCCTCCTTTTTTTGTGAAGCCGGTTTTAACAGCGGATCTGTATTTTTTATCAAATCGTTATTAAAGGCTAAAAATTCCTGATTTTCGTGTTTTCTGGTGCCGGTTGCTACAAAATTCTGTTCTGCCAAGGTTAAAGCAGGTTCGGTATAATCAGCTTGTAATCGGATAAACGTTTTCTGCTGAACTTCCACCTTGGCGATCTGATCTCTCTCTTTTTCTAACGCCGAAAGCACTGTAAATGATTCCGGATCTTGATGTTGGTTTAAATCTCGGGTAGCGCTAGTTTTTTTAGGACCTACAAGCTCTTGGTTTCGATTCAAATCGGAAACGGAACTTTCAGCTGGTTTTTTTGCTACCGGCTTAAAGGTTTGCGGTACCTCCGTAACCTTATTTTTCGCGATGAATTTATTTTCGGGTTTTACAATTTCTTTGGTGGTGACATTAAAAATCCATAACAGCGCCAATGCGGCCGCAATACCGCTTGGTAAAGCATACCACAAAATAAAGCCACGCTTTTTTCTGTTCTTTTGCTTTTTGAATTTTTTCCACCCATCATCCTGCATTAAATCATCGTAATGATCAAATGTGTCTCTAATGTGGTTCCGTAAAGCCCTATCAAATTGCTCGTTCATAGTTCAAATAAAAATGAGCGTTTACTAATTTTCTTAATTTTTCTTTTGCCCTGGACAAATAGACCCTCGAACTGCTGGAGGGCATATCTAAAATATCAGCTATTTCTTCATGCGTATAACCGTCAATCTCGTACAGGTTAAACACCACCCGGTGCATTTCGGGCAGTTCCTTTAACAAACCCAAAATCTCCTCGGCGTTTATTTTGCTGATGATGTGCGGATTGTTCATCGGTTCTTCGGCATCTTCAATATCCAATACGCTTGCATGTTTTAAGTTTTTTCTTCTGTTATCAATGGCACAGTTCACCACAATTTGCCTAAACCACGGCTTAATCAACCGGTTGTCCTCAAAGGTTTTAACAGTTTTAAAAAGTTTTATAAAAGCATCGTTTACAGCTTCCAAAGCGTCATCCCGATTGATACAATACCTTATGGCGATAGCAATAGCATAGGCGTAAAAGCGTTTGTAAAGCAACTCCTGTGCTTTACCATCATCTTTTCTGCACTTATCTATCAGCTCCTGCTCGCTGTATTCGTTATAAGGTTTTCGCATTTGTGGGCTTAACTATAACTAATTGGTAATCAATATAGTTAATGTTGCAGATTTTGCACTCGTATTATTTTTCAAGTTAGGGTAAGGGTTAACAGCTGTCAATACTGCTTTATAAGATTTATTGTTAAGACTAAAACTCACCGAATCGGTAGGAGAATTCAGTTTGAGGTTTAAGTTAACAGAATCCTGTTTTTGAACAACTAGCAAACTTGTTTTAGCTTCGCCGGCCCAAACACATACTGCTCCCTCCGGACATCTGCTGTCTTCAATATTGTCAACTTTCGTATAAACTCCGCTTAAAGTATCGGATCCAAACCATACACTTTCTGATGGTGCTAATTCAACGTTTACCCCAAAGCCAACAATTTTGCTTGTTTCAATGGTTTTTTCGCAGGCTATAAAACTCAGTATTCCTAAAATTACAGCACCAAAAATAAATGACTGATAGTTGTTTAAATACATAACGACCTTGTTTTAAATATCATTACGGATTAAACAAACGAAACGATACTTTGTTACAACTTTTTTGCTTCGTTCCAAAAAACATCCATCTCTGCCAAAGTCATGTCTTTTAAAGCTTTGCCCATTCCGCTTGCTTTTGATTCCAGGTATTGAAATCTTTTAATGAATTTCCGATTGGTTTTTTCCAAAGCATCTTCCGGATTAATGTTGATGAAGCGGGCATAATTGATCAGCGAGAACAAAAGATCACCAAACTCGCCTTCCGCCTTTTCTTTGTCAATCTCAGCGTTATCCACCAAGTTAAACTCCTCTTTAAATTCTTGCAATTCCTCCTCAACTTTTTCCCAAACCTGTTCTTTCTCTTCCCAATCAAATCCTACGCCTCTTGCTTTTTCCTGAATACGTGAAGCTTTAACCAAGGCCGGTAAAGAGGAGGGAACGCCAGCCAGAACAGATTTGTTACCCTCTTTTAATTTAATCTGCTCCCAGTTTTGCTTCACCTGTTCTTCAGTTTCGGCAACCGTATCACTGTAAATGTGGGGGTGGCGGTTGATCAGCTTTTCACAGATGCCGTTTAAAACATCAGCTATGTTAAAATCATTTGTTTCTGAACCAATTTTGGCATAAAAAACCAGGTGCAACATCAAATCCCCAAGTTCTTTTCTGATTTCCTGCATATCGCCCTCTAATATGGCATCAGAAAGTTCGTAGGTTTCTTCGATGGTCAAGTGGCGCAAAGTTTCCATGGTTTGCTTTTTATCCCAAGGGCATTGCGTTCTTAAATCGTCCATAATGGCTAAAAGGCGTTCAAAGGCTTGGGCAGGTTGGTTCTGTGGTTCAAAAACGTTCATTTGTGATGATTTTTGGTAAAGGTAATTATTACCGCGTTATTCCGACCGAAGTACGAGGAGAATTGCAAAGCATTCATGAGTGCCAATAAAAACAAAAAACCACGAATAAATCTGTTTGTTCCTTTGCAAAACCGAACGAGTGCAGAGGAATCTAGAGATCTCGATCCGCCAGTCGGCGGATCGAGATAAGTATTCATAATCAGCTTAAACCGTCACCCCTAAATACACACTATTGCTTTGCTGGCTTCTGTCATGCCGGATAAAGGCAGCCCAAATGTGCATGCCTGCTTTCAGTTGCTGAGGCAGGAAACTGAATTTCGCGTTTGAACGATAGGCCTGCAGACTATATTCGCAGGTGCTCGTTTCTTCGTCCCAAATCACCAAAAGCAACTGGTCATCTCTTCGGGCGTTTTCTTTGATAGTAGCATCCCATTCTAAATGAATACCCGCATCGTCCTGAGAAAGGCTGAGATTTTCCGGCACATAAACTTCCCCTTGGGCTAGTCGCACCAGCGAATAATCCAATAGCAAATCGGGATAATCGCCAGTAATCGCGTTTTTTTTATTATAGGAAAGGGCACTGTTAAAAGCCGTTGGGATAATGGTTTCATCCCTAAAGCCAATGCGCACCACCTCCACCATTTTTTTAAGGAAAAGTTGCACTAATTTCATTTTCAACTGGTTGGCGAGCTGTTTCTCGCTAAATTTTTGGGGCGGACGAGGTTTAGAACGTATAATCTCTAAACCACGCCAAGTGCTGCCTACTACATTGCCCACTTTGCCACTAAAACCCCCATTGATTCCGTTTTTGATAATAGCCATAAGTCATTGATAATTAAACAATATACTAAACTTTTTTAATAAAAACAAAATAGGGTTTTATTAGTAGAAACTACCTATAAATTCCCTAGTAAGTCCCTATAAATTCCCTAGAAAAGACCTGTTAATAATGATAAAGCTATTGGCTCCCATACTTAGTCTATAGGATCATAATGGAATTGGAGATTTTAGCATGTTTGACTGCCATAAATCTATCGTTCAATGGAATAGAGTAGCAGTGTCTCCCGTTGGCGGGAGAATTAAAAGAGGGTGGTTGGCATTTGTTTACCGCTTTTTTAGTCCCCCGCTAGCTTTTGTCCTCTGTACCCTCATCCTAAAGCCAGCAGTCTTCCAGCGGGATACTGAGTACATTCGCTTATACTTTATATTAATTCATAAAATCTTTTTGTCATGAAGAATTGGTGGATAATATATATAATCTGCTAAAGTTTAATTTATCTATAAAACGTATCTACAAAATGTGGAAAACTAAAATTATTAGTATAGTTGTAATTTAAACTGAAGCTGATATATTTGTAACCATGTATAAGGTTGTATAATATGGTTATAAAAGACACACTAACTTTAGAAGAAGTAGCAATCTTGCTCGGCAAGAGCAAAGAAACCATCCGCAGGTGGGATAACCAAGGAAAGCTTACCGCTTTCCGTGAGCCGATGAGCAACTACCGTTATTACAAAAGAAGCCAGTTAGATATTTTCGACGAAATTAAAGCAGTGAACGAACAGAACCTTAACACCATTACACCTATTCAGCCCAGTAGTGAATATACCGTATTAGAACTTTTTGCAGGAGCCGGAGGCTTGGCAATTGGTTTAGAGCAGGCCGGTTTAAAATGCATTGCGCTTAATGAAATTGACAGATATGCTGCTGCAACCTTACGTTATAATCGCCCAAATTGGGAAGTACTTGAGGGAGATATCAGGAACATCACCTTTAAAGACTATAAGGGCAAGGTTGATGTAGTGACGGGGGGCTTTCCTTGTCAAGCCTTTAGTTATGCCGGTAAAAGGTTCGGTTTTCAAGATGCTCGGGGGACTTTGTTTTATGAATTTGCCCGTACTGTACAAGAAACTCAACCAAAAATATGCATTGGCGAGAACGTGAAGGGTCTGCAAAACCACGATGGTGGCCGTACCCTCAAAACCATGATGGCTATTTTAGATGAAATCGGATACCGTGTTATTGATCCTAAGGTACTTAAAGCCATTTATCATCAAGTACCCCAAAAGCGGGAAAGATTGATATTAGTAGGAGTTCGAAAAGACATTGCGGTAGATTTTGAATATCCAATACCAAACAAAAAAATATACCCTTTAAGCGCTGCGCTTAAAAAAGGTGAGTTATTTGATTGCGATGTGCCGCTTTCGCCAGGAACAAAATATCCTGCCTCTAAAAAAGAAGTGCTGGATTTAGTGCCTCCAGGAGGTTATTGGAGGGATCTTCCTTTAGAAATGCAAAAAAACTATATGCAAAAAAGCTTTTTTTTGGGTGGTGGAAAAACAGGAATGGCTCGCCGTATCAGTTGGGACGAACCCTCACTTACCCTTACCTGTAGCCCAGCACAAAAGCAAACCGAGCGTTGCCATCCGGATGAAACACGTCCGTTTACGGTTAGGGAATATGCCCGAATTCAGACCTTTCCAGACGGTTGGGAATTTGTCGGCCCTGTTTCCTCACAGTACAAACAAATTGGCAACGCAGTACCCGTCAATTTGGCTAAAGCCATTGGCTTTTCTATAGTCAGTTTTTTAAACCAAGTCAATGTAGTTGTACCACAGCGTGAACTCATCGGTGCTTAAAGGGAGTCAAATCCTTTATAGTAAAAAAAATTTTCAAAAGTTATTTGATCCAAGATACTACGCTTCCCTTTTTCGGCATGTTCTTTAATTTCATGCAATGCCGAGTTTTTTGCTTCTGTCACCGCCTCTGGTTTTAAACTCTTTAAATAATCATTCGTGGCTTTAGGTAAAACTTTGTATAATTTAAATAAAGCGTCTTCTTCTCCGCTTAATAAGGCGTAAAATTTATCACCAGTAATTTTTCTTACCCTGCTGTGGCTATATTCTTTACCATTAATGATGCCTGCCCATAAACTATCAAAACTATCTGTTGACAATATCTGTACCCAATAGCAGGTTGATTTTTTATATCTATCCGCATAGTTGGCCAATTTTTGAAACAAAGCCTCGGCCGAACTGCTGTTCATGGTATTGTGTTTGTTCTTTATATCTGCAAAGAGGCTGTCATCGGTGGCCTTAATGTCAAAACCACTCAATTTACCCACATGGTAACCGCTAATACCGCCTAATATTTCTTCATGAAAAGTGCCTATGAAATTGTTTATAGATTTGTCTATTTGTCGCAATACTTCCGCTTCTATTAGCGCTTCTTCTTCAATACTATTAAACCTGCTGTCAAATGTCAATTTAACTACATCAACTTTGTTTTTATAAAAAGTTTTTTTGCTAATGTTTTCCTTTGCCTTTGTGTAAGACCTGTGCAAATTAGCTATACATGTTAAAAGATGCTCGTCACTAATGTAATTGAGATATTTGTTAGCCATTTTTTTACTTTAAGTATGCCAAAGGCCTAATGTATACATTTTTATATAAAATTATTGTCTAAACGTTCTTGAAACAGATTTAATTAGTTACAAAAAACAGTATTGGCAAAATGGAAAATTATCACATGATGATGTTCTGTTTTTTAGCTCTCAAATTGTGAAAAAATTTCCGTTTGTACTTAACATATTGAATGCTAAATTTCCATACATATTCATAGATGAATTTCAAGATAGTAATCCTATTCAAGTAGATATATTTAGAAAACTAGGATTATTAGAAAGTAAAATTGGTGTAATAGGTGATGTAGCACAATCTATATATAAATTTCAGGGAGCAGACTATGCTCAATTCCAAGCTTTTGCCTTACCTAATATTAATGAATATATATTAAGTGAAAATTGGAGGAGTAGTAATGAAATAATTGATACTCTTAACAACCTCAGGAAAGATATCTCTCAAATAAAAAGCAGGAATATATCGATTTCAAAACCAACAATATTTATTGGAGATATGACATTGGCTTTAAGAGAAGCGAAATTAAAATGTAGCAATGAAATTGTGTATACGCTTTCGAGAAAAAATATTACTTCAAATGCAATGAAAGTGGAAATGAATGGCTCTGGACTTGATGATAAATTATTAGAAAAGCTAAAAGAAATAGATTCCAATTTTAAACGAAGCAATCTTATTTATTCCTGTATCAAAGCAACTGCCTATGGGAAAGAAAATAAATTTAAAGATGCAATTAAGGAGTTAGAAAAATTGTTCAATTATAGAACGGATAAAATTAATGGCAAAAGAAAAGCATTAAGATATGTCAATTTTTTACTTGATAAATTCCCAGAATATGAAAATGGTTCTCTAATCGAATTCGCCTCTTTAATAAGAGAGTATTTAAAACCTGACCTTGCAAAATTTAGTTCTACGGGTGCAATTAAACCATTCTATGAAAATCATACATTCAAAAACTTATTTCTTTGTGTCTCCATACCTGAAGATATGAGTTTGCATAAAACAATTCATAAAGCAAAAGGTGATGAGTTTGATAATGTTCTTTTAGTTCTCAAAGAGGAAAGTGATACCAATTTTTTAATTGAACCGAACTTACTAATAAATGAAGAGCATCGAATAAATTATGTTGCCATAAGTAGAGCAAAGGACAGGTTGTTTATTTCAGTGCCCACGTTGTCATCCAATGCTCAAACCGCATTGAATACACACTTTGACTTGCAAATAGTTTAAAATTGCTAATCTGCTATTCTAAAACATTAGAGAAAAGTGTTGAAGGATAAGTATAGGTTGATTGAACAGGAATTGAGAAACTTTAATATAAAGCTATAAGTTTTTAATGTACAAGGAATTTATCACATGGTTACCTTTATTGATAGCATTACTTACAGGAGGTTTTGCATTAGTTCAGATTAGGTCTAACAATATTACGAATTCAAGAATTAGATGGCTTGAAAATTTAAAACACCTTGTATCAGATTTTTCTGCCGAGTGTGCTATTCTTCAAATGAAAGAAGGTATATCAATGGGGGTCAATGAAAGAAGAAAATCAAATCCAACAAATAAGGACATTCAATCACAATACGATAGGATTAATGAAAGTACTGTTGACGTTTTGAGAAATATTGAGTTGAAATATAACTTGATAATATTGAATTTAAACCCCCTCGAGGATTTACATCAGCAATTTGAAAAAATATTAGAAGATTATATGGATCTTTTTAATCAGATTCCTAAAAATAAGACACCTGTTGAATATGTTGGATTAATAAGACTTATGAAACCATACTCTGATGCTCTAACCCAGTTAACTAGGTATATTTTAAAACTAGAGTGGGAAAAAACAAAAAGATCTTATTTGTCTAAGCAATTTTACATGAAGCTTGGAAAGGGGAAAATAATTAAGAGAAAAGCGCTAGAATTAAAGGTGTCAAATTAATTTTATGTAATGAAAAAATCAACTGCAATTAAAGAAATTCAAAAGAGATTGCCTACCGATATAATTTTGCATGACGAAACGTCAATAGAGTTTACAGATAATGAATTTGTAAGTATTCTTTCGTGGATAAAGTCTTTTAACACCCATTATAAGGAATACGGAAAAGAAAAGGAATTTTTAATGAAGTTTCCGATAATTTCAAAAAGAATTAGACTCGATTTTGGGTTATATCAATTTCCATCTAATATAGAAAATAATAGAGGGAAACATGTAATTTATATTGCTGAGAACGGAAAAAGATTGAATGGTACAATTGCTCCAACTTCAATAAAAAGTATTGTAGACACATGGAATCTTTAATTAAGCTAATAAAAACGGGAGAAAAAGATGCTGTGTATTTAAAGAGACAAGTTAATTAATATATTTATTTTTGCATCATGAACGCTACCATTCCAATAAATCCTGATATGTTAACTTGGGCTATTTCCCGGGCAGGACATACTTTGCAGGATTTTTTGGTAAAATACCCTAATGTGCAATTATGGATAGATCGAATTAAACAACCAACGGTTAAGCAATTGGAAAAGTTCTCTCACGATGTACATATCCCATTTGGTTATCTTTTTTTAGAAGAACCTCCTAAGGAAAGCATTTCTTTTCCTTTCTTCAGAACAGGTGCTCAAGCTACCCGCGAGGTAAGTTTAAATGTTTATGATACCATTTTGATTTTACAAAGGCGCCAAGAATGGTTAGAGGATTACTTAGAAGAGCAAGAAGTTGAAGCTTTACCTTTTGTAGGTAAATATAAGGAGGGGGCATCTTATCTAGATGTTGTGGCTGATATTAGAAAGACTTTAGACGTTCATCAGGATTGGGCAAGTGAATTCCAGACTTTTGAGGATACGCTGAGTTTTATCACAAAAAAGGTGGAAGCCATAGGTGTGGTGATAAATTTTAACGGCATTGTGGAGAATAACACTCACAGACCTATACCGGTTGATGAATGCCGGGGATTTGTACTGGTAAGCGATACCGCACCTTTTATGTTTGTGAATGCAGCAGATGCGAAAGCCGCACAATTGTTTACCATTGTACATGAGCTCGCTCATGTTTGGTTAGGGGAGAGTGCTGGGTTTAATAACCAGAATTTGCTACCTGCGAATGATCCTATGGAAAAACTTTGTGATCAAATAGCTGCCGAATTTCTTGTTCCTCAAGACTCTTTCTTAAATATATGGAATGAAAAGGCCGATATACAAAAATTAGCGAGGTATTTTAAGGTGAGTCCTATTGTCATTGCCAGAAGAGCCTTGGACCTTCATAAAATGAATAGAAATGATTTTTTTCAGTTCTATCATCATTATATGGAAGGGATTCGTCTAAAAAAAGAAGCTCAGAGTGGCGGAGGAGACTTTTATGCTACAGCGAGAAAGCGTATTAGTGTGAGTTTTGCTTCTTATGTAAATCAGGCAGTCAAGCAAAATAAACTTTTATATCGTGATGCTTATAAAATTACTGGTTTAAAAGGAGATACCTATCAGAAATTCATTGCCCAGCATCTCTATTAAAATTGAAAAATGACAGCGCCTTTTTTAGTAGATAGCAATTTTTTTATTCAGGCGCACAGGATGCATTACCCCATAGATGTAGTTCCGGGCTTTTGGATGAAAATTAAAGAGCTAGCTACCAAGGGTGTGATTTTGTCTATAGATAAAGTTAGGGATGAGCTCTTATTAAATAAAGATGATTTAAGCATCTGGTGTGAAGAAAATTTAGATAAAGTATTCTTTAAAAACACCGATGAAGTAATTAATGAATACATAAGGGTGACCACTTGGGCAAATTCAAAAAAGAACCACTACAAAACAACCGCTTTAAATGAATTTTTGGAAGCAAGTGAAGCCGATGCTTGGCTTGTTGCATGTGCATTAAAAGACACATGCAAAATTGTAACTCATGAGGTGAGCCAGCCTGACGGGAAAAAGAAAATAAAAATTCCTGATGCCGCACAACCATTCAATATCGCTTGTGTGAATACCATAGAAATGTTTCGATTATTAGGGGAACAGTTTTAAATTTATTTACCCACCTGTCCTCAGAGTTATATGCAACGTCTCTCTGGACTAACGAATAGATAGGAATTTCAAACTCCTACTCAATAAGAAATCGCATTATGTATCGAAATGACATTAAGTTATAGCGTCTAGAGACTCCCTTTCCATCAAAATCTCCACACATCGCCAACTCAATCCAACAACAAACCGGTAAATAAAATCCCTCCTAAACCGCTTTGGGAATCCTTCGGGAAATACCCCCTTTTTCTCGAAGCGGTCTCGAAGCAGTCTCGAAGAAATCTAGGCTAATGTCACAAAATCTGGAAATATCCGGCAAAGTTCGGCAATGAATTTCCGAATGCTTGTTTGCTCCCGCTTTGGCGCCTAATTTTAAAGTTTGTTCAGCCTGTAGCCCCCGTCTCCAAAGGAGTTCTATGGACAGCGGGGGACACCCAGTAGCACTAACGGTTTCTTTTTGAGATAAATTAAAATAATTTTGAACAAATATTTTGTGCTAAAGCGATTTAATACTAATTTATGCCCACCAATTATAAACTAAATTCAAAAAATGTCAGCACAGGATTATGATGCCATCGTAATAGGTTCAGGAGTATCTGGGGGATGGGCAGCTAAAGAACTTACAGAAAAAGGCTTAAAAACGTTATTGTTAGAACGCGGACGAAATGTCGAGCATATAAAAGACTATAAAAATGCGACCAAAGCCCCTTGGGAATTTCCGCACCGTGGCGGCCGTACCCAAGAGATGGTCAATAATTATCCTGTGCTCAGAAGAGACTATCCACTGTCTGAAAAGAACCTGGAATTTTGGGTAAACGAAAAAGAATCTCCTTATGTAGAAGTAAAGCGTTTCGATTGGTTTAGGGGTTACCATGTGGGCGGGCGTTCTTTACTGTGGGGAAGGCAAAGTTACCGTTGGAGCAATATGGATTTTGAGGCCAATGCTAAAGACGGTATCGCGGTAGACTGGCCGGTAAGGTATGATGAAATTGCGCCTTGGTACAGCCATGTAGAAAAGTTTGCGGGAATTAGTGGTTCAAGGGAGGGCATCAGCCATTTGCCCGATGGCGAATTTTTGCCACCAATGGATTTAAACTGTGTGGAGAAAGATGTGGCAGCCCGTATTAAGAGCGAGTATAAAAACCAGCGACAAATGATTATCGGCAGAGTAGCTCATGTTACCGGCCCTTTGCCAGGCAGAAGCAATTGCCAATACAGAAACAAATGTGCTTTGGGCTGTCCGTTTGGTGGATATTTCAGCACACAATCTTCTACTTTGCCTGCGGCGGTGGCAACCGGAAACCTCACTTTAAGGCCGTTTTCTATTGTCACCAGAATTTTATATGATAAAGATGCGCAAAAAGCTACTGGCGTAGAAGTTCTGGATGCGCAAACCAATGAAACTATTGAATACAAAGCCAAAGTAATTTTCCTTTGTGCTTCTACCTTAAACTCGGCTTGGGTTTTAATGAACTCGGCAACGGATGTTTGGGAAGGCGGTTTAGGAAGCAGCAGTGGCGAGTTAGGGCATAACTTAATGGACCATCATTTTAGGACAGGTGCTTCTGGCGATGCGGAAGGGTACGAGGATAAATACTATTTTGGCAGAAGACCAAACGGCATCTATATCCCGAGATTTAGGAATATGAACGGCGAAAAACGTGATTATATCAGAGGCTTTGGCTACCAGGGCGGTGCAAGTCGGCAAGGCTGGGGAAGGGACGTTGCAGAACTAGGTATTGGTGTCGAGCTTAAAGAAGCCTTGTCTGAACCGGGAAAGTGGACTATTGGGATGACAGCTTTCGGCGAAATATTACCTTATCATGAAAATAGGGCTTTCTTAGACAAAACAGTAAAAGACAAGTGGGGTTTGCCGGTTTTAGCTTTAGATGCGGAGATTAAAGCCAACGAAATTAGCATGCGGAAAGACATGATGAACGATGCCAAGGAGATGTTGGAGAAAGCCGGAATTAAGAATGTGAGGGGCAATGATAACGGCTACGGCTTTGGGCAGGGCATTCATGAAATGGGAACAGCAAGAATGGGTCGAGACCCTAAAACATCTGTTTTGAACAAACACAACCAAGTCTGGGACGCTAAAAATGTATATGTAACAGATGGTTCTTTTATGACCTCTGCCAATTGCGTAAATCCGTCGCTAACTTACATGGCGTTTACGGCTAGGGCAGTGGATCATGCGGTATCAGAATTAAAAAAAATGAATTTATAATCGAAACCAATTATGAAGGACAATCAGAACAATTCCAGAAGAAGTTTTTTAAAATCAGCAGCAGTAGCCGCGGCAGCCTTTACCATTGTGCCTCGGCATGTTTTAGGCGGTAGTGGTTTTTTAGCCCCAAGTGATAAATTATATATAGCAGGTGTTGGAGTAGGAGGGAAAGGTTACAGCGATTTAAAAAGCTTTCATAACACCGGGAAAGCGGTCATTAATTTTCTTTGCGATGTAGATGACAGAAGAGCACAAAAATCCCGGGCAGATTATCCGAAAGCGAAATACATAAAGGACTGGAGGGAGCTATTGGATAAGGAAGCTAAAAATTTCGATGCCGTCTGTATTTCCACACCAGATCATAACCATGCCATCACCACTTTGGCAGCCATGCAGTTAGGCAAACATGTATATGTACAGAAGCCTTTAACACATGACATTTATGAAGCCCGCGTTTTACAGGATGCCGCCAAGCGCTACAAAGTAGTTACGCAAATGGGAAATCAAGGTGCTTCAAACGATGGTGTACGCCAAATGCGGGAATGGTTTGATGCCGATGTGATTGGCGATGTACATACCGTTTATTGCTGGACTAACCGCCCCGTTTGGCCGCAAGGGATTCCATGGCCTGCACAGGCAGCACCTATTCCAAAAGAGTTGGATTGGGATTTATGGTTAGGCACCGCTCCACAAAAAAATTATGTGGACAAATTGGTTCCGTTTAACTGGAGAGGCTGGTGGGATTATGGAACCGGCGCATTAGGAGATATGGGTTGCCATTTAATGGAAGGCCCTTTCTCTGTATTAGGTTTAAACAACCCCACCTCCGTAGAAGCTAGTGTAGGCAGCGTTTATGTGGACGAATTTAAGCGAGGTTATTTCCCAGACAGCTGTCCGCCATCTAGCCACGTTATCATTAAATTCCCCGAAACAAAAAAGAATAAAAGTAAGGTGAATTTGCATTGGATGGATGGCGGGATACAACCCGAAAGGCCGGAAGAGCTTGCTGCCAATGAGATGTTTGGCGACGGCGGAAACGGAATGCTATTTATAGGCTCTAAAGGTAAAATGATGGCTGATACTTATAATGCAAATGCCCGTCTTTTGCCTTTATCCAAAAATGAGGAGGTGCATGTAAAGCAGACTATTGCCAGGGTACCCAACCAAGCGGAAGGGCATTATGGGCAATGGGTTGAAGCTTGTATCGCCGGCTACGGAAAAAAAGAATTGAGTTCGCCGTTTGAAAAAGCAGTACCCTTGACCGAAGCTTTATTGATGGCAAACTTAGCGATTAGGGCTTACGATATTAAAAAAGAAGTAGGCGGAAAAACATCTTTCCCGGGCAGAAACATCCAACTGCTTTGGGATAACCAACAAATGAAAGTTACCAATTTTGATGACGTAAACCAGTTTGTGAAACGGGAATACAGAAAAGGCTGGTCGTTAAGTGTTTAAAAAAATAAAAATGAATAGAAGAGAAGCCATTTCCTCCGTTGCTTTATTGCTAGGAGGTACCGTTATAGGAGGACAGTTGTTTAGTTTGGCCGGCTGTAGTTCAACGCCAGAAATGGTGAATGACCTTTTTAACAGTGACGATGTTGCCATGATGGACGAAATTGCTGAAACCATCATCCCGGAAACGAAAACCCCCGGTGCGAAAGCGGCAAAAACTGGTGCGTTCATGGCGCTTATGGTGAAAGATTGCTACGAGCCGGCACATCAGCAAATATTTTTAAAGGGTTTAAAAACCATTAACGAGACGGCTCAAAAGCAATTCAGTTCAAACTTTGTGGATTTAGAGCCAACACAGAAAAACACCATGCTTAACACTTTGGATGCGGAGCAAAAAGAATATGCTAACAATCCGCGAAATGACGGCAAGCCTCATTATTTCAGAATGCTTAAAGAATTGACCCTTTTAGGCTTCTTTACCTCTGAGATTGGTGGGACAAAAGTGTTGAAATACGTAGAAGTACCCGGTAGGTACGATGCCTGCATTCCGTATAAAAAAGGCGATCCGGTTTACCTATAATTCTAAAGCCGCTTTGATGAAAAAATTAAGATTAGGGATGATTGGCGGTGGACCCGGTTCTTTTATTGGTGCTATCCATCGTATTGCAGCTCGGATGGACAATTATTACGAACTGCTGGGCGGTGCCTTTAGCAGCAGTTTAGAAAAATCTTTGAAAACCGGCAAGGAGTTGGGGTTAGCTGAAAGTAGAATTTATCCAACTTTTCAGGAGCTTATCCTAAAAGAGAAACAAAAGCCAGAAAATGAAAGAATTCAGGTTATAGCAATTGTTACTCCCAACCATCTACACTTTGAGCCGGCAAAAATGGCTTTGGAAAATGGTTTCCATGTAATTTTAGATAAACCTATGACCTTGTCTTTGGCTGAGGCAATGGTTTTAAATGAAGTGCAGGAGAAAACAGGAAACCTTTTATGTTTAACACATACTTACACCGGTTACCCAATGGTGAAAGAAGCCAAACAACAGATAGCCAAAGGAAAACTGGGCAAAATAAGAAAGGTTTATGTGGAATATCCACAGGGTTGGTTAAGTACCGAGGTGGAAAGTAAACAGGCAGACTGGCGAACCGATCCCTCAAAGAGTGGTATTGCCGGCGCTATGGGCGATATTGGGACACACGCTTTTAATTTAGCAGAGTATGTAAGTGGCTTATCGGTGAAAAAACTTTGCGCCGATATAAATACAGTAGTAGAAAACAGACGATTGGATGACGATGGTGCGGTATTGTTAAAATTCGATAACGGGGCCAGCGGTGTTTTAATGGCTACACAAATTGCCACTGGTGAAGAAAATAACGTAAAGATTAGAGTTTACGGCGAAAAAGGAGGATTGGAGTGGCAACAGGTGGATGCCAATACTCTAACCCTTAAATGGTTTGATGAACCGGCTCAAACATTAAGAACAGGTGGAGGCTATGTAAGCTCTTACGCTCAGCATAATACTAGGACGCCGTCTGGGCATCCGGAGGGTTATTTGGAAGCGTTCGCCAATATTTATAGAAACTTTGCTGAACATATTTTAGCCATCCAAAATCAGGAAACACCTAAACCAGAATCGTTAGATTATCCGGGTATGGCAGACGGATTAAGAGGAATGATGTTTATAGAGACAGTTATTGCTTCAGGAAAATCAGAAAAGAAATGGCTGGAGGTAGGAAGTTAAAAGTAGAAAGTAGAAAGTAAAAAGTTAAAAGTAGAAAGTAAAAAGTACTAAGTCGTAGGTATAAGGTAGTAGTCATAAGTAAAATTGAATTATATTTAGATGGAGGTCTTAAATCATGGTTCTCAAATCTCAAATCTCATGTCTCACATCTCAATACGCACATCTCAAAAATCCTAAGAAATGAAAACA
Organism: Pelobium sp.; assembly: GCA_035496935.1. Taxonomy (GTDB): domain Bacteria; phylum Bacteroidota; class Bacteroidia; order Sphingobacteriales; family Sphingobacteriaceae; genus Pseudopedobacter. The sequence goes on along the minus strand of DATJED010000020.1, from coordinate 116,933 downwards.
ATTAAAGGTCCGGCATTATTTATTGCACAATTTATTGGGAACGAAGCGCCGTTTAATAGCTTAGAAAATATTTGTGCTTGGGCAAAAGAATTAGGTTTTAAAGGTTTGCAGTTGCCCACTTTGGATGAAAGGTTCATCAACCTAAAGTTAGCTTCGGAAAGTAAGGCATACGCCGATGAACTTAAAGGGAAAATTGCCGAGGCAGGTTTAGAAATAACCGAATTATCTACCCATTTGCAAGGACAATTGGTGGCCGTTCATCCGGCTTATGATGATTTGTTTGATTCCTTTGCTCCGGTTGAACTTCATAAAAAACCGAAAGAACGTCAGCAGTGGGCGGTGCAACAGTTAAAATATGCGGCTAAAGCTTCCCGAAATTTGGGGTTAAACGCCCACGTAACTTTTAGTGGCGCCTTGCTTTGGCCTTATGTTTATCCCTGGCCGCAAAGGCCTCCCGGTTTAATTGAAACTGGTTTTGATGAGCTGGCTAATCGGTGGAAACCAATTTTAGATGTTTTTGATGAAAACGGCGTTGACCTTTGTTATGAGTTGCATGCCGGAGAAGACTTGCATGATGGCAATAGTTTCGACATGTTTTTAGAGCGGGTAGAAAACCATAAAAGAGCCAATATTTTGTATGACCCTTCTCATTTTGTTTTACAATGTTTAGATTATTTAACGTTTATAGATATCTATCATGAGCGTATTAAGATGTTTCATGTGAAGGATGCTGAATTTAACCCTAACGGTAAACAAGGCGTTTACGGAGGTTATCAAAACTGGATAGAAAGAGCCGGGCGGTTCCGTTCTTTAGGCGATGGACAGGTAAATTTTAAGTCGATATTCAGCAAGTTGGCGCAATATGATTTTGAAGGCTGGGCAGTTCTAGAATGGGAATGCGCCTTAAAACATCCAGAAGACGGAGCAAAAGAAGGTGCTCAGTTCATTAAAGATCATATCATTAGGGTAACCGAAAGAGCATTTGACGATTTTGTGCAGGCTGGCGGAGACCAAAACTTCAACAATAAACTTTTAGGATTATAAAATTACAATTATGAAGAATTATTTAGGAATATGCATTATAGGCTTATTTTTAGCTGCTTGTGGCGGAACCCAAACCTCACAAGAATCAGAAGCTGAAAACACCACGACAGAATCAACCGATTTAAAAGGACAACAACTAATTGCGTCCTCAGATTGTTATAGTTGCCATAAAGAACAGGAAAAATTAATAGGCCCAGCTTATAAAGAAGTGGCCGCTAAATATGAAAACTCGGCAGAAAACGTAACTAAACTTGCGGATAAAATTATAAACGGCGGGAAGGGAGTTTGGGGAGAAATCCCGATGACTGCACACCCACAAATCAATCAGCAAGATGCTGAAGAAATGGTTAAGTATATTCTCACTTTAAAATAAAACGATGAAAAACAGCCTATTAATGTTGATAATAATTGCAATGACAGCTTCCTGTGTTGCCCAGAAGAAAGGTTTTACAAATTTAGTAGCTAACAATAGTACCGAAGGTTGGCACACCTACGGCAAATCAACTTTAGGGAGTGCATGGAAAGTTGAAGATCAGGTGTTGCATTTTGATCCGAAAGTTACCGATCAGTCTCAGAGAGGCGATTTGGTCACCAATGCTAACTATGAAAATTTCCACTTAAAATACGAATGGAAAATTTCTAAAAACGGTAATAGCGGCGTGATGTTTAACGTGGTAGATGACGCCAAGAAATATCCTCAGCCATATTTTACTGGTCCGGAAATGCAGGTTTTAGATAATGACGGACATCCCGACGCCAAAATTTTTAAGCACAGGGCTGGAGATTTATATGATTTAATACCGAGCAGTGTAGAAACAGTAAAGCCGGCTGGCGAATGGAATAAAGCCGAAATTATTTTGAACAAAGGCAAGTTACAGTTTTACTTAAACGGCGAAAAAGTGGTGGAAACTATGATGTGGGACGATGCCTGGAACAAATTGGTAGCAGGAAGCAAGTTTAAAGACATGCCTGATTTCGGGAAGTTTAAGTCTGGAAAAATAGCTTTTCAGGATCATGGCAACGAAGTTTGGTATCGAAACATCATGATAAAGACATTGTAAACAAACCAACCTAAACCTTACACAACAATGAACAGCTTAATCCGGACCAAATTATCGCTTATGATGTTCCTCGAATTTTTTATTTGGGGAGCGTGGTTTGTAACCCTCGGAACATTTTTAGGAAATAATTTAAATGCTACCGGCGCACAAACTGGTGCCGCTTTTTCGACACAGTCTTTAGGAGCCATTATTGCCCCGTTTGTGATTGGACTTATCGCCGATAGGTATTTCAATGCCGAGAAAATTCTAGGGATACTGCATTTAATTGGCGCATTGCTAATGTACCAAATGTACAGCGCCACAAATTTTGAAGCTTTTTACCCTTACGTTTTGGGTTATATGATTGCTTACATGCCTACTTTGGCTTTGGTAAATTCCATATCGTTTAACCAAATGACAGACCCCGAAAAGGAATTTTCTTCCATTAGGGTTTGGGGAACAGTGGGCTGGATTATCGCCGGCTTGGCAATCAGCTATCTGTTTCATTGGGATGCTGTTGAAAGTATCAGATTGGGTTTCCTAAAAAACACCTTTCTGTTAGCTTGCGGTGCATCAGTGGTGCTGGGCTTATTGAGTTTCTTTTTGCCAAAAACACCTCCAAAAGTTGATAAAAATGATAAAGTTACTTTATCAGATATCTTAGGTCTGGAAGCTTTAAAGCTTTTAAAAAGTAGGGATTTCTTGGTTTTCTTTTTATCCTCCATACTCATCTGTATTCCTTTGGCCTTCTATTACCAAAATGCAAACCCGTTTTTATCAAACATAGGTTTAGAGAACCCAACCGGTAAAATGACTTTGGGCCAGATTTCCGAGGTTTTATTTATGCTTTCCTTACCTGTTTTCTTTAAAAAATTCGGCTTTAAATACACACTTTTGGTAGGGATGTTGGCTTGGGTAATTAGATATGCACTATTTGCTTACGGAAATGCCGGCGAATTAACTTTCATGCTTATAACTGGGATTGCCCTACATGGCGTGTGTTATGATTTTTTCTTTGTTTCGGGTCAAATTTATACCAACGCCAGGGCTGGCGAAAAAATAAAAAGTGCCGCACAAGGTTTAATTACTTTAGCAACTTACGGAGTTGGTATGTTGATTGGTTTTTGGGTAGCCGGTAAAATTACCGATGCGTATAAAATGACAGAAAGTAGTTTCGATTGGAAGATGATATGGTTAATTCCTGCAGGAATTGCAGCTGTAGTGATGATTTTGTTTGCCCTGTTTTTTAAAGAAAATAAATCTGTTAAGGAGGAACTTGTAAATGCAAAATAGAAGAGAAGTGATTAAAACCATCATTGCCGGTTCGGCAGCAATTTCAGCGGGCGGAATGCTTTCTTCATTTTCGGCTCCCCAAGCTAAAGAACCTGTTATGCTCAAAGGAAATATCAACCATGCGGTATGCAGGTGGACTTATGGTTTCTTAAGTTTGGAGGAATTATGTAAAGTCGCCAAAGAAATTGGCATTAAGGCGATTGATTTGGTAGGGCCAAAAGATTGGGAAACGTTAAAAGCGCATGGTTTAGATTCCAGCATGTGTAACGGTGCCGAAATTAATTTAGTAGATGGTTTTGCCGAACCTAAGTTTCATGAAAAACTGATTCAGAATTATACAGAAATGATTCCGATGGTCGCTAAAGCTGGCTACAAGAATCTCATCTGTTTCAGCGGAAACAGAAGAGGTATGGATGACGAAACGGGTTTAAAAAACTGTACGGAAGGTTTACAAAAGTTAATTCCTTTGGCAGAAAAAAACGGGGTGACCTTAGTGATGGAGCTCCTAAATAGTAAGGTTAACCATAAAGATTACTTTGCCGATAAAACACCTTGGGGAGTGGAACTTTGTAAAAGGGTAGGGTCGGAAAACTTTAAATTGTTGTATGATATTTATCACATGCAGATTGATGAGGGAGATGTGATCAGAACTATCCAAACCTCGCATCCTTATATTGCGCATTACCATACTGCCGGTGTGCCCGGAAGAAATGAAATTGAAGAAGAGCAGGAACTTTATTATCCGGCAATTATGCGGGCTATTTTGGCAACAGGTTTTAAAGGTTATGTTGCCCAAGAGTTTATCCCCAAAAAAGAAGACAAAATAGCGTCATTAGTTAAAGCTGTCCATATTTGCGACGTTTAAAAAATTAAAAATGAATAATAACAGAAGAACCTTTATTAAACAAATTGGACTAGCAACCGCAGGAGCAACGTTACTGCCTTATATTGGATGTGCGGCAGCAGAAAAAATAAAAAAGTTTGGAATTCAGTTGTATTCGTTAAGGGATGAATTGCCAAAGGATGTAGAAGGTGTGTTAGCCCAAATAGCAAAAGCAGGTTATTCTTTTGTAGAAGGATATGGCTTTTCTGAAAAAGACGGTTATTTCGGCTTAACATCAGAAAAATTCAAAACTCTTTTAGATAAATATAAGTTGACTTCTCCAAGTTCTCATTTTGATTTTGGAGTTTGGGAAAAAACTCAGGATGATAGTATCTTAACATCCTATATCAAGTCGGCTAAGGCTTTAAACCAAAGTTTTATTACCATTCCGCATATTAACCCAGCTATTTTTAAAAATGTGGATAGTGCAAAAGCATTTGCTAAAAAGCTAAATAGAGCAGGTCAGATTGTAAACGAAGCAGGCTTCAAATTAGGCTATCATAACCATGATATTGAGTTTTTTGATTTGAACGGAACCACGGGCTACGATATTTTATTGGAAGAAACAGATCCTAAATTGGTAGATTTCGAAATGGACTTATATTGGGTAATTAGGGCCGAAAAAGATCCTCTAAAGTATTTTAAAGATCATCCGGGAAGATTTTCCTTATGGCATGTTAAAGATATGCGAAAATCCAATAAAACCTTAAACACAGAAATAGGGAATGGTTTAATAGATTTTAAACCATTATTTAACAACGCAAAGTTAGCAGGTTTAAAGTATCCAATAATGGAACAGGAGAACTTTGAGATTGACCCTTTTGAGAGTATTAAAAAAAGCGCTTTGGAAATGCAGAAAATCAGCATTTAAGAGAAATATTGGTCGATGCTGTTCGTTATGTTAGCACAGCGCATGCCGAACTTTAAATAAAGCGTATTTGTAATCCGCCTAGACCAGTTGAAAAAAGGAGGGTATTATCAGAAAATGCACTTCACGCAATTACAGGAAACCGTAAAACAAAACCCTCCATCCATTTCTGGGTGAAGGGTTTTCAAATATATAAAACGGACAATTTACTCTGCTCTTTTCAAACCGAATTTATCGATTTTGCTGTATAAATGGCTTCTTTGTATTTCGATATCTTCTGCGGTTTTTGAAACGTTCCAATTGTTTTTTTCTAATTTATATTTGATAAATTCCATCTCTGCATGGTCTTTAAAATCTTGGAAATTAGAGAAAGCTTCGTAATCAAATCCATTACCGGACGAAGAAGACGAGCCCTTGGTTTCAACAGCATTTTCGGGGTGATAAATGCTTCCGCTTGGGTTTGCAAAAGCCCTTACGTTTTCTTCTGTAATGGTTTTATCGCTTAAAATAATCAAACGTTCAATTACGTTTCGCAATTCGCGGATATTACCTGTCCAAGGCAAGGATTTTAAGGCTTCAACCGCTCCAGGACTGATTTTTTTGACTGGAATACTGTACTCGTTGCAAATTTCTTCGCAGAAGTTTTCCGACAATAAAGGGATATCAGCAGCTCTTTCTGCCAAAGGCGCAACATGGATATGAATTACGTTTAAACGGTGGTACAAGTCCATTCTAAAGTTACCGGCCTCAATTTCTTTCAGTAAATCTTTGTTGGTGGCCGCAATTACCCTAACATTTACATCGATTTCTTTTTCGCCACCAACACGGGTAATTTTGTTCTCTTGTAAAGCTCTCAAAACTTTTGCCTGTGCAGATTGACTCATGTCGCCAATCTCATCCAAGAAAATTGTTCCACCATTGGCTTGCTCAAACTTACCAATCCGCTGTTTAATTGCCGATGTAAAAGAACCTTTCTCGTGTCCAAACAGTTCAGATTCAATCAATTCAGATGGAATTGCCGCACAGTTTACTTCTATTAAAGGAGCGTTTGCCCGGCTTGATTTTTCGTGTAACCAACGGGCAACCAGTTCTTTACCGCTTCCGTTAGCACCAGTTACCAAAACGCGGGCATCAGTAGGGGCAACCCTCTCAATGGTTTCTTTAACTTTAGCAATTGCTGGTGATTCCCCTAATATTTCACGGGTTTTTGATTTAGCAACCTTTTGTTTCAGCACTTTGGCTTCGGTGACTAAGCTTCCTCGGTCGAGGGCGTTTCTTACAGTAATTAATAATCTGTTTAAATCTGGTGGTTTAGAGATAAAATCGAAAGCTCCTTTTTTAGAAGCCTCAACTGCTGTTTCCACCGTACCATGACCGGATATCATGATGAACGGAAGGTCGGGATGCGATGCCTGAGCGCTGGTAAGCACTTCCATCCCGTCCATACGATTCATTTTTATGTCGCATAAAACCAAATCGTAACCAATATTTTTAATCATTTCTAAGCCATCCGCACCGTTGTCAATATCATCAACTTTGTAGTCTTCGTATTCTAATATTTCTCTTAAGGTGTTTCTGATTGCTCTTTCATCATCAATGATTAATATTTTAGCCATATAAGTTAATTGTTTGTTAAAAGTGTATATAATAATGGACAAATGTTTGGTTTTGCAAAACAAAGAAAGTCCTGCAAATTGTTGCAGGACTTCAAAATGCTTGTAATAATGCAAATTTGTAAGCCGGGTTCTGTCATCCCAAAACAATTCAGGATGTCTCTATCATTTATCTTGCCATAATATTGCTATTACAGTCTAACGATCTACCCTTCCTAATAGTGATTTAACACAGCAGAACGAGTCGCTCCGACGGTTAGGATTTATTTGATCTTTCAACTCCTGAGGTTTACCACGATGCATGTCGCCATACAAAGTCGTGAGCTCTTACCTCACGTTTTCACCCTTACTCTGCCAAGGCAAAGCGGTTTATTTTCTGTAGCACTTTCTGTCGTTCTATTACAAAACGCCTTCCCGTTAGGAAGCAGGATACTCTGTGTTGCCCGGACTTTCCTCCATCCGCCAGCTGGCGGACAGCGATAGAGCCATTTGCAGTACAAAGGTAAGGATTAAATCAATTGCATTTCTGCAGATTTTTTTCAACTTCGGCTAGTTCGTAAATCCCCTGCTTATTGCCAAAAGCATTTGTAATATAAGTAAGCAATTTTGCGAGGTCTATTGGTGCCAAATGCTTTTCTGCCGGCATAACGCCATCAAAGGTTTTGCCGTTGATTACAATGGTGTCTTTTAATCCATAAACAATAAAGCAAGCTAACTTTTCGCGGTTATTTTTTAAGAAAACGCTATCGGTTAAAGAGGGGATTAATGCTTCTAAACCTTGCCCATCGTCCATGTGGCAATTGCTACAGTGTGTTTTGTAAAGCTCTGATCCTTTTGAGTAATAACTTTGGTACTTGATCGTCTCCTGATTACAAGCATTCAAAAAAATAGCAATCACCAATCCGCAAAAAGTAAATGGGATCAAAAGTTTTTTCATTTATTTCCCGATTTGTATTCGTTGAGCAAAACGTTTATGTCGGTTTTTAAATTTTCAACCTGTTGCTTATCAGTTCCGTCATAAGCGCCTCTAATTCTTTTTTCTTTATCTACCAAAATAAAATAGCCAGAGTGCTCCACACCGCCTGGGATATTGGCGTTTTCTTTAGCGTAGTTCATGTAGCCATCTTTCGCCAAGTTATAAACAGAATCTCTATCGCCCAATAAAAAGCTCCACTGTGTGCCTTCTACGCCCAGTTTATTGGCGTATTTTTTTAAAACGGGAACAGTATCGTGTTTTGGGTCAATGGTGTAAGATATAAAGCGTATTTCGTTATTTCCTTTATATTCTTTGTATACGCTCAGCATGTTTTTGCTCATAATAGGGCAAATAGAAGGGCAGGAAGTAAAAAAGAAATCAGCGACGTAAATGCTGTTTTTTAACGAATCGTTGTTGATGATAACGCTATCCTGATTAACAAAGCTAAAATGTGGAATAGTTTGGTAAAAAGTATCTACCACCAATTCGCCATGCTCCATTTTTTCCATAGTTTGTCGCTCGCCTAAAATTGGCAATTTTTTAGGTGTCTGGTTACACGAAAAAAATACGATTACTGCTGCGCATAAGCAGAGGTATTTTGAAATTTTCATTTATTTATATTTTGTAATTACTGAATCGCTTTTAAAGATTACTCTTTTGAAAGATTTTTCAACCGAGCTAATCTTTTCTTTTTGGTCGTTTAAATAGCTTATAATTTCATCGTGAGATTTGCCGGTATAATCCGGATTAAAATTGTGCATCCAAGCCATCATTTCATCATCGGCCGTAGCCAATTCGGTTTTAACTTGGGTTAAATCTGTACGCACTTTTGCGGTATCTAAACTTACATTCTTGGTTTTTAAGCTATCAAGATGAGCAAGGATGAAATTGAGCTGTAGTTTTTTCTCCATCAAAGTATTCATATCTGCCATTACGCTATCATGCGCCATAATCACAGCTGATTGCAAACTTTCCTGCTCTTTTTTATTATTGTTACATGCAGTAAATACTAAGGTTAAGCACAGCAATATTAATGTGCTGTTTTTAAATAAGTTGTTGGATTTCATGGTCGGTTTTTTGCTATTGTTAGTTTACTTATTCGGTATAAATGCTTTAAATTGTGAGTAAAAAAGTGAAAAGGAAGCATTTTGCCATGCGGACGCAAAAGTATTGGTTTAGCGCTTATGAATCAAATTTATAACGATAACAGACATTTATATGGCTTAATTAAACGGATTTTTAGCAAGAATACTTATATTTGAATTTTAATTATTTTATGATGGAATTACCTGTTGGATCGAGAAAGGAAGTAATGAGTTATTTGGAACCATTTATGGTTAACGAAATGGCTGATTATTTAAAACCGGTCGAAGATATGTGGCAACCAGCAGATTTTTTGCCTGATGCCAGTAAGGATACTTTTTTTGATGAAGTTAGAGATTTACAAGGTAATGCCAGTGAACTTTCATATGATTTAATGGCGGTTTTGGTTGGAGACACCATTACCGAAGAGGCTTTGCCAACTTACGAATCTTGGTTAACCATGGTTGATGATATTTCTAGAAGCGAGCAAGGCGGTTGGATGAAATGGGTGCGAGCTTGGACTGCGGAAGAAAATCGTCATGGTGATTTATTGAACAAATACCTTTATCTATCCGGAAGAGTTAATATGAGAGCGATGGAAGCATCAACTCAGTATTTAATTCAGGATGGTTTTGATATTGGCACCGGTTACGATCCGTATAGAAACTTTATTTATACTTCTTTTCAAGAAATTGCAACTAATATTTCGCACAGAAGAGTTGCCCAGTTGGCTAAAAACGCTGGTGATAAGCAACTTTCTAAAATGTGTGGTGTAATTGCAGCAGATGAAGCTCGCCATGCCAAAGCTTATAAAGCTTTTATCAGCAAAGCGTTTGAAGTTGATGCCAACGAAGTGATGATTGCTTTTGAGGATATGATGCGTAAAAAAATTGTAATGCCAGCGCATTTCTTAAGAGAATTGGGGACTAACATTGGACATACATTTGGCCACTTTACAGATGCAGCACAGCGTTTAGGCGTTTATACAGCGGTTGATTATGTAGATATTCTGAAAAACTTAATTGAGGATTGGAATATAGAAAGTATGAAAGATTTGAACGGCGCCGGTGAAAAAGCCCGTGATTACATTGTTGCTTTGCCAGATCGTTTAACAAGAATTGCCGATCGTATTAAAGTACCTAATTTAGAATACAAGTTTAGCTGGATTATAGCTTAAGCTGATTTTTTTAGATATTTTGAAGCTCCTTGATGAAAATTGAGGAGCTTTTTGTTGGTATTTCTTGTATAACCTACTGGGTAATCTCATTGGGTTAGGGGCTCGCTATGTTAATCCGCCGACTGGCGGAAAGACTTCTCAAAAAAAGATTTTACAAGTTATATGCAGATATTTTTATGTGGGATGTCTCCTGCCGTCGACATGACGGAACGTTGAGCAACGACGTGACAAACAAATTTTAAAAGGAACGGAGTCGAAACCTAAGTAGCTTGCAATACCTCCAAATGCTTCATTACCGCTCTAATCTCTCCATAAGAAATGTCATTCCCCATTGCCTCTTTGGTTTGGTTGATGGAAATAGGTTTTGTTTCTAAAATATAGTCACTGATTTTGGTAACTTTTTCTTTATCAATAAAATCTGTTACGGCAATTTCCCCGCCCTCAATATAGTGCGTTAAGTGCGTTTCAATGGTTGAGGCTACAAAACCTCTTTCTTTTGCTATTTCTTCTACGGTTTTGCCCTGTTTAAACATATCTAAACTTACTCGTTTAGTGTCAGTTTTACTGATTTTTGCGGTGATTAAGCCTTTAATTGGCGTTTGTTCAATGTTGTTGGCCTCGCAATAATCAGAAATCATTACCAACAGCTCGTTTCCGTATTGCTTCACTTTTACTTTTCCGATGCCTTTGATGCTTTCCAGTTCTTCGAAGTTAGAGGGAAGTTTGTTAGCTAAATCAGCAAGTACTTTTTGTGGTAAAACCTGATATACGGGAACGCCATAATCTGTAGCTAAATTGTCTCGCCATTTTTTAATGGTCTGAAACAAAGCCCCATGTTTTACGCCTGCTGGTGCAGCGGTTTTTTTAGGTGGAACAATTGAGGCTTCTGCTTTTTTTGAATTGCTGAAATCTATCTCTGCGTTTGCTTTGGTTTTTAAGTAAGCAAGCGTTTTAAAGCCTTCGCTACATAGTTTTAAGCCACTTTGTTTTACAAAAAGTTCTTTGCTTAAGTTTTCCAAAGCATCCTCGATATGTTTTTTTACCGATTTATTATCGGCATCAAAATCTGTGGCTTTTAACTGTTTTTCAATACTTTGTAAAGTATCTAAAAAGTAAGTACAGCCTTTTTTGATCCGCTCTTGAAGTTCGTCGTTTTCTTCGGGCAAACCGTTATTTTGTAATTGCGAGTGAATTTGGCGTTTAAATTTTTCGGCAACATCGTAAATCTTATTGTCGCCTAGTTCTCTAATCTTATTAATCTCCTCTAAGAAACCTTCGTTTATAGTCTGGTGATTTTCTTCCGACAGTTTTTTTATCAGAAACAAAGCACCTTTTAACGTTTTAAAATCAAATAAATCAAACAACAAATTCTGCTGAAATATGATTTTTGATTGTACCAAATGGTTTTCATCCGGCGCATTTTCTTCCGCATTTTTAGTGAAAGTTGCTATAGTGCCATCCGTTTTTACGCTGTTAAAGCTAATAGGAGAGTGCAGTACCAAACCCTCAAAAGTTTTGCATCGGCTTAAGGCCACATAAACCTGCCCATGGGCAAAAGCGGCGTTGGCATCAATTATGGCTTTATCAAAAGTTAAACCCTGGCTTTTGTGTATGGTAATTGCCCAAGCTAGTTTTAGGGGATATTGCAAAAAAGTACCGATCACATTTTCCTCAATTTCTTTGGTAGAAGCGTTAAGTTCGTACTTGAAATTTTGCCATTCGCTTTTATTGACTATAATTTCCTGATAATCACCGGGGCATTTTACATAAATGGTTTCATCCTTAATTTTGGTGATTTTCCCGATTTTTCCGTTGAAATAAAGTTTGTCTCGCGATGCATCGTTCTTCACAAACATTACCTGCGCACCAACTTTAAAGGTCAGTTCAAATGAATTTGGATAAGAAAACTCGGGGAAATCTCCGTAAACTTCGGCAGTAAAAGTATAAGATTTTCCTTTCAGCGCTTCCAATTTGCCATCATTAATCTGGTTTGCCGAGTAATTATGAGAGCTTAGTGTAATATAGCCTTCATCCTCATGCGGGTTAAAATTTGGGATGTATCGGGAGTTGAGCTTTTCCAAAGTTTCCGCATCAATCTTATTTTCGCGTACCGCATTTAAAATCCCAATAAAAAAATCATCGGACTGACGATAGATGTGTTTCAGTTCAATGTTTATCGGGAAAGTTTGTTTTAGCGCATTGCTGTTGAAAAAATAAATGTTGCTGTAATAATTTTTTAACAAACTCCATTCATCATCCTTAACAACCGGAGAAAGTTGGTGTAAATCGCCAATCATTAACAGTTGTACGCCACCAAATGGTTTTGTTCTATCGCGGTAACGCTTTAAAACATCGTCAATACTATCCAAAGTATCAGCCCGCACCATACTAATTTCATCAATAACCAACAAATCCAAACTTTTAATCAGGTTGATTTTCTCGCGGTTCATCCTACGATTTTGGTTGGCTTTGTCAGTATTTCCGGGTACATACGGACCAAACGGCAATTGAAAAAAGGAGTGGATGGTACTTCCGCCAGCGTTAATTGCGGCCACGCCAGTTGGTGCAACAACCACCATACGCTTAGGGCAGGTTTTTTTTAGCTGATGTAAAAAAGTGGTTTTTCCGGTTCCAGCTTTTCCTGTTAAAAAAATATTCCGGTCTGTAAACTGTACAAATTCTGAAGCTAATTCTAACTGAGGATTTTTTGACGGCATTCAATATATTTTTGAAGGTTAGGCGAAATACAAATTTAAACTAATTTTTTTAGCCTTTTTGCTTTTAATTGCATCCTGATGATAAAAAACAGTAAGCCGTATTCTACAACAACCAAAAATCGGAAAAATTTTGGTGTGCATTAATTATCCGGAATTTTTGCACCTCCAATCATTAATGTTTGATGGCATATTTCTTGAATATCAATAGACGCAACATCACAAAAAATTATGAGATCTATCTGGAACGGCACCATTGGTTTTGGTTTAGTAAACATCCCTATAAAGCTTTACTCTGCAATTGAAAGCAGTAATTTGGATTTGGACATGCTTGACAATCGAGACCATCAGCATATCAAATACCAACGGATCAATGAAAAGACGCGTAAAGAGGTGCCTTATGAGAAAATTGTTAAAGGTTATTTGTTTAAAGATGATTATATCATTTTGGAAGAGCAGGATTTTGAAGATGCCAGTCCAGAAAAGAGCAAGAACATCAACATTGAAAATTTTGTAAAGGTAGATGAAATTAACCCGATGCTTTTTGAAACCTCTTATTACGCCGAACCTGCTAAACAGGGCGAAAAAGCATATGCTTTGTTGTTAAAAGCACTGGAAAAAACAAAGCTTGCGGGTTTTGGATCTTTTGTATTGCGGCAGAAAGAGGCGTTATGTGTGATCTATCCGCAAAACGGAGCATTGGTAATTTCCCGCATCCGCTTTGCGCAAGAAATTAGGGGATCCGAAGATATAAATACGCCTAAAAATGTTTCCATACCAAAAAAAGAGCTAGACGTCGCTTTGGCGCTCATCAAACAATATACCTCGGATTTTAACATCGAATCTTATAAAGATACTTATAACGAGCAATTGCTGAAAATCATTAAAGCCAAAGCGAAAGGAAAACGCCCAACCATCAAAAAACTGAAACCGCAAAAAGCTAAAAGCGATGATTTGTACGATCAATTAATGGAGAGTTTAAATAAGAAAGGAGCGTAAAAATGAGTCTGGAAAAGTACAATAAAAAGCGGGATTTTACAGCTACCAAAGAACCTAAAGGTGCTAAAAATGCTAGCGCCAAAAAGTTAAGGTTTGTAGTGCAAAGACATCATGCATCGCACTTGCATTATGATTTCAGGTTGGAGCTGGATGGCGTTTTAAAAAGTTGGGCAGTACCGAAAGGTCCGTCGTTAAACCCGAAAGATAAACGTTTGGCAATGATGGTGGAAGACCATCCGTACAGTTATAAAGATTTTGAAGGCGAAATTCCGAAAGGAAACTATGGCGCTGGAACGGTAAGTATTTTTGATGAAGGCTTTTACCAATCGTTAACCAAAACAAGAAAAGATGATGTTAAAAATTTGGAGGAAGGCTTAAAATCTGGAAATCTGAAATTTGAATTAAAAGGCAAAATTTTAAAAGGCGAGTTTGCTTTAGTTAAATTAAAAAATGCGGAACAGAATGCATGGCTGTTAATCAAACACAATGATGAGTATGCCGTTAACAAAAAGTTTAGCGCCGAGGATTTAATCGACCCGAAAGTTAAAAAAGCGGGAAAAGATTTTAAAAAGCAGGAGAAAACGGTTGAGAAAATTGAAAAACCGAAAGCAAAAGAACAAAAGGACAAAAACTACAGTCCAATGCTGGCAACCCTCTCAGAAGATATTTTTGATGACGAAGATTGGATTTTCGAACGCAAATTTGACGGGTATCGCATTATTGCTGAAGCGGGGGATATTGCTAAGTTGAATACCCGAAATGGCAAGGATTACAGCGAAAAGTATCCTCCAATTGTAGAAGAATTAAAGAAAATAAAAGAAGAATGTATACTGGATGGTGAAATTGTTGCGCTAGACAAAAAAGGAAAGGACAACTTTCAGTTATTGCAACATTACGATGAAAGTAAAGCGCCTTTAAAGTATTATGTTTTTGATCTGCTGGCACTCGATGGTCATGACCTTACCGAGATTCCGCTTTTAAAACGGAAAGAACTTTTACAGACTTTGCTGAAAAAGTATGATTTTAAGGATATTATTTACAATAACCATGTTGTTGGCAAAGGCAAAAAAGCATTTGAAGAAGCATCTAAACAGAAATGGGAAGGTGTTATCGCTAAAAAGAAAGACGATGAATATTATTTGGGAAAACGGACTCAATCGTGGTTAAAGTTTAAATTCAGCAACACGCAGGAAGCCATAATTTGTGGGTTTACTAAGCCCGGCGGAAGCAGAAAACACTTTGGAGCGCTAGTTTTAGGCGTTTTGGATGAAAATCAAAAACTGAAATACATTGGCAATTGCGGAACAGGATACACTGATAAGGTTTTAAAAGATTTGTTTGGCATGATGGAACCTTTGATCACAAAAAAGAAACCTTTTTCGGTCAAAGTAGCGCAAGAGTCAAACGTTACTTGGCTAAAACCCGAACTTATTTGCGAAGTGACTTATACAGAATGGACCAAGGATGAACACCTCCGTCACCCGGTTTTTAAAGGCCTGCGAGAAGATAAGGACAAAGAATCTGTGAAAGAAGAATTACCTAAAGATGCTAAGGATATGAAAGAAAAAGTCAACACATTTTCTGGAAAAGATGATATCACAAAAACGTACGGTTCCAAAAAAGTAACCTTGAGTAACCTGGATAAGGTTTATTGGCCAAAAGAAAAAATTACCAAAGGCGATTTGTTAAATTATTACGATACCGTTGGCGAGCAGATGTTGCCTTATTTAAAAGATAAGCCACTTTCCTTAAATCGGCATCCTAACGGCATTGCAAAACCGGGCTTTTTTCAAAAAGATGTAGACACAAAACAGATTCCGAAATGGGCAAAAACCACCGTAGTTCATTCGGAGAGCAATGATAAGGATATTGATTACTTGGTTTGTAATGATAAAGCAACTTTGCTGTACATGGCTAATTTAGGCTGTATTGAAATAAATCCATGGCTTAGCACTTATAAAAAACCGGAAAATCCCGAGTTTATGGTGATTGATTTGGATCCGGATAAAAATGATTTTCAGGAAGTTGTTGCGCTGGCTTTGGTGGTGAAATCTGTTTTTGATGAACTGGGAATCAACGCATTCGTAAAAACATCGGGTTCTACCGGAATTCACATTTACGTTTATGTAGGCGGAACTTATGACTACGATTTTGTGAAGGAATTTGCCAGATTTGTAGCCCAAAAAGCACATGAAAAAAGTCCTGATAATACCAGTTTAGAACGTTCTCCGGCTAAACGGAAAGGTCAAATATATATCGATTTTCTGCAGAACAGGAGAGGACAAACCATTGCAGCGCCTTATTCCGCTCGTCCGAAACCCGGCGCAACGGTGTCGTTTCCGGTAGCCTGGGAAGACTTAGATGAAAGTTTCAATATGAAAGATTATGATATATTTAATGTTCCGGATATGGTTGAAAAAAGAAACGATCCTTGGGCTGGTATTTTTAAGGAAAAACAGAATTTAAAATTAGCGTTGAAGAATATAAAGAAGTAGCGCCTCACCCCAGCCCTCTCCGAAGGAGAGGTAGCCACTTGCTAATTCAACTTAATGAATTAATCCCAGTGAACCAATGACTAATGAACTAAAAAGGCTTTAATCATCTAATGAACTAAAAAGGCTTTAATCATCCGAAAATTATTATTTATATCTTTTAAAACCTGTGCTTTAAATCCTTTTGATTCAATTAATTGTTTAGTTTCTTCGGCTAGGTTTTGGTTGATTTCAAAATATAAAGTTCCGCTAGGTTTTAAGTTGGTTAAAGCAAAATCGGCAATCTTATCATAAAAAATCAAGGCTTCATTATCATCAACAAAAAGTGCCAAATGCGGTTCGTTATTTAAAACCAGATTTTCCATTTCGGCTTTTTCCTTTTCAGCAATGTAAGGTGGATTGCTTATGATTACATCGTATTTAGGATAGTCATGTGTAGAAAGATTTAACGCATCTTCATTAAAAAAAGTGATGTTTGTTTTATGTTTTTTTGCGTTTTGCTTCGCAATATTTAAGGCATCTGAACTTATATCCAAAGCGTTAACATTAGCTTGTGGCAAATTATGTTTTAAACTGATGGCAATGCATCCGCTTCCAGTTCCAATATCCAAAATGTCAACAGCTTTATTTTTTTGCTCCGAGATAATGAGATGAACCAACTCTTCTGTCTCTGGGCGTGGAATTAAAACATTTTGATTTACAATAAAAGTTAAACCGTAAAAATCGGCTTTGCCCAATACATATTGAATCGGTTTTAAATTTTTTAGCTGGGAAAGGGCATCGTAAAAAATAGCTTCTTCTTCGGCATTCAGATAGATTCCCTCTAATAAAATTCGGTTAAAATCTTGTTTTTTTATATCTGCGACAAGCAGTTTGAAAAGTAAATCTAGCTCGTCGTTATTGTAAACTTGGGCTAATTCTGTTTTAAATTTTTTTCTATAATCCATCAAAACCAATGCTTTCCAAAGTTATAAAATCAATCTGTATCGCAATTGTTTAAAGGCTGGTAAAATTTCTATCATTTTAGTGTAGAAACAAAGCTACATGGCGCATATTGTTAACTTTGTGTTGTGCAACACGAAATATATTTAAAAAGAGCCTTAGAACTCGCAAAGTTAGGGATGGGTCACGTAAGTCCGAACCCGATGGTTGGGGCGGTAATCGTTCATCAAGATTTGATTATTGGCGAAGGTTATCATCAAAAATATGGTGAGGCACATGCAGAGGTCAACGCAGTTAATCAGGTTTTAAGCAATTTTAGAAATGCGGATGCACTGTTGCAAAAGGCCACCATTTACGTTACGCTTGAGCCATGCGCACATTTTGGGAAAACACCACCTTGTGCCGATTTAATCATCAAACATAAAATCCCGAATGTGGTTATAGGCTGTTTAGATCCGTTTGATAGCGTTAACGGAAAAGGAGCGGAGCGGTTAAAGCAAGCCGGAGTAAATGTTATTGTTGGGGTTTTAGAACAAGAATGTTTGGCGCTTAACAAACGGTTTTTTACCAAAGTTAAAAAGCAAAGGCCTTATGTAATTTTAAAATGGGCACAAACTCAGGACAGTTTTTTTTCGCCAGCAGACGGAACGCAGCGCTGGATTAGCAATGACTTTGCAAAGCAATTGGTGCATCAGTGGCGAAGCGAGGAAGATTGTGTTTTGGTGGGCAAACAAACGGCTTTAGCAGATAATCCGCAATTGAATGTGAGGTTGGTAAACGGCAGAAACCCTTTGAGAGCGGTTATCGATAAAAATCTGGAATTGCCGTCAAGCCATCATTTATTCGACAACAGCGTTAAAACTTTGGTGTTTAACCAAAAGAAAACAGCAATTGAAGGAAATACCTATTACGTGGAGATAGAAGATTTTGACCATTTTTTACCTCAATACATTCTTTATCAGCTTTATCTGCAAGATGTACAATCGGTAATTATTGAAGGCGGCGCAAAAACCTTGCAGTTGTTTATAGATGCCAATCTTTGGGATGAAGCCCGAATTTTTACCGCTCCAGACTTTTGGGGAGAAGGTATTAAAGCTCCACTTATTAAAGGAGAGACCACAGAAACTATACAAGTCGGTTCAAATCAATTGCACATTATTAAGCCAACAATAATATGATTTATATAGTTATCGCGGTTTTTTGTAGCGTAATTGTAAGCATCAACTTTAAGTTGTTCAAACGTTATGATACCAATGCCTATCAGGCAATTGTTTTTAATTATCCAACTGCAGCTTTATTGTGCTGGTTCGGCTTAAAGCCAAATTTAAGCGTTAACCCAAGCCCCCAAGAATGGGTTTTGTTTGCAATTGTTGCTGCTTTGTTACTTTCCATCTTTTACTTCATCGGTAAAAGTATAATTACAAGTGGCATAGTTTTAACGGCTATTGCACAACGACTTTCTTTAATAATTCCGGTTCTTTCCGCATTTTTGATTTTTTCGGAAACTACGACCAATCTCAAGCTATTAGGTTTGGTTATCGGGTTAACTGCATTATACGCATCAAAACCAAGCGGAAAAACTAATTTAAAACAAGCGGTAAACTGGTATCCAATTATTGTGTTTTTGGGCACCGGCGTATTGGATATTTTATTTAATTTATTAACTAAACTACCCTTTATTGGTTTTGCAGGTTCATTGGTTTATATTTTTGTAATTGCTAGTATTTTCGGATTTGCATCGCTGTTTTACCAATATCAAAAAGGAACGTTGAAGTTTCAGCTACGAGCAGCTTTGGCAGGAGTAATATTGGGGATTTTCAATTTCGGATCTATTTACTTTTACATTAAAGCTTTAAAGTTAGAAAGTCACCACCCGTCGGTTGTTTTTTCTTCTTTGGATATTGGTGTTATATTTTTAGGTTCTTTAGCTGGGATTCTGCTTTTTAAAGAAAAATTGAGTAAACTAAATATCATCGGTTTTGCGTTGGCGCTTGTTGCAATTATTATTTTAAATCTTCCGGATGTTGTTTAACGATGCTTACCAAACTATTTTAGCCGAAAGCGAGGGTGTTTTTAAAGATAAGGGAAGCAAATTTATCGCCTACGCTTATCCATTTAAGGATGAAACAAAGCTTAAAGAAATTCTCGAAACATTAAAGAATGAGCATCCGAAAGCCCGGCATTATTGTTTTGCGTATCGGTTGACACCTGACAGAAGTATTTTTAGAATAAATGATGATGGAGAACCTTCTGGAACCGCGGGCAGACCGATTTTAAATGTTTTATTATCAAAAGATATTACCAATATTTTAGTGGTGGTGGTGAGGTATTTTGGTGGAACTTTACTGGGCGTTCCCGGATTGATTAACGCTTATAAAATGGCCACGGAAGATGCGCTTAACCAGGCGGAAATTATTACAAAAACCGTTCAAGACGTTTACCGGATTGAATTTCAATATCCGCAGATGAACGATGTGATGAAGCTGATTAAAGAAGAAAATCTGGAAAGTTTTGACCAACAGTTTGACTTAGCTTGTGAGCTTAAACTGGCTGTTAATCAATCGGAAGTGAATAAAATTATTGCGAGGTTAGGGGATATGGAAGGTTTAAAGGCTGAATATCTTTATACTATGTGAGACTGTAAAATCCACCCCTCGTCATTTCGATGAGGTACGAAGAGAAATCTGCAACCTACCGAGGACGGAACTTTTAGAAGTACAGGCGGAAAAACAAGGCTTGTGCAGTGAACCTACAGACCTCTCACATTCGTTCGAGGTAACTGAAAAGACTCTTAATAATTAAACAGTTTCTTTTATAAGATTAAAAAACATCTCTCATCCGTTCTGCCAGTTCTTCAGAAAACTTCTCTGCGCCTTTTTTATTCAAATGAAATTCATCTGCAAAAAGTTGATAATGATTGTTGTAAATGCTGTCCGTCGCATAATCTAAAAAAGTAACGTTACTGTATTTTTTTGCGATACTTTCTAACAGGGATTTTTCTTCGGTATTAGGCTCTTTAAGTACGGTTGGAGAAATCACCACATAAGTTTTGATGTTTAAATCTTTGGTTTTCTGCAAAAACTGATGGTAGTAAGCCACCGCATGTTGGTCAATCTGGATATTCTGCAAAGCCCGCTTTTTATCGTAAACCGCTTTTTCAGTTTTGTATTTATTAAACATTTGTTCGCTTACCTGCCCAATTAACGGAAAATAACCTCTATCATCCTCAGGTTGTTTGTCTGTAAATAGATGGTCGTAAACAGAGATTAACAATGTAGAGTTATATGGGTAAGTTTTACTGATGAGTTTCAGGTTTTCAAACTCGCTGATTTCGGCAGTGTATTTCTTTAAAATAGGATGTTCGGCAACGTAGGGGAGCAACTGCGCCAGTTTTGAATATTTTTGCTCATTTGGGCCCAATTCCCAAATGTTCACATCTAAAATGATGATTTTGGGTGTTTTCCTTTGCAAAATCACATCCTGAACTGCGCAATAATAAGGCAAAAACTGTCCGTCTCTGCCGGCGTTATAAATTGACAAACCTAATTTATTGCTTAAAATTTCAGATGAATAATGGTGTTGTGCTCTCGAACTTCCGAAAACTAAAATATCTGGCGAAGCTTTATCCAAAGCATAAGTGTTCTGCGCAAACTGCCCGCGGTCTAAACTGAAGTAAAGTTTTTCCAGTCCGAAACCTATCGCCCTATCCACCACAAAAACCACCGCTAGAAACAGCAGGAATTTTTTAAAGAAGGGGATTACATTGTTGTTGAGCATCGTTTAAAACTGAAAATAAATAAACTGTCCGCCATTAAAAACGCCGAAAATCAAAATGATAAACAATAAACCGATTATGGATGTCCATCTAACGAAGGTATTAGAATGCGAAAATAGCTTTACCTGCGGTTTAAAAGCCATAAAATATTCGATAGTGAAAAGCAAAGCAATTGCAATTAAACAATGCCCAAATTGGTTTACGCCGTTTCCTAAAAACGGTCTTTCGCCGAATGATTTTAAGTTTTTTATCATTAAAAAAGCATCATGTATGGTATGTGCTCTAAAGAATATCCACGCAAAAGTTACCAAGCAGAAAACGCCTAATCCTTTAATAAAATACCAGAATTTTAAGGTTATTGTGTTTAAATGCTCCTCAAATTTTGTAAATAAAGGTTTTATCATCAAACCAACAACCTGATAAACGCCGTGTAAAAAGCCCCAAATAATAAAATTCCAGCTTGCGCCATGCCATAAACCGCTTACCAT
This sequence comes from Pelobium sp., assembly GCA_035496935.1. Lineage (GTDB taxonomy): Bacteria > Bacteroidota > Bacteroidia > Sphingobacteriales > Sphingobacteriaceae > Pseudopedobacter. The sequence continues at coordinate 95,546 of DATJED010000020.1, read as the reverse complement.
AAACACAATAAATAAGTTTAAATATCTGCGTTGCGTTGATACTCGGTTTCCACCCAGCGGAATGTAGAGGTAATCGCGGAACCAGGTTGATAAAGAGATGTGCCATTTGCTCCAGAACTCCGATATTGATTTGGAGAAATAGGGAATTCTGAAATTGGTCATCAGCTCAAAACCCAATGTCCGGGCACAGCCTATAGCGATATCGGAATAGCCTGAGAAATCACAATAAATTTGGATGGCGAAAAACACAGCACTAATAGCCACGGTACTTCCGTTGTGCAGCTCCGGATTTGGGAAAACGGTATCTACATAAATGGAAAGCCGATCGGCAACTACCAGTTTTTTAAAAAATCCCCACGCCATCTGCTTTAGTCCTTCAACCATATTTAAATAGCTGAACTCATGTTTCACATGCATTTGTGGCAATATATTCTGTGGACGTTCAATTGGTCCGGCAACCAATTGTGGATAAAACATTACATATAGACTGTAAATTCCAAAGTGCCGTTCGGCTTTTTGGTTTCCCCGATAAACCTCGATGGTATAGCTCATCGCCTGAAAAGTGTGGAACGACAAACCTATCGGCAACAGCATTTTTAGGTAAGGAATATTGTTTTGCAGATTTAAACTTTCGGCTAAAACAGAGATATTATCGTTTATAAAATTGTAATATTTAAAAACAGCTAAAACTCCAATATTGGCTATTAAACTGAATATCAAAAACAATTTGCGTTGTTTTCCTTGTGCTTTTTCGATGTAAATGCCCGCTATATAATCGACAATAATGGTAAAACCGAGTATTAAAATATATACCGGTACAAAAGCCATATAAAAATAACAGCTTGCGGCTAACAGTAAAAACCATCTGTTTTTATGAGGAAATATATAATAGAGTAGGGTTACTATTACAAAGAAAAATGCAAATGAGATGGAGTTGAATAGCATTTAAGCAAGCGATTTATACAGTTCTAGCGTTTGGTTCATTGATTTTTCTATCGGGAAATGCTCTAAACGTTGCTTTCCTTTCTCCACCAGATCGTCTCTCAAACTTTTTTGGCTGATTAAATCATCAATCTGTTTCGTTAAATCTTCTAAAGAATGGCGACTGAAAAACGCTGCCGAATCTTCAGCAACTTCGCGGAAACAATCTGTATCACTTAACAAAATTGGACAATCGGCTCTGAATGCCTCTAAAATAGGCAATCCAAAACCTTCATATAAGGATGGATATATAAATAACAAAGCATGTTTATATAAATAATTTAATTGAGCATCGTTAACCTGATAGTGACGGACTTTGTTGTTCAGTTTTAAACGATTGATGATTTCCACATCAGCACCTAGCAATTTTCCACCACCTGATAATACCAAATGTAAATTGGGGTGTTTTTTTGATACGTTTGCAAAGGCATCCAGCATTAAATAAAAGTTTTTATAACCGCCTCTGTCGCCTACAAAAAACAAATAATTTGCTGGCAAACCCTTAACTTCTTCTAATAGCAACGGACTCTCGATATCAATGCCGTGATAAATCACTTCAACTTTGCTTTCGTCAACTTCTAAATAGGTTAACAAATCTCTCTTTGTAGTTTCAGAAATAGCGATAATTTTATCGGCTCTTTGTACGCTTATTCGTTTTTGCGAAGTAAGCGGGTCCTGCACCCAAAAATACTCTGGTAAACGCTCGTAAGTCATGTCATGGATGGTAGTTACCATCGGTTTCTTTAAGTGTTTAATGAAGTAAGGGTCGTAATAAGTAGGATGAAAAACATCGAAATTATCTTGCTTGAGCAAATATTTACAATAAAGTTCGTTGGTTTTAAAAGTGCGGAAACCGTATTCGGATTTTAATAGATAGTTTGCAATTGGGTTGTTTAAAAACTGTTTTTCGTTTTTGATGTAAAAGTTCTGCGAATTGGCAACGCCTAGCAAATAACTAAAATCGCTATGTTTTTTAATTTCTTCGATGATATTGGCAAAATACCTGCTGATACCTCCAAACTTTTGAGTGCTGAATTTTTGATGGTCGAAGAATATTTTTTGCATCTATTTTTGCTTTTTTGCCTTAAAATTCACCTCCAGCAAATCCGAAAATTCATTTGCTCTTTTATCCCAAGTATTGTTTTTTGCAATGGCTAACCTTTGCGCTTTTTTTTCCTCGTTATCGTTTGTTAAAACGTCGTTTATGGCATTAGAAAATTCATCTGCATTGGCACAAAACGGTACGGTACCTTCTGTTTGCTCATTTAAATCGGTATTAAAATCTGTCGAAATTACCGGTTTTCCGCTTCCTAAATATTCAAACAATTTTAATGGGAAGATGGTGGCGCTAAACTCATCTTTCCTAAACGGGATAATTGCCACATCAAAACCTTTTAACACCTGTGGCATTTGGTAATAAGGAACGGCACCGAGCTGATGTATGTTATTTGCCTTACTTATTAATCTCTGACGGTAAACATTTTCTGCAGGACCAACAAATACAAAACTTTTATCCGGATTTTTTTCGGCAACTGCTGTAATCAACTCAAAGTTTGTTCGTCCTTCTAAATTGCCTAAAAAGCCAATTACTGGTTTTTTAATTTTTGTAAGTTCCGGCAATATTGGCGTTTCTGGCAAACTAGCTTGCTGACTGTGTTCAAAATCAGCTGCATTTGGTATAAAATGGACGTTTTTATGTCGCCCACTATTTATATTAAATAATTTTTTGCTGGTACAGATAATTAAATCGCTGTTTTTAACAATCTCCTGCTCAGATAATAAACCATGTTTGGTATCATAACCAGAAACCAATGGATCCACACAATGATAAACGTTTAAAGTAGGTGACAGTAGCTTGCCAACATTTGGATAATGGATGTTAAATGAATTGATAAAAACAAAATCTTTTACACCAAAAATTTTGATAATTCTTTTTATCCGACGTACAATTTGTTTTTCGTTGTAGCTCAATAAACTTCTATACAACCAGCCTTCGGGTAAAAAATTAATAGATAGCAGTAAACGAGTAATTACAATTTTTAGGTTTGGGATATCGGTATCTAAAAGCCCGTCTGAACGTTTATGATAAAGTTCTTTTTTTTTAGCAAACTCAGGCGATTTTTTAAAATGATAATAATCTTTAAGCGTGGCCGGATATTCTACATAAAAAACTTGGTTATGCTGCGCCAAATGTTTTGCAATAGTATATCCGGTTGATTCAATCGGTGCATCGTATTTGGCGTTACTCAGTATAAATACTACAGCATTTTTCAGCATTTTTTTGTTCGGGATTTAATTTGATTCTAAAATAAACAAAATGTTCGCTTATTGAAATCAATTTAGGGGTTAAACAATCCTTGTGTCGATTTTCTTTGGTTTTTCCGGCTCAGGTAACTTCGTATGGTCTATTTGATTATCTAATAGCTTGGTTACCGTAATAATGGCCAATATCATATAAAAATAGATACTGAGTGGATATTGCACAATTGCTTCCTGCGGATAGTTAGCAATGGCTAATGCAAAAACAATGAGCACCATAGCCAAACAATACGATTTCAGTTCGGGATCCCGTATGGTGAAATAATTTTTTATCCCGACGTATAAACTGGTAAAAAAGAGCGTACAAATGAGCAACAAACCAACCCATCCTAATTCCATGGCTACCCTTACGTAACCGCTATCTGGTGGGAACTGTGCTAAAAATGAATAGGGCGCAAACCTAACTCCCCAGATCCCGGAACCGCCTAAACCGCCACCAAAAGGGTGCGTTTGGATAAAAGGTTGAACTTTTTTCTGGTTTAGTTTACGTACGTTATAAGATGCGTCTTCGTTTGGTTTAAATGCCGATTGAAACCTAACTAATGTAGTATTGCTGGTTGGCACTCTAATCAGCACTAAAAACGCAAACATAATGGGTATAGAAAGCACAATTGCTATGCGGTTGAATTTTAAAACAAACAGTATAAAAAAAGCCGCGGGAATTAAAACGTAAGCGGCCCGGGTAGCAGAATAAGTCATTACTACGGCAAACAGCGCTCCCAAAGCAAACAATAAAACTTTGTATTTTATCTTGAAAGGCCCCGTCATTAATCCCAAACACAAAATAGCGCTAGCGGCCATGTTGAAAGAGAAAGCAACTGGATCAGAAAAAATAGCGTTTTTTCTCCAGTGCCCATCAATAAATAACAAGCCGATAGTTGATGGATCGTAGTGGTTACGCTCTTCAAATGCGAAAAATCCGAAATACTCCTGCTTAATTGCATATAAAGCTGCAATAAACGTCAAGCTTAACCAAAGGATGATAATGGTGCGTAAAAACTTTCTGGAATCAAGGTAATAGGTGAAAATATAATACGAAAGCATTGTTAAGGCTACGCTTCTGATGGTGTAAAGCCAAGCCAATTTAGATGCTGCTACCGGATTAAAAAGCTGTAAAATATTGTAGATAACCCAAATGGCAATTGCATAACCGATAGGATTTTTAAGAATCCAATAGTTTCTGTTATATTTTTGTTGGATAAAAAATCCGAGGATCATCACCGCAAGCATTCCGTCCATTATGGTGCCTAATGGAAAGGTCGTATTTATCAACGCAATTAAGAACATGATAAAATAGGCCATCAGCATGATGGATATCACCGCAAATTTTGGTTCTTTTATAACTATATAAACGAACACGAGCGCAACGGTCCCTAAAAGTGGAAATACACCAGCTCTTGATCCAAAAAATGTAAAAATGCCGGCTGTAGCTATTGACATAACCAACAGTACAATCAAAATTAGGTAGCTTGATTTTGCGTTTCCTTCGGACCGGATTTCAATATTTTCCATTAAAAGAATACAATTTTAAACAAGAAAAAATAAACGGTGATAAAGCAGATGACAATCGCCAGCCACTTTTTAAAAAGCAGAAAGCTAGATTCTTTCTTCTTGATTGCTTTTATGTCTGGATTAATTCTCATTGATTTTTTGATGTTTTGTGGCTACCGAAATTTTGTTTGCAACACGTACTTTACTTAAAGAGAGTAACTGAAAAAAAATGAATTTAGGGATGTTAACTAGCGAGACATAAATTCTTTTATCAGTGTCGGAGGCTTTTAGAGCTATAAAAAAGCCGATCACGAAACTTGCAAAACCTAATAACCAAATCCAGTAGTTAAAGCCTAATACAAAATTAATAACGGTTGCGAACACAGCTAAAATTAAAAATATAAATAGGGGAGGCCTTAACAATACCATTCCAAAAATAAACTGATTGACCGATGCATTTCTGACACCTTTAGCAACCAGCCCGAAACCGTATTTAAAATATTTAAACCAAGTATTTATCCAGCGAGAACGTTGTTTTACCAGTTGATCTGCATGAGTTGTTTTTTGATCAAAAAGAATAGCTTGTTTGTTGAACGCAATCCTGATGTTTTTGTCAACAATATAATGCTGTAAAACTTTATCAAAGCCGGCACCACTAACTTTACAGTTTTTTAAAAAATCGGTATATAATTCAGTTTTAAACGCCATTGCAGATCCCGCTAAAGTTGCTGATGAACCAGCTTTAAACAATACTTCGCCATCGTAAAAATGGTAGTAAATATCTCTGCCAGCATCTAAACGGGCATAATCGGTGTCTAAATTTTTAGGAGCTCTTAAGCCTTGTACGGCTTTAAATCCTTGGTCAAAAGATTTTTTGATTTCTACTAAGTATTGGGAATCAATGATGTTATCGCTATCAATAATGGTAACTACATCATGCTGTTTTTTGAAGTTTTGTACTGCGTACGTATGAGAACCTGTGTTGCTACCGATAACCTTTGGTGGCATTAGCACATTTACTCTTTCATCATCAAAAAATAAAGAACTGGTATCGCATTTATCGGCAACTAAATAAATAGTGAAGTTTTGGTAAGGTTGGGCTAAAATAGCGCTAACAACTTCGGGTAAATTAACCGTTTCTTCGTAAGCGGTAATTATGATTGCAAAATCTAAATCTTGTTTATCTGTAATGATAGGCAATTTTTTATTTGATTTTAGCTTACTAAACAACAACAAAAACAAAGGAAAAAACAAGTGAAAGCCAATTAAAATTTGCAATATAATCCAAGCAATATGTACGGCTTCCAGCATTATTATTCTAATAAATTTGCTTTAAAGTTACCAGATAATTTGTTTCCGTTATCAATAGAAACTTTATTTATTACCCAACCGATAAACTGTCCGTTTAATCCTTTTAGGTAATTGATATGTTGTTTTTTACTGTTTGATAAGGTTTGGTTAGCTTCAAAAACGCCCATTACTTTGTCGGCAATAAGGTTCCACTCTTTTGCTTTTCCTAGAGTTTCTAAAGATGGCGTTTCTACCAAAATAATATCGAACTCGTTCCTTAACTGGTCAAACCTTTGTTTTACGGTTTCTTCATCAGCAATCTCAAATAAAGACTTGTCTTCTCCGCGGTTACCCATTACCATAATTCCGGCGCTAAACTCAGACGAACCTAAATTTCCACTTTTTAAATAATCCTCGATATAAAAAGTTGAGTTAGAGTTTTCGGTGATACTTGGGTGGTCAAAATTTCCGTCAATCAACAAAACTTTTTTACTGATGACCACATAAGAATAAGCTATACAGGCAACCAATAAGGTTTTTCCTTCCGAATCGTTCATGCTGGTAATGTTAAGCACCTGGCCTTTTCTGTTGCTAGGTTTGTGCAACATCTCCCGACTAATCTCGTACCTGGCAGAACGCAATTGCTTTTTAAGCTCCTGCATTTCTGGGTTCGAGTTTAAGTTGCTCCAAATTTCTTTAAGTGCTAAACTGGCAGAATTTACCCGGTTTATTTTTCCTAGCACAGGAATTTCCGTAATCTGGGCAAGCTCTCTAGGTGTGCCAATTTTATTATCAAAATAAAAGATGATAAAGAAAATCAAAAGGCAGAATACAAAGCTAATTACACCGCTTAGGATAATCAGCAACATTTTTTTGGAAGGTTGTTCAACGCCAGGATTCGCAATTTGCACTTGCCTTAAACGTGATGATAAACTGGCTTCTAAACTTGCGCTGTTGTATTTTTCCAGCACATCTAAATATTCCCGGCTGGCGATGTCAATTTTTCTTTCCAGAGATTGGATAACTGCTTCGTGAGGCACCAATTTATCGAACCTCGTATTCATATCTGCGAGTTCTCTTTTAAGACTTGCCAAACTGTATCTGGCGATGTCGTACTCAATCTGTAAGTTCAGTTTTTTTGCAATCAAATCCTGTTTTTGCACCATTGGATTATCGATGTACTTGCTGGACTGTAAAGAAATCTGTTTACTGATGACGCCTTTTAAAGAATCTATCTTCGATTGATATTCCTCATCAAAACCACTTTGAATGTATTTTTCGGTAACCAAATTCAACTCCTTTTTAGATTGGACCAAATTCTGGTTTATTTTTTCTAATGAAGCTTCAAAATATCTCCGTTGGTTAGGGTCAAACTCTCTATCAATATTTGCGATAGCTCCTTTTAAAGCGATGATACTTTTTTCGGCATCTTGTTTACGACGCTCGTATTCGGCAGAAAGTTCATACATTTTTCTGGATTGCTCCAAAAGATTGATAATTCTATTCTTAATTTTGTATTGCTTAAGCGCCGCAACGCTTTTATTTAAGGTATCACTTTTTTCTTTGGCCCGTTCTGATAAAAATTTAACAGCCTTCGTTTGGTTTTCCTTTAAGATAGCGGTGTAATAGCTCACAAATTCTTTACACTCGGTGTTTACCACAAAAGCAGAAAGTTCGGGGTTTTCCGATACAAATTTTACCGAAATAAAATCACTATTCTCTAACCTATCAGCATTCAGGTTTTCTGTAATAAAATCGGAATTGTAGTCCATAGATTCCAGAATATCATAAAGCTCTTTATCTTCCGGATCGAAACTGTTTAAGGTTTCTCTGTTAGCGAATTTCTTTTTAAAAGTGTTTAATATTTTACGTCTGTCAACTTCTGCCAAATCTTTAATTTTCGGACTTAGTTCCCTAAACGGTTTTTCTGCTGTTAAATCATGGATAATTAATTGATAAGAAACCAGATTGATGATTTTTTCGAGCTTCATAATTTCAATTAAATTACTAAACTCTCTCACCACGCTCGATTCCTGTTTATCGGCACTATTATTTAAAATTTGAGTTTCATCAACAATACCGGTTGCAATTTGCCCTTCTGAAACATACTGATCCGCCAAATTTCTCACTAAAAAATAAGCGATAATAATTGTCACCAAAGGGACAGCTATAACGATAAATCTAAATCGGTATAATAAATTGTAAAACTTCTTTAGCTCTTCCATTATTTTATGTCTTCTAATTTGGTAACCGTTAACTCCTCAAGTGATGCTTTTGCGATTAGTAAACCGGCTTCCGCTTCTATTTTTGATTGACTTATGGTGCTGTAACTAATCAAACCTTCGCTGTAAATTTGAAAAGTAACTTCACCACGCTCATATCTTAATTTTAAATCGCTTAACAAACCTTGTGAATCTTGTAATGATTTGGTATAAAGTTTTACGTTATTTAACTGCTGAATATAAGTGAAATAGCGTTTTTTTACTTCCATTTCAAGGTTATTATCGAACTGTGCAGTTAACTGTTGTGTAAACTCTAAATTCTTTTTGGTGGTTTTAACGTTATTTGGTTTCTGTAAAATATCACCGATGTTAATATTGATACCAAATTGATAACCCGAATAGAAATTTGGATCTATGAAATTAACGGTTTTGTTCGGTTGAGACACGTAAGACACATTGAAGGGCGTAAACCAATCCAATTTTTGATGCGTAACCTGTAATTCGCTTATTTCCTCTTTAATTTTGTTTTGCTTAATAATTGGATAATTTTCCTTTGCGGTAGCTATTAACTTTTCCAAAAACAGGTACGAAATATCGGGAACCATTGATTCCTGAGCTTTCGCCTTTTCGCCTCTAACCGCACTCATTAAAAGGACTGCGACCAGTAGGTACAAAATTTTTTTAAGAGAACGCTTCATATTTATAGTTTGTCTCATACACAACTCAATCGGTTTCTAGGTTACGTAAATTAGTTTGTTCTGTGCAATATGATGCCAAAATCAAGATGGTAAAAAAAAATAGGTTTTTTTGTGGGATTAAGTCTTAATAGGGCTTGAATATTTGTTTTAATTGGTTTTATCTGCTTTTTAGGATTTAAAAACGTTGTGGAAATATTGTGGAATTTAATGCCTAATTGAGGAAATTAATTCGTCACCATGTCTTTGCTATTGTTTGACTTCTTTGCTTTAAAAAAATAAATTAAATGCCTTAGAGCGCACACAGCAATATATACGTGTGAGCGCCACTTTTGTTTCATGGGTATGGAGTGATATTTGGATAAGGGATGGCGTTAGTGGAAAAATACCGAAATAAATAACGCTCAATTATGAAAATAAAACTAATACCAAGTCTGTACGTTTTGGTGTTTTTTGTGCTATTAGGAAACAGATCAAATGCACAAAGTAATCTGCCGTACTTTCAAAGTTTTAAAGAAACAACCGCAAACAATATAGAATTCGGTGGCGAACCTACCGCTATTTTAACCGCGGCACAAGCTATAGACCTCCCGGGCCAAGGTTATCTTCGTTTAACCAACAATTCTGTCAACCAAAAAGGATTTATTTATAGTAAAGAAAACTTTAATACCAGCCAAGGTTTAAGTATTTCATTTGAGTATTATACCTATGGTGGCTCAGGTGCCGATGGTATTTGTTTTTTCCTTTTTGATGGTTCTACCACTAACTTTAATATCGGTGGATTTGGCGGTTCGTTGGGTTATGCGCAATATCTTCCCTACGGAAAAACCCAACAGTCTGATGTTTTGCCCGGAGTAAGCAACGGCTACATTGGCGTTGCTTTAGATGAATTTGGTAACTTTCCTAATCCGATAGAGGGAAGACAGGGTGGGAAAACAGGTCCAGGTCTATTTGGTATTTCTAAGAAATCTGTGGTGATAAGAGGGAAAGGGAACGGCAATGCTTTAAATCCAAACAATTACAGATACTTAATACATGAAGTCGCCAGCGACAAAGGTGTCGATTTAGTTAATGATGCAGCCGAGCGATTTCCAGATAGCACCCAGTTAGGTTTCAGAAAAGCTTATATAGATTTAAAACCAAACCCTGCCGGTGGTTACAATGTTTCGGTACGGATTAAAGTAGGTGGCAGTCCAACAAAAACCACCACCGTTATTGATAATTATTATTACCCAGATGCTGCTCCGGCAAATATTGCTTACGGTATTTCATCCTCAACAGGAGATTTAACCAACTTCCACGAAATAAGAAACGTTGCTATTGATATTTATCAACGCCCTTTAACTAATCCAACTGCTTTAGATGATGAACTGGTAGAATGTTTAAGTAAAGTTTCTACGGTGAACGTAATAGCTAATGATGCTTCAACAAACCTAAACGGAACAATTGTTAAAACATCTTTAGATTTGGATCCGGTTATTGCCGGTGATCAAAAGTCGTTTTTGGTGTCGGGGAAAGGGAGCTTTACAGCCAATAACGACGGTACCATAACCTTTACGCCGAGCGGACCTAATGTTACAGGCCCGGTATCCGTTAAATATACCATAGCCGATGATAAAGGTTCGGTTTCTAGTCCGGCTACGCTTACCATCAAAGATCCGGTTACAACCGTTCCGGCAGAGGTCACAGCAATTCCCCGGATTGATATTTCTACACAAACAGCTTCCGTAACAATCGTAGGTAATTCTCCAACCGGTTTTACAGGCTTGTGGGTGCAAAAATCAGGACCGAGCACAGCTGTTATTGCTAATACTACAGCTGCTTCTACCAATGTGAGCAATTTAAGTTTAGGAACTTATGTGTTTACCTGGAATTTAACGCTACCCGGACAATGTTTGTCCACTGCTGATGTAAGTGTAGTTGTAAACGCAATACCAGTCGCGGTAAAAGATGATGTTGTGGGTAAAATTAATACACCTTCAATTATCAATGTGCTAAATAACGATACAGATAGAGACGGAGTAGCTACAATTAATAAAACTACGGTAGTTATAACCGCTCAACCAGCAAACGGCACAGTGGTGGTTGATCCCGTAACCGGAAACGTTAGTTATACACCAAACCAGGGATATGTTGGTCCCGATACTTTTACATATACGGTAAAAGACAATAAAGGAGCAGAATCCAATCCGGCGATAGTAACTATTTCTGTACCAATTCCTCCAAAAATTGGTTTAGCGAAATCAGTAGTGAGTATTGATGAACTTGCAGATGAAAGTTACAACGTTAAATTTCTTTTTACATTGGTAAACTACGGTAATGTCGAGCTTCAAAATCTCTCATTAACAGATGATTTGTTGGCTACATTTAACGCAACCAATTACAGCATTGTTAGTTTAACTTCCGTTGATGGATTGTTAACTGCAAACCCTACGTACAACGGAAATCCTGATATACAACTATTGGCATCAGGCAACAGGCTTGCGGCCCAAACTACTGCCAAGCTAGAGCTGGTTTTAAACATTAAGCTAAATATGGGTGTGTTTACCTTCCAAAATATCGCTTTTGCCGAGGGTATTTCTGCCATTGATGGTACGTTGACCAGAGATCAATCTACAGACGGGCTTGTGCCAGATCCGATAACTCCAAACGACGTAACTCCTCAAGTGCCAACTCCGGTTAAGTTCATTGTAGATAAAATATTTATCCCCGAAGGTTTTTCTCCTAATGGCGATGGCGACCATGACCTTTTTGTAATTACAAACGGAGGTTTAACACCATTGGTTTTGGAAGTGTTTAACCGTTGGGGAAATGTAGTGTATAAATCAACCAATTACGTGAATAATTGGGACGGAAGGTCTAACAAAGGGATTAAACTTGGAGAAGACCTACCGGTAGGAACCTATTATTATGTTGTTAATTACAACAGCAAAAAGTATGTTGGATTTATCACTTTGAACAGATAAAACATGAAAAAATATATTTATTTCTCATTCTCGTTTTTAATGTTGATTGCTTTTGCAAAAACTACAAAGGCTCAACAAGACGCTATGTACACGCAGTATATGTTTAATGCTTTGGCTTTAAACCCTGCTTATGCCGGTAGCCGTAACGTGGTATCGGCAACTGCCTTGTACCGCAACCAATGGTCCGGTTTAAAAGGTGCGCCAGAAACTGCAACTTTTACAATTGATGCGCCAATAAACGATAAAAAAATTGGTTTGGGGCTACAGGTTTTTAACGATAAGTTGGGAATTACAAATACAACCGGCATTGTTGCGAGTGGAGCTTACCGCATTAGAATGGATAAAGGAACACTGGCTTTTGGGTTGCAAGGAAGTCTGTCCAGTTTTAAAGCGAACTACCAAAACGTTGCTTTGGACCAAACCGGTACCAATACCGACATTGCTTTTCAAGACAATGTAAACAGTACTTTATTTAATTTAGGAACAGGTATTTACTATAATTCGGATAGGTTTTATATCGGTTTATCTGCACCAGAATTATTACCTAATAAACTCGGTTCAACAGCGTTATCAAAACAAGAAATGCACTTGTTTTTAACTGCCGGAATTGTGTTTGATTTAAGTGACGATTTTAAACTGAAACCTTCCATTATGGTTAAAGAAGTAAAAGGTGCGCCAATCGAAGGAGATTTAAATGCTATGCTTTGGATTAAAGATGTTGTTGGTATCGGCGCTCAATACCGTTCAAATGCTGATGTTTCGGGTTTGTTTGAAATTCAGGCAACGCCACAAATAAGATTGGGTTATTCCTACGATCATAGTATCACCACGCTTCAAAATCATAACAGCGGAAGCCACGAAATTATGTTGCGCTATGAATTTGGTTACGAGAAAAATAAATTCATTTCACCACGATTCTTCTAAACCAATAAATACATGAAAAAGATGAATTTGAAAATATACTTTACTTCTTTATTATTGGTTTGCGCAATTGTTTCTCAAGCCCAAGATAAAAGCGTTGATTTAACGTCGGCAAAAAACGCCTATAAAAATTTAAAATATACCCAAACCATAGCGCTTTTAAAGCCTGTTTTAGCAAAGGATAAAGACAATACCAGCGCTTTGGAAATGATGGCTAACAGCTATCGTTTAACTAAGCAATATCCGGAAGCTTTGAGCTATTACGAAAAGCTTACAGCAAAAGAAATAAGCAAACCCGATTGGGTTTTGCATTATGCCGAAGCATTAGCAAACAACAAAGAGTATGAAAAATCTGAGCTTTGGTACCGTAAATATCTGTTAATGGTGCCGAGCGATAGAAGAGGTGAATATTTCTCTGCAGTGGATTTTGATAAACTAGGCAAAGGTTTTAGTTGGGATATCGGCTACCTTAACATTAATACGCCAGCATCAGAATATAGCCCAATGATTTATAAAAACGGATTGGTTTTTACCAGCAACCGTTATTTTTCTAAACCGGTAAAACATGTTTTTGCTTGGAACAATACACCGTTTTCTGATTTATATTATTTAGAAGATATTAATGCGATTTCCTCGACAAAAGTAAATGCTACAGATTCATCTTCAACAAATGCAACCTTAACTTTAGGGAAAATTAATGATGATAATACTGCGCCTACAAGTAATGATAGCAAAATTATAGGTGTTTTTGATAGATCAGTTTACTCTTCGAGTACACAAAGTGGCGCTACAGATATTAAACCATTTAACGAAAGTATAAATACAAAATTTCACGAAGGTACATCGGCATTAATGCCAGATGGCGCTATTATTTTTACACGCAATAATTACATCCACGGTAAAAAAGGGAAAAGCAGTGACGGGAAGGTAAAACTTAAAATGTATATCGCTAAAGGTACAGATCATAAAGAAATTGTTCCTTTTCAATACAACAGCGAGCAATATTCTGTAGGGCATCCCACTGTAAGTAAAGATGGTAAATTATTGATTTTTTCATCTGATATGCCGGGCGGTTCCGGTGGTGCAGATCTATATTATTCGGTACGTTTAACGGAGAAATCGGAGTGGGGCCGTCCAGTAAATATGGGACGAAAAATTAATACCGAAGGTGATGAAGAGTTTCCTTATTTGGATAGCGAGGGAATGCTGTATTTTTCATCGAACGGTTTGGCAGGCTTAGGCGGATTTGATGTTTTTACCGTAAAGCTGAAAGATTTGCGCCCGGTAGGCAGTCCGTTAAATTTAGGTACGCCTTTTAACTCTTCTTACGATGATTTTGGAGTAGCAAAAACCAGCGAGTTAACAGGTTTTTTAAGCTCTAACAGAGCAGGAGATGATAATATTTACTCTTTTGTTAAAAAAGAGTTCGGAATTATTTTAAAAGGGAAAGTGACCGATGCTACTACAGGTTTGCCTATTAAAAATGCGATTGTTACTTTAAGAAACGGCGATAAAGAAGAAATTTTGGAAGTAAATGATAAAGGAGAATTTAAAAAACCTTTATTAAAAGATACCGGTTACGAGCTTGGCGCTAAGCTTAAAGATTTCCTTCCAGATAGGAGGTATGTTGGTACAGACGGCATTACCAAAGATTCGGTAATTTATGTTCCGCTTAAACTAAAAGGAACCAATGATGCTCAAAAATTTGTGATCAACCATTGCGATTCGCTAAAAAAAGTATTTGCGCTACAGAATATTTATTATGATTTGGATAAATATTATATTAGGGAAGATGCAGTTGAAGATTTGAACCACGTTGTAGCGCTGATGACAAAATATCCGGATATTGAACTGGTTACCAAAAGCCATTGCGACAGCCGGGCATCTGAAAGCTATAACCGCGTTTTGTCTTTACACAGAGGAGAATCGGCGAAAGCTTATTTGGTTAAAAAGGGCGTTGCAAGTAATAGAATTAAAGTACAATATTTCGGGAAAAGCAGATTAGTGAACGGTTGTACCGACGGCGTTGAATGTTCCGAAGCCGAACAACAAATGAACCGCCGAACTGAGTTTGAGGTAGTTTACAACGGAATAAACTTGGCTTTAATTGATTGTAAGTAATATTTCCACATCTGAAAAGCCACTTCATGTATGAGGTGGCTTTTTTTTGTTTTAAAGGATTATCAATTCAATATTCAGCGTTCCGCCCTCAGCCTTACGCTTTCAGCTCTCAAAGGCTTCCCATAAATTTCATTTTAATTCCATTCTGAAAATTCTCGATAGTTTTAAATATTTCTATTAAAGTTACCCGTTCAATTTTGGTGAGCGAGT
The DNA here is from genome assembly GCA_035496935.1 of Pelobium sp. GTDB lineage: Bacteria > Bacteroidota > Bacteroidia > Sphingobacteriales > Sphingobacteriaceae > Pseudopedobacter. Next base: position 80,330 of record DATJED010000020.1, on the reverse strand, counting down.
TTAACTCCACATAGTTTGTCGGTTCAGCTTTATTATCAATAATATTTTGGGCTTGGCGTTTTAAACGAAGCCCCATCAGGTAATAGTAAGACTGCATCAGCTCCTGAAACTGTGAATCTGTAAAAACACCTTTTTCTTTCAGTGCTTTTAATCTTTCGCCGGTGTTTTCTTTTTGGAAAATTTTGTTTTGTAAAGCGTAAACGCGTACCAAATCCACAATAGGCGTCATCGCCCGTTTAATATCAAAAACTTCTTTTTCCTCAATCTTTTGTGTTTTAATGTTTTTGAAAAAAGTTAAAGGAGGTTCGTACTGTAATGCGTTTTTGGCCATATAAACAAAAAACTTTTCCATGGGCTGGTTGAGTTCTTCGTTAACGAATTCCCGTAATTGGTCAATAATTGTAAAATCTCCATAAATGGCCCGGCAATCAAAAAAAGTCGAGAATTTTATGGCAGTTTCAGGCAAAGCATCCTCAATCCATTCTTTGTAATTACGTTTCCAATGCGATAAAGAATGAGTCCATTTAGGGTTTTTAGCCATAAAATCGCCAGTGCAATATTCAAAACCAATCTCATTTAATTTATCCGAAACCCTTGTAGCAAATTCTAAAAAGTATTCACGTACCAGTTCCCGTTGTTCGTTTGCCTTGTCCTCATATATAATTGCGTTATCCTGATCGGTTTTTAAGGTCTGCTCTTTTCTGCCTTCGCTCCCTAAAACAATAAAAACAAATTTGGCCGGTGCTTCGCCAATCTCGCCAATTACCTCTTCAATTACTTTGTTCGAGATGGTATCGGCAATGGTGGTAATTACTTGGTTAACAATTTCTGCGTGTACGCCACGTCCTAATAATTGCGATACAATGCTCGGCACTTTATTCCATTTGGATCTTAGTTCTTTGGTATTCAAAGCAGATTTTACCGACTGTATAAATACCAAAGGAGATTGCGCCTGTTCGCTTAGCAAACGGTTACGGCTTAAATAACCTTCAAATTTTCCGTTGTTTTCAATCAGCAGATAACGGCTTTTTGTGCGGAACATCAATAAAATGGCTTCGTAGATATACGCATCTTTTGAAATGGAAAGGGTTTTGGTGTCCATTACAGCTTCAATGGCGTTGTTTGCATCCATTTTTTGTGCGATTACCTTATCACGGAGCGTAATATCGGTAACAAAACCTATTATTTTACCTTCATTATTAGTGATAAATAGACAACTGGTTTTTTGTTGCGCCATCTTTGTAGCACATTCAAAAATGGGTGTCTGGTAATTGCAACTCACCAAAGGCTGGTAGCTTATTCCTTCAATTTTACGCGAATATAGCTGCTCAGAAGCGATGTAGCTTTCTTCAAACAAAGCTGGTCTTTTGTAAAAATGGGCGAACTCTTCGTTCAGCATTCGCTTACCAAAGTCATCTGTAAAAAACTGGAAAAAGCTTTCGTAAGCATTACATAAACCTCTAAAATGTTTCCGCGGTAAAATATAAACTAGCGTTCCTTTTTTAGCGATTACAGATTTTAAAGCTTTTTTTCTGTTTAACAGCACAGATATTCCGCCAAATAGGCTTCCTTGATGTAGCGTTTCAACATCACGTTTGTTATTGTTGCTATCGTAAAAAAAAGATTCATATTCTCCTTCCACAATCATATCCAAACCTTTCATTTTGGTAATCTCCTGCTGGTAAATAAGCTTCTCTTTAGTGTATAACACTTCTTCCAAAACTTCTGCTACGCCGGTTAACACATCAACTGGTAGCTGATTAAAAGGACTGGTTTCTTGTAAATAGGATAATTTATTTTTCATCTATTTATTTGTTGTTTTTTAATGGTGATGAAGAATCATTGCCCTTTGCGCTTTCCCAAATCATGATGTTTCATAGCAATATAAGGCGACTAATATTATCAAAACTATAATAAAAGCAATGTAATATAGGTTTCTTAACTTATTTAATTCTGCTTTTGGGCGCTTAATATTTTTTGATTGTTCTTCAATTATCTGCTCGGTTACTTCTCCTTTTTTTAAAAGATAAAAAAATATTTCGGCGGTAAGTTCTGCGTCTACCAAGGCATTATGTAAGTTCTCAGGCCGTTTCTTAAACAGGGTTTTATAAAATATATTCAGCTTTAAAAACTTAAAAGCAGGATTTTTTACATACGGTGCGCTTGCTTTAAGAGTGCAAAAAAGTGGAGTGTTTTTAAGCGGATTGGGCAAATTTAAACGGTAATATTCGGCTCCAACCATGCAAAAATCCAGTTCGGCAAAATGGGCAACAATCAAAGGTTTATAGGTTAAAACATCGGTTTCAAACTTTTTGAAAACTGAAAGTCTGTCTTCGCCATTTTCCAGCAAAAAATCTCTAGTTAGTTTATGAACTTTTGTTGACGCTTTGGTAATGTTGAAATTTCCTGGTTTTAGGTAATGATTTTCATGCTTTATCTGCTGGCCATTACAGTCATAAATAATCCAAGCAATTTGTAAAACATGGGGCCAGTTATTTTCTGTGGCGTAAGTTACTTCCCACTTTTTGGGTAAGCCCGAAGTTTCGGTATCGATAACTAAGAAATAGTTTTGCAAAGTGCTGTTTTAAACATTATTGAAAGCCTAAATTACAGAAATTATTAAATATAGATAATGCTTAACAGGAATTCCGATTGTTGGATGCTGAACATTTTGTTTCGAGTTTTATCAATGATGTTTTTCCACAGCTAGGTATTATTTAGAACGTTTCTTAATAGATAACATTTTTATTATCATTAGCTGTTGAACTTTGGTATTCGTACTTTTGCTAATTAAAATACATAATCATGAAAAAAAGTTCAATTATCGGGATGATAATTATCGCCATTGCAATTGGTGTAATTGTTAGCACTTATGCAGATAGCAGCACTTATGGTTCTTTTTCAGAAGCTATTAAAACCAAAAAAGAACTTCATGTAGTGGGTAAATTAGATAAATCAAAAGCCATGGTTTATAACCCACAACAGGATGCAAATTACTTTTCTTTTTATGTAAATGACAACGCCGGAAAAAACTGCAAAGTAATTTTTACCGGTGTCAAACCGCAGGATTTCGAACGCTCAGAACAGATTGTTTTAACCGGGCAAATGTTAGGCGATGAATTTCATGCCAGCAAAATCCTGATGAAATGCCCTTCTAAATACACCCAGGATAAAATAGAGGTCAAGGAAGTTACAGCTCAAGGTAAAATATAATTTTTAATGGATATACAATTTACAGGTGAACACCTGTTGCCGGGAAAGCTCGGTCAGTTTTTTATTGTCCTTTCTATCGGTGCATCGGTATTAGCATTAATCAGTTATTTTTTTGCGACCACCGCTAAAGACAAGCTAGATTTATCTTGGCAAAAAATTGGACGGATAGCTTACCGTCTTAATCTTTTAGCTGTTGTAGGTGCTGGCGCTTGCTTATTCTATATCATTTACAATCACCTTTTTGAGTACCATTACGCTTGGGCGCATTCTTCCAGAACGTTACCTGTGTTTTATATCATTTCCTGCTTTTGGGAAGGCCAGGAGGGAAGTTTTTGGTTATGGGCTTTTTGGCAAGGCGTATTAGGTAGTATCGTTATTTTTAAAGCCAAAAGTTGGGAAAACAGTGTAATGACTGTTATTTCGCTTTCGCAGGTGTTTTTAACAACCATGATTTTAGGCGTCGAAATTTTAGGCGCTAAAATAGGTTCTTCACCATTTGTATTGCTTAGGGAAGCAATGGAAGCGCCTATCTTCTCCAGACCAGATTATCTTTCGCTAATTCAGGATGGAAACGGCTTAAATCCATTATTACAAAATTACTGGATGGTTATACATCCGCCAACCTTATTTTTAGGGTTTGCATCTATGATTGTTCCGTTTGCTTACGCCGTTGCGGGCTTGTGGCAAAAAAGATATGCCGATTGGATTAAACCGGCATTGCCTTGGGCACTTTTTGCGGTAATGATTTTAGGTACTGGAATTATCATGGGCTCTTTTTGGGCTTATGAAGCGCTAAATTTCGGAGGTTTTTGGGCTTGGGATCCGGTAGAGAACGCTTCAATTATTCCGTGGTTAACGTTAATTGCCGGTGTTCACGTAATGATTGCCTACAAAAACTCTGGACATTCTTATTTTACTGCTACGTTTTTAGTTGTAATTAGCTTTGTACTGGTTTTATATGCGTCTTTTTTAACCCGAAGCGGAATTTTAGGCGAAACGTCTGTGCATGCTTTTACCTCAATGGGAATGGATACGCAGTTGCTCATTTATTTAGCAGCGTTTTTTATAATCCCGTTGGTGTTGTTTATTGTGAATTGGAAAAACTTGCCAATCACGAAAAAGGATGAGGATACCTATTCTCGTGAATTTTGGTTGTTTATTGGTGCAATTGTTTTGTTTGTTTCATGTATTCAAATTCTTGCAACAACCTCGGTTCCAGTATATAATGCAATCTTTGGGACGGATATTGCCCCGCCAACAGATGCCATCCAACATTACAATAAGTGGCAAATTGCGTTTGCGTTTGTGATAGCAAGTATCTCTGGTTTTTCACAATTTCTTAAATACAAAAAAACAAACATCCGCAAATTTTTTATTAGCGTAGGTGTTTCACTTGTTGTTGCTGTGATATTAACTGCTATAGTAGTTTACGTGGTTAAAATATACGGTAATATGATGTATATTTTATTAACCTGGTCTGCCATTTTCTCTATTTTATGTAACGGAAACATACTTAGCGAAGCTTTCAAAGGTAAATGGAAACTTTCTGGGTCGGCTGTAGCGCATATTGGTTTTGCGATGTTGTTGGTTGGCGCTTTAATTGCTGCGGCCAATAATAAAGTAGTTTCGTTAAATAACACAGGCATTGGTTTTGGCGATGAATTCGCTAAAAACAACAATCCACGCGAGAATATTATCCTATATAAAAATGAGCCTACGAAAATGGATAAGTATTCGGTTACTTATTTAGGCGATTCTACATCAGGTGTGAACACTTATTACAAGGTGAATTATAAGGTAATTAACGACGAAGGTAAAATTACCGAGAACTTCAATCTTTATCCAAACGCTCAACAGAATGCAAAAATGAGGCAAATTATTGCTTCGCCGGATACCAAACATTACATTTTTCATGATATCTACACTCACGTTAGTAGTGTGCCTTTAAAAGAGGAAGAACATCACGAAGATCATGAAGGCCATTCTGATGACGAAAATTACCAAAAACCGATAGTGCATGAGGTTATCGCTGGTGATACAGTGCGCTTTAGACAAGGATTTATACTGGTAAAAAGCATTAATAAAAACGCTAAAATTAATGATATTCCATTAACAGATAAAGATGTTGCCATTGGCTTAAACCTAGAAGTACACGCAAACGGAACGGTTTATAATGCCGAACCTATTTTCTTGATTAAAGGAAATGCCAAAGTTGATTTTGGTAAAAAAGTTGACGAGGCCGGATTAAAGTTAAGATTTACCAACGTACTGCCAGACAAAGGCAAAATGGAACTTACTGTTTACGAGAAACCGAAAGAGGATAAGAAAGACTGGATAGTGCTTAAAGCTATTGAATTTCCTTACATCAACTTATTTTGGGGCGGTACCATCATTATGGTAATTGGTTTTATTTTATCAATTTTCAGAAGATCAAAGGAAGTTAAAGAGGCATGAAAGTAGCAATGCTGGGTGCGGGCAATGTTGCTACGCATTTAAGTAAAGCTTTAATCAGAAGCGGGAATCCTGTTGTACAGGTTTGGAGCAGAAGCGAGGAAAATGCAGTAGATTTAGCTTTAAAAATCGGTGCGAATTCCATAACTGATTTTGCAACTATTGCTGATGATGTTGATCTCGTAATTATTGCTGTAAGTGATGATGCTATCGCACCTATTTCCAGTTTAATCCCACAGAAGAATAACAGAATAATAGCACATACGTCCGGTTCAACGGATATTTCGGTGCTTAGTAGGCATCCAAAAACGGCGGTTTTATATCCGTTACAAACTTTCTCCAAGAACGTTGAATTGGATTTTAAAAATGTGCCGTTGTGTATAGAAGGCGCCGATGTTGAAACCGAAAACCTGATCTTAAAACTCGCTGAAAAACTGAGCAACAAAGTAGAAAGGGTCAGTTCATCTGATCGGATGCTTCTTCATATATCAGCGGTATTTGCCTGTAATTTTACAAATTATTTTTATACCGTTTCACAGGAATTATTGGAGGAATCTTCTTTAAGCTTTGATTTGATTAAACCTCTGATATTTGAAACTGTAAACAAAATTGCTGATAATTTACCGCAGGATGTACAAACCGGCCCGGCAAAAAGAAATGACGAGCAAACATTAGCAAAGCATTTAAAAATCTTGGAAAATAAGCCCGCGCTACAGGAACTATATCGTTTAATCAGTCAAAACATAGTAAAAAAGTACGTTGAGGCTGAAAGCTCAGCCAAATAAATTATTACTTTTACGGCGGTATGAATATTTATAAATTAAAAATAAATTTCGAGGAAAAAGACCATGAAAGTGTGGAGTTGCCTATTGCAGTGGGCGAATCTGTACTTGATGTGTGTTTAGATAACGGGATAGAATTACAGCATAATTGTGGTGGCGTTTGCGGATGTAGTACTTGCCACATTTACTTAAATAAAGGCGAAGACAACGTTCAGGAAATTTCGGATAAAGAGGAAGATTTTATTGATAGAGCGGTCAATCCAAAAATAAGTTCCAGACTTGGCTGCCAATGTGTATTAATTGATGGCGATTTAGAAGTTACCATCCCAGATCAATCACAATTCCTTGGACATTAAAATAAAAGCATGAACCACGATAAATTTGCACTGCCGATACATTGGCGCGACCATGAAGATATTGCCATGGGATTATATGAAAAATTTGGCGACGAATTTGATGAATCAAAAATTTACAGAATTAGGTTTACGGATTTGATGGATTGGGTAATGAGTCTTCCTAATTTTAAAGGCACAAAAGAAGAATGCAATGAAGGACATTTAGAGCAGATACAATCTGGTTGGGTGTACGAATGGCGAGATAATCAGTAAATAATATTGGGGTTTTAATTTTTAGAACCCTTTTTTGTTTATAGCTAATAAATTAACCTTGAGCAATACAGAAACTATCACTACAAGTTATTTCGATATTTTGATAATTGGCGCCGGTCCAATTGGTTTGGCCTGTGCAATTAAAGCTCAAGAAGCTGGTTTAACTCATTTAATTATTGAAAAAGGATGTTTGGTTAATTCGCTTTACAATTATCCCCAAAATATGACCTTTTTTTCAACTTCAGAAAAGCTGGAAATTGGCAGTGTGCCGTTTGTATCAAACAATCCGAAACCTACCAGGGCAGAGGCTTTGGAATATTACAGGAGAGTAGCTAATAAATTTGCACTTAATATCCATCTTTTTGAGGCTGTGGAGGAAGTAGTAAAAGGCGAAGAATCTTCTCGGTTTAAGGTAAGTACGTCAAAAAATCATTACGAGTGTGAAAACGTAATCATTGCGACAGGTTTTTATGATATTCCAGCTTTGTTGAATATCCCAGGCGAAAACCTGCCAAAAGTGAATCACTATTATAATGACCCACACTTTTTTGCGATGCAAAATGTTGTGGTTGTTGGCGCCAGCAATTCGTCTGTAGACGCGGCGTTAGAATGTTATCGAAAAGGCGCAAATGTTACCATGGTAATTAGGGCAGATGAAATAGGAAAAAGGGTTAAATACTGGGTCCGTCCAGATATTTTGAACAGAATTAAGGAAGGCAGTATCAAAGCATATTTTAACTCGGCGCTTACAGAAATCAAAGAAAAATCGGTAATTATTAAAACTCCAGAAGGGGAGGTTACTATAGATAATGATTTTGTTTTGGCATTAACGGGTTATCAACCGAACTTTGCTTTTCTACAAAAAATGGGTGTAGTTTTAAGCAATGATTTTAAACGATATCCGCAACACAATATTGACACCATGGAAACCAACCAGCAAGGGATTTATTTGGCGGGCGTTGTTTGTGGCGGAATGGATACCCACCTTTGGTTTATCGAAAACTCAAGAATCCATGCGGATTTGATAATTAACAATATTCTATCAAGAAAAAACTAAAACTCGTTTTTTTAAATCAGCTCAATTTGGGATTTCAGCAGGTTTACAAGCCGCTACTGTTCTTAGCGGGAGGTTTTTGTTCTCTCTTAACTCTTTAATAATATCCCCGAAGCTTTTCATTTTGAATAAAATTGTTTTGACAGAATTAGTCAATTTTTTATTTAATCAAATGCAAAATCTCACTCAATGGTTGGTCAATCTCAATCTTAATTCCGGTCATTCCGGCGGCTTCTGCAGCTTCAACATCTGTGTATTTATCGCCAATAAAGTAGCATAAGCTTGGCTCCAAATCAAAATCTTTAATGCCATTTAATAGCATGCCGGGTTTAGGTTTTCGGCAATCGCATTCTCCGGTAAAGTTAGGGTGGTGAGGGCAATAATAAAATTTAGAAATCGTTATTCCGTGTTTTAAATAATCAGCTTCAACATGGTCATGCATCTGTTTTAAAATAGCCTCAGTGTACCAGCCTTTAGCTAAACCACCTTGGTTTGTAGCTACTAAAATTAAGTAACCTCTATCTTGCAACTCCTTTAATGTTTTGTAATTATGAGGCAGAATTTCAAAATCTTCAAACCTACATACATAATCTCCCAGTTCTTTATTTATTACACCGTCTCTATCTAAAAATATGGCTTTCTTTTTTCCCATTCCTGTTTTTTTGAGGTTGCGAATTTAGCTAAAATATATGGTATCAGGTTATTTTGAAATGCCCTTCAAGCGCTCTTAAACCCATGATGTTTAAAAAAAAACATTGTGTATTTTATGAAAACACGACATTTTTAGGCGTTTTTAGCTCTAAAATAGGTAAATCAGATAATTTTGAAAAGCTAAATAAATGTATGTTTTGTTGTCTGTTTTTTAAAAAAATATTTAAATTTTTGTATTTTTGTCAATACGGAAAGCTTTTCGATATCGATTTGTTGTATTTTTCATAAAAAAAAGAACTCATAATCATATCCGAGAATTTATTCATATTTTGAAACTCCAAAACCCCAAACTTTAAAATACAATTTAATGAATCAACCAGATCAGACTCAACAAGGATTATACGACGCTAAGTTTGAACATGATGCATGTGGTACAGGTTTTATCACAAACATCAATGGAAATAAATCTCATCAGATAATTGTTGATGCACTTACTATGCTTGAAAACATGGAGCATAGGGGAGCGTGTGGCTGCGACCCGGATAGTGGAGACGGAGCAGGTATTATGATACAAATACCTCACGAATTTTTTCTTGACGAATGTATGTCTCATGCAATTGAACTAAGAGAGCCAGGTAATTATGGTGTAGGTATGATGTTTTTGCCTAAAGATGGCCATGATAGAAAAGCACTTAGAAAAATAGTTGAATCCTGTGCTGAGAAACTGGGACTTCCCGTTTTAGGTTATAGAAAAGTGCCGGTAAACTCTGAAGTAGTGGGTGAAACTGCAAGAGCTGTAGAACCACTAGTTAGACAGATTTTTATCGGTAAACCCGATCATATTACAAATAACGACGATTTTGAACGTAAACTTTACGTACTCAGAAGGTTAATCAGCAAAACTTTAACCGAAAAAGTTGGTACCGCTGGTGGCGAGTTTTATTTTACATCATTATCGTCAAGAGTAATTGTTTATAAAGGTCAGCTTACTACTTATCAGGTGCGCCAATACTACAAAGACTTGCAAGACGAGCGTGTGGTTTCTGCTTTTGGTATGATTCACTCCCGTTTTTCTACCAATACTTTTCCATCTTGGAAATTAGCACAACCTTTTAGGTATATGTCTCACAACGGCGAGATCAATACTTTAACAGGTAACTTAAACTGGTTTTATGCCGGAGTAAGGTCTTATATCTCTCCATACTTCACTCCAGAAGAAATGGAAATTTTGTTGCCTGTAATTGACAATAACCAATCAGATTCTGCTTGTTTAGACAATATTGTTGAAGTTTTAATGCATTCTGGGCGTTCGCTTCCTCACGTGATGATGATGTTAGTGCCAGAAGCTTGGGACGGAAACGAAGCAATGGATCCTTTGAAAAAAGCATTTTATGAATTCCATGCAACCATTATGGAACCATGGGACGGTCCGGCTGCTTTGACTTTTACTGATGGTAAAGTAATAGGCTCTATATTGGATAGAAACGGTTTACGTCCATTAAGATATGCCATAACAAATGACGATAGAGTTATTGTAGCATCAGAAGCTGGAGTATTAACTATCGATGAAAAAACAGTAATACGCAAAGGCCGTTTACAGCCTGGTAAAATGTTTTTGATTGATATTGAGCATGGTAAAATTATTACCGATGAGGAAATTAAACATCAGATAGCTAGTCGTCAACCTTACGGAGATTGGATAGATAATTATAAAATTAGATTAGAAGAACTTCCTGAGCCTAGAGTTTCATTTACCCAGATGTCTAAGGAATCTGTTTATCGTTATCAAAAAGTTTTCGGTTATTCTCGTGAAGATATCGACACAATTATAAAACCAATGGCTTTGGACGGAAAAGAACCGATAGGCTCTATGGGTACCGATGTTCCTTTGGCCGTTTTGTCTGATCGTCCGCAACATCTTTCAAGTTACTTCAAGCAGTTTTTTGCCCAAGTTACCAACCCGCCGATAGATCCTATTCGTGAACGTTTGGTAATGAGTTTGGCTACATTTATTGGCAATAACGGTAATATCCTTGATGAGGATAAAATGCATTGCCATTGCGTAACCTTAAAACAACCGGTATTAAACGACAGAGAATTAGAAAAACTTAGAAGCATAGATACTGGTTTATTCAACGCTAAAACTTTACAGACATATTTTAAAGCTGATGGTTTAGAAGGTTCTTTACAAAGAGGTTTAGATAGACTTTGCCGTTATGCAGAAGATGCCGTTAACGATGGCTTTGAAGTGTTGATTTTATCTGATAGAGCAATTGATTCAGAACATGCTCCAATCCCTTCATTATTAGCGGTTTCTGCGGTTCACCATTTTTTGATTAAAAGAGGATTAAGGGGTGCAGTTGGTTTAGTTGTTGAAGCTGGAGATGTTTGGGAAGTTCATCATTTTGCTTGTTTATTGGCGTTTGGTGCTACGGCAATCAATCCTTATTTAGCTTTAGCATCAATACATGCAATTAAAGTTGATGAAAGATACGACACGCCTTTAGATGAAGCTATTCTTATAAAAAATTATGTAAAATCTGTATGTGATGGATTATTAAAGATTTTCTCGAAAATGGGAATCTCTACCTTACAATCTTACCACGGATCTCAGATTTTCGAAATCTTAGGTATAAATAAAGAAGTAGTAGATAAATATTTCTCTGGTGGTATCAGCAGAATTGGCGGTTTAGGTTTAGATGAAATCGCTCGCGAGGCATTATCTAAACATGTTGCCGGATTTAAAGAAGATGCTGAACATTTACTTCCAGAAGGAGGTATTTACCAATGGAAACGCAGGGGCGAAGCTCACTTGTTCAATCCAACAACGGTTCATTTGTTACAGCACTCTACAAAAACCGGGGATTACGAAACGTATAAGAAATATGCACATGCGGTAAACAACCAAAAAGAAAAGATGTACACTTTACGTGGTCTTTTGGATTTTGCAAAGCACCGTGAACCAATTTCTATTGACGAAGTTGAGCCAGCTGAAAATATCATGAAGCGTTTCGCTACAGGAGCAATGTCTTTCGGCTCTATTTCTCACGAAGCACACAGCACTTTAGCTATCGCCATGAACAGAATCGGCGGTAAAAGTAATACTGGTGAAGGTGGTGAAGACGAAATGCGTTACAAACCGCTGGAAAACGGTGACTCTATGCGGTCCGCAATTAAGCAAATTGCATCCGGTAGATTTGGGGTAACTATCAATTACTTAACAAATGCAGATGAGCTTCAGATAAAAATGGCTCAAGGTGCAAAACCAGGAGAAGGTGGTCAGTTACCTGGGCATAAAGTTGATGATTGGATTGCAAAAACCCGTCATTCAACTCCTGGAGTAGGATTAATTTCTCCGCCACCACACCACGATATTTATTCTATCGAAGATTTAGCACAATTAATTTTCGATTTGAAAAATGCAAACAGAGCTGCCAGAATTAATGTGAAATTAGTTTCTAAAGCGGGTGTAGGTACAATTGCAGCGGGTGTTGCAAAAGCTCATGCGGATGTTATTTTGATTGCAGGTTATGATGGCGGAACTGGAGCTTCCCCAATAAGTTCCATCAAACACGCTGGTTTACCTTGGGAACTAGGTTTGGCAGAAGCACATCAAACTTTAGTTAAAAATAAGCTAAGAAGCCGCGTAGTTTTACAAGCCGATGGACAGTTGAAAACCGGTAGAGATTTAGCAATTGCAGCTTTATTAGGTGCCGAAGAATGGGGTGTTGCAACGGCAGCATTGGTTGTTGGTGGCTGTATTATGATGCGTAAGTGTCATTTAAATACTTGCCCAGTAGGCGTTGCCACTCAAGATCCTGAATTACGTAAATTATTTACGGGGAAGCCAGAGCATGTGGTTAACCTGTTCAAATTTATGGCCGAGGAGCTGAGGGAAATTATGGCAGAACTTGGCTTTAAAACTATCAATGAAATGGTAGGTCGGGTTCAGTTCTTAAAAGTACGTCCTGATATTACTCATTGGAAAGCTAAAAAATTAGATTTTTCTGCGCTGTTGCATCCAATGGTTTATCCAAAAGGCTTAACCTTGTATAATAGCGAAGGTCAGGATCACGGAATGGATAATATTATCGATTGGAAACTTTTAGAAAACGCAAAAGTTGCTTTAGAAAGTAAAACTCCTGTTTTTGGAGAATTCACGCTGAAAAATACCGACAGAACGGTTGGTACGATGCTTTCAAACGAGATTGCTAAAATTTATGGTTCAACTGGTTTGCCAGATAATACCATTAACTATAAATTTAATGGTTCTGCTGGTCAAAGTTTCGGTGCTTTCGCAGCAAAGGGTATATCGTTTGAATTAGAGGGAGAAGCGAATGATTATGTAGGTAAAGGTTTGTCTGGAGCGCAGTTAGCTGTTTATCCTGCAAAAGATGCAACTTTTACACCGGAAGACAATATGATTGTTGGTAACGTGGTACTTTACGGAGCAACATCAGGAGAACTATTTATCAGAGGACAAGCAGGAGAACGTTTTGCAGTAAGAAATTCCGGCGCAACTGCGGTAGTAGAAGGAGTAGGAGATCATGGCTGTGAATACATGACTGGTGGTATCGCATTAATTATAGGTAAAACAGGCAGAAACTTTGCCGCGGGTATGAGCGGAGGAGTTGCGTTAGTTTACGATGTAGATGGCGAATTTACTGATAATTGTAATTTGGAGATGGTGGATTTAGATCCACTAAGCCCGAAAGACGAAGAGTTAATTATCAAACTTTTACGTAAACACAATCAACTTACTGGTAGTACGGTGGCTAAAAATTTGGTTGACAATTGGAAAAGTGAATCTTCAAAATTCATTAAAGTATTTCCAAAGGAATTTAAACGAGTTTTAGCAGAAAAAAAGCAATTAGAATCAATTTATTAAAATGGGAAAAATTACAGGATTTAAAGAGTACGGAAGAGAACTTCCCGAAAAAGTACCTGCAAAAGATAGGGTAAAAAATTATAAAGAATTTGTAGGTATGTATTCAGATGAAAAGCTGAATGAACAGTCTGCAAGATGTATGAATTGTGGAATTCCGTTTTGTCATAATGGTTGTCCACTTGGAAACGTTATACCTGAATTTAACGATGCTGTTTACAAGAAAAATTGGGAAGAAGCTTATAAAATATTAACTTCTACCAATAACTTTCCAGAGTTTACAGGTCGAATTTGTCCGGCTCCATGCGAATCAGCTTGTGTTTTAGGAATAAACAAGCCAGCCGTAGCAATTGAAGAGATAGAAAAACATATTATTGAAATTGCTTACGATAAGGGTTTTGTAAAAGCTTACAAGCCGATTTTAAAAACTGGTAAATCTGTAGCTATTGTAGGTTCTGGTCCAGCTGGAATGGCTGCTGCAGCGCAACTGAATAAAGTTGGACATGAAGTAACCGTATACGAACGAGATGACTATGCGGGTGGTTTATTAAGATACGGTATTCCGGATTTTAAATTAGACAAAGCTGTTGTTGAGCGTAGGGTAAATGTGATGAAGGAAAGCGGGATCAACTTTAAATTTAATACAGAAGTTGGTAATGATATTTCCGCTAATGAGCTAGTTGATAGCTTTGATGCTGTTGTTTTGGCTGGCGGTTCAACTATTCCTCGTGATTTACCAATCCCGGGCAGACAGTTTAAAGGCGTCTATTTCGCAATGCAGTTTTTAAAGCAATCAAACAAAAGAGTTGCTAATGTCGCTTTTGAAGAAGAAGAAATCTCTGCGAAAGATAAAAATGTAGTAGTTATCGGTGGTGGCGATACGGGATCTGATTGCGTTGGTACCTCAAACCGACAAGGCGCTAAATCTGTTACTCAGTTTGAGCTGATGTTTCAACCTCCAAAAGAAAGAACTATCAATATGCCTTGGCCACAATATCCAATGCTGTTAAAAACTACAAGTTCTCATGAGGAGGGTTGCGAAAGATTTTGGGCAATTAATACAAAAGAATTTATTGGTGATGCTGACGGCAACCTAACTGGTCTTAGAATTAGTGAAGTTGAGTGGGAAAAAGACTTCCTAGGTCGCCCTACAAAATTTACTGAGATAGCTGGAACAGAGAAAGTTATTCCTTGCGAACGGGTTTTCTTGGCAATGGGATTTTTAAATCCACAATATGAAGGAATGCTTGAGCAGTTGGGCGTAAAACTTGACGGACGTAATAACGTTGATGCTATCGAAGGCAAATATAAAACTAGCGTTGAAAAGGTTTTTGCCGCAGGTGATATGCGCAGAGGCCAATCTTTAGTAGTTTGGGCTATATCAGAAGGAAGAGAAGCTGCCCGTAAGGTTGACGAGTATTTAATGGGACATTCTTCATTAGAAAGTAAAGACGCCATTAACTTATTTGAAGACGCCGTTTAAGACCTAATTGATTCAACAAAAAAACCGTTAACAAGTTCTGTTAACGGTTTTTTTTGTACATGATTTTTAGGCTTAGCCTTTATCCACTAAAACATGGTAGGTAATGCTGAATGCCGTTGAACCTGAAATATAAACAGTGTAAACTTTTCCGGCCTGAAGATTTAAAGCTGGTAAGTTTATCCCTGCGGTAGTTGACCCAGCTGTAAATAATTGGAAGTTAGTAGCTGCATCTACCTCTTGATATGCAGAAGCAGATTTATAAGCTAAATCGCTTATAATTTTGGCACCACCCTGAATAGCTAAATCAATTTTATTTGCAGCGGCAGAACTTAAATGTACAAACCGCACTTTAGCTTTGTTTGCCGAAGCATTTACGTGTTCATCCACAGTAGTAGTAAAGCTTGCTGAACTCGAAGTTCCTCCGGTATAATAAACGGTATAATATTTACCACCATCAATATCCAGATTGGCAGAGGAGTTTACCTGTGCAGTACCAGACGTTTTAAATCTTCCAAGCTTATCGCCATCTGTAGTAGTAAGATATGCACTACTTTCGGCATAAGCCACTGCACTTGAATTTAATTTGGTGCTGTCTAAATAAAAATCCTGCGCAGGCGAACCTTCTGAAGCGTTTACAATCCGTACGTATGCATCGGCCTTAATTTCATTGTCGTCATCATTTGAACATGCCGAAAAACTGGTTAAAGCGATTAGTGCAATAGCTAAGACTTTATAGCAATTGCTGAATTTGAAATTTGTTTTCATGGTTGAAATAAATTAATAAAGTAAATATTTAAGTAACTTGTTTTATATTACAAGTATCCTTTTGCAAAGGCAATGCCAACAATAATAATAGGAGGGTAATTTATTGACGAAAAAATAGAGGCAGAGTATTCTGGGCAGGGGAGGATTAACCGTTAACCCAGATTAAGTTTTGTAAATGAAACAGTTACATACAACCCTATGATTATGGACTTGTAAAATCCCAAATTTTTACAAACTTATCATCACCTACAGAAAGCAAGTAGTTACCATCGTTACTCCATGCAATATCATTTACTGATAAAATATGACCTTCTCTGGCTTTCTCAATGCTTAAAACTTTGAACAAAGAACAATCTTCGGTTCGCCAAATTTTTATGGATTTGTCTCTGCTTGCAGTAGCAAAAAAAAGTTCCGTTGGATGAAAAGCAATTTGATAAATTGCGAACAGGTGGGCTGGGAATTTTTGAATCAAAGAGCAATCAAAAACATTATAGATGTTTAAATGAGCGTCTCTTCCGCCTGTAATTAATTTAGTACCGTCTGGCGAAAAACTTACGGAGCCAACTCCATTTGTATGGCCTTGAAACCCTTGAATTAATGTAAAGTCATCTAAATTGTAAATCCGTATATGTTCGTCATTAGAGACAGTAGCTAAAAGATTTAATTTTTCATGAATTGCTACTGAACGTACTTTAGCGTAACCGGATTGAAACTGATGAACCAACTGACTTTCGGTTGTGGATAAAATAAAAATCGTTCCCTTTTCGGTTGTACAGATTAACTCTTCTTTGTGAGGAATATATTTTAACGCAAAAATAGCCGATCCTAAACTAAGTGTTGTTTTTAAATCTGCAGTTTCTAAATCAAAAACTAAAAGATTTCCGTCGTTACAGCCAGCATATAAAATGTTGAGCTCCGGGACAATTTCTAAAGCATAAACGGTACGTTTAACATTCTTAAATACTCTTTTGTGTGTTTTTGTGTTTAAATCCCATTCCACAACTCCTTTATCGTTTCCAGCTGTATAAAAAAATGGTTCGGTAGGATGACTAATTACCGTATAAATTGGGTTGCTGTGGCCGGATAGAGTAGTAGCTTTCATCTTTTATATTTTTGCATTAGGGGATTGCTTAAAAATCTTCATCAATTTTTTGAATGATAAAGATTATCCTCCCGAGGGCAAAATTAAAACTTATTGATGACGAGATTCTAAGTTCTTTGCAATATCATTTAAAGACAGACCTTTTTCTTTAAGCAAAACCAAAAGATGGAACACTAAATCAGAAGATTCATTGATCAAATCGGTTTCGGTTTCTGCTAAAGCAGCTATAACGGTTTCAACACCTTCTTCGCCTACTTTTTGTGCAATTTTATTTAGGCCTTTTTCTCTCAAGCTATTAACATAAGATTTGGCAGTTGGGTTTTCGTAGCGGTCTGCAATAATATTCTCTAACTCGAAAATAAAATTTTGGTTGTATGATGTTTTAAAACAGCTCCTCGAGCCTGTATGGCAAGTTGGACCTACGGGTTTAGCTTTAATCAGCAACGTATCGTTATCGCAATCTATACTGATAGACTTTACATGAAGGAAATTACCACTTTCTTCGCCCTTGGTCCACAAACGGTTTTTTGTGCGAGAGAAAAACGTAACTTTTTGTTCTTGTTCAGTTTTTTGATAGGCTTCTTCATTCATGTACCCTAGCATCAAAACCTCTAGGCTTTGGTCGTCCTGGATGATAACCGGTACTAATCCGTTGCTTTTTGTAAAATCTATTTTCATCAGATTCTTATTTCTATCTTCTTATCTTTTAATAATTGCTTCAGTTCTGGAATCAGTATTTCTCCGTAATGAAAAACCGAAGCTGCTAATGCCGCATCTACATCACTTTTTTGAAAAACATCTACAAAATCCTGACTTGAGCCGGCACCGCCAGAAGCAATTACCGGGATGGAAACCATATCATTAATTTGCTTTAAGAGCACATTATCGAAGCCAGATTTTGTTCCGTCTTTATCCATCGATGTTAAAAGGATTTCCCCAGCACCACGTTCTTCTGCATTTTTAATCCAATGCTGTGTTTGCAGTTCGGTAGCAATTCTTCCTCCGTTGAGGTGAACAAAATCGCCTTGAGCTAAATGTTTGGTATCAACAGCCAGAACAACAAATTGTACACCGAAAGCTTTTGCTAAATCATCAATCAACTTAGGGTTTCTTACCGCTGCGGAGTTGATAGAAATTTTATCCGCACCAGCATTTAACAAAGCTTCAGCGTCTTTTAACTCGCTAATGCCGCCGCCAATGGTAAATGGAATATTGATTTGCCGGGCAACAGATTTTACCATTTCAATGGTGGTCTTTCGTTTTTCGTGTGTTGCGGTAATGTCTAAAAAAACCAGTTCATCAGCTCCCTGGTTTGAGTATTGCCAGGCCAGCTCAACCGGATCACCGGCATCACGCAGATCGACAAAATTAACACCTTTTACGGTTCTGCCATCTTTAACATCCAAACACGGAATAATACGTTTACTTAACACGGCTTTTAGTTAAATAGTAGAAAGCCTGTGTAAATTCCAGTTTTTAACTTCCTCAATTGAAATTCTTTTTTCGTAAATGGCTTTACCAACTACACAAGATTCGATATGATATTGATTTAGTTCCTCGATATCTGCCATTGAGCTAATACCGCCCGAGGCAATTAATTTTATAAAAGGAGAGTGGCTCAATAATTTTTTATACAAATCAACCCCGGCACCGCCTAATTTTCCATCTTTGTTGATGTCAGTACACAAAAAGCGGAAAAAACCCAGCTGTAAGCACCTATCAACGTAATCCATTAATTTAATGGGAGAGCTTTCCATCCAGCCAGAGTATTTGATGACTTCATCAAGCACATCAATAGCTACCACAACTTGGTCAGAGCATTTGGTTTTATTACAAATTTCTTTGCTTAATTCTTCTAAAAAAGTTGGATTGGTGATTGCTTGCGTACCTACAATAACTCTGTAAATACCAACATCAATCAGTTCTTTTACTTTGTCAATACTTCTTACGCCACCGCCGTATTGTACTTTCATGTCGGTTTTTTTGATAATATCAGCAAGATATTTTTGATTACTGAAATCGCCTTTGGCACCGTTTAAATCGATGATATGAACAATTTCGGTACCGTTGGATTGGTACATTTCAATTTGTTCCTCTAAAGATACTTCGTAACGTGTAACCTGATTATAATCGCCTTCAACTAAACGAACAATTTTTTGGTCTAATACGTCAACAGCGGGAATGATATACATTTCTTGAATTTATAAGTTAGCGAAATTTTTAAGGAGCATTTCGCCAGCTTCGCCAGATTTTTCTGGGTGAAACTGTACTCCGTAAAAGTTATCTTTCTGAATAGCAGCTGCAAATTTTATTCCGTAGTTGCAGAAAGCGATTGTAAAATTAGGATTAAATTCTATAAAATAGGAGTGAACGAAATAAAAATACGCATCATTGGCTATTCCTGTAAAAAGAGTGTTTTCTGACTGAGTAGAAACTTGGTTCCAGCCCATGTGCGGAACTTTTTTTGATTCCGCTTCTTTAAACTTTAAAGTTTGGACAGGTATAATGCCAAGTAGGTTCGAGTTTCCCTCTTCAGAAAAATCTGTTATCAGTTGCATCCCAACGCAAATTCCTAAGACAGGTTTTGTTAAACTTTTTATTTTTGGAACCAAACCTGTGTCCGTCAGTTTTTGCATAGCCGCACCCGCATGTCCAACTCCTGGAATAATAATTTTATCATATAAATCAAATTCAGCTTCGGAATTAATCATTCCGTATTTTAAACTCAACCTATCTAAAGCAGCTGTAAGTGAGAAAATATTCCCAGCGCCGTAATTTACTATACCTATCATTTTGAAAGATTCTAGAAGAAAGAAGCAAGATTCAAGAACTTTGGTATGTCTTGTATCTTGCTTCTTAAATCTTGTGTCTACAACAATCCCTTAGTACTCGGTAAACGCATATTATTAATATCCCGTTTTACCGCCATTTTTATTGCTTTGGCAAAAGCTTTAAAAATTGCTTCAATTTTATGATGCTCGTTTTCGCCTTCTACTTTTATGTTTAAGTTGGATTTTGATGCATCTGAAAAAGATTTAAAAAAATGATAAAACATTTCGGTAGGCATATCGCCAACTTTTTCTCGATTAAATTCTGCGTCCCAAACAATCCAGTTTCTTCCACCAAAGTCTATTGCAACTTGCGCTAAACAGTCGTCCATTGGCAAACAAAACCCATAACGCTCAATTCCTTTTTTATCGGCTAAAGCCAAGGCAAAAGCTTCGCCTAACGCAATTCCAGTATCTTCAATGGTGTGATGTTCGTCAATGTGTAAGTCGCCTTTGGTGTGTACAGTTAAATCTATCCCACCATGACGGGCAATTTGGTCTAACATGTGGTCAAAGAAATTTAAACCGGTTTTAATATCGGCATTTCCCTTTCCGTCCAGATTTATTTTGATGAGAATGTCTGTCTCATTTGTTTTTCTGATGTGCTCAATTTTACGGTCGCCAACTTTTAAAAAGCGGTAAATTTCGTCCCAGTCCGAAGTTTCAATGGCTAAAACTTCATCTACGTTATCTATTTTATTATGAGCTTCAGTTGCGCCTAAAAGCGGATTATTGTTTAACCATATAGCCTTTGCACCCAAATTTTTTGCTAAAACTACGTCGTTTATTCTATCGCCAATAACAAAAGAGTTCGCCAAATCGTACTTTTCTTTATCAAAAAAATGAGTTAGCAAAGCAGTTCCTGGTTTGCGGGTTGAAGCATTGTCTTTTGCAAAAGTTTTATCGATAATGATTTCGCTAAAACTGATTCCTTCGTTTTTTAAGGTTTGGATGATGAAGTTTTGTACCGGCCAAAAGTTTTCTTCTGGGTGCGATGATGTGCCTAATCCATCCTGATTGGTAACCATCACCAATTCAAAATCTGTTTCTTTGGCAATTTTAGCCAGATTACTTATTGCGTTCGGATAAAAAATCAGTTTTTCGAAAGAATCAATTTGTTCGTCTGCTGGCTCTAAAATCAGCGTCCCGTCTCTATCTATAAAAAGTAATTTAGTCATCTTTTAATTTTTTTAGGCTGTTGATAATGGCCTGGTTTTCCTCGTTAGTGCCAATGGTAATGCGTAAACAACCCTCGCAAAGTTCTACTTTATTTCGGTTTCGCACAATAATTCCCTCCTCGGTGAGGTACTTATAAATTTTGTCGGCATCAGCAGTTTTTACCAAAATAAAATTAGCGTCTGATGGATAAATATCTATTACAAAGTCGAAATTCTTTAAAGCTAAAACCAAAGCATCACGCTCTTTTAAAATTTCTTTTATCCATCCGTTTACCTGATCAACGTTTTGCAATGCTTCTAAAGCCAATTGTTGCGATGCTTCATTGATATTGTAAGGTGGTTTTACACGGTTAAAAACCTCAATAATCTCTTCGCTGGCGAAAGCCATCCCTACTCGTAAAGCAGCCAATCCCCAAGCTTTTGATAAAGTTTGCAAAACTACCAAATTGGAATATTCGGTTAGCTCTTGAATAAAACTTTTTTGGCGAGAGAAATTGATATAAGCTTCGTCAACTACTACAATTCCTTCAAAATTAGCCAGCAAAGTTTCAATATCTTCGCGATTTATCGAGTTTCCGGTCGGGTTGTTTGGCGAGCAGATGAAAATGAGTTTGGTATTTTCATCTATCGCTTCCGCAATTCCGTCTAAGTTAAGTTGGAATTCTTCTGTCAGATTTACCCGTTTAATCTGTACATCGTTAATGTTTGCCGAAACTTCGTACATTCCATAAGTAGGAGGAACGATAATGACATTATCTACACCAGGGTTGCAGAAACTTCTGAATAAGATGTCAATCGCTTCATCGCTTCCATTTCCTAAAAAAATATTTCTGGCTGGAACTCCTTTTATTGCGCTCAAACGCATCTTAACCGCATACTGCATCGGATCCGGATAACGATGAAAAGCCTGCTGAAGCGGAGAGCCAAAAGCATTTTCGTTGGCATCTAAATATACGGAAGCTTCGCCCTTAAACTCGTCTCTTGCAGAAGAGTAGGGTTTTAAGGTTTTTATATTTGGTCGGATGATTTTGTTAATATCAAACATTATTGCAAAGGTTTAAAGTCTTTTGAAAATGTCCATTTTTTTCCATTTTCTAGTTTGTATGTTGCCACATTATTTTTTATTACTGGTTCTGGAAAATAACCTCTAAAATCTGTAGCAACTTCGTCTTTAAATAAAAAATAGTTAATTGTTTTTTTGCTAATTAAATTAAGTTCACTTGCGTATATATTATAGACGCCATTAGAATCTACGAGTTCTAGTCCCCAATAATAGAGTTTGTCATTTGTTAATTTGGGCGACGAAAAATAATCTTGAAAGTGCTTTGCAAACCTATTAATAGGGGTTTTTAACTCATTTTTGCTTATTATATACTCACCAATTGATCCATAGACGCTGTCTTTTTTAGATGTAAATTCATCGGATAGATTTTTAGATACTCTTAAATATACGATAGCATCGTTTGTCAAAGTATATATTCCAAAGGATGTATCAATTGAATCAATAGTGCCATCTTTAAATTTAACAATATTGAATTTACCCTCGTCTAATTCGTTCCAAAAATAACCAGATCCAATAACCCTATATGCTGATGCGCTCTTCTGAATTACGCCTTTTTCAACAATTGTTGAATCTTCTCGTCTTTCTTTCGGATTTTTATTAGAATCTGAACAAGCTCCTATTGAAATAAAAAAGAAAATCATCAGAATATATTTCATGATATTTTTAGTTTTTAATCTTTGCTCCTTATTCTTTAATCTCAGCCAGTCTCACACTCACCGCATTTTTATGCGCTTGCAAGCCTTCAATTTCTGCTAAAATTTCAATAGTTGGGCCTAAGTTTTTAATGCCACTTTCGCTGATGTGCTGAAACGTAATTTTCTTCACAAAAGAATCTAAAGAAACGCCAGAATATGATTTTGCATAAGCGCTTGTTGGTAAAGTATGGTTTGTTCCGCTGGCGTAATCTCCTGCACTTTCGGGCGTTAAATTACCTGCAAAAACAGAACCTGCATTGATGATTTTACCTGCAATCTGTTGCCAGTTATCCGTTGCTAAAATTAAATGTTCCGGTGCATATTCATTGCTGAAAGTCATCGCTTCATTTAAATTGGCAACCAAAACCGCATAAGAATTAGCGATTGATTTGGAAGCTATTTCTTTACGAGGTAAAACTTCAAGTTGTTTTTCTACTTCAATTAAAGTTCGTTCAATAATTGATTCAGAAATACTTACTAAAACTCCCTGACTGTCGATTCCATGTTCGCACTGCGCTAATAAATCGGCAGCAACAAAAACAGGGTTTGCAGTTTCATCGGCAATTACCAAAACTTCTGATGGACCCGCAGGCATATCAATGGCCGTGTTGGTACTAGATTGTATCAGGGTTTTTGCCATAGTTACAAACTGATTTCCAGGGCCGAAAATTTTATCGACTTTAGGAATGCTTTCCGTTCCGTAAGCCATTGCAGCAACGGCTTGTGCACCACCGGCTAAATAAATTCTTTCGATACCTAATAATTTGGCAACGTAAGCAATATAGCCGTTGATACTTCCTGATTTTTGAGGAGGCGAACAAACTACAATTTCCTTACAGCCCGCAATTTTTGCAGGAATGCCCAACATTAAAAAAGTACTCGGTAAAACCGCAGTTCCGCCTGGAATATATAAGCCAACTCTTTCAATTGCTCTAACTTCTCGCCAACAAGTTACCCCTGCAGTTGTTTCTGTTTTTTCTTCCTTAGATATTTGCGTTTCGTGGAATTTTTTAATGTTTTGATAAGCAACATCAATCGCTTGTTTTACTTCGGCAGAAATTCCATCAGCCAAGCTTGCGATTTCTTTTTTATCTATATATAAGCTGGATAATTCAACTTTGTCAAATTGTAAAGCCAAGTTTTTTAATGCGCTGTCACCATTCTTTTTTACTTCATTGATAATTTGCTCAACTTTCGCTCTTATCTCGTTTCCAGAGTCGGCATTACGGGACACCAACTGTTGAATATCGGCTTTGCTTAAATCTTGATAATTATATGTTTTCATCGTTTGTTAGGTTTTAGATGGTTTTTTGTTAGGCAACGAACCACCTAACAAACTAAAAATCTAACCATCTACAAAATTATCTTCTCTATCGGCATTACTACAATTCCTTGTGCGCCGGCTGCTTTTAACTCGTTAATGTGGCTCCAAAAATCAGTTTCTGGAATTACGGTGTGCACAGCAACCCAGCCTTCTTCTGCCAAAGGCAAAACAGACGGACTTTTAACGCCTGGGAGCAAAGCTAGAATTTTGTCGAGGTTCGTTTTTTCAACGTTAAGCACTACGTATTTAGTTTCTTTAGCCCGCATTACCGACTGAATGCGCTGCAATAATTCCGAAACTAAAGCATCGGTTTCAATTCCTTTTCGTCCGATTAAAATGGCTTCTGATGACATTACATCGGCAAAAGGCTTTAAACCGTTACTGCGCAAAGTTCCTCCGGTTGATACGATGTCGAAAATGGCATCAGCCAAGCCTAAACCCGGAGAAATTTCTACCGAGCCGGATATGGTTTTGATATCGGAAGAAATCCCTTCTTTATCCAAAAACTTCTGTAAAATAACAGGGTAGGAGGTTGCGATGGATTTCCCATTTAAATCTGCAACTTTTTGAATGTTGCTATTGTTGGGCACAGCCAGTTTTAACTTGCATTTACCAAAGCCTAAACGTTGTAAATAATTTACATCAACGTCAGTTTCCGCAATTCCGTTTTCGCCGACAATGCCGATATCGGCAATGCCGTCTTGCACATATTCTGGAATATCATCATCTCTTAAAAAAAGAATTTCTAGAGGAAAATTTGATACTTGGGTAATTAATGAGCTTTTATAGTTTTCGAACGAAAGACCACAGTTTTTTAACAGTTCTACAGATTTTTCGTTTAACCTGCCAGATTTCTGAATAGCAATTTTTAAAGTTTTCAAGATTTTTTATGGTATTAATAAAAGACTAAAGAATGAGAATAAAAAAGTTTTGACGTACAAAACATACAAAATATAACATCGCCTTAGCGATGATGTAAATGATGTATTGGTGTCAAAATTAATTTCATGTCTTTTTTAATATTTCTACGGAGAGAATTATATGTCACAAATATAAGAAGCTTGTGGGGATAATCAAGTTTTTGTGAGGATTTTAAAATTGACCGCATTAAAGCAGCAAATAGGATTTTTTAAAAGTCTCTTTTGGATAGCCCCAATTGATAAAATAAGCTAGCAACAATAAATATTTAAAAAACTAACATCCAAGCATTAAAATACTTCGTTTTTACAGTTATCAAACAAATTGTTAACTAAAATTAAATTTCTTATGAAAATTTTTGAAAACGTCGATCAAGAAGAACAGGCTGGAAATGATACATTTTTGACAAAAAAAATGCAACGCCGCAATTTTTTAACATATGCCGGAGCTAGCGCAGCTGGTTTAGCTTTGGTTGCTGCAGGATGTAAAAAAGACCGTCACGATTTTAACCGTGGGATTGATTTAGGTACCGGTGATATTGGTATTTTGAATTACGCTTATGCTTTAGAACAGTTAGAGGCAGCTTTTTACACGAAAGTTGCAGCTTCTTTCTATAGAAATATCCCGGCGGAAGAGGAGATGCTTTTTAAAGACATCCGCGATCATGAGATTGCCCACAGAGAATTTTTTAAAGAGGCTTTAGGAAACAGTGCTATTCCAGCGCTGGAAGTTGATTTTTCATCAATAGATTTTACAAGTAGAACAAGTGTTTTAGCTACCGCAAAGGCTTTTGAAGATTTAGGAGTTTCTGCATATAACGGAGCGGGATATTTAATCGAAAATGGAGCTTATTTAACAATAGCTGGAAAAATTGTATCTGTTGAAGCCCGTCATGCTGCTTATATCAGAGATTTAATTACTCCTGGAAGTTTTGCAGGCACTGATGTAGTTGATGCTAACGGACTCGATAAATCTCGTACCCCAATGGAAGTTTTAACCATCGCTAAAGCTTATATCAAAACAGAAATTAACGCAAGTAATTTACCATCTTAATTAAATAGACATGAATTTTTTAAATATATTAAGGGATATTGAAGCAATTGATCCTGAAATCACAGATAGATTAAGCCCTAGAAGAGACGCCATTAAAAACATTACTAGTTTTGGCTCTAAAGTAGCACTTTCGGCATTGCCGTTTGCTTTAGGCAGCATGTTTAAAAAAGCTTACGGACAAACAGGTACGAGTTCTGTTAACGACGTACTAAATTTTGCGTTAACTTTAGAGT
Organism: Pelobium sp.; assembly: GCA_035496935.1. Taxonomy (GTDB): domain Bacteria; phylum Bacteroidota; class Bacteroidia; order Sphingobacteriales; family Sphingobacteriaceae; genus Pseudopedobacter. Next base: position 54,044 of record DATJED010000020.1, on the reverse strand, counting down.
ATCTAGAAGCAGAATTTTATACCACTGCTTTACAAAGAACTATTTTAACTGCGCAAATTCCAAATGCTACCGCAAAGGCGGCTTTAGAAAGGATTAGAGACGATGAAAATAACCATGTGGCATTTTTAAAGTCAGTTTTGGGGACTGCAGCTGTTGAAAAGCCAGCTTTTGATTTTGAAGCTCCTTTTCCAACTGTTTTTACAAGTTACGGAACATTTTTAGCTGTATCTCAAGCCTTTGAAGATACCGGAGTTAGAGCTTACAAAGGACAAGCACCAAACCTTTTAGGAAACAAGGTGGTGTTAACCGCGGCACTTTCAATTCATTCTGTTGAGGCCCGTCATGCTTCTCATATCCGCCAAATGAGAAAAAATATGGTTGACGGTTTAAAACCATGGATTACTGGAACTCCAACCCAGGCAAACGATTCTGGAGTAACCGCCGTTGATAAAGTTTATGCGGACGAAAATAGTAAGATGCAAGCGGGTGTAGATATTACCACATTAATGGGAGCAACAGCTGGTTCTAAAATATCATTTTCAGCTGCAGTTGAGGCCTTTGATGAACCCCTAACTAAGGAAGCGGTCTTAGAAATTGCTGGAATGTTTATAGTTTCGTAAGATTTAAAACATCAGAATTAAAAGGCGAGATTTCTCGCCTTTTTTAGTTTAAACGGGATTTTCTCCTACTATTTCTACCAGACTAAAACAAGAGAAAAAGTGTGATTCCATATAAATTCAAGATTTATTTGAATCTTTTAAAAATCCAGTTCTGATAGTGGTTTTATTATAGGGAGATAATTTTTTTAACAGGCGTTAAACAGTTAATAGTTACGGACTATGAAAGCCGACTAAAGCAATTAGTAGTTATAACGAAAGAAAATACAATATGTATTGAAAGATGATTAGAAATGTTTAATGGTTATAAACCGTTAAATATTCCCAATTACCATTAGTTTTTCCAAGGTTGGACTAACGCTACCACCTCGTGGTTCTAAGGTTACCGCAAATGTCTGTGCAACGCCAATTGGTTTCATGTTTTTTAAGCCAACTTCGCCGTCTCTCATATCAAAAACTCCTAAATCTACCGGTTTTCCGTCAACTAATGCCCAAAGTTGGTATTGGTGATCTACGTCGTTCTTCGGCATTTTCATGCTTGTCAAATCAATCATTACCTTCTCTTCTTTTTGATTAAAGGCAACCATGATGTTTGAATTAGGAGAATTATCCGTACCCTTTAATGTTACCATTTTTACATCGGGATTTGTAAGTACTTGTAAAGAACGGGTAGAGCTGCTTACTTTTTTATCTAAATAATTAACCTGATTGGCAAAAGTTTGATTGCTGTTTTGTAATTGTGTGATCTGTTGTTTGCTTTCTTTTAAGCTATTCGATAAATTAATTATAACCCCAATGCTTGCTATCAAAAGTACTGAACAGGCCACAAAGGAATATTTATAAAAGTTTACTGTATTGCTATTTAACGGTATAACTTTAGCTTCTTTTGCCATGGGTGAAACCACAGGTGTTACGAATTTTTCATCATCAACAAACGTAAGCTCATTAAAGAAATTTTCTTTTGATTTTAAGGACGCCTCTACGGCTAAATCCGACGATACATCCATCATCACTTTCTCGATCACCTCCAATTCGGCTTTTACCTCAGGATGGAGTCGACACATTGTCTCCACTGCTTCTCTTTCCTCAGCACTGAGGTCACCTAGAACATATAATTCTAAGATACCAGATTCGATATATGTCTTTATGTTTTCCACCTATTTAAAGTATTTTCTTAATTCTATAATGCCCATTCGTAACCTGGTTTTTACCGTTCCTAAAGGCATCGCCAGTTTTTCCGCAACCTCCATATGCGTGTAGCCCTGAAAATAAATCATCTCGACAATGATCTTCTGTTCGGGTTTTAGCTTTTGCAAAAGGTCTTTAACACCCATTAACTCTGGTTTATATTCTGAATTTCTCTGTGTGTCAATTGAATTTACGTGGTTTTCTAGGTCTTGGTTTTTAGAATGATTTCTGTAATCTTTAGATCTAACTTTGTCAATAGAAAGGTTACGAACAACGTTCACCATCCAAGTAAAAAGTCTGCCTTTGGAGGGGTCGTATTGTTGTATCGAATTCCAAATTTTAACCAAACCTTCCTGTAAAACATCTTCGGCAATTTCCTTATCAGTAATTACCCGTTGTATGATACCCAGTAAAGATGCCGAATACATATCATATAAGGCCTCGGCGCCAATTTTCCGTTGCTCTAGGAGGGCTGCAACTAGCTCGTGTTCTTCTAAAAAAGTTTTGTTAGCTTTTATCACAATTGGCGTAAGATATAGAGGATTTATTGAAAATCAAACAAGTGTTTTTCGGCATGGTATGAAGACCGTACCAAAGGGCCACTTTCCACATATTTAAATCCCATTTCTCTACCTTTTTCTTTGTAAAATGCAAATTGGTCTGGATGAATCCAATCTAAAACCGGGTGATGGTTTTTTGTAGGCTGTAAATATTGGCCTATCGTAAGCACATGAACGCCAGCAGTTTTTAAATCCTGCATGGTTTCTAAAACATCGGCTTCAGTTTCGCCCAAACCTAACATAATTCCTGACTTTGTGCGTAAACCAAATTCAGAGATACGTCGCAAACATTCCATGCTCCTGTCGTATTTGGCCTGTACACGCACTTCTTTCGTAAGCCTTCTTACCGTTTCGATATTATGCGAAACAACTTCTGGTCTTTCCTCACAAACTCTGTATAAATTGTCCCAAATTCCTTTAAAATCGGGAATTAAAGTTTCCATGGTTGTTTGAGGGCTTTCTCTACGGATAGCCCTAATGGTTTCTGCCCAGATAATGGATCCGCCATCTTTTAAATCATCACGATCTACAGAAGTAATTACAGCATGTTTAACCGTCATTAATTTAATGGAGTTTGCTACACGGTTTGGTTCGTCTAAATCTACAGCCAAAGGCCTGCCGGTTGTAACTGCACAAAAAGAACATGAACGCGTACAAATGTTTCCTAAAATCATGAAGGTGGCAGTTCCAGCACCCCAGCACTCGCCCATATTTGGGCAGTTTCCGCTTTCGCAGATGGTATGTAGTTTATGCTCATCTACAATTCCTCTTACTTCGGCGTATTCTTTGCCTACGGGTAACCTTACTCTTAACCAATCGGGTTTGCGTTGTGCTTGATTTGCTGGAATTACAGGAAGTTCAATCATGAAGCAAAAATACGGATTTGTTTAAAACATAAATTGATGTTTTGTCATTTATTTAGCCGGAAAATAATTTTTGAGCTATAAAGAAATTTGTGAAAATAAATGAATCTGAGTTGATCTTAATGCTTTTAAAAGGCTAAATATTAAGTAGTTTCAAATTTATAACCCACGCCTTTTACGGTAGTTACATAATCATCGCCCAGTTTTTCACGAAGTTTACGGATATGTACATCAATTGTTCTGTTGGTAACTACCACCGAATCTTCCCAAATACTGCTTAAAATAGCTTCTCGAGTAAAAACTTTTCCGGGTTTTGATGCCAAAAGGTAAAGTAGTTCAAATTCTTTTTTAGCAAGAACTATCTTTTGTTCGTTCTGAAAAACCAAAAAAGCATCCCTGTCAATCACTAAATCAGAAATCTCTAACTTGTTTTCAACAATTTCTTCGGCTTGGGTGTTACGACGTAAAATAGCGTTAATCCTACTTACTAAAGCTCTGGGTTTAATTGGTTTTGCTATATAATCATCAGCGCCTACATTAAAGCCAGCTATTTCCGAATATTCTTCGCTCCGGGCTGTTAAAAATACCATAAATGTATTTTTGAATTCGGGCATAGCTCTTAGTACCCGACAAGTTTCGATGCCGTCCATTTTGGGCATCATAATATCAAGGATGACTAAATCAGGCAAACATTTACGGGCTTCCTGTACTGCTTCTTTTCCATTGCTTGCAGTAAAAACGGCATAACCTTCTTTTTTTAGGTTATATTCTATCAGTTCCAGAATATCCGGCTCATCGTCAACAATCAGAATTTTTGGTTTGTTTGTCATAAAAACTATTTGTTACGAAATTACAGCGTTTTCTGAACGAAATGGTTAATTTAATATTAACAGATTGTTAAGCTTTATGTTTTTTTAACCTTTTTTATACAATAACTTTATAAACCCATCAAGGTTTATGAGAGCGATTTTAAAGCGTTTTTTCTAAAAATTGATTAAGCTGTTCGCCTCTCAAGTTTTTTGCAACTATTTTTCCGCTCGGATCAATTAAAAAAGATGCTGGTATCGCATTAACGTTATATAAAATTGCGGTAGGTGCATCCCACTGTTTCAGTTCCGAAACCTGCGCCCATTCCAGCTTATCGTTCGCAATCGCGTTTTTCCAAGCTTCTGCGTTGTCATCCAAGGAAAAACCTAAAACAGTAAAGTTTTTGTCTTTAAACCGATGGTAAGTAGCCACCAAATTGGGGTTCTCTTGGCGACATGGCCCGCACCATGATGCCCAAAAATCAACCAAAACATATTTTCCTTTAAAATCAGAAAGATTGATGGTTTTTCCATCAGTACTTTGTGCTGAGATAGCTGGAGCTTGACTGCCAATAGCTACTTTTTGCGCCATTTGCATCTGCAAAGCAAACGAATTGATTGCTTTGTTGTTCGGGAAAGCCGCTTTAGCCTCTTTACTATAGGCTATTAGTTTGTTTTCATATTCATCATGGTTCATGCCCATCATAATGTTAGCGGCAAAAAAAGCAGTCAACGATTTTTTATTTTCCTCAATAAACTGCATGGATTTTTCAAGAAAAGGTTTGGCAATAGCACTGGATTTTTCGTTAAATTCCGCTATGATCTCATCTTTCTTATCCTGATTTTCGGTAATCATTTTACTGTACTGCTCTGCAAGTTCACCGTTTTTTTGGCTATAGTCTGCAGTTAACTTGTTGTATTCAGTAATTTTATCGGCTTCATCAGAACCTTTTAACTCGTAGTTTCCGCCCGGATGTTGTAAATCTGCTTTTAGCTCAATCTCATCGCCGTTTTCGGCAATTACAAAAAACGCTCTTTGACCAACTGCTACTTGGTAAAATTCCGGATCTTCACTTTCGGCTTTTAAGGTAAATTGTTTGTCCTCGTTTAAAAAAGTAGAGTCAATAGGTGTCATCTGACCAAAAGTGTCAAGTTCTAAAAGGTAAACTTTTTTAGCGTCACCAATATTTGTAAACGAACCGTTAATTTTAAATTCTTTGTTATTTGAACATGAAATTGCAAACAGTGCTACTCCAAATAATCCTACGATAAGTTGCTTCTTCATTTTATGCTTTCTAATTTTTCAATAATTAACTGGTTTGTTTTTTTAGGATCAACTTTTCCGTGAGACAACTTCATCACTTCGCCCATAAACAAGCCTATAACTCCTTTTTTGCCATTATGGTATTCCTTAACCTTATCCGGGAATTTTTCTAACGCTGTAATGATAAATCCATCCAGTTCATTATCGCACTTTTTGTGAACCAGGTTTAATTCTTCCATCAAATCAGCAACTTTTGCTTCCGGGCGTAAAGCTAAAGCGGCAAATAATTTGTTTTTTGCTTGGCTGTTATTGATTTCTTTTTGCTCAACCAAATTAATAATAGCTGCAATTTCTGTGGCTGGGATGTCTAATTCACTAAAGCTTTTTTGCTTGTCGTTTAAATACGATTTAAGCGTTCCCATCACCCAGTTTGATGCCATTTTATAATTTTTAGTGTGGCTTGTAATCTCTAAAAAGTAATCTGCCATTGATTTTTCTGAGGTAATTACCAGCGCATCATAAGCTGGCAAACCCATTTCCTTAGTGAACTTCTGATATAATTCCTCTGGCAACGCTGGCATATCTGCTTTTATAGCCTCCAAAAATTCGTCAGAAATTACCATTGGTAACAAATCGGGTTCAGGGAAATAACGGTAATCATTCGCCATTTCTTTTGAACGTAACGGCGTGGTTTTTCCGGTTACCGCATCAAAATTCAACGTGTTTTGATCGATGTGTTTTCCTTTATTTATTAAGTTGATTTGGCGTTCAATCTCATGCTCAATGGCCCGTTGAACGTTTTTAATAGAGTTTAAGTTTTTAACCTCGCAACGGTTTCCTAATTTGGTTTCGCCTTTTAATCGTACAGAAATATTGGCATCGCAGCGCATTGAGCCTTCTTCCATGTTTCCATCGCAAATATCAAGATAGCGCACCAGTTTCCGTAGTTCGATTAAATAAGCAGCAGCTTCTTCACCAGAGCTAATCATAGGTTCGGTTACAACTTCTAGCAACGCTACGCCCGCTCTGTTTAAATCTATATAAGAATAGTCTTTATCCATATCGTGGATGCTTTTTCCGGCATCTTCCTCCATGTGGATACGGTTTAATATAATGTCCTTTTCGGTACCGTTTTCTAATCTTATTTTTAACTTTCCGCCTAGGCAAATGGGTTCATTGTCTTGCGTAATTTGGTAGCCCTTAGGCAAATCCGCATAGAAATAATTTTTACGATCAAAAAAATTGTACTGATTGATTTTGCTGTTGATTGCCAAGCCTAATTTTGTGGCGTATTTAACTGTTTTTTCGTTGGTTAAGGGCAATGCGCCTGGCAAACCTAAGGAAACTGGACTGATATTTTGATTTGGTAAATTGCCGAAACTGGCAGAATCTGAACAAAATGCTTTGGATGCAGTTGATAATTGAACATGTACTTCTAAACCTATTACGGCTTCAAATTGTTCAAAATTGTTTATAATTAGACTCATTTTTGTATTAAAAATTTACCAAAAGGCTTGTTTTATTGTGATTTTCAAATATAATTTAATTAGTCGCAAATAGTTAAAGAAAAAAAATATTATTAAATTCAGCTGATGGTAAGCAGTTAAAACCGTATGGAAGATCAAATCTCATCAATAGAAGAATATGTTGCTCGTTTCCCGCTTAATACCCAAAAACAGTTAAACATTATAAAAGAAACTATCAAAAAAACGATTCCACAAGCTACAGAAGTTATTAGCTACGGAATGCCGACTTTTAAGTTGGGGGGCAACTTGGTGCATTTTGCGGCGTATAAAAATCATATCGGCTTTTATCCCGGGCCGAAAGCTTTGGTCTGCTTCAAACAAGAGATCTCCAGCTATAAAAACTCTAAAGGTGCTGTTCAATTTCCGCTTAATGCCGAACTACCGCTGGATTTAATTGAGGCAATCACACTTTTTTGCGTTGCGGAACGCAAAAAGAAAATAGCAGATAGCAAACCGCTTTTTCAGGTTTCCGCTCCAGCCAGAAGAGCTTTAGCTAGCAAAGCAATTGTTAGCTTTGAGGAGCTTTCCAAATACACCGAAGACGAAATTTTAGCACTTCATGGCATTGGAAAAACTACAATCCCTATTTTAAAACAACAATTGGCAGAGCGAAATTTGAGTTTCAAAGAATAACTTGATGCCATGCCATTTTTAATTTTAGAATGGTATCTTTTTAAACCTTTTGTTTTTTCTTCAAAAATTTAATCTCTTTTTGATTTTTGGCAAAATCTTTTTAACCTTTAGCAATATTTAATTTTGCATGGCATTAAATTACGTTTGGGTAGCTTTTTTCATCGTTTCTTTTGCGGTGGCTTTGGTAAGGCTGATTTTTTTTCAGGATTATCAGATTTTTCAAACCATTGTGAACAGCACTTTCGATATGTCGAAAACCGGTGCTGAAATTTCCTTAGGCTTAATAGGTTTGATGACCTTTTGGTTAGGCATTATGAAAATTGGCGAAAAAGGGGGCATGATCAACATTTTTGCTAAGATTGTAGGTCCGTTTTTTAGCAAAATTTTTCCTGAAATCCCTAAGAATCATCCGGCAATGGGTTCTGTTCTAATGAACTTTTCTGCAAATATGCTGGGTCTGGATAACGCGGCAACGCCCTTAGGCCTAAAAGCAATGAAAGAATTGCAAGAACTTAATCCGCAAAAAGATACAGCTTCTAATGCACAGATTATGTTTTTGGTACTTAATGCTTCAAGTTTGGTGCTAATCCCTACAAGTATTATGGCTTTCCGTAAAGCAGCAGGAGCGGCCGATCCGTCAGATATTTTTGTTCCCTGTTTGTTAGCTACGTTTTTTTCCACTTTAGTAGGCTTAGTAGTTACGGCCACGTATCAAAAAATCAATCTGTTTCAAAAAACTATCCTCATTTATTTAGGAACCGCAGCTGCAATTATTGGCGGAACCTTATATTATTTCACCACACTTTCGCAGGATCAAATCGCAATTGTTTCTAACGTAGTGGGCAATGTTTTGCTTTTCAGTATTATTTTGTCTTTCATTCTTTTGGCTTTATTTAGAAAGATAAACGTTTTTGAAACTTTTATAGATGGTGCTAAGGAAGGGTTTGAAATTGCGGTAAAAATTATTCCTTATTTAGTTGCTATTTTAGTTGCAGTGGGTGTTTTTAGAGGATCGGGAGCGTTGGACTTTTTAGTGGAAGGCATTAAGCATTTAGTAGCTTTCGCAGGATTAGATACGGAATTTGTACCGGCTTTACCGGTGGCATTTATGAAGCCTTTAAGTGGGAGCGGAGCCCGTGGTTTGATGGTGGAGCTGATGAATACGAGCGGAGCAGATAGTTTTGCATCACGAGTGGCCTGCGTTATCCAGGGTTCTACAGAAACCACTTTTTACGTTTTGGCCATTTATTTTGGATCGGTTTCCATTAAAAAAACAAGACATGCTTTACCTGCAGCTATTTTGGCCGAGCTTGCCGGAGTTTTAGCGGCGATTTTTATAGCGTATATATTTTTTAAATAATGAAACTATCATGGTTTTAGCAAAGCGCATGGGGCTATGATTACTTTATTACGGTTAAAAAACAATAAATAAACAAATGAAAAAGAGAATTGCATTAATAGCCCACGATGGCAAAAAAGCAGAGATGGTTGGTTTTGTAAAGGACCATTGGAATATTTTATCTACAATGGATTTAACCGCCACAGGCACAACGGGAGGTTATGTGGAGCAAACAGGCTTGCAGGTAAATAAAAAGTTAAGCGGACCAAAAGGTGGCGACGCCCAAATTGCAGCCATGGCCGCAGAAGGTTTGTTGGACGGGATTCTGTTTTTTAGAGATCCACTTGGTAAACATCCGCATGAACCTGATGTGCAAATGCTCATGCGTATCTGCGATGTTCACAATGTGCCTATCGCAACTAATCCGGCGACAGCAAGCTTAATTTTAGAAGCGTTAGGAAATTAGATCGTTTGCCAAAAATCTATATTATTTCTTCCACAAGTTTTAGCTAAAGAAGGACATTAGGTAGGCATTCTAAAAACGAAAGAAGTTGTTTGTTCGTCGGAGTTTACTGCCATTGCCCCGCCATGGGCTTTTGCTATTTCTGAGGAGATGTATAAGCCCAAACCCAAACCATTGTTTTTCGATTTATTTTCACCGCGTACAAAAGGTTTGAAAAGTTGGTAAAGTACTTCATCAGGTATTTTTTCGCTCGAATTAACAACCGATAAAAGTAATTCGTCGCCTTCTTTTTTTGCCTTAACTAAAATAGGTTTGTCTTTATGTCCGTAGCTTATAGCATTACTAAGAAGATTGGAAAGCAACTGTTCAAAGCGTCCGCCGTCACAATATACAGGACTATCTAAATCGTATTGTATCTGAATGTCGGCATCTGGGTTTGCTATAGCCAATTCATCTACCACCATCTGGATATTGTTTTTTAAATGCTGATGGCTTTTTTCCAGCGTTATTCCATCTCCAAGTCTGCCTCTAGCAAAATCTAAAATGTTATCAATTAACGCCCTCATTCTAAAAGAAGAATCCTGTAATATATGAGCTAGTTTCTCAACTCTTTCCTCATCAGGGCTTCTCAATAATATTTTCGCAATATTCATTACCGAATTTAACGGATTTCGTAAATCGTGACCTAAAACTGCTATGAATTGTTCACGCAGAACAGCAGTCTCTCGCTCTTCAATAAGTTCCTTTTCAGACCGGTACATTTTTTCGATGGCATCCATATGGAATGCAATTAGATCTGCAAAGAGATGAAACATACCTCGTATCTTGGGATTATTCAGCTCGGCTGGATTTGGATCTATAGCGCAAAGTGTTCCAAAAAATTCTCCGTTTTTGTTTATAATAGGAACAGAAATGTAGCTTTTAAAGCCGTACATAGCCGGAGTGTGATGTCCGCTGAAAATCTCATCTTCCGGCACATTATCAATTACCACTTCTATGCAGCTCTGCCGTATTTCATTACAAATAGTTGTTTCGAGCTTTAATTCGCCACCCGGTTTCAACCCGAAATTAATGTCGTCTTTTACAGCACATGCAATCCATTTTTCAGACGTTACCCTCGCCACCGCGGCAAATCCCATTCCGGTACTTTGACAGATTACGTCCAAAATATTTGGTATTACAGTTATTTTTCCAATCAGCTCTACTTCTTCACTTAATAAATCGGGCGTATTTTCCATAGTTAGGGTTTGAAAATAAAATTACAAATTTTACTGAAAAAATGTGTTTCAAAGAGTGTCTAATTCTAAAATCTAAAAATCTAAACATAATTTAAAGTCTTTGTTTGGTATAAATATTGGGTGATTTTTAGTGGAAAGACATCCAGAATTTCAAATATCTAATCGAAAATTAAATGGAGTTCATAGATTATTACAGTGTTTTAGGTATCGATAAAAATGCTTCGGAGGCTGATATTAAAAAGGCTTACCGCAAAATGGCCCGTAAATATCATCCAGATATTAATCCCAATAACAAAGAAGCTGAAAAAAAATTTAAAGAGGTTAATGAAGCAAATGAGGTGCTCAGCAAGCCAGAGAATCGTAAAAAATACGATAAATACGGAAAAGATTGGAGACACGCAGAACAGTTTGAGCAGGCCGAGCGGCAACAACAAAGTTACAGGGGAGCCGGAAATAGAAGTCAGGGAGCTTACCAGCAAGCTTACCAAGGCAGTGATTTTAACGATGCAGATTTTTCTGATTTTTTTGGATCGATGTTCGGCGGCGGCGGGGCAGGAGGCAACAGTCGGCAAATCAAATTTAGAGGTCAGGATTTTAATGCCGAACTTGAATTGGATTTAAAAGACGTTTACGAAACACATAAACGAACGCTCTCCGTAAATGGGAAAAATATAAGACTAACTATACCTGCCGGCGTAACGGACGGACAAGTAATAAAAATTAGCGGTTACGGCGGGCCCGGCGCAAACGGTGGTGCAAATGGCGATTTACACATCACCTTTTCTATAAAAAACAACACGGCTTTTAAAAGAGATGGCGACAATTTATTGGCCAATGCCGATTTAGATGTTTATACAGCAATTTTGGGAGGCGAAATTTTGGTGGATACTTTCAATGGAAAGGTTAAACTAAAAGTTGCCCCCGGAACTGAAAACGGCACTAAAGTAAAATTAAAAGGAAAAGGTTTCCCGGTTTATAAAAAAGAAGGAACTTTTGGCGATTTAATAATTACTTACCAGCTTTCACTGCCAAGAAATTTATCGGCACAAGAAAAAGAACTTTTTGAAAAACTCGCAAAACTCAGAAATCATGATTAAAGAAAATTATATCCCTCTTTTAACGCTTTGTACCCATTATAAGGTAGAAATGGATTTTATCTATGATTTAAGCGAAAACGATTTGTTAGAAATTATTTATATAGAAGAAAGTCCTTGCATCCACCAAGATGTTGTTGCCCGATTGGAGAAGATGTTGCGGCTTCACCAGGATTTAGAGATTAACCTAGCTGGGATTGATGCTGTTTTTAACCTGCTAAATCAAGTTGATGTTTTGCAGGGAGAGGTGAGGAGCCTCAAAAACCGATTAAAGACTTTTGAGGACTGATTTGATTTTTTAACAAATAAAAAGCCCGGATAAGTTTGATTTTATCCGGGCTAATTGTTTATTGATTTTAGCTATTGAAAACTTTAGCAATGTCTACAAAATCTCTCGATTTTAACGACGCACCGCCAATTAACCCACCATCAATATCTGTTTGAGAAAATAATTCATCAGCATTTTTTGGATTACAGCTACCGCCATATAAAATTGTAGTTTCTTGAGCTACAGATTCGCCGTATTTGTTTGCAATTTCTTTACGGATAAAAGCGTGAATTTCCTGCGCTTGTGCCGAGCTTGCGGTTACGCCAGTTCCTATTGCCCAAACTGGTTCATAAGCAATTACCAATTTACCGAAATCCGTTGCGCTTAAGTGAAAAGTTCCTTCTGACAATTGTGATTTTACAACCTCAAAATAAGTTCCGTTTTCTCTTTCGGTTAAAGTTTCGCCGATGCAAAAAATGGGCTTCAAATTATTGTTTAAAGCAGCGTTAGTTTTTTTAGCTAACAAGGCGTTATCCTCTCCAAAATATTGTCTTCTTTCCGAGTGGCCTAAAATCACATATTCCACACCTACAGAATTCAACATAGAGGCAGAAATTTCTCCTGTATAAGCACCAGAATCTTCTTGATGTGCATTTTGAGCACCCACGCTAACCTGATCATGACCTTTGGCTAAAGCCGCTAAACTGTGTAAATGAATATAAGGTGCACAAACAATCACTTGCTGGTTGCCTCTCACCTCGTCCTTTACCATGTTAACTACCTCCGAAAAAAGAGCTAATCCATCAGTATAATTCTTGTTCATTTTCCAGTTTCCGGCTACAATTTTTTTTCTCATAATTTTAAAATCTTCTGTATTCTTGTGTATTGTTAAATATATTGGTTAGGATATTTCTTTCAGTTTCATCAAACATTTTTCCGCGACGTTCAAAAACCTTAGTAGCTGTTTCAAACATTTTGTTAAGGCTGTAAATCTCAAAACCTTGTGCACCGCCCCAGGCAAAGTCGGCTACGTAATTTCTTGGAAAACCGGGACCAAAAACATTGGCGCCAACGCCAACTACAGTTCCGGTATTAAACATAGTATTTATACCGCATTTGGCATGGTCTGCCATTATTAAACCGCAGAATTGCAAACCTGTTTTACGGAAACGTTGGGTGGTATAATCCCAAAGCTTTACTTCGGCGTAGTTGTTTTTAAGATTCGAATTGTTACTGTCTGCACCTATATTGCACCACTCGCCAAGCACAGCGTTACCTAAATAACCTTCGTGACCTTTAGAAGAATTGCCCCAAATCACAGCATTATTAATTTCTCCGCCAACCCTAGAATTCGGCCCGATAGTGGTAGCGCCATATATTTTTGCCCCCATCTTAATTTGGGAATTTGCACATAAAGCCAAAGCTCCTCTAATGTTTGTGCCTTCCCAAACCTGGCTATTTCTTCCTAAATAAATTGGTCCATTTTTGGTGTTAAACGTACTGCATTCGGCTTCTACTCCGTCTTCCACAAAAATATCGTCGCCAATAACCGTATTTGTTGAGCTTAATTTGTTCGATGTTCTTCCTTTTGTTAACACATCAAAATCCGCCCGTATAGCATCTGGATTATATTTAAACAAATCTTCGGGATAAGTTATCTTTATGAAACTACCATCGAAATTTATGTTTTTAAAGCTCGTTAAGTTAGAAGGATCAAAGCTCGCTTCCGCTGTTTTTACGGCAATACATGTGTCATCGCTTATCAGTGCTTCTCCCTCTTTTAAAGAATTTATCGCATCCAGTAAAGCTTCGTTAGGGCAAACTGAACCGTTAATAAATAGCTGAGTATCACTTGTTTTTAAGGGGAATTTATTTTGTAAGTAGGGTCTTGTTTGGTAAAAACCTTCTGTTTTAAAGTGAAAAAGCCACTTTTCAGAAATTTTCATTATCCCAATTCGTAAATCGGCAACCGGACGGGTGTAGGATAACGGGAGTAAGGTTTCACTTGATTGATCATCAAAGAAAATGATTGTCATACTGCAAAAAAACAAAAAAAGTCCCAACTTTCAAGTAGGGACTTTATATATAAATATAAATCTTTTAAGATTATTTCTTAGCGTAACGGGTTTTGAATTTATCAATACGTCCTGCTGTATCTACCAACTTCATTTTACCAGTATAAAAAGGGTGTGAAGTATGAGAGATCTCTAATTTTACCAACGGATACTCATTTCCGTCTTCCCATTTAACCGTTTCGTTTGTGTTGATGCAAGATTTAGTGATAAAAGAATACTCGTTAGACATATCTTTAAAAACAACTAATCTATAATTCGATGGATGCAAATCTTTTTTCATGCTATTTCTTAATATCTGTACCTAATTTTTAGGAGGTGCAAATATATTAAATATTTATTCCAACTCAAAAATAAATTTCTTTTTTACCTACTGAAGCATCCATACTTAATACGAAAGCTATCTCTATTTTATAAATCTTTTGTTTTCACTAGCCTAAAACTGCAATAGATAGGTTTTTTTCTTATAAAATATTGCACAAGTACAGCTTATGGTTCTAAATTAGTTTGCAAACTCAATAGCTTTCCATTTAAAGCTTTACCCTCAATTTGGTAAGTTATCCCACCTATATTTCGCGGGTGCTTAAATTTTACTGTTGCCTCTCCATTTTGATCGGTAATAATATTTGGTTCCCAAAAAAGTAGTGATGAAGATCTGGTGCTTATCGGAAAGGTTTCATTTTCAATATATGAAGCGCTTTCATCAAAACCATTGACTCTGCCTATTAAAACTCCTTTTTCTTTATAAGTATCATCAATAGTTAGATAAATTATGTACTGATCAACTAAAATACCTATCCCGTTATAAAAACCTGTAAGTCTGCGGATTCTTACTGATTTAATTTTATCTAAAGATAAATCGAAAAATTGTTGATGATATATCTTAGCAAGGTCTTTATTATCGTAATCATAAATATACTCACGTCCGTTCACTACAAATTGAGGATAGATTGCTTTGTTCTTACTAACGTAAAGATTTTCGTATCCATTTAATTTTACTGCATCATTTCCTCTAAACACTATACCGTTTTCTTCACCGGACACTTCCTCTCCATAAGGATTAGTTGCGCCCTTAACATGGTTTAACATCCAACTGGTTAATGTTTGATATTCAAGATCTTCTTTTGTTAGATTAAACACTTGATCTTTATGTGAGGCTATAAAAGAACCATCCAATAAGAAATTAAGTCTATCAGTTTTTACTACTACCTCATTTAATAAATATCCTTTTATTTTAGCTTCTGTTTCTGCATTTATACTATCTCTACTTATTAATTTAGCAAGACTATATTTACTCAGAGTATCAGAAGGTAAAACTGGTATTTCTAAAGTTGTAAAAGTAGTGTCCAGCAATATGGTCCCTACTTTCTCTCCAGCAGCATTCATAGCAACTAATTTTAGTTCGGATTTACCGTAGTACACCAAATTATCGAAGAAAAATCTTCCTGAAGAGTCTGTTTGACTTGCCAATAGTAAAGATTTAGAAGCTGATTTTAGACTAAGACTTATATTGGCACCCACCAAGGGCTTCTTTCGCTCGATTACTCTGCCACTGATGCGCATTCCCTTTTCGGGCGAATAATCAACAAAAGAATTCTTATTTGAAGGCGACTCTTTTAAATCTTTTGCTGACAATGTTAATAATAACTGATCGATATAGGGGTGTTTGGCGTTTGCATACCGTTGCAAAAGCGATGGATTCTTTAATTCAGAAACTATATAACCTATCCTGTCCGGAAACCCATGAACGCCTCCAAATGTTGCACTTAAAGATAATTGTGCGTATGGACTAGATTTAATAGCAACAAAAATACTATCAGACCTATTTTCTTCTTGCATGCTGATTTGGTATTCCTTTAGGGTTGTTGGTAAAACTACTCGTTCAGCTATTAATTTTGCGCCTTGATAAAGCTCAAAGTTCAATATTCCATCAGGCAAAAACCGGTTCGGTATTTTTATAACTGTTAATTCTTGACCCAAAGGCACTGCGTCTCTTCTAAAAAATTCTCCAGCCTTTTTTCCCACCAGCAAAAAAGGTTTTTTATTTAGGGTATCTTTACCGGTTTGAAATACCAAAATTTTAAGAGAATCCTGACTAAAATTCATGTTCATGGTCACACCGGTATCAGAAAATCGGGGGAGAAAATATTTTTTCTTCTGGACATCCTGTTTTAAAACTGCATAATTACCTTCATCAGCACTGCTTAAAATAAAGAAACCAAATCCTAGGCTATCTGTAGAAAACTCACCAATTGATTTCCCTGTTTTATTAAATATTGTAGCACTTTGTGCGGCAGACTTCCCTAATGGCGCTCCGATTTTAACCGCAAACTGGGTTTGTTGATGTGCTAACCAGGTTGTTCCTTCCGGATAAAAATCTATCATAAATGACGTGGGCTTCGGTAAAGTAGCCTCTTCATCTATAATAGAATCTGTTAAGTCACTATGAACGCTCTGTATACAAATTACCTTTTCGAAAGCTGAATGAGAAGCATAATTAGCAATCCATTGAGTGTAGCCACGCAGTAAATATTTACCGTTCGGCAAATCGTTACCAAAATAAAAATCACCTGTTGCTGTGCCATTTTTCATATAAAAAACTTTTCGCATAATGATGGCATTTGATTTTACGGCAACAATATCTACGTATAAAACCTTATCAGAACTTTCAAAATCGAATGAGCTTTTCAAATACCCCTGAAACCATAGTGTTTCTCCTTGATATAGGGTATCAGCACTTGTGTGAATGAATATTTCTTCTTTAAGGGCTGATTGGTTAATACAGTAAGCGCCTAACTGTAAAAAAAAGAATACCAGCAATAGATATAACCGCATTTTAAGGGTTTTATAAAAAGTAGGTCTAATTTATTTTAAAAAAGTTGCTACATGAAAGTACTATATTCAGTTGAATATACCAATATTTCATTGAAATTGCATTTTAATGACCCAATTTGATTAAAGCCTGACAACATATTCTGTTAGGCAGAAAAAGTTTTTCTTACATTTGCATAGTATTAAAATCAAATCTAAATAAGATGTTAAAAACTCCTATATATTTAGACAACAACGCAACTACTCCTTTAGATCCAAGAGTGCTGGAAGCGATGTTGCCTTACTTTACAGAAAAATTTGGAAATGCCGCAAGTAGAAACCACCCATTTGGTTGGGCAGCGGAGGAAGGCGTTGATTACGCTCGTGAACAAGTGGCGAAATTAATTGGTGCATCAGAAAAAGAAATCATCTTTACGTCTGGCGCTACAGAATCTGACAACCTTGCTATTAAAGGTGTTTATGAGATGTACAAAGAAAAAGGTAATCACATTATAACCGTAACTACAGAGCATAAAGCAGTTTTAGATGCTTGTAAGCATTTAGAAAAATTGGGTGCAAACATCACTTATTTAGATGTTGAATCCGACGGTTTAGTTGATTTAAACAAACTGGATGCTGCTTTTACAGATCAAACCATTTTGGTAGCTATTATGTATGCTAACAATGAAATTGGCGTGATACAGCCAGTCAAAGAAATTTCTGCATTAGCACATAAACACGGTGCCTTGTATTTTACTGATGCTGTACAAGCAGTTGGTAAAATTCCGGTAAATGTAATTGAAGATGGCATTGATTTATTAGCACTTTCTGCACACAAAATGCACGGACCAAAAGGTGTTGGTGCGTTATACGTTAGAAGAAAAAATCCAAGGGTTAAAGTTACTTCACAGATGGACGGCGGTGGTCATGAGCGTGGAATGCGTTCTGGCACATTAAACGTTCCGGGCATTGTTGGTTTAGGTAAAGCCTGCGAACTTTGCTATAACGAAATGGAAGAAGAAGCCAAAAGATTATCGGCTTTGAGAGATAAATTAGAAAGCGGTTTAACGGTTTTAGAAGAGTCTTACGTAAACGGAAACGTTGCACACAGATTGCCACATACTGCAAATATCTCTTTTAAATACGTAGAAGGCGAAGGCTTAATGATGGCAATGAAAGATATGGCAGTTTCTTCTGGGTCTGCTTGTACTTCTGCATCCTTAGAACCTTCTTATGTTTTAAAAAGCTTAGGCTTGTCTGACGATTTGGCACATTCTTCTATTCGTTTTGGATTAGGTAGATTTACTACCGAAGAAGAGGTGGATTTCGCTATCGAGAACACTTTAAAGGCTGTTAATCACTTAAGAGAGCTATCTCCTTTATGGGAAATGTTTAAAGAAGGTATAGATCTTGATTCTATTGAGTGGGCAGAGCATTAAGAGGGATTAAAAAGTAAAAATTAAAAACATAGGGCTTCGGTAAGACGAAGGATAAAAGGAGGATAAAAACATGGCATATTCAGATAAAGTAATTGATCATTACAGCAACCCAAGAAACGTGGGTACGCTTGACAAATCAAAACAAAGCGTTGGTACTGGCTTAGTAGGTGCGCCAGAGTGTGGCGACGTAATGCGTTTACAAATTGAAGTAGATGAAAATCACGTAATTACCGATGCTAAATTTAAAACGTTTGGTTGTGGATCGGCAATTGCATCTTCTTCTTTAGCTACAGAATGGTTAAAAGGAAAAACTATTGACGACGCTTTAACCATAGATAATATGGATATAGTTGAAGAATTAGCTTTACCACCGGTAAAAATTCACTGTTCTGTATTAGCAGAAGACGCAATTAAATCGGCAATTAACGATTACCGTGTAAAAAACGGAATGGAAGCTATTGAACTGGAGAAATCGCATCATTAGTTGTATTGCGATATGAGTAGTGTGTATTGCGACTTTGCAAATCACGCTATACTCCATACGCAAATCTCAATACTAAAACAAAATGGTAACAATAACAGATAAAGCAAAAGGCAAGATAGAAGAACTGATGAAAGATGCGGGATTGGATGAATCTTATTTCCTGCGTGTTTCTGTAAAAGGCGGTGGCTGTTCTGGTCTTTCTTATAATATGGATTTCGATAACGAAATGCAGAAAGGTGATCAGGAATTTGAAGACAAGGGGACAAAGATTGTTTTAGATATGAAATCATTTTTATATCTGGCAGGAACAGAGCTTGATTTTTCTGATGGCTTAAACGGTAAAGGATTTAATTTTATCAATCCTAATGCATCCCGTACCTGCGGTTGCGGAGAGAGTTTTTCTGTATAATCGTATTTTTAAATATTATGTAAAGGGCATCTTTTTAAGATGCCCTTTTGTATTTTTAGATAAATAGCCTAATATTGTTAATTCGTTTAAAGCCCATTAGTCCCCTAAAAATGAATAATATCTCCGCATTAAGTACTGTTCCTCAACTGTTAAGGAACGTTGTCCAAAACATCCATTCGGCAGAAGACACGTTTTTAATTAGGAAGGAAAAAGAAAACTGGGAAGAGATTTCATTTAAAACCACTTTAGAAAACGCAGATGCAATTAGCGCATATTTTCTAGAAATAGGGATAAATAAAGGCGATAGAATAGGCTTTATTATAGAGAACGGTCCCGAATATGTTTATTACGACCAAGCGCTACAACAAATTGGCGCAATAAATACCTCAATCTATCCCACGCTTTCCGAGGCAGAAATAGAATATATCTTACTGGATTCAGGTGCAAAAACGATCTTGGTTGGTAGTCCTTTTTTGCTAAAAAAGATATTAAAAATAGCAAATCATTGTCCTGATTTAATTAGAATTATCCCATCGTTTAACGACTTCGCAAAGATCACAGAAAACGCGAAAACTAATGCTGGCATTATAAGTTTAGATGATGTAATTAGTGAAGGAAGAAACGTTTTGCCAAAATATGCGGAAGAAATTGACGAACGCCGTTCGCAGGTTGTTTCTTCTGATATATCTGGTTTAATTTATACGTCAGGCACCACCGGAACTCCAAAAGGTGTAATGTTAACGCATTCTAACTTTGTTGAGAATGTGAAAGTATGTTTGCAACAAATTCCGGTTATTGGTACAGAAGAAACTTTTTTGTCTTTTTTACCGCTTTCACACGTTTTTGAGCGAACTGCCACTTACCACGTTTGTTGCACTATGGGCTGTAAAATTGCCTTTGCTCAAAGTTTGGAACTGCTCGCAAAAAATATGGGAGAAGTAAAACCTACAGTAATGTCCTGCGTCCCGCGGTTATTGGAGAAAATTCATGATAAAGCAATTAAAAGCGGTACGGCTGCCGGGGGAACAAAAGCCAAAATCTTTACTTGGGCTTTAGAAACCGGAAAAGCATATCGCGAAGTGAAAGAAGCTGGAAAAACTCCCGGTTTAATCCTTTCGGCAAAACATAGCATTGCAGATAAATTGGTTTTCAGTAAAATAAAGGAAAAAACCGGCGGAAGATTAAAGTTTATGATTTCTGGAGGTGCAGCGCTACCAAAAAATGTAGGTGAATTTTTCGGCGATTTGGGTATTAAAATATTAGAAGGATTTGGTCTAACTGAAACTTCACCGGTAATGTCCGTTACCGAATATCACCGTCAGGTTTATGGCACCGTTGGTAGGGTGATTCCAGGAATCGAAGTTGGTATTCAGGATGTGGAAACTAAAAAATTTATTAGTATTCAAACTCACGATACTTTTAATGAAAACTTTATATGCGAAGAAGGAGAAATCTGTGTAAGAGGGCATTGCGTAATGAAAGGCTATTGGAATAAGCCACAAGAAACAGCGGAAGTTATTGATGAAGACGGTTGGTTTCACACTGGCGATGTTGGTCGGTTTTTTAAGGGAAATTTACAGATTACCGATAGAATTAAAAATATGCTGGTAAATGCTTACGGTAAAAATATTTACCCAACTCCGGTAGAAAATACTTACTTAAAAAGTCCAAAAATTGAGAGTATATTTTTAATTGGCGATAAAAGAGAATACGTTACTGCTATCATTACACCTAGTCGAGAAACATTGCAGGAGACATTTCATTTAGAAGATTCTTTTTTTGCCCTTCCAGATTTGTTTATTGATGACGAAAACATTGTGAAATGGTTTGCAGAAGACATCAAAAAGCTATCACCAGAGTTGGCAAAGTTCGAACGTATCAAAAACTTTATTGTCAAAAGAAACCCTTTTACGATTGAGGAAGGAGACATCACGCCAACCATGAAACCAAAGCGTAAAGTCATCGAAAAAAAATATGCCGATTATATCGACGATATGTATAAAGTTGCAGTAGCGGCAGATTAAATTATTTAAAAAGCCAATCTTTTTGTTGGAAAAGCGGATATTTGCGAAAAAATAAAATGCCATCCGCAAATAAACAAAGAGCTTTTATAGGGTTAATCTTTTTTTCTATCGGCGTAAGCTTTGCTAGCTGGGCCTCACGTATCCCAAATATTAAAGCAAACTTTCATTTAAACGATGCGGAATTAGGTTCGTTATTGATCTTGATGCCTATTAGTTCATTAATTAGTTTGCCTTTTTCTGGTTGGCTGGTTTCAAAATTCAACAGCCGAAAACCGTTAATCGTTTCAATTTTTATTAATGCGTGTTCTTTAATCCTAATCGGAAATGCCAATTCAATTTTCTTACTTTCCGTAGGGATTTCAGTATTTGCCTTTACCACCCGAACCTTAAATCTTTCCTTAAATACGCAAGGCGTAAACCTTCAAAAGCAATTCAGTAAAAATATATTGGGCACTTTTCATGGCCTTTGGAGTGCGGGCGGAATTGTTGGAGCGGCACTCACCACTTTATTGTTGAACTATCAAGTAGGTATTCAGTTACATTTAATAGTCATCGCATTTTTAGTGATGATAGCCTGCGGAACAGCATATTCTTTTCTGATAAAAAACGACCGACCGGAAACTGGCAATAAAATCATCATCGGTAAACCGGATCCATACATATTTTTATTGGGCTTAATAGCGTTTTGTGCGGCAGTTTGCGAAGGCGGAATGTTTGACTGGAGCGGTATTTACTTTAAGGAAGTGATAAAAACGCCCATCTTTACTTACGGTTATCTTACTTTTATGACATTTATGGCAGGTTTCCGGTTTTTATCAGGAACTATTATTGCCAAAATAGGGATGCTTAAAAATTATCTCTTAAGCGCTGTCAGTATATTAATGGGAGTATTTCTAGCTATTACATTCCCAAATATTTGGTGTGGATTAATTGGTTTTGCTCTAATCGGAATCGGGACGGCATCTGTTGTGCCGATGACTTACGCTTTGGCAGGAAAGTCGAATAAATATTCGCCTGGAATGGCTTTATCAATAATTACAACTTACACCATTTCTGGGATGCTGATTGGTCCGCCGGTAATCGGTTACATTTCACATGCACTAAATTTGCGGGTGTCGTTTATCTTATTCGCAGTGGCCGGCTTTATGATTTTTCCGATTTCGCAAATGTTATTCAAAAAATTTATTCATAGCCAACAAAATAATTAGTAATTTTTTGGACTTAAATCAATTAAACGATGGAACAAAACAAAGCCTTGCCGATACTAAGCAGTATAGAAATAAGAGTTTTAGGTGCTTTAATGGAAAAAAGCAAAACTACGCCAGATTATTATCCAATGACTTTGAATAGTTTAACTGCTGCGTGTAACCAAAAAAGTTCGAGAAAACCAGTCGTTGAGTATGATGAGGAAACAGTGGTTTTGGCTTTAGATAGTTTAAAAAAGAAGGGATTAACTTCTACAGCAACCGGCGGAAGCAGCAGAGCTACAAAATATAAACACAATTTTGCTATCGTTTTCCCAGTTGTTCCAGCACAAGTTGCGGTAATGTGTTTGTTGTTTTTACGAGGACCTTTAACTCCAGGTGAAATCAATAGTAATTCTGGAAGATTATATGAATTTGAAAGTTTGGATGATGTGCAGGAAGTATTGGAGCAGTTAAGTACTGAAGAATTGCCGTTTATTATCCAGCTACCAAAAAGAGCCGGACAAAAAGAAGCTCGGTATGCGCATTTATTTGCTGGTGAACCAGATTTGAGTTTTGAAGATGATGCTATTGCAGAACCAGCCAGAAAATCAGTCGGAGAACTGGAAGCTAGAGTTGCCACACTTGAAGAAAACTACGCACAATTAAAAAATGATTTTGATAAATTGATGAAGGAGTTGATGGGGTAAAGCTATTTGGCATCAAAATAGTGCATCTGCCGAAATAATATTCCAAATTTTATGCGTTTAGCCTATATGCTTTGCAAATTCAAATCAAATATTCTTTCATTTTTGGCGATTACCTCAATCTTTTTAGCTTCCTGTTCTTCGGTTTACATGCCCAACGTACCCAACAGCCCAATGTTGAGTGCAAAAAATGAAATCCACGCTTCCGGACATATTTCCTTAAAAGGTAACCTGAGTTTTAACACGGCTTATGCCGTATCAGACCATGTCGGCGTTTTATTTAACGGTGCTTTTATCGATCAATCTAAAAGAAAAAAAGATTTTAGCCAGGATTTGGTCGAGGCCGGTGCCGGTTATTATACCACTTTCGGGAAAGATAATAAGAGGATTTTTGAAGTCTATGGTGGTTTTGGTTCTGGTACAACAAAACGTACTTACCGAACTTTTGAAGATGACGGAACAATCGTTTCCGATTTGCAAAACGTAAGATTCAGCAAGTCGTTTTTACAGGTAAATTATAGCACTAAAGAAAAAAACTCGCTAAAGTTGTTTTCTAAAAAATTCCCACTTAATTATGGAACAATTTTCAGGATTAGCCACGTAAGCATGACCAAATTTGAAAGAAACAATGTGGTGCAGCCACTGGAGGACAATGTTTTTATTGAACCTGTGTTTTTTACTCGCTTAAAACTGAATCAGAATTTTCAGTTGCAATACACTACCGGAAGTAATTTTGGCTTAAAAAACAGAGATTTTCTAACGGCTGGCAGTTCGGTATTTACTTTGGGCTTGATTGTTAATTTAGGAGGGAAGTAAAGTGCCCTCATTTATACCGCAAAAAACGCACAGCTCACAGAACTGAAGAAATACATTTCTCCCAATTCTCGGTAATTATAAAAATCCTCCAAATCAAAAACCTAAAAAATTTAAATAAAGATTTAAAAGCTTAAATTTGCGCAAATTTTAAAAATTTTATGAGCGCACTTTCAGAACAGGAAATACAAAGACGCGAGTCTTTAAATGAACTAAGAAAATTAGGAATAGACCCTTACCCAGCCGAGGCTTATGACATTAACGCCAACGCCAAGGATATTTTAGCCAACTACGAAAGAGAAAAAACCGCTTATAAGAATATTAGTATCGCCGGCCGGATAATGACCCGCCGGATTATGGGAAATGCATCATTTGTAGAATTACAGGATGCCACCGGCAGGTTGCAGGTTTACATCAGACGTGATGATATTTGCCCTGGAGAGGATAAAACTTTATACAATACGGTTTTTAAGAAGTTATTAGACATCGGTGATTTTATTGGTGTTAAAGGCTACGTTTTTACTACCCAAACCGGTGAAATTTCATTACACGCTACAGAATTTAAAGTCCTTTCAAAATCTTTAAAACCTTTGCCTATCGTAAAACGCGATGAAGAAGGCAATATTTACGACGGTTTTACCGATCCAGAAATGCGTTACCGGATGCGTTATGTTGATTTAACGGTTAACCCAGAATATAAAAACATTTTTAAAACCCGCTCCAAAGTAATTAGCACCATGCGTAATTATTTTGACAGCCAAGGTTGGATGGAAGTTGAAACGCCAATTTTGCAGGCAGTGCATGGCGGAGCGGCAGCCAGGCCTTTTAATACTTATCACAATACCCTGGATATGCCTTTATTCCTGCGTATCGCCAACGAACTGTACTTGAAAAGATTAATTGTTGCAGGTTTTGATGGCGTTTATGAGTTCGGTAAAATGTTCAGGAACGAAGGAATGGACCGTACGCATAATCCTGAGTTTACCGCCATGGAAATCTACGTTGCCTATAAAGATTATATCTGGATGATGGGAATGGTGGAAGAATGCTTAGAGAAGGTAGCTATTGCTTCAACAGGACAATCGGTAGTGCAAGTTGGCGAACATACCATTGATTTTGCTGGTCCGTACGAAAAATTATCCATGTATGATTCTATCTTGAAATTCACTGGTGTTGATGTTTCGGGAATGGACGAGGAAGCTTTAAGGGCAACTTGTGCAAGCATGAATATTCAAGTAGATGCAAGCATGGGCAAAGGAAAGTTGGTGGATGCAATTTTTGGAGAAAAAGTTGAACATGAATTAATTCAGCCAACTTATATTACCGATTACCCAATTGAAATGACGCCTTTGGCAAAAAAACACCGCAGCAAGGAAGGGTTGGTTGAGCGTTTTGAGCTTTTTGTAAACGGAAAAGAAATTGCCAATGCTTACTCTGAGTTAAACGATGCCATCGACCAAAAAGAACGTTTTGAAGATCAGTTAAAATTGGCTGCCCGTGGCGATGATGAAGCCATGGCAATGGACGACGATTTTGTTAGAGCCTTAGAATACGGAATGCCCCCAACATCTGGTTTAGGGATTGGTATTGATAGATTAGTGATGATGATGACCAATCAGCATAGCATTCAGGAAGTGCTGTTTTTTCCTCAAATGCGAGCAGAGAAAAAAGCTAAAGTTTATAGTGACGATGATTTTGTTGCTTTAGGGATTCCGGCAGCATGGGTTCCTGTTCTGCGTAAAATGAATATTAACACACCAGAGGATTTGAAATCTGCAAATCCAAATAAAGTATTTAACGATTTAGGCGGAATGCGTAAAAAAATGAAGTTAGATATTGCGATGCCTCAAAAGGAGGAAGTTTTAGCTTGGTTTAATTAGGCAGAAAGCCGAGCGCTTAATGCCTAAAGCGGAACGTCGGAAATTTTTAAATTAAAAAACAGTTTATTCCATTACAAACAAAAAACCTGACCAATTTGATCAGGTTTTTTTTGTTTGTAATAGTTTTAAGAATCGCCTAAGCCAAAATATCCTCAATTGCTCTCAGCTCATTTTCTTCAAAAATGATATTGTCTAAAGATTTTAATGAATCCGCAAGTTGTGCAGGTTTGCTGGCGCCAACCAAAACAGAAGTTACGCGGTCATCTTTTAAAAGCCAAGCAATTGCCATTTGCGCCAAAGTTTGACCTCTTTCTTCGGCAATTTCATTCAGTTTTTTTACCTTTTCTATTTTATCAGGTGTTGCATATTGCTCATTTAGAAATCCGTGTGGTTTTGCCCAGCGGCTATCTTCTGGAATTCCTTTTAAATACTTATCCGTCAACAAACCTTGCGCTAAAGGCGAAAAAGGAATGCAACCTACGTTGTTTTTTTCCAACGCATCTAACAAACTTTCCTCAACCCAACGCTCAAACATGGAATATTTAGGCTGATGAATTAAACAGGGCGTTCCTAAATTCTGCAATATTCTTACGGCTTTTTCAAACTCGGGAGTTTTATAATTGCTTAAACCCACATATAACGCTTTGCCTTGGCGAACAATTAAATCCAACGTAGCCATGGTTTCTTCTAAAGGTGTTTCTGGATCTGGACGGTGGTGATAAAAAATATCTACATAATCCAAATTCATCCGCTTTAAGCTCTGGTCTAAGCTAGAGACTAAATATTTCTTTGAACCCCAATCGCCGTAAGGACCATCCCACATGGTATAGCCAGCTTTCGTAGAAATAATCAATTCATCTCGGTAATTTTTGAAATCCTGATGTAAAATGCGCCCGAAATTTTCTTCGGCAGAGCCCGGAGGAGGTCCGTAATTATTCGCCAAATCAAAGTGTGTGATTCCTCTATTAAAAGCTAAGTGTAAAATTGCCCGGTAATTTTCGTAAACATCCACACCGCCGAAATTATGCCATAGCCCCAAAGAGAGTGCAGAAAGTTTAATACCGCTATTTCCACAACGGCGGTAAATCATTTCTTTATATCTGTCGGCATTTGCTGCGTAGCTCATTTTTTAAGAATTAAAAATTTCGAGTAATGTAATAAAGATTAAGAACGAATGTAATTTATTTCGATAAGAAGCCCAAAGATTTTTTTTGGATGGTAATATAAATTTTGGTTTGCTATTTGTATTTACTTACACATCAATTAATTTAAACAAATACTTATGTCACACACACATCATAACGCTGGCAGTTCTGAAGCGGATAAAAAAGAACACGAAAAAAATCTTCACGGAAAAGAGGCGATTGACAAGTTGAAAGAAATTGCTAAAAGTGCAGAGAACTGCTTTTTTTGCACCAATATTAAAACCGGAGTGCCCATGTCTGTAAGGCCAATGTCGGTTTTGCAGGTGGATGATGAAGGCAATTTGTGGTTTATGAGCGGGAAAGACAGTCATAAAAAAGAAGAAATAGAAGCCGATCCTTTTACACATTTGTTCTTTCAGGAAAATAAAAACTCTGGATTTTTAAATATCTACGGCATTACGGACATTGTAGAAGACCAAGCAAAAATTGATGAACTTTGGAATCCGTTATTGAATGTTTGGTTTCCTGATGGGAAAGACGATTTAAACATTTGCCTTTTAAAAGTTACCCCAACCAGTGTTTATTATTGGGATACCAAACATGGCGAATTGGTTTCTTTTGCCAAAATGGTAACTTCCTTAATTATCGGCAAGCACATGGATGATAGCGTAGAAGGCAAATTGGATATTTAAAGTGGTTTAAGCTATCGTTATTATAAAAACTGTTTTAACTCGGTTAAGGCAGTTTTTTTATGCCCCAATCTTAATAAATAGCTTTTTAAGCGAGGTTGTAACGCCGGTATTTTATATTTGTGTTGATATTGGCAAATGAAAAAGAAAATAATCATATTAACTGGTGCAGGCATTTCTGCCGAAAGTGGTTTGCAAACTTTTAGAGATTCGGACGGTTTATGGGAGGGATATAACGTAGAAGATGTTGCTACGCCTGAAGCTTGGGCTCGTAATCCTGAATTGGTGCAGAATTTTTATAACGAAAGAAGAAAAGCGGTTTTAGATGCGAAACCAAACGCAGCGCATTTGGCGTTAGCCGAGCTGGAAAAACATTTCGATACGCTGATTATTACCCAAAACATTGATGATTTACACGAGAAAGCAGGTTCTAAATCAATCATACATTTGCATGGAGAAATTGCGTACGCCCGCTCTTCAAAAAATCCGGCTTTGCTTTATAAGCTTGAAAAACCAACAATCGAAATGGGTGAGTTGTGTAGATTAGGATCTCAGTTGCGTCCACATGTGGTTTGGTTTGGCGAACAAGTGCCTATGATTAGCAAGGCGATGCATGAAATGCCACAGGCCGATATTGTTATTTTGGTAGGCAGTTCTTTAGCTGTTTACCCGGCCGCCGGTTTATTGGAATTAGCGAAACCCGGTATTCCAGTTTATGTGGTTGATCCTAAAATCCCTAACGTTAATTTGCCTAAAAACGTAGTCAGGATAGAAGAAAAAGCGAGTATTGGTGTTCCAAAATTGGTTAAAGAACTGATAGAAGGTGAGTAAGCTAAAATGTATTTTTAACTGGAGCGGAGGCAAAGACTCGTCCTTGGCTTTATATCACTGTTTGCAAAATCCCGATTTGGATATTCGTTATCTGGTGACCAGCATCAACGATAGTGTAAACCGCATCTCAATGCATGGTGTGCGCTATAAATTGCTAAAACAGCAAGCAAAAGAAATTGGTATCACCCTGTACGAAATACGTTTACCCGAAATGCCAGATATGCAAACTTACGATGAAACCATGCGCATGCATTTAAATAAATTTAAAGAAGAAGGAATTACACATTCAATTTTCGGAGATATTTTTTTAGAAGATTTACGGAAATACAGAGAAGATAGACTAGCAGAAGTTGGATTAAAGGCATTGTTTCCGTTATGGAAGCGGGATACGCAGGAAATTATCGATGAGTTTTTAGCGTTGGGATTTAAAACCGTAATAGCCTGCACTCAAGAGAAATATGGAGATTTGGTAGGAGAGGTCATCAGCCAAAACTTGATAGAAACCTTCCCAAAAGAAATGGATGTATGTGGCGAAAATGGAGAATTCCATACTTTTGTTTTTGATGGTCCAATATTTGAAAATCCGATTAAATATAGGCTGGGCGAAAAGGTTTTTAAATCGTTACCAGCACCCAAAACCACAGAGGATTCTTGCGGAAATGCAGTTTCGGTACAACCTAAAAACGCCGGATTCTGGTATGCGGATTTGTTAACTGATTAAGATTGAACGGTTCTTCACGCTTAACTATTTTCTGTAGGGATGTGTTCTAGTGTTTGTAAATTTAGAGTAACAAGTTCTGACTGAGATCGTATATTTTTCATATCCGCCTTATATTTGCCATGTCTCCAAACAATTAAGATGGCAGAAGATTTACACATTCACAAAGGTTCAAAAAAAGAACAGTATCAATCACTTATTCCACAAATTGAAGCTTTAATTGCTGGTGAAATAGATTTAACGGCGAACTTAGGCAATATTTGCGCCGCTCTAAAAGAACAGTTCAAATGGTTTTGGGTCGGCTTTTACTTGGTTAAAAACGACGAATTAGTATTAAATGCTTTTCAGGGACCGGTTGCTTGTACACGGATAAAAAAAGGTTCTGGCGTATGTGGTACTGCGTGGCAAAAGGCCCAAACTGTAATAGTTGATAATGTAGATAAATTTGAAGGTCACATTGTTTGTAGCAGCTTGTCCAAATCAGAAATTGTGATTCCGGTTTTTAGTAATAATAAAGTTCTGGGGGTTTTAGATGTTGATAGCGAGCATCTTAACCATTTCGATACAGAGGACCAACATGGACTAGAAAATATTGTTAGCCAAATTAAATTTTAAAGGATTTTCTAAAATATTCTTCGGCGCTTCCGGCAAATGGCTTAAATTTTTCGGGATATTAGTTTTTAAACCGACCAGATATTTTATAATCGTGTAAGCCTAATAAAATAACCTTTTGGTGTTTGGTGATTTGGTATAGTGAGTCAGGAATGAAAACTAAATTTTCTGTAGTGTGGTAAAGTAGGTTTTTACTTTGTGTGCTAATTTCAATTTTGTTGGGCAATTGGTTTTGAAAATTAATTTTAATTGCTCTAACCCTTAAATCCGGATCGGTAGCGGTATAAGTAAGCGTGTTAGACGTAGAATCTTTTTTGTAGCTATCTTTCCAAGCGGCTTTGTTAATATCGCAATCGGTAAACAGCTGTAATTCCTGTTCCCAATTTTCAACTATTAGCGTTTTAGTTTCCGTTGCCTTATCCTTGCTTACTGTTTTAGTAACGGATTTATTTGTCAGCAATGTTGCCTGTTGCTTAAAATAACCAGCGATATCGAAAAAGTAATTTTGCTTTTGAGCCTGTTCATCCGAAGAGGAAGAACAGCTCGAAAACAAAAATAAAATGATGATTAATTTAAAAAGCTTAATCATTAAACCAGTATTTCGCCACTCATTTCCTTTGGCGCATCAATTTTCAATAATTTTAAGATGGTAGGGGCAATGTCTCCCAATTTACCGTCTTTTATAGACTTATAATCCGGATCAATCAGGATACAAGGAACTAAATTAGTTGTATGCGCTGTATTAACAGAGCCATCTTCATTAATCATATAATCTGCATTACCATGGTCGGCAATGATGATGAAAGAATAGCCGTTTTTTAAACCAGCCTCTACAACAGCCTGTGCGCACTGGTCAACAGTTTCAACCGCTTTAACAACTGCGTTAAAAACTCCGGTATGACCAACCATATCTGGGTTTGCAAAGTTTAAACAGATAAAATCAGCCCAACCTTTTTCGATTTCCGGAATTATTGCGTCCTTAATTCCGTTTGCACTCATTTCGGGCTGTAAATCATAAGTGGCAACTTTTGGTGAAGGAATCATGATTCTTTTTTCGTTATCAAATTCCTTTTCACGTCCGCCCGAAAAGAAGAAAGTAACGTGAGGGTATTTTTCTGTTTCCGCTATCCTGATCTGGTTTTTATGATTGTGCTCCAAAACCTCGCCCAAAGTATTTATTAAATCGTCTTTGGTAAATACCACTTTAACACCTTTAAAAGTGTCGTCATAAGTGGTCATGGTAATATAATCAAGGTTTAAAGGCGTCATGCCTTGTTCAGGAAAGTCTTTTTGCGTAAGCGCAACGGTAATTTCTCGGCCTCTGTCTGTTCTAAAGTTGAAACAGATTACCACATCGCCATTTTCAATTACCGCTATTGGATTTCCATTGGCATCGGTTTTTACCAAAGGCTTTATAAATTCATCCGTAACGCCCTCAGCGTACGATCTGCTCATCGCAACAGCTAAATCATCAACTTTTTCGCCTTCGCCTTTAACCAATAAATCGTACGCAAGTTTAACCCGTTCCCATCGGTTATCACGGTCCATCGCGTAATATCGTCCAATTACGCTGGCAATTTGTCCTGCCGAATGCTGTAAATAATTGTTCAAATCATTCACATATCCAACTCCGGCGTTCGGATCAGTATCTCTGCCATCGCTAAAAGCGTGGATATAAACGTTTTTTAAATCAAATGATTTTGCTGCATCACACAAACCTTTTAAATGTAAGGTGTGGGAGTGAACGCCTCCATCAGACAGTAAACCTATAAAATGTACCTTTTTGTTTTCTTTTTTAGCATATTCAAATGCCTCTTTTAAAACTGGGTTTGTTTTGAACTCTCCGTCTTTTACGGCTTTATGAATTCTTCCGAGTTCCTGATAAACCACTCTTCCGGCACCTAAGTTCATGTGCCCAACTTCCGAGTTTCCCATTTGCCCGGCTGGTAAACCTACCGCCTCGCCAGAAGCTTGTAATTTAGAGTTTGGATATTGTTTAATACACTTATCAAAAAAAGGTGTATTTGCAGCAATGATGGCGTTTGATGAGTCATTTTTTCCGTATCCCCAGCCATCTAGGATTAGAAGTGCAACTTTTTTATCTTTCACAACGCAAATATAAAACTTATAGTTAACAACATTAGCGAAGAATTTGCTAAATTATGGCACTATTTCTGGATTTTACATTTATAAAAGCAATAATATGAAATACACATTTACATTACTTTTTTTGGTTTTTATCAAAAGCGCTTTTGCTTTTGATGTGATAGACGACGTATCGGCAATTTTTAA
This sequence comes from Pelobium sp., assembly GCA_035496935.1. GTDB lineage: Bacteria > Bacteroidota > Bacteroidia > Sphingobacteriales > Sphingobacteriaceae > Pseudopedobacter. Next base: position 22,075 of record DATJED010000020.1, on the reverse strand, counting down.
AAGTGGCGACGTTAAGGAAATAGCTAAATATTTTTCGACAACCGTTGAACTTGCCGTGATAGATCAGGAAGATATTTATTCCAGCAATCAAGCAACATTTATTTTAAAAGACTTTTTTGCAAAGCATCCGCCAATTAGCGTAAAAATTATTCATAAAGTAACCTCGAACCCTAATTATAAATTTGGAGTTATTTTGTTAACAACTTCAAACGCTAACTATCGGGTTAGCTTCGAATTAAAGAATAATTCCTCTAAATTTCAGCTGTCCCAAATCAGAATTGAAGAAAATAAAGAATAATCCAAACATAAAATTTCTATTTTTGGGTGTAAAATTTACACGTTTTGGACAATCAGATATTACAACAATTTATAGATAATGCTCTGAAAGAGGATGTTGCAGACGGAGATCATACCTCCTTATCCACTATCCCGGAGGAGGCAAAAGGAAAAGCCAAGCTTTTAATTAAAGAAAACGGAATAATTGCCGGGGTTGAGGTGGCTTTAGCTATATTTAAAACAGTTGATGCCGATTTAAAAGTTGAAGTATTGATTAACGATGGGAGCGAAGTAAAATACGGAGATATTGTATTGTACGTAACCGGGAGTTCACGCTCTATATTAACTGCGGAGCGTTTGGTGTTAAATACCATGCAAAGAATGAGCGGTATTGCCACCACCACCCGTAAAATTGTTAAGCTAATTGATGGCACCGGGACTAAAGTATTAGATACCCGAAAAACCACACCCAATATTAGGTTTTTAGAGAAAGAAGCCGTTAAAATAGGCGGTGGCGTAAACCACAGGTTTGGTTTGTATGATATGATTTTGATAAAAGACAATCATGTTGATTACGCCGGAGGCATTCCCCAAGCCATTAATGCCGCAAAAAAATATCTGAAAGAAAAAAACTTGAATATTCCAATTGAAGTTGAGGTTAGAAACCTCGACGAGCTAAAAGCCGTAATGAACACCGGTTTTGTGGACAGAATTTTGCTTGATAATTTTAGTTTTGATGGTTTAAAAGAGGCTGTAACTTTGATAAACGGTAAATATATTACTGAAGCTTCTGGCGGAATTACCGAGGAAACGGTTTTGGATTACGCAAAATGCGGTGTCGACTATGTTTCTATGGGGGCGCTTACTCATTCGGTTAAAAGTTTAGACATGAGCCTTAAAGCTGTTGTTTGATATAAATTAGCTAACATTTGAGAACTTTAAACACTAAATTTTTATAGCTTCATGATTTCGATATATTCTATTGGAGCTTTACTGCTTGCTTATTTATTTGGATCAATACCTACCGCCGTTTGGATTGGACAAGCCTTTTATGGGATTGATGTGCGAGAGTACGGTAGCGGAAATGCAGGTGCTACAAATACTTTTAGGGTATTGGGGAAAAAAGCAGGGATTCCTGTAATGATATTAGATATTTTAAAAGGCTGGACAGCAACAAATCTTGTTTCCTTTATCGGATTATCTGTGACCGGTCCGGCACATTCCATACAGTTTGTAAACTATCAGCTTGCTTTAGGCATAGTTGCCGTTATGGGCCATCTTTTTCCCGTGTTTGCTGGCTTTAGAGGAGGGAAAGGTATTGCAACCTTATTTGGTATGATTTTAGCAGTTCACCTTCCATCAGCTTTAATTTGCGTTCTTGTATTTTTAGTAGTGTTATTAGTAACAAAGTACGTTTCCTTAAGCAGTATAGCTGCCGGTTTTACTTTCACCTTTAGTGTGATATTTATATATCAAGTATCTGTTAAAGCGATAGTAATTTATGGAATGTGCATCTGCATATTGATTTTGGTTACCCACCAAAAAAACGTTGAACGGCTATTAAGAGGAAAAGAATCAAAAGTAAATCTGTTTAAAAAGAAGCAGTAATTTATTAATTGAAATTTATGAAACCGTCGTGATTTTGCCAAAACCCGTAGGGGGGTATGCTTATCAAATCATGATTGCTTCATTACCTTAAAAAACAAAACAAAAAGATGAAAATTAAAGTACTAGCCGTAATTGGGCTAAGCACCCTTTTAATGGCGTGTTCCACTGTGCCGCTTACCGGTAGAAGACAGGCTAACTTAGTTAGTGATGCTGAAATGCAACAGATGGCCGCTACAAGTTACAGGGAGCTTTTATCAGACCCTAAAACAAAAGTTGTTAATAATGCGCAAAGCAGGCAGGTTAAAGCTGTAGGCGCAAAAATTCAGGCAGCAGTAACTCGTTTTATGAACGAGAACGGTTACTCTGATCAAATTGCAGGGTTCAATTGGGAATTTAATTTAATTGAAAGCCCGGAAGCAAATGCTTGGTGTATGCCTGGCGGAAAGGTTGCAGTTTACACCGGGATTTTGCCTATTACGCAAAACGAAGCCGGACTGGCGACTGTAATGGGCCATGAAATTGCTCACGCAATAGCCAAACACAGTAACGAACGTTATTCGCAGGAAATGATTGCGCAAGGTTTAGGAGCTATTGTTGGCTCGGCTGTGACAAAAACCGAAGCTGGAATGAACGTTTTTAATCAAGTTTTTGGTATTGGCGCACAAACCGGTGTTTTATTGCCAAACTCAAGAAAACAGGAATCTGAAGCTGATAGGCTAGGATTAACATTTATGGCGATGGCCGGATACGATCCACAAAGTGCTGTTTATTTTTGGCAACGCATGGCCGCAAAAAGCAATGGCGCAGCACCACCAGAATTTTTAAGCACTCACCCAAGTGATGCTACCAGAATAAATGATATAAAAAGGTACTTGCCAGAAGCGAACAAATATTATAAGAAATAGGGATTATTTGTTGGAGACGGAAAGGCTTAAAACTACGGTTTTAAGCCTTTTTTTGTGTTAGAACAGTAATCGGCAATTTTAGCGCTCCTACACAGTTTGTCCTACGCTATGCCGGGCTATGGAAGGTGCTTTTTTCGTTTCTGGTTATTTTGTTTTTTGGTATTCAAGATTGTTTTGCGATTTCTCCGAAAAAAAGTTCCCGAACCCGAAAGGAGCGAAGAATCAATCATTTGTTCTTTCTGAATATCAACAAAGGAACTTTGGTGTTAAAAGCTACATTTTCGGAATTGCTGGAGAACAAAAGCTTCTCGAAAAACGATTTAGTTTGATTGGTAAACATCACCAGTAAGGAAGGTGACGCTTTCTCGGCTGCAGTTGCTATGTTTTTTACCAAAGTATATTGGAAATCATTTTCCTGAATGTTGAACTTAACAGGGTAATTTAACTGTTTTCGAAAGTGCTCCGTTGCCACTGTATTCCTGCTTATATCAGAAGGGAAACTAAAGTGTAAAACTTCGACGTTAACTTGTAATGACCTCGCCAAAACCATTATTCTTTTCATTTCATCTTTAAGTGAAAGCAAATCTGAAACATAGAGCAAATTTGTAATCCGTTTGGGTGTATAATTAATAGGTACCGCGATTACAGGCACTTCGGATTTATTAATTACGTGAGAAGTATTGGTTCCGAAGATTTTTTCTATTCTTCCGGCACCCCGTGTTCCCATACATATATAATCGAAACCGCCATTCTCTGCATAATCTAAGATATTTCCATCCGGAACAACAGATTCTTTAATTACGCAGTTAAATTGATCGTCAGAGATTCTTAAATCTTCGGCAGTCTCGTTAATGAAAGTTTTAAGTTTTGCGGCAATTTCTTCAGTGCGCTCTTTCACATAAGCCTCAAGCCTTTCTTTGCTAAAGGAAGTAGGTTTCATGATATGATAGGAATGAAAAAAAGTAATAGATACAGGAATTTGCTTGGCAAGTTGCATAGCGAAATAAATTGCCGCTTTAGAATAGATAGAAAAGTCTGTGGTTACTAAAATCTTTGTCATTACTGGTTGGATTAAAGGTGTTTCAAATAATTTCTTGTGGTGCTACAATATATACAGCGTTCCCCCCTCGAATTTTATAAAGCTATGGTATGTTCAGAAAATTTAAAATGACCGTTATCATTTCTTTTTGTCATGTCCGTCTCGCAATTAACTGGACAAAAAAAGGACAACCAAGCAATTTGGTCATCCTTTTTTTTTATAGTGACTAATTGTAAATCTACTTGCCGATGTTTAACATTGCAAAGTGTGAAATTTAAACGTATAGTCATGGGGTAATCTCCAAAATGGTGGTGTTGCCCGCCAAGTCGGTGGCACTCCATTTTAGGGTGCAGGTAGCAAAATCAACGGTGCTGGCTATACAATGTACTTCCAGGTTACCCCATCAATTTCCTTTACGGCTTCACTTTCTTCCAACAAAGTTTCATCTGCTAAATAAATACTCAGCGCAACGGTTTGTACTTCATAATTATCTATTGCTTTTACACTTAGCACACAGCCAATCTCTCGATTGTAAATGCCCGAAGCATCCGACAAAATAGGCGGGGTAAAGAAATCGGCAAATGCCAAATCCCGAACAGAAAAAGATGCTTCGACTCCGCTCAGATGACGTGGCGGGCACTCTCTTACTCATTTAAAATTTACTATACAAATTTAGACGGTTTCTAAGAGCGATATTAAAAATTCCTCGGGTTTTTAGTGCTGTTGAGTTCGGTAAATGCAATCAGCTGATCAAACCTTGCGCCGGGCGCTCGGTAGTAAATCAAAATCTGGTAGTCGTTTTCGGTTTGGTAATAAGCACCTTCAAAGGCTTTATTGCTAATTATTTTCCCCAAAGCATCTGCCCAAACATAACGGTAATCAACCACGCCTTGCTTCAATAAGGTATTTAGTGTAAAAACTTTATGCTCGGCGTCATACACCATTCGGTTAGTGCTGTTTTTTTGATAAGCATTAAATTTTCCAACTACATAAGCAAAACCTTCCGCATCTGGTGCCTCGGCTTTTAAAACAAAGTTGATGTTGCCATAATCCGCATCGTAACGCGGATCACTTCCGTCTTGATTTAAGGTGTAAAAATTGCCGTCCTCATCAAACTGATAAGCGTAACCACTATTGCTTTTATCAACATCTGCAAATAGGTTTACGGTGTAAATGCTATCTTTAATAATCTGGTACACACCGTCGGATTTGTACCTGAAACTTCGTGTATCAAATCGCCTAAACTCATTTCCTCCCTCAAAATCATTGGTGGAATTGTCGCTATAAACCAACTGGTTGTTTCTTATAAATAACGGACGCTGCGTTTTCTGAGCAATATCTGTTCTTCCGTTTTGTAGCACTACCGCGGTAATTTCCTGATAGGCATTTTGGATGTTTAAGCTAGGATGAAAGATAGAAAAGTTTATTTTTTGATTGCTATCGCGGTTTGAGACGGTATTTGAAGGAGCAATTTCTGCCTGTACGGTAACTTTAGGTGTTAAAACATAAAACCTGCGGGTTAACAATAGTTTTGACGGATCTCCGTCCTCATACACTTTCACCAAATAATTCCCCGATAGTTTCGGAATAATACTCAGGTTGGGGAGTTTGAGCTGATAGTGCGTGTATTTTTGGTAGGTACTGTAAGAGAAACGGTAATCGTTGATCCGTTCTTCGCTAAAGCTTTCCAAATAATCGATAGGAGAGATGGAAGAAGGAGTCCAATCGGCATTGCAATGGACTACGCTGTAATATAAATTTCTGCTTCCACCACGTAAATCATCAAAACTTAATAATAATTCTTCGCCACTGTTGAGGTTTAAAAGCGGAAACGACTGTTCCTGTTTTAGATTATAAAAAGCAACCGTTTTAATTTCGGGGATATAATTGACATCATCATAAACCAAAGTAGCCGAAGCAACTTCAATTCTTTGTGGACGAGGTTTTTTAGCTTTTTTTTGAGCGTAAGTGAAAGAAGTAGAAAGTAGAAAGTAAAAAGTGGAAAGTAGAAAGTATCGCTTCGTAAAATATCTTCTTTTACATCTCATATGTTCAATTTAATAAATTATACTAAGAATGTGCTTTCTAAATCCATCTACTGATACTAGTATTTAAGAACTTTCGTCCTGTCGGTGCAACGAGACATCTCACATATAGGCTGTCATGCGATGTGCATAAGTCTTTCAAGTGAGATGTTTCTCCGCCAGTCGGCGGATCAACATGACGTTATTTGATTTTTTAAACAATAACAGCCGTTTGTCCTGCTGAGCGGAGTCGAAGCATTTACCAAAAGCAAAGTGTAAGAACCCAACGCACCTCTTAGACTCCGCTAAGAGTGACAGCCCCTTCCAATGACCAGTGAACTAATGAACTCATTTAATGACTAATGACTCCTACAAGTTCAACAACCTAACCAACCGACACCTAACCACCTAATTAATCTTCCAAAACCATAATTTCTTCGGCCAATTCCTCCCAATGCAATTGCGCTGCGCCTAAAGTTTCTTTAGCTTTAGCATAACGTTCGTTTACCTCTTTTAGTTTTGTTGGATTACTATAAACATCTTCTTTAGCTATTTCAGCCTCTAAGGTTTTTACAGCTTTTTCTTTTTCTGCGATTTCTTCTTCTAGGGTTTGCAAAGCCTGGTTTAGCTTTTTTAATTGCTTTTTCTTTTCCTCTAATTCAGAAGGTTTCGGCTCTTCTTTTTTTGGTTTCTGTGCTTTTGCCGGTTTTATACCGCCTTGGTCGCCGGTTTTTGCTCTGCGGGCTTGCCATTCTTCATATTCCTGATAAGTACCCGGATATTCCTGAATGTTTTGGCCTTCGATAAACCAAATTTTATTGGCTACGTTATCTAAGAAATACCTATCGTGGGAAACCGCGATAAAAGTGCCTTCGTACTGTTGTAAAGCCTGAATTAATATGTTTACCGATTGTATGTCCAAGTGGTTGGTTGGCTCATCCAGAATCAAAAAGTTGGAATCTGTAGTCAACGATTTTGCCAAAGCAACTCTTGATTTTTCACCTCCAGAAAGCACTCTGATTTTCTTGAAAACATCGTCGCCGGTGAATAAAAAGCATCCTAAAATTGAGCGTAACTCGGTATCGCTATGTTTTGGAGCAAAAGATTGTAGTTCTTCTAAAATAGAGTTGTCTAAGTGAAGGCTTTCCAGCTGATGCTGTGCAAAAAAAGTGGTGGTTACATTATGTCCGGTTTCACATTTTCCTTTAAAATCTTCGGCTCCGGCAATAATTCTTAATAAAGTAGATTTTCCTTTTCCGTTGGCACCAATTAATGCTATTTTATCGCCTTTTTCGATCACGCCATCGGCATTAGCCAAAATATCGATCGTTGGATAGCTTTTATAGGCTTCTTCAATTCTAATGACATGACGTCCAGAAGGTTTCGAAAACTTAAACCTGAAATTTACAGTCGGATTTTCGTCATCAACATCTTCCACACGTTCCATTTTATCCAAAGCTTTCATCCGCGACTGCGCCATTTTAGCTTTCGATGCTTTTGCCCTAAAACGTTCGATCAAACGCTCTTCCTGTTTTATTTTTGCCTGTTGGTTTTTGAATTCTCCCTTCTGAATTTCACCTCTTAAAGCTTTTTCTTCTAGGTAAAAGGTGTAATTACCGGAATAAATGGTCAGTTTCCCTTTGCGGGATTCTACAATTCGGTTAACAATTTTATCTAAGAAATACCTATCGTGAGAAACAATTACAATTGCACCCTCGAAGTTGTTCAAATAAGTTTCCAACCATTTTATGGAAGGTAAATCCATGTGATTGGTGGGCTCATCCAGCAATAAAATATCTGGTGTTTGCAATAAAATTTTGGCAAGCATCACCCGCATCCGCCAACCTCCGGAAAAGGTATTGAGCGGACGATGTTGATCCTCAGCGCTGAAACCTAAACCTGCTAAAATTTCGTTTGCCCGATATTCAATGCTATAGCCATCTAAAGCTTCAAACTCTAACTGTTTATCGCTCAGCTTGTTTAAAACCTCTTCTGAATAATCTGTTTCGATTTTTTTAAGTAACACCTCAATTTCATCATGTAACTGATTTTGACGCTCAAAAGCTTCCATTGCTACGTGTAAAATACTGTGGTGAGAATCGTAAGAAAGTAAATCTTGGTTTAGGTAGCCAATTTTTAAATCTTTGGCCATGGAAACAGTACCAGAAGACGGCTGGTATTCCCCAACAATTATTTTAAGTAAGGTAGATTTTCCGGTCCCGTTGGCACCAATAAGGCCAATTCTTTCTCCGGGTTTTATATGCCAGTTGGCTTCTTCATATAAAGCTCTAGAGCCAATTAAGAAGGTTAAGTCGTTTATTGAAATCATTTGGCGCAAAGGTAGCAATTTTGAAGAAGCAATTGCTTTGCGTTAAATAATTACTTGTTATTTTTTATCGACTTTTGGCTCGGTTTCTCTAATGACACCGCCAGGAAGATTTGCTTCTAAATCGTTTTTAGTGTGCATTAACTTTCTTTTGTTTTTTACTTTGTCCCAGTCTTTGCCTTTGGTTCCTCTGTCTTGAAATGTCATAATTGAAAGATTTAGAAATTTATTACGCTTTTTATCTGCTCACTTATATCATGCAAGGTGTTGCTGTCGAGCGGAAGCCCGGCTGTTTGTACTATTTTTCCTTCTTCAGTAAATTTAACTTTTGGGTTTTCTTGGTTTTTCAAAAAGCCAAGCTCATATTCCTGATTCTTTTTGGAATAAAACACCTGCACTACCGTTGGGGTAACATCTCCCATCACATGAATGGTAATTTCAAATATTCTGTTCATAATGTTTAATATATAATGTCAAACAAATATTATACCTAATTGGTTAAGAGACTTTCTGAATTTTAGGAGCTGTTTAAATTTGTGTTGGATTTTTAAAGTTTTCTTTTGGCAAACGAGCGCCCACTATTTCATGCTGAGCGGAGTCGAAGCATCTGCGGCGCTACCATAAGGATACATTTCGACTCCGCTCAATGTGACAATCTGGTAAATTTAGACAGCTTCAAGCTTGAAGCTGAAAATTAAAATGGGGATGAAAAAAGATAGTTTACAATTACGATGAAACATATTTTAACCCAACAATTGAACTTACCAATGTAAATAAAAAGAACAAACGCCAAAATGTTGCAGGTTCTTTAAAAACGAAAATACCAACAATTACAGAACCAACTGCACCAATTCCTGTCCATACGGCGTAGGCAGTTCCAATTGGTAAAGTTTGTGTTGCCTTAATTAACAGTAACATGCTTATAATTAGGCATACTAAAAAACCAGCGTACCACACATAAGTTTCGGTACCGGTGCTTTCTTTTGCTTTGCCTAAGCAAAGTGCGAAAGCGGTTTCAAAAAAGCCTCCCAGAATTAATAATAACCAATCCATCTAATTAATCTAAAAATAAAGTATCGTCATCATCATTGGTTAAGTTCAGTTTTACCACGTCTTTACCGGCAATTCCTTCAACAGAACCACTAATATGAACTGCATTTAATAAAACTTTCTCCAGTTGTTTTTCTCTGGTTTTCCAAAGTTTTTCCATGGCGTTACGTTCAGTTTGTATGCTGGCTTTCATGCTCATAAAGCCTTCGCTAATGGCATTCCACTGGCTGTTGAACTCAGAGCTTGTTAAATAATCATAAAGCATGTGCATTTTGTCGCCACGGTTTTCCTGAGACTTTGTTGCTGCGTAAAGCTTAATAATTCCGTCCCTTAAAACAAACGTTACCGCTTTTAATTCTTCAAAAGAACAAATCCAAACGCCGTCCTTTTCCCCAAAACAGTCCATGCCTTTAGGGTAGCACTGCGTTACAATAACGCCAACATCAGCACCTACGGAAATCTTGTCTTTTTTAAGTTTCTCTATCCAGTCGCCACCAAAATCTTTAGTGCGTTTGCTTTCGTAGATAATTTTACCACATTCCTGTCCGCTGGCATTTCTAATTGTTTGGATGCAATCGGCACCACGTATTCCTTTTCCTACCTCGGTAATTACATCAAACGGGAAATTACTTTGTAACAGCTGTTCTACAATTAGTTCCTGAGACTCACCCTGCAATTGCATAGAGCCTTGTTCGGCCTTACGTTTCATTTCATCAACCAGCTTGTTTTGCGCTTCTAATTTCTGCTCATATTCTTTAAGTTTAAGCTGGAATTCAGTTTCTTTTAGCTGGCTTTTTTCAATTTCCTGTTTTCTAATTTGTTCCGAGAGGGTGATACGCTCTTCCTGCAATTTTCGTTGTAAAGAAAGCTCCATTTCTGCTTCCTTGGTTTTTAAATCGGCTTCTTTACGTAAAAAATCAAGCTCTTTTAATCGGGCGGTTTTTAATTTTTCCTCACTTTCTTTATTGGCATTTTGTAACAGCTGTAACTGGTTTTCAAAATCTGTAGCGATGCTTTTGCGCAGGTTTTCTTCTAACTGTTTTTGCAGTTGGGCCTTTTCTGCTTCAGCTTGCGCTTGCATCTGTATTTTTTCTTGCGCTAATTTTTGTTGAAATAGCGAAGCTTGCTTCTGTTCTTTTTGCAAAAACTCCTGCTCTTTCTTTTGATATTCCTCCTCTTTTTTACGGACTTCCTCATCTTTCTTTTTTTGGAAATCGAGCATTTGCTTACGCAGATTGTTTTTATACTCTTCGGCCATTACTTCCTCAATAGGGAAGGAGTGACTGCAATTAGGACATTTTACTTCTGTTGACATATTGCTTTTTAAAAAGATTTTAAGGTAGGATATTTTTACGGATACAAAAATAAGATTTTGAATTTATTGCTGGGATTTGTTGAAATATTTAGGTTCTGCGTTGACGATAGAAGCGGATACCGTCCGCCAGCTGGCGGATTGTTGAAACGCCCAAGTAATAATTGACATCCTATTTTAACGTGAGTTTATAGTCTTATTAAACGTCTAATGCCCTTTCAGCACAGTCTTTACTGCCCTCATGCCGGGCATTGGCATTTACTTTTTTCATTGTTAGTATATTTTATAATAAGGCATTCAAGAGTGCTTCGCAATTTTTTCCGCAAAAAAGTAAACAAAAAACTCTCGACTACGCCCTTTGCTATGAAAGGCAGTACTTTTACGTCCTTCATCTGTACCGCAAAGTTCTGATGTCGAAAAAAGAGGTTAACGTTGGTCTATGCTTGGGCATGTCTGAACGCAAACAGGCATAATTGAATTGCTTTACCGTAAATAACTGGTAGTAAAATAATTATATTCAAAACTCGCATTGTCATCATCTTTCTTAATCGACATTTCTATTTTCCCAAATTAAATTTTGGGTATGAAGATTGTATTGCTTGGTAAATAAACATTTACAAACATGATAACAGATAAAATTGAAGACGTAAAAAACTCTTTAGAAGAGACTTTACTAAAAGAAGATATTTTTACCAATATCAGTAAAACCGAACGAATACTATCAATGGCGAGCGGGAGCTATATTTTTCTTAAAGGAATCAGCAATATTTTCTCGAGCCCGTTATTGGCCACCACAGAATTGGTGCTTGGATTCGGTTTATTGCAACGAGGTGTAACCGGACATTGTCCCATTACCGAAAAGATAGAAGCCAGTAAAATTGGTGCTACATCTGTGGTTGTTGTAGAGCAGTAGCTGTATAAATATGAGCGGAGCTTCGACTCCGCTCAGCTTTGTAAAAAAGGTGATTTTCTAACCTTTAACAGCTCTCAGCATTTCCCGTTTACCTGCTGCACCTGGTGCTTTTTCTATTGCCATCCCTAAAGATTTCATGATGCGTTTTAAATCGCCAGTAATGGCATAAGTTACAAACACACCTCCGGGTTTTAAAAAACTGATGATATGGGTAATGAATTCCTTTGACCACATTTCTGGCTGGTTTGAGGAAGCAAAAGCATCAAAATAAATTACATCGAATTGTAAAGCTGATTGATAATCCTTCGCATCCGTATGGGCGATGTGTAAACGGCAATAATTGTTAAGCGCAACTGATTTTTTTAAGGCTTCGGGATAATTTGATTTAAAAGAAGCCCAAGTATCCGGAGATACCAATTTCTCATAATTCGCTTGCTCTATAAGTTCAAACGTTAGAGGAAAAGCCTCTAAACCAACGTAATTCAGGCTAATTTCTTTTGCAGTACAATAATCTTGTGTAAGCAGAAAATTTAATCCGGTACCAAAACCTACCTCTAGTACCGATACCTCGTTCAGTTCTTTATCTGCCAAATAATAACGTAGGCCAGAGTTTAAAAATACGTGGTTGCTCTCTTGCAAGGCACCGTTTTTACTGTGGTAATTCTCTTTAATTGTGGGGTGAAATAGGGTATATGAACCGTCGGCGGTTTCTACCACTTTAAGTGCTGCGCTATCTGGCATTTGTTGGTTAGTTAGTTGATTTTGGTGCCGTTGTTCACCCATTTAGCCCACTCTTTATTGTACGTGTGTATTTCTGTGGTTTGTACGCCATTGCTTTTATAAACAGGTTGATGCTGATTGATCCATTCAAAAATACCGCCATATAAATTGTGGACTTTTTGGAAACCGTTTTTCAACAATTTCTCTGCAATTTTTTCACTTCTATGGCCTACAGTGCCATATACAACAACGTTTGCATCCGTGGGGATATCTACAACCTTCCTCATATCAAACCATATGTAACCCACGTTTCTGGCTGTTTTTAAATGGCTAACATTAAATTCTTCTTCTTCGCGGGCATCTAACAGATAAACATTTTTAAGGTGTTTTAACGAATCAACGGAAATTAACGGAACGTTATGTTGATACATTGTGTTAAGCATTTCTTTGTAGTCTGGGTTTTTTATTTGTGAGAAAACGGCAACGGGTAAAATTAAAAAAAGAAGTGTCGCGATTTTTTTGAACATGCTATTTTAACGGGTAGATGCGGTGATTGTTATTTGTAAGCGTTATTTTACTTTAATTACGGGAGCTTATAAATCGGCTCTGTAAACTTTGCTAAATATAAAACAATGCTAATATTTTGCCCAAATTATTTCCATAAAAAAAACCGGAGCCGAGGCTCCGGTTTCTATGGTTACCAAATTCTAATCCGATTTTCCGGTGCTTTGTACAATTTATCGCCTTCTTTAACATCAAAAGCTTTGTACCAGGCATCCATATTTACTAACGGACCAATAGTTCTATATTCCGACGGTGAATGCGGATCGATTATAATAAACTGAGACGCAGTTTCGGGCAAAATGTTCATTCGCCAAACCTGTGCCCAGGCTAAAAAGAAACGCTGATCTGGCGTAAAGCCGTCAATTTTTTCGTTGGATTTTCCTTGCTTAGTCATTTTAAATGCTTCATATGCAACATTTAGACCTCCTAAATCGCCAATGTTTTCGCCCAAAGTAAGCTTTCCGTTTACATGAATCGTATCCAATATAGTATAAGCATCAAACTGGTCGGCAAGTTTTTCGGTTTTTGCTTTAAAGTTTTTAGCATCTTCCGCAGTCCACCAGTTGCGTAAAGTTCCGTCTTTATCGTACTGGCTTCCTTCGTCATCAAAACCGTGTGACATTTCGTGACCAATTACAGCACCTATACCGCCGTAGTTTACGGCATCGTCGGCATTTGGGTCAAAAAACGGAAATTGTAAAATTCCTGCCGGGAAAACAATTTCGTTCAAAACAGGGTTATAATAAGCGTTTACAGTAGGAGGGGTCATTCCCCATTTAGTTTTGTCAACCGGTTTCCCAAGCTTATTAATCATATCATTGTAATCCCATTCGTTTACATTTCTTAGATTTTTAAAGTATGTAGCCCTGTTGATAACCAGTCCGTCGTAAGTTTCCCATTTATCCGGGTAACCAATTTTGGGCGTAAAAGCATGTAGCTTGTCCAACGCCTTTTGCTTGGTTGCATCGCTCATCCAATCCTGTTTATTGATACGGATTTCGAAAGCTTTAGAAAGATTACTTACCAGTTCCTGCATTCTGGCTTTGGCTTCCGGCTTAAAATATTTTGTCACATACAGTTGCCCCAACAGCTCGCCAATGGTTTCATCTGTTAAAGATGATAATCTTTGCCATCTTGGCGTTTGGACTTTTTGTCCGGATAAAACCTGTGCAAAAGCAAAACCGGCATCAACAAAAGGTGAACTTAAATCATTGCAAGAACGTTTAAGAACGTTCCATTTTAAATAAACTTTCCATTGGTTTAAAGGAACGGTTTTTAGCATTTCACTCGCCTTTGTAAAAAACGCCGGGTTATCAACTAAAACAGAATCCTCGCCGGTAACCTTCATTTTTTGCAATAAAGTTTTCCAATCCAGTCCTGGTGTAAGCTTATTTAAGTCGGTTAAACTAAATTTATGGTAAGTTTTGTAAGGATCCCTCATTTCCACTCTGCTAAACTTCGCTTCGGCGAAAGCTTTCTCAATATTGAAAATATCTTTTGCGTTTTGCTCCGCAGTTTTAGCAGGCGTTCCGGTTAAGGTGAAAAGCTTTACGATGAAATCGTGGTAAGCAGCTCTTATCTTTTTTGACCGATCATCATCTTTCAAATAATAATCCCTATCGGGCAAAGTGGTACCTCCCTGACTCAATTGAGCTGCCATTATTTCCGGATTTTTAGAGTCCTGATCTATATAAAAATCAAAAACCGGGGAAGCAATGCCTTTTGTACGCATGGTTGCAACGGCATTAATTACACCGTTAATGTTGGTAATGGCATCAACGTTAGCTAAATCTGGCTTTATAGGGCTGTAGCCTAATTTTTCTATGGTTAAGCTATCCATCCCGGAAGCATAAAAATCACCGACGCGTTTTTCAACTGAACCAGGTTTTGCAGTTTTGTCGTTTTGCGCCTCAACCAAAATGCTTTTTACCGCATTGATATTGAAATCTCTTAAAACATTGAAACTTCCCCAGCGCACTTCTTTTGCAGGAATTGGATTGTTTTTCAGCCATGTTCCGCTGGAATAAATATAGAAATCATCACCGGGCTTTACGGATAAATCCATATTGGCAACATCTATCAGTTTCTTTTGAGCGGGTGCTGTTTTGTTTTGAGCCGTTACTGGTAAATTAAAAGCTAATAAACCAAGGCTAAGCATCGCACCGTGACTTAATTTGAGTTTCATAAAATTGTTTTTGTGTATAACATGGTGAAGATACGCATCAGATGTGTATTGTGTCAAAATTTGAATATGATTGTTACTGAATAGAGATGAAAGAATCAAGAGCAAAGAACCAAGACAAAAGAGCAAAGACTGCAATTGAGACGAGAGAGTAAAGATAAAAGAGCAAAGACGCCAATTATGGAGTTAAAATTCTTGTATTAACAAGGTTTCCATCCAGCTCTGTGACCTCTGCGTACTCTGGTTAGTCTTCGACTCCGCTCAGACTGACAAGACGGCAATTTCAATTCAATATTTCTTCAACTTTGTGAAAATCAACCTATAAGCTTAGTGTCATCTGCGGTTAAAAACAAAAACTAATAATTTCCCAATAAACCCTATTTTTGCGTTTCGAAAAAAAGACTTTTATTATATATGAGTATTGCCAAAACGTACAGCCCGAAAGGTTTTGAAGATAAATGGTACCAGTATTGGATGGAGAACGATTTTTTTAAATCTACTCCAGACGAACGCGAGCCTTATACCATCGTAATTCCTCCGCCAAATGTTACCGGAGTGTTGCACATGGGACACATGCTTAACAATACCATCCAGGATGTTTTGGTGCGCCGAGCTAGAATGAGCGGTAAAAACGCTTGCTGGGTTCCGGGTACAGACCACGCTTCTATTGCTACCGAAGCTAAAGTGGTGGCGATGTTGAAAGAAAAAGGCATCAATAAAAAAGATTTATCCCGGGCGGAATTTTTGGCTTACGCTTACGAGTGGAAAGATAAATACGGTGGAATAATTTTAGATCAGCTAAAAAAATTAGGTGCTTCCTGCGACTGGAGCCGTACGGCTTTTACCATGGATCCAGCTTTATCCGAAGCGGTGATCGATACTTTTATCCATTTGCATAAAAAAGGGCTGATTTACCGTGGCGTACGTATGGTAAACTGGGATCCAAAAGGTTTAACCGCTGTTTCTGACGAAGAGGTGATTAGAAAAGAGGTGAACCAGAAGTTGTATTATATCAAGTATCAAGTAGCAAGTAGCAAGAATCAAGATCCACGAGGCGGAGAGTCTAAGTACTCAATACTTGATACTGAATACTTAACAATAGCTACCACCCGCCCAGAAACCATTATGGCTGATGCGGCGATATGCGTTAATCCGAATGACGAGCGTTATACGCATTTACATGGAAAATCGGTTTTTGTTCCTTTAATCAACCGCGAAATTCCGGTGATTTTGGATGAATATGTAACCATGGATTTTGGTACTGGTTGTTTAAAAGTTACGCCTGCGCATGATTTGAATGATTATGAGCTTGGTCAGAAACACCACCTCCCAGTTATTGATATTTTAAATGATAACGGAACTTTAAACGAAAAAGCAGAAATTTTAATTGGCGAGGACCGATTTATTGCCCGTAAAAAAATAGCTAAGCTTTTAGATGAAGCTGGTCATTTAGAAAAAGTAGAGGATTATAAATCGCAGGTTGGTTTTTCTGAAAGAACCGATGTCGCCATTGAGCCAAAGCTTTCTATGCAATGGTTTTGCAAAATGAGCGAAATGGCTGGTCCGGCTTTGGATTATGTGAACAATGGCGAGGTAAAGCTAATTCCTGATAAATTTATCAACACTTACCGCCATTGGATGGAGAATGTAAAGGACTGGTGTATCTCTCGCCAATTATGGTGGGGACAGCAGATTCCGGCTTGGTATGCACCGAATGGGGCGGTTGTAGTTACAAAAACCGCGGAAGAAGCAATTGAGCAGTTCAACCTTACACCTCAAACCCAAAACCTTACACCTCAAGATTTAACGCAAGACGAAGACGTTGTAGATACTTGGTTTTCATCATGGCTTTGGCCGATATCTGTTTTTGATCCAACAGTTTGTGGTAATCCGGAAGCCAAAGGTAATGCGGACATCAACTATTATTACCCAACAAATGATTTAGTTACAGCGCCAGAAATCCTTTTCTTTTGGGTTGCCCGGATGATTATGGCGGGACACGAATTTAGGGGAGAAGCACCGTTTAAAAATGTTTATTTAACTGGAATTGTTAGGGATAAATTAGGGCGTAAAATGTCTAAATCCTTAGGCAACTCGCCAGATCCTTTAGATTTAATTGAGCAGTACGGCGCCGACGGTGTTCGTGTTGGAATGTTGCTTTGCTCGCCAGCCGGAAACGATATTATGTTTGATGAATCTTCCTGCGAACAGGGAAGAAACTTCGCCAACAAAATATGGAATGCTTTTAGATTAATTAAAGGTTGGGAAGTAGACGCCAGCTTACCAAACCCCAATAAAACCACCATCGATTGGTTCGAATCTCGGTTTAACGAAGCTTTGGCAGAGATTGAAGCTAATTTCGCTTCCTACCGTTTATCGGAAGTTTTAATGGCGACTTATAAATTGGTTTGGGATGATTTCTGTGCGTGGTACCTAGAAATGGTAAAACCCGCTTATCAGCAACCAATTGATAAAGCAACTTTTGAAGCCACCATTCAGTTTTTCGAAAGAATTTTAAAAGTATTGCATCCGTTTATGCCTTTCTTAACCGAAGAATTATGGCATGATGAGGTTTTTGGTAATCGTAGTGAAAAAGATTGCTGCATTGTTGCACAAATCCCAACGGCTGCTGAAACAAATGAAAAGCTTTTAAAAGAAATTGAGGCGGTTAAACAAGTGGTTTCCGAAATCAGAAACATTAGAAACAGCAAGCAGATTTCTCCGAAAGAGGCCTTGACTTTGGCTGTTAAGGCAAATTCTGATATTGATTATCATGCCTATAATAACATAATTAGTAAATTAGCCAATATCAGTGAGCTTAATAAAACCGACGAGAAATTAGCCGGTGCCGCAACGTTTATGGCGGGCAGAGATGAGTTTTTTATTCCTTTACAGGGAAACATCAATGTTGAAGAAGAAAAAGCATCCATCAAAAAAGATATCGCGTATCTACAGGGCTTTTTAAAAGCGGTTAACGCCAAATTGTCTAACGAGCGTTTTGTACAGAATGCCAAACCTGAAGTGGTAGCTAACGAGCAGAACAAAAAAGCCGATGCCGAAGCTAAGATTAAGATTTTGGAAGAGTCTTTGGTTGCATTGGGGTAAGTTAGTTTGTTAGGTGGGTAGTTTGTTAGCTAAATAGTCGCAGGGTCCTCTGAGAGAGACCCTGCTGGGACAAAAGTTGTCTATTGCGTTTACACACAGCCTTGCCTGCTCTCATGCCGAGCATCTGGCAGTTACTTTTTTACAGAAAAAAGTAACCAAAAACTGTCGCCTGCGCCCTTTGCTATGAAGGGAAGTGGTTGTACTTCTTTGATCTAAGCCGCAAAGGCCAAGGGCGAATAAAAGCGGTCATTCAGGGTTGTGCATTTCTCTACCCGTCGTTTCGAAGTATGAGTATCTGAGTTCCTCGCAGATAAATCTAACAGGCATGGTTTGATTGTAACATGTGATAATCTGTTTGTGAGATGTTTCTCCGCCAACCGGCGGATCAACATGAACGGTCGTATAATTAAACAAAACAAAACGGGCTGTTTCCTTTCGGAACAGCCCGTTTTTAGGTTAATCAGGATTAATTTTTGTTAATCAAGAGCGGTAATTGCTGCTTGTACGGCGGCTTCGGTAGTTTCTACCAAAGTCAAGCTTTCGTTCATATCAGCAGAAATGGTCACATCTTTTTCGGCGAAGTAGTATTTTCCGTCTTTGATGGAAAAGGCAATCAGTTTGCCTTCAGAACCAATCGGCATGGAGTTATCATAGCTTTTAACTTTGTTTGCACCGTCCGGAGTGTAAATCTGTGCTACAACGTTATCGCCGTTTGCACAAAAGAATACAAAAGTTTCGCCGGTGAAACCTCTAAAAGTCGCCATTGCTCCAGGGTTGTTTAAAACAGTTACCCTAACGGTAGTTTTTGGTGCAGATGAGTTGTAAAATATATCGCAATTCACCCATCCAAGCTGTCCAAAGTCGAAAACAAAATCATCTTCCACGGCTTTAACCTCACGTTGCTGTCCTTGTCCGTTAGGATTTTTTGGTGCTTGCCAAGCCATTTGGTTAATATCGCCCACATTTTCTACGCCTTCCCAAATTTGGGTAAAAGGCTGACCTTTAGCGGGTATTTTAATGCTTAAAGGCTTTTGTAGGTATTTATCAACGCTTTGTCCGTTCACTTTTGCATCAATAAATATAAAACCCTGTGAAATCAACGGCGAACCAGAAATATGGTTGGTGTTGGTTCCGCTTAAAATAATCGAGCTTCGGCTTAACATTTCGTAGGTCTCTATACTTACATCGCCAGTTACCGGTTGGCCGTTCATGGTAAAAGAATTTGGCTGAATGGTGATTTTTGTACCGTTAGCTAATGCTAAAGTTTTTGGCAGTTCCGAACTTTTTACGGTAAAGCTTTGTTTCTGCGAACCTAATTTTTTGGTAAAATCTTTTGTGTTTTGTACCTCGTTAACAGGTTGTGTTCTGTCTTTTTTACAAGCTGTAAATCCTATTACCGCTATTAATAATGCTGCTGTGAAATTTAACTTTTTCATGGTCTTTAAATTTGTGGCAATAATTTTTGCCGGTTAATAATCTGGTTAGTATAAAATTTGAATTAATAAAAAGAGGCTTAATGCCATTACTACATTAAGTAGCGTGTTGATAATGGTTGTTTCTCTAGTGCTCATTTTGTTTGTTTTTTAATGCTTTCTGTAGGTATATAAACTGAAGTTTTGTTTTGTTACCCCCCCCCCTTTATTATCGCCTCATTGCGAGGATTGCAACGACGTGGCAGTCTCCAAGCTACAGAGGTTGGGACTTCTGTTAAAGTACAGCCGGTAAATTAGGCCTGTGCAAAGCAACGCATAGATTGCCACAGCGCATTTGCGCACATTCTAGCTTCTGCTTCACAATGACGCAGTAAGACAAAGCCTACAGAAATTTTTATATTTTAGCGTAAACATTTAGGCATTGGAAAAAATTCATAAAGACCAGTTTTATATTGAGGGTTTGCTGAGCAACGATAGCAAGGTGATTGGTCAGATTTATTCCAAATTCGCCGATAAGGTAAAGCGTTATGTTTCCGCAAATAGCGGAGATGAGGACGATGCCGGAGATATATTTCAGGAATGTTTGATTGATCTATATAACCAAGCAAAATATAAAGACTTAAAGCTAAGCTGTCCCTTCGAGCCGTTTTTTATGCTGATCTGCAAACGCAAATGGTTGAACGAGCTTAAAAAAAGAGCGGTTATACCGGTAACAAAAAGCGAAGACGATTTATTAAACATCAGTGAGGATGTTTTTAGCCAGGCTGATGAACTGGAAGAACAGCAAAGGCAATCTTCTCTTTATTTAACGATGTTCGAAAAACTTTCTGAACGATGCCGGGAGATTATCAGCTTGGCACTTTCTGATGAACATCAAGAGAAAATTGCGGAACAGCTTGGCGTAACCTACGGTTATTTAAGAAAGAAAAAATCGGAGTGTTTGGCATCTTTAATTCAAATGATTAAAACTGAGGAGCAAAAAAATCATGGATAAGTTTTCTAAACAGGATGTTATAAACTATGCTGATGGCGAAATGGAAGCCAGCACCATAAAAAGCTTTGAGGAAGCTTTACGTGAAGATGCTGACCTGCGGGCGGAGCTAAAACTTTACCAATCAGTCAAAGGAACTTTAAAGTCGAATTTAGCTCCAGATAAAGCCGATGCCGAATTTAAAGCCACTTTAAAGCAGTTTAACCAACAACATTTTAAAAAGCCAAAAGCTAAAATAATAGCGTTCAGCAAAATATGGTATGCGGCTGCAGTTTTAGTTATCGGCTTACTGATCTGGGCACCTTGGAATAAAAACTTATATAATCAATACGCAGATACAGAGATGATCTCCTTTGCCGAAAGGGGAAACAACGATCAAGCAGATCTGCAAAACGCTACTGATGCTTTTAACGAACGGAATTTTGAGGAGGTTAAAAAAATCTTAAATCCATTGGTGCAGCAAGATTCCACGAATGATTTGTTAAGGTTTTATTTGGGCGTAGCGCAGTTAGAAACTGATTCGGTAATTATTGCCAGAACAAACTTAATAAAGGTTGCCACCAAAGAATCTTTGCTGAAATACGATGCTACTTTTTATGTAGCGCTCAGCTATTTAAAAGAAAAGAATAAAGAGCAATGCAAAGTTTGGTTGCATAAGATTCCTAAAGATGCTGCTGTTTATAGTAAAGCGCAGGAGTTGTTGAATAAGCTTTAACTTTGTTTAAATAATTTAAAAATAGGCTTATCCCACAGGTTTGCTTGCCCCTCATGCCGGGGACAATTACTTTTTGAAACAGCGCAGGGTCTTCTGCGAAAGATCCTGCTTGGACATAAGCCCCTCCGGTGGCAATGAGCCGGGGAGATTTAAATATCAGAATTATTCTTTAATGGGATAAGCCCAGCCCTCAGCCTTTCCGTCCCTCATTGCCGGGACAAGGGCTAGTCCCTTTTTCCTTAGATGAAAAAGGAACCAAAAAATCAAGGTAAAACGAACCTTCATCCGCACAGGCCATGCTCCCGGCCCGGCGTTTTACCAGCCCAGCGCTCCCTATGGAACGGCTCTGCTTATCGAGCAACTTCATTTAGTTTCCACAACACAAGGAGCGGTGGGAGTGCCAGGAGATCAGAAAATCAGTAGCAGTAAACAAACATTAAGCATTACCAAGCCTATAGCAAAAGCGGTTTCACTCGAGTACGCAAAAGCCTAAGTATTGGCACTGTCCAGTGAAAAGGCTTTGCCTTCTTGAATGCCTTTAAAGCAAAACAAAAACTAATGAAAAAATCAGCGCACTTGATTTTCTGATGCGGGTTGGCTTTGCGCCTAAAGCACCTGTGCGACAAAAAAAGAGTTTTGTTTCTTTTCCTCCGAAAAGAAATAGCCCCTCCGGTGGCTATGAGCCGGGGAGATTCCAAATGTCAGAATTATTCTTTAATGGGAGTATAAGCCCAGCCCTCAGCCTTCCCGTCCCTCATTGCCGGGACAAGGGCTAGTCCCTTTTTCCTTAGATGAAAAAGGAACCAAAAAATCAAGGTAAAACGATCCTTCATCCGCACAGGCCATGCTCCCGGCCCGGCGTTTTACCAGCCCAGCGCTCCCTATGGAACGGCTCTGCTTATCGAGCAACTT
>DATJED010000019.1:0-66632 GCA_035496935.1 Pelobium sp. | reverse complement strand
ATCGCTTCAAACCAGCTTGCGACTTGCTAATTCTTCCAGGCGTTACCCCAGCGAATAAGGGACTTACACCCTCTGGGATTTCCTCAATCTCTTGAAGAAATTATTTATATTTACCATTCAAGGCGCACACAACAAATTTGTATTATAATGGCTGAACTGCTTTACGTTAATCCATCACAATTAATTAAGTTTATACGGGCAGACAGGTTTTTGCTTTCTAAGCCATTACAACACAAATTCGCCAATCGTTGGGAGGAAATCCGCTTCGCTACTTTCCTCCCAACGGGCTTAGGCTCCGCCGAATCCCGTTAGCAGGCATTACAAAGCATAGCATATTGCTGACCGAACAGAGACAACATAAAAAAAATAAGACGATGAACGATAGTCAAGAGAAGAGAAAAATAAAAGGGAAGAAAATAGCATCAATATTCCTTGTTTTTTTTCCACTTTCCCTACTGTTATCCAACTTGTGGAAGAACAATTTTGAAATAATAAGCCTTAATGGCTACGTTTATGCTGGTTCACTTACAGTGTTAATAATCTGTGGCTTAGTCGGCTTGAGGAACAGTTTACAAGAGCAAAGAGACTGAATAATCAAACTTAAACTCGTGACTAGCCGACAAGCTAAACGTTGACCTGACTTCTCTTTGTGGCTAAGCCCGTAACCTAAGAGACCTCCCCCGGTAAGCACTCCCTCTTTCCGTCTATTCCCGGCGCATCTACTGGACATTCCTGTCGGATTAAAGGCTTCGCATTGCTGTGCATGCTTACCAAAATGAACAGCCTCTTATGCGCTTTGTGTTAGCTTTATACTGAGCGAAACGGAAGTATCGGTACAGACTTTTGCCGCCCGGCTTCCTTCACTGTACTGCTCACACAGAACCAGCTTGCCGCTTGCTAATCGGCTCAGTATATTATTATCCGACTTGCCGATAAGGGACTTTCACCCGCTAGATTTTATCACTACTTTAGCAGTAGCAATGGGAGTGCATGCAAGGCACACACAACAGGTTTAATTTAAAGTTTTAGAAATTGAAGAGGACACATTTCGGTATTAAGAAAAAAAATAATTGGAAAGCACTTTTTATCAATGATTTTCATGAAATTGATAGTCTAAGAAAAGCCAACCGCTAACAACAGGTTCCTATGTAAAGCAGTTTGCAGTTCCAATGACTAAATTTTCCAAAAATATTCTACAAGGTATCCAAATTATTGCTGCTCAAAACACTTGTTTTCAAATCTTGAAATAACCTAATATAAAAATGGCAAAAAAAAGTAACATAAACAGTGAAGTAACTGACTTTTTAGACGGGCTAAATCATCCATTTAAAAAAGAAATTGAAATTTTGCGAAACGTTGTTTTATCAGCAGACAACAATTTGACCGAAAATATAAAATGGAACGGCCCTAATTATTGCGTTGACAACGAAGACCGGATTACTATGAGAATTCAGCCAACCACTTCTAAACAAATTCAGCTTATTTTCCATAGAGGAGCAAAGAAACAAGAGCAACCGACGGACAAAATGATTGCAAGCAAAAGTGAAATGCTAATTTGGAAAGAGAATGATAGAGCAATAGCATCATTTAAAAACATGCAAGAAATTGACAACGCAAAAGCTGAGTTGACAGAAATTATTAAACAATGGATAAGTGCAACGAATAAAATAACAAACCGCTAACAGGCATATGGTAAAAAAGCGGGTTCGTGGTTAATTTAACATTCTATAAACTTTTGTGCTGACTTAACAGTTTAGTTCTTCAAAATCCGCTTTCTTCGCAAGCGACAACCCTTAACAGCAACACCTTAGAAACATTGAAATATGGACAAAACAAAAATCAACAGAGAAGACATTGTTGAAGCGGAAGGGAAACTGTTTTCGGCTCAACTTGTAAGCAATGTGGACATTCTTGACCAGCTATTACACGATGACTTAATTGCAGTTGCACCGGCAGGGCAAATTGTAACCAAAGAAATGGACTTGAGCGCTCATAGAGCGAAAACAATAGTTATTGAAGAGGCTTCAACTGAAATTGACGACATTAAAATCTCAGGTGATACAGCACTTTCAATCGTAACAATGACGGCGAAGGGAAAAATGATGGGAACCCCATTGGAAGGTAAATTTCGCTACTTTAGAGTCTGGAAACGCCATGACGATACTTTAAAAGTGATTGGTGCAAGCTTTATGCAAATACCATAGGTTTTGCCTGCTACCAACATCATATTGGCAATATGTGGGGTAAGCATCCTGTAGTCACAAGTTATTAACTCCTATCCCTAATGCTGTATAAAGAAACCAAACCCTGCGTAGAATTAGAATCTTTTATTCACTCCTTTTGGGAGCTGAAAGGAAGCGAACAGGACAGCCAATGGGAACGAATTTTTCCTGATGGATGCGCAGGTTTAATAATGAATGTAGGAGAAGCTTGTTTGACAGACAACGGCTTGGTTTCCATGGAGTTTGGAAAAACTTATGCGGTTGGAACAACTACATCTTTCAAAGACAGTTTTATTGATAACAACACACATTTAGTAGGTGTTTGCTTTAAACCAGCAACCTTTACAAATTTCTATGATTATATCGCCCAAAACGAACTGACTGGCAATACTTTTGAGTTTGACAAATCAAATTCATTTAATATTGACAAAATTTTTGAAACCTCCCCGAATTATCTCAACCAATTCTTTATGGGCAGGCTTAGAAATAAACAGACCCCATTACAATCAGTTATCGATGATATACATGCTCACAATGGACAGCTAAGCATTTACGAACTTTCAAAACAAAACCATACCACTATAAGACAATTAGAACGGAATTTTAAAAAACACATTGGCTTATCTCCGAAAGAATATTCAAATATTATTCGCTTTCAAAATGCTTTGAGCCTAATAAAAAATGAAAATCGAAGTTTGTTGGATATAGCTTTAGAGTGTGGTTATTATGACCATTCGCATCTTGTTAATGAAATCAAACGCAACACAGGGTTTCCGCCATCACAACTTTAAATTGTCGTATTTTTACAAATCGTCAATGTTATCAAAACGTAATTTTGTCGAAACATTAAATTTAAAACAGATGCGAAAAATATCACTTTTCATTGCGGCAAGTTTAGACGGTTATATTGCAAAACCTAACGACGATCTCAGTTTTTTAAAACTGGTAGAAAAGGAAGGCGAAGACTATGGCTATGCAGAATTCACTGACACAATTGATACGTTAATTATTGGCAGAAAAACCTACGATTATGTGCTTAAAGAAATTGGCTCCTCTCATTACGACAACGGACATAGAGATGTTTATGTCATCACAAGAACTGAAAGACCACATGTGGGCAAAACAATCTTCTATACAGGAAACATAACAGAATTGGTCAAACGACTGAAATCTGAAAAAGGAAAAAATATTTATTGTGATGGTGGCGCAGAAGTAATAAATGAATTGCTGAGCCAGGACTTGATAGACGAACTTATAATTTCAGTTATACCCGTTTTATTAGGAAACGGAACACGATTATTTAAAGACGGAAGACCTGAACAATTGCTTGAATTTATAACTGTAAAAACATTTGATACGGGATTGACACAATTACATTACAAACGAAAAAGGTAATTTAATTAAAACACTACAAGCAGAAAAAACTATATGAGAAAAATAATTTCATTTATGCACCTATCGCTTGACGGTTTTGTTGCAGGGCCGAACGGAGAAATGGATTGGATTAAAGTTGATGAAGAAATTTTTGACCACGTGGGTAAGCGAATAAGCGAAGGCGACACTGCATTATACGGACGAGTAACTTACCAAATGATGGAAAATTACTGGCCAACAGCAGGGAACCAGCCTACAGCGAGCAAACACGACGTCGAACATTCAAAATGGTATAACAAGGTTCGCAAAGTTGTTTTATCAAAAACACTGAAAGATGCGGATTTGACCAACACAAAAATCATCAGCGAAAACCTTTCGGACAGCATAAATGAACTGAAACAAGCCGGTAATGGCGGAGGTGAAGACATTTTGCTTTTTGGTAGCCCCAAAGCAACACATTCGCTTATTCAAAAGGGCTTAATTGATGGTTACTGGCTTTTTGTTAATCCAATTATTCTTGGCCGAGGCATTCCCTTGTTTGTTAACATTCAAGACAAAACAAAATTAAAGTTATTGACTACTCAGCAGTTTACCAACGGAGTAATCGAACTGAATTACGTAGTGGATAAACAATAAGCAAAAACTGACGACAGAATTTTAGAAAGCTTTATAAGGAAATAAAATATAGCTGGAGTTACAACGCCGGCAATCAACCAAAAAGTCACTTTTAATAATAAAGCCCTTTAAACGAATTTAAAGGGCTTTTATATTGTGGAGAATGCCGGATTCGAACCGGCCACCTCTTGCCTGCCAGGCAAGCGCTCTAGCCAAATGAGCTAATCCCCCATCTTTTTTTTGACGTTGCAAATATGTTAAATTAATCAGAATTAACAAGTGGTAGCTCGTTTATTTTTTGAAAATAAATAGGCACAAGCTTATTTAAGCGGTTTCGACTTGAAACGGGAAACAAAGTTAAGGGGTATAAACCAGTTTATCTGTAAAACAGGATTGTTGCATCAATACAAAACTTTTTTAGGCATGATTCTTATATATTATTTCATGGATTTTAAAATATAATCCAAATAAAAATCATTCACCTACTTATTTAAAATATCATGGCAGAAATTAAAATCGAAAAGAAAAAAACCACGTGGCCCTGGGTGCTGCTTGGTTTGGTCGTTATTGCGCTTCTAGCGTATTTCCTATTATTTCAGGATAAAAACAGCAATGTTGATCCAACAAACGACAATGATTCCATAACCGCAGTACAAAACACTGATAATAATTTCCGGTGCGCTTATTTTATCTAGTTCAGATTTATAATCTACTAACAAAGCGCTGGTAATTGTTGTTACAAATTCACTTCGGACTACAGGAATTGTACAAAGCTCTTATCAAAAAATGAACAATAATTAATCTATTAAAAAAACATTATGAAAAACGAAAATAAAGATCTTTATTATCTGCATGACTTATCAGATTATAAAGTAGCGGAAGATTATCCGGACATTAGAGGATGGAAATTACAAGATGCTTCACACCGTGAAATTGGTAAAGTGGAGGGACTTTTAGTGAGCAAATCTGCTGAGCGGGTGGTTTATTTAGACGTTGAAGTTAACGATGATTTAATTAGGGAAGGACATGAGGTTTATGGAAAACCTACGGCTGATGGTGTGCATGAGTTTTTAAATAAAGACGGCGAAGATCACCTTATAGTACCAATTGGCCTGGTGGATATTGATGAAGATGCAAAAATTGTATTTTCAAATCGGGTTGATTACAATAGGTTTTCTTCTGCAAGCAGATTTTCCAAAGAAAACAACATCTCCAGAGATTATGAATTATCGGTTTATAAAGCTTATTTCCCAGAAACAGAACCTTTAGCTGATGATTTTTACGACAGCAACGGCTTTAGGCGGGATTAAAATAAATAACTACTTAATGGCGGGTTCTCTGTAGAGCCCGCTTTTTTTTTGCAAAAATTTAGGTATCAGCGAAAAGAAATTTTGATAATAATTTGGCAGTTCAATATTTATTACCTACAATTGTAGTGTACTATTTAAGTAGTACACTAAACGTTTGTAAAATGATAGAAATCAATCAACTTTCTTTCGCCTATAAAAAACACAAGGTGTTACAAAACCTGTCCCTTTCTTTAAAGGCCGGCAATATTTATGGCTTATTGGGCAAAAACGGTGCTGGCAAAAGTAGCCTGCTTTATCAAATCTGCGGTTTGCTTTTTCCTCAGCAGGGAAAAATTTCGGTAAATCAACATATACCATCCCATAGGCACACAAAATTTTTGCAGGAGATTTATTTACTTCCCGAAGAATTTGATTTGCCTAACGTAGCAATCAAAAACTTTTTGAAGACCAACGCTCCTTTTTATCCAAATTTTAACGAAGAATTATTCAACAGTTATTTGGCAGAATTTAACATCCCAATAAACAATAGCTTGCAGGGAATGAGCTTTGGACAAAAGAAAAAAGTGATGATTAGCTTTGCCCTAGCCACACAAACCAAAGTTTTGCTAATGGATGAACCCACCAACGGCTTAGATATTCCGTCTAAAAAACAGTTCCGTAAAATTATTGCCGGTGCTTTGCAACCCCATCAATTGATAATCATTAGTACCCATCAAGTAAAAGATTTGGACAGTTTGATTGACCATGTTTTGGTTTTGGAAGATGAACACATCATTTTTGACCAATCAGTAGAAAATATCACTCAAAAACTTGCATTTAAACAAGTAATGCAGTTAACCGAAGTTGAAAACCTGATTTATAGCGAAGGTGCTTTAAAAGGTCATGCAATAGTAGCCAAAAACCTACATAACGAACATACCCGCTTAGATATGGAAATGTTTTTTAACGCCCTATCCTCAGAGAAACAACAAATGATTTCACTTTTTAACGATTAACAATATGGAATTATCTTTTACAAGAATTGGCTTACTAATAAAGAAGCAGTTTATAGAGAACAAGAAATTGTACCTGTTTGGCACTTTGGCCATGATAGGGATTATGAGTTTCGTTTTTTTTATGTCCGTTACCGATTATTCCGGGTTTCGTAAAGATAACCAAGGCGCTTTCTTAGGTATCGGACTGCTTTCTTTTGGGTGCTTATTTACGCTAACGTTGTTCTCAAACCTAGATACCGCCAAGGGAAGAACAAATATTTTTATGCTTCCTACAACAACGCTCGAAAAATTAATCTGCGCTGTTGTTTATGGAACCATTCTGTTTCCAATAATCTATTTAATCACCGTTTACCCAATGCTTAGGTTAGCAAATTATGTTGACAATAACTACATGGGTCACCTAAATGAGGCATATATTTTTGATGTAGATAAAATGCAAGTTGTATTTTTAGCGCTTTTCTATCTTTTACAGTCGATGGTTTTATTATTGTCGGTATATTTTAGGCAATATAAGGTAGTAAAATCTGTGGTTACACTTTGTCTACTTTTTTTTGGGGGTATCTATTTTTATCCGAAAATTTTAAATCAGTTTCTGCCACGCTCATTTAACGATACAAGAACAATAACGATACATAAAAGAAGTTACGATGATGATTTGGTACTAATAAATACAAAAACTATTAAAGAAAAACAGTTTTTAACCGGAAGAGAAAGCGGAACTCCTTTTTCTAATGTTCTATATTTTGCTGAAAACACTTCGCTATATTTAGAATTACCATCCTACCAAAAAGTATGGTTTTTTGTTTTGCTATGTATTTCGGTTCCGTTTATGTGGCTAATCATCTGGTTTAGATTAAAAGAATCGGAAATCAATTAACAAATTATGGATTTTAATAACAACCAAGCCATCTATCTGCAAATTGCAGATTACGTGTGCGACAAGATACAGTTGGAAGATTATAAAGAAGAGGAAAAAATCCCTTCGGTGCGTGAGCTGGCGGTTGCTTTAGAGGTTAACCCAAATACGGTAATGCGAGCTTACGATTATTTGCAACAACAGGATATTATTTTCACCAAAAGAGGCATGGGCTTCTTCGCCCAAACCAATTCCGCAGCTAAAATTTTGGAAGTGCGGAAAGAAACTTTTTTAAAAGAAGAATTGCCCGAACTTTTTAAAAAAATGCAAATGCTAAAAATTGATTTTTCTGAGATAGAGGATCAATATAAAAAACACAACAAACTTTAAACTTTCAACCCTGAACTTTAAACTTATTTAAATGAAAACTAGTACAAAATTATTTATAGTTTTATTTGCCTGCGTACCTCTTTCTATGGGTGCTTACGCTTACCTACTAAAGCAACAATTTGTTAAGGGAATTTTTTTTCAGATCCGTCATAATCATCAAAAATTCACATCTATTTCCTTACCTGCGTTTAAAAACGCCGTTATTGATGGGAATTTATATGTAATGAGAGAAAGTGATTTAACCAAAATTACGTCTAATACACCAGAAGAATATAAAAACGGGATTTTATTTATAGGTTGGGATGCACAAATTGAATTTACCGGTACACAAAGCACCAATTCACTTAAGATTTTGGAGGGATATGAAGATATTGTTAAAACAAAAATAAAAAACGATACGCTTTATGTCTCGCTTTTTAAGCCGCATGGAGAAAACATGGGTAATTTTGACCAAGGCAAAACCTTAATTTCAATAAATAATAGGGATCTCCATTCGCTGAACTTGAATGCTGGAAATTATACATTAACCAAAATGAGCAATAAAGAGTTATCTGTAAATGTGACAAGAGCTGGCTTAACGGCTAAAGACGTTAATGTTGATACATTAAAAATTTCTGCTGAGCAGGCAAATTCAATAACTATGGAAAATAGCGTGGTAAATGTTTTCAGGTACATGCTTAAAAATAAAAGCAAACTCATCCTCGGAAAAAACCAAGTCCAAAGCTTCGAGAGCTTAGGTGTAGATAGCCTTTCAGAAATTTCTGTACAGGGCAAAGCAAAAGATATGGACAAATTTCTGCCAGCTTTATCCCGTTCATCAAAATAAATATTAACAAATATTTAACTTTTAAAAAGTTCTTTATAATTAATAAAATCATACTTTTAGCCCAATTTATTTTCCTCAAACACGTTAAACCTATTTTATACATCAACTAGTGAAAAAAATCTTACCCGCAATCATCCTAATTTTTGCTTGCTTTATTACAAATGCCCAAAACCGCTCAGAAATTAAGGGAAAAATCATTGATGCCACAGACAACTCGGCTATGGAAATGGTTACCATTAGCGTTAGCTATCTAAAAGATTCTTCTTTTGTTGCTTATACATCCACAACTAAAACCGGCGAATTCCATTTAAAAAACATGCCCTCCGAGCAATCGATTGTTCTAATAGCGTCGATGATGGGTTACGAGAATTTTGTAAAGGTTTTAAAGCTCAAACAAAATGAAACTTTTGATTTTGGTACCATAAAAATGGAGTTTAAGTCTCACGCTTTGGGCGAAGTTGTTGTTTCTAGCGAAAGGCCCCCAATAGTGGTAGATAAAGACACCATCAATTTTAATGTGGAAGCTTTTAAAGTAAGGCCAAACGCCGTGGTAGAAGAATTACTGAAAAAATTGCCCGGCATACAGGTTGATAACGATGGCACCATCACCTACCAAGGCAAAAACGTTTCAAAACTAAAAGTTGATGGAAAAGAGTTTTTTGGAAACGATCCACGTTTGGCTTCCAAAAATATTGATGCCGATTTATTAGACAAAATACAGGTTTATGATGATAGAGAAGACGACCCTGACCATTTGATTGAGGACGCAAATGTGAGCAAAATCATCAACTTAAAATTTAAAAAGAAGTTTAAGAAAAGCATTTTTGGTAAACTTTATGCCGGTGGCGGAAGCAGCGACAGGTTCGAGAGTGGCGGGCTGTTTAATATGTTTAGAGATACTTTGCAGGTAAGCGTAATTGGCGTAGGCAATAACCTCAATAAAACCGGTTTTTCCAGAAATGATTTGAGCGAAATGGGAGGTTTTAACAGAAGTGGCCGGGATGCTTTATACGATGGCTCAGTAAATTTAGGCGGAAACAACTGGGGCGGAGGGATAGAAAAAGTATTTTCGGGTGGTTTCAACCTTAACAACGATTATGGGAAAAAACTCAAATTAAACCTGATTTACTTTTACAATCATAGCGATAATGTAAACAATCAAAGTTCCTTTAATCAGCAATTTTTAACTTCCGATACTGTTTTTTCGAACAATGTCAACAGTTCCAACAGAATTGAGAACAAGCATAACATCAGCGGATTGGTGGAGTGGAATCCGGATACTACGGTTAAAATAAGATATGCGCCAAAACTCAATTTTTCCGAGGACCGTAGTTCGGGAGATAATTCGTCTGATAGATTTAATGCCGACAGTGCGTTAAATAATACCATCGGTAATAATGCAAACAATTACAATCGTACACAATTCGAGCAGTCTTTTAGTTATTACAAAAGGTTAAAGAAAAAAGGAGAATCTCTGAATATCAGTCATAATTTGAGCATCAATCCAGACCAATCGCTCAATTACAACAATTTTGATTTAACATCTTTTACCTCCAACATCAATTCCGAAAACGTCCGACGACGAATAGGAAACGACAACAAATCAGCTTCGGTAAGCCTAGAGGCGGGCTATCGCTACCCGTTTACAGAAAAACTAACAGGTGATATATCGTTAACCGGGCGGTACAATTTGAACGGGCGGGAGGTTTTGACATATGATTTAAACCCGCAGACCCAACAATATGATGTGTTTTTGGATGATCAAAGCTCTGACCTAAACCGCAACCAATGGACAGAAAGAGCGAAAGCGGGAATCACTTATAAATTCACCAAAAAAATATCTTTGGAACTGGGTTTAGCTACAGAATGGTTACAGATAAAAAATAAATTTAACGAAGGGATTCCCGACCTAAATCAAAACTATTTTAACCTACTGCCTTCCGGCCGATTGAGAGTTTATGATTATACACTTTCTTACAATGTAAACATCAACCAGCCGTCTATTTATAACTTACAGCCCAATACCATTCAAAGCTCTCAGCTATATTCCTTTACCGGGAACCCAAATTTAAAGCCCTCAAAAAGTCATAACTTAAATTTAAATTACAACAAATATTTCTCGGCATCGCAAATCAATATTTATTCTGGAGCAAATGCCAGTTTTGAAGAAAACAGCGTGACCACAATAAGAACTTATAGTCCTGAGGGAGCTACTACCGCAACACCGGTAAACCGCAATGGCAGATATAACTTTGGCGTTTACATTGGCGGAGGCAAAAGGTTTAAAAAGGTAAATGATTGGCAAATCAGTTTTAACCCATATTTTTATATCAGTAACCGTAGAGATTTTTTTATTTTCAACCAAAAAGAAGGCTATCAAAACAATTGGTATGGTTATGTTTCAACCCGCTTTAACATTAACTGGAAAGACAAAGTTGAGCTAAGCCCATCTTATGGTGTTTCCCCGCAGTTTACCCGCTATTCTGTAAAAGACTATAAAGACATCAGTTTTACCACACATAGTTTTGATACCCGCTATACCATCCGTTGGCCTAAGAAAATTTATTGGGACGGTAATTATGCTTACCAGTACAACCCGAATGCCGGCAGCGGATTTCAAAAAAGCAGCAACTTGTTAAACCTAAGTGTAGCTATGCAAATGTTTAAAAAAGACCGTGGAGAAATTAAACTTTCTTGCTACGATCTGCTGAACCAAAACATCACTTCGTATAGGTATGCCGGCACAAACTCAATTGTTGATAACCAGTTTATGGCTTTAAAACGATACTTTTTATTGACTTATACCATTAAGTTTAATAAAACTACTACACAGTAAAAAATCGGTTGAAAACATCATGGCAGGTGAAAGAAGCTGGGGTTATCCAAAAATAATTTCTTAAAAAGAAAGATTTATGGTTTGAGATAATATCTTTGTTATACCAAACCTAAATTTCTATGCGTAAATTCTACCTATTAATTTTACTATGTATAGGGTATTTCCCTGTATCTGCCCAAGAAGAAGGGAACTTTCCCTTTGGAATTGAGGAAGGATTCCATTTAGCACAAACCAGCTATTCAAAAGATTCTACCGCAGACGCTTACGTAATCAAGGAATTTGGTAGTGCTTATATTTCTGAACGCGAAAATACCGGCTTAGTGTTTACCTATCACGTTAAGATTAAGATATTAAGCAACAAAGGTCTCGATCAGGCGAATATTGTTATTCCATTAAGAAGATCCGAGAGTTCTATGGAAATTGTCAGAGACATCCAGGCTACAACTACCAACCTCGAAAATGGGTTGCCCCAACATACGTCCCTTGAACATAATAAGATTTATACAGAAAAAGTTAGTGATTATTACGAGCGCAAGAAATTTACGTTTCCAAACGTAAAGGTAGGAAGCATTATTGAGTATCAATACACTTTAGAAAGTCCGTTTATATTCAATTTCCATAATTGGGAATTTCAATCAGACATCCCTAAAATAGAAAGCGACTATTGGGCAAAAATTCCGGGCAATTATAATTACAACATCGCTCTTTTTGGTTTTAAGAAGCTGGATCGGCAAAATGCAGAACTGATAAAAGACTGCTTTAAAATTGGAGGTGGTGTGGCCGACTGTTCTTTAATGAAGTTTGGGATGAAAGACATTCCAGCTTTTGTAGAAGAAGATTATATGACGGCTTCTAAAAATTTCTCGTCGGCGATTAGGTTCGAGTTAATGGAGATTAAGTATTTTGACGGAAGAGTTCAACATATCACCAAAACCTGGCAGGACATCTATCGGGAACTAAAAACAGACGCCGACTTTGGCGTACAGATAAAAAGGCATTCGGAACTTTTTAAAGACCAGATTTTAAAATTACAGGCCAGCAATAAAAACCAAAAAGATTTGGCCAGAGACGTGTATGACCTTGTAAAAGGCTGGTATCGCTGGGACGAATACTATGGCAAATACGCTGAAAAAGGATTGAAAAAAGCTTACGAAACCCGCACAGGTAATGTTGGCGATATTAATTTAGCGTTAATTGGCGCTTTGCAATATGCCGGAATAAATACTGACCCGGTTTTAGTTTCTACTCGTGAAAATGGCGTACCCACAAAGCTTTTTCCGGTAATGAGCGAATTTAACTACGTAATTGCCAAGGTTAATCTAAACAAGGAATCTTTCCTGTTAGATGCCACTGATAAAGACCTACCGTTTGGAGTGTTGCCTTTTAGGTGCTTAAATAAAGAAGGCCGAGCAATAGGTAAAGATTCGTGTTATTGGGTTAATTTGACCCCAAACAAAAAGTACAAACAGCTAGATTATGTTAAGCTTAAATTAGACTCCACCGGAAATTTTACCGGGAAAATAACCATTAGAACGTCGGACTATCAAGCGTTTTATAGGAGAAAAAAAATAAAAGAATTTGCTTCGAGCGATGAATACATCGAAAATTTAGATGAAAAAAATCCTAATTTAAAAATCAAAAACTACACAATTAGCAACCTAGATTCATTGGATTCATCGCTTACCGAAGAATACGAAGTAGTAATTAAAGCTTTTGATGCGATGGATAGCAAAACATTGTCCATCAATCCATTTATATTTAACAAAACAACCGAAAACCCATTTAAACTGAACGAACGGATATATCCCATTGACTTTGGCGCACAAAAAGATTTTTCCACTATTTTTCAATTAGAGATTCCCGAAAATTATGAGGTGAAACTGTTGCCTACTTCTGTGGCTTTACGACTTCCGGAAAATAGCGGAAAGTACGTTTTCAAAAGTGATGTTTTAAATAGCAACCTAATTACGGTGTCCGAATTTTTTACTATCGACAAAGCTGAAATTCCAGGAACGGAATATCCTTATCTTAAAGAGCTTTATAATAAAATCGTCCAAAGCAATAAGTCAAACATTATTATCAGTAAAAAATAATGAAAAAATCCATCTTCATTTTTATTGCTTTTTTAGGTTTTACGTCTTTTTTAAAGGCACAATCTTATGATGTCGCTTTAATCCCTAAAGATTTAAAGAGCTACGCAAAAGCGGTGGTACGTACTGATGAACGGGTAATCACCATTAGCTCCCCCTCCAATATGGTTTACCAGATTAAAAGGGCAACCACCATACTTAATCAAACCGGCGAAGATTTGGCTGAAACGGTAGTTTTTTACTCTAAAACAAGAAAAATCAAAAGCTTAAGCTTAAATATTTACGATGCCCGAGGTACTTTGATTAAAAAAGTAAAAGAAGCTGATTTTGAAGATCGTAGCTATATAGATGGTTATACACTTTTTCAGGATGACCGATTAAAACATTACAAACCTGTCATTCTTAGTTATCCGGTTACTGTAGAAGAGATTATCGAAATCAGGAGCAACCAAACTTTGGCTATACCCAAATGGTCGCCACAAAGCGAAGACAACGTAAGTTTAGAAAAAGCCTCTTATGAAATTGTAAAAAGCCCCGATTATGAAATCAATTTCCAGGCGTTTAAGATTGCCCAGCCTGAAAAAACGCCACAAGGAAAAATGGAAAGCATTAAGTGGGCCTTGGAAAATGTAAAAGCCAATAAATACGAGCCTTATAGCATTAATGCAGATAAAAGACTGCCGAATTTACAAGTCAGCCCGGTTAAGTTTTCTTACGACGGCATCGACGGAGAATATACAGATTGGAAAGGCTATGGCAAGTGGGTTTATGATAAACTTTTAACGGGCAGAGATGATTTGCCAGCAACTACCATTGCTACAATTAAAGATTTAGTAAAAGACTGCAAAACCCAAAAAGAAGCGGCACAACTTATTTATGAATATGCCCAGAAAAAAAACCGTTATGTTAGTGTGCAGGTTGGTATTGGTGGTTTTCAGCCCATGAAAGCTTCAGAAGTGGATGCATTATCTTATGGTGATTGCAAGGCTTTGGTAAATTATACTTCCGCACTTTTGAACGTAGCAGGTATTGAATCAATTTATACCGAAATTAACGCCGGAAGCGAGAAATTGGATTACCTTGAAAATTTTGCCAGCATAAGCCAGGGAAATCATATTATCCTTTGTTTGCCCTTTGCCAAAGACACCACTTGGTTAGAATGTACCAGCAAAGATACCCCTTTTGGTTTTTTAGGATCGTTTACACAGGGTCGCCGAGCATTATTGATAAAAAAAGAAGGTGGCGAATTGGTAAAAACACCAACTTACAGATGGAATAAAAACCTGCAGGAAAGAAACGCTTCTTTTAGTTTACAGCCATCCGGAAACCTCAGTGGCAAAATAAAAACCTACTTTTCGGGTATCCAATATGAAAACAGAGAAGGATTCACAACACTTAGCCCATCTAAAAAAGAAGAGCGGATAAAATCAGTTTATAGCGACATTCCCGATTTTGAAACCTTGTCTTACCATCTGGAACAAGAAAAAAAATTCCCAAGATGGACGGAAGATTTGGAACTCGCTTCAACACATTATGGAACGCCAAACGGCAACTATTTAATTTTTGATGTAAACCCGGTTAATGTCTCAAAAAGAAATCTTAAAGAGGTAATGAACCGAAAAAATGAATTGTATATTAACGTGGGCTATACGGATATTGACACTATTAAAATTAAAATCCCTGATAACTATAAAGTTGAAACCCTCCCTTCTGGCGTAAATAAAAATTTTGATTTTGGTTCATATGAACTTAAAAGTGCTTTTAAAAACGGAGAGTTATTTACCGTACGAAAGATGATTATCAAAGAAGGCGTTTATCCAACAGACAGTTACGACGCTTTTATTAATCTTTATGAAACCGCAAAAAAGTTTGACAAAAGCCGATGTATGCTTATTAAAACAAATTAAACAAGTCAAAAAAAGAAGCCTTCTAACATTAATAATTAGAAGGCTTCTTCAAAATCAGGTTTTTGCATTTACTTCATAAACGGATAATCTGTATATCCTTTTTCTCCGGGAGTATAAAAGGTATCCATATCCGGCTGGTTAAGGTCGGCGCCGGCTTTATACCTATCCAACAAATCCGGATTTGCCAAATAAGGTTTACCGAAAGCAATTAAATCTGCCTCATTGTTTTCTAAAGTTTTGTTTGCTTTTTTATCGTCAAAATCGCCACAAAGAATTAAAGTACCTTCAAAATTTTTACGAATGTCTTCCCGTACGTTTGCCGGAAGCGGCGTTGAACCCATGGCAGAATGATCCAAAAGATGAACATAAACCGGCTTCAGTTTATTTAGCTCTACCGCCAAATAATGATAAGTTTCCTCCATTTCATCGTAAGCTTTCATATCATTGTAAGCGCCGTTTGGCGATAAACGTATCCCAACTTTATCCGCACCAATGGCTTCAATTGATTTTTTAACGATGCACAACAAAAATTTACAGCGGTTTTCTATACTTCCTCCAAACTCATCCGGCCTTTTGTTAGTGTTAGGGTTCAAAAACTGCTCAATTAAATAGCCGTTTGCCCCGTGAATTTCTACCCCATCAAAACCTGCTTCAACAGCCAATTTAGCAGCGTCTACATATTCGGCAATGGCCTCAAAAACTTGGGCAGTGGTCATTTCTTTGGGCGTATCATGTTCCTTCATTCCTTCTGCATCGGTGTACATCTGCCCTTCAGCTTTTATAGCCGACGGAGCTACAACTTTTGCACCTTCCGGTAAGTTTAAATGATGCGCAATTCTGCCACAATGCATCAGTTGCAAAAAAATTCTTCCGCCTTTGGCATGTACTTCATCAGTTACTAACTTCCAACCTTTTACGTGGGCTTTATTAAACATTCCAGGGATTCTGGGATAGCCGATACCATTTGGCGACGGGGAAGTTCCTTCAGTAACAATTAGTCCGGCTCCTGCCCTCTGCCCATAATATTTTGCCATTAATTGGTTCGGTATATTGTTTTCAACGGCTCTTGAGCGAGTCATTGGTGCCATAACCGAGCGGTTTTTTAATGTGATTTCACCTAACTGGTACGTTTCAAAAAGCTGATTTTCCATGTGTAAGTATTTTAAATGTTGAATAGGTTTTTAAGCAATAATAATTCCAAGCTTGAGTTTTTCACCTTATTTAAAATTTCTGACACGAAACAAAAAAGGTAAATAAAATAATTATTTTAGATTAACCTAACTTATTATATTTGTATGGTCAAAAAAATCAAACTATGCATTTTAAATATCCCAGCCACAACACTTTCGTCATTCTGTTTGGATTAATTGTTCTTTCTCTAAAAATAATTGCCCAGGATGGCTCTTTATCCGGAACCGTAAAATCAGATGGCTTACCTATTCCTGCCGCAACTATCTCCGTTTTAAAAACATCATTCGGAAATATTACTGATAGTGCCGGGAAATATAGCATCCATAATATTCCTACCGGCTTATATAAAATATCAACATCAGCCATTGGCTTTAAAACCACAGAAAAAACCATAGTCATCTTAAAAAACCAAAATGTGGAGTTAAATTTCCAGCTTTCAGAAAACATATCTTCTCTGAATCCGGTAGTGGTTACCGGAACGCGGACGCCAAAACGAAAAACAAATTCGGCTGTAATTGTAAACCTTATCAACAGTAAAACGCTAGCACAAACCATAGCTTCCAATCTTTTCGATGGCTTAAAATATCAGCCCGGTTTGCGGGTTGAAACCGATTGCCAAACCTGTAATTATACGCAGTTGCGCATGAATGGATTACAAGGCGGTTACTCCCAGATTTTGATAAATAGTCGCCCAATATTTAGCCCCTTGACCGGACTTTATGGAATGGAGCAGATTCCCGCCAATATGATTGATAAAATTGAAGTGGTGCGTGGCGGAATCTCTGCGCTTTATGGATCCAGCGCTATTGGCGGAACGGTAAACGTAATTACTAAAGTGCCTTTTGAAAACAGCTTTACACTTTCCAATACTTTTCAGCAGATAAAAGGACAAACTACAGATAACATAATTTCGGGAAATGCTTCAGTCGTAAACGACGAAAGAAACGCAGGAATCAGCTTTTTTGTCAACAGCCGAAACAGGGGTCATTTTGATGCGAATGGCGATAATTTCTCGGAACTGCCACAACTCAAAGATAATTCTTTCGGCACCAATATTTTCTTTAAACCCACAGAAAACCAAAAACTCGACCTGAGTTTGAGCAGTATTTACGAGTACCGTTTCGGTGGCGAAAAGGTAAAAAAACCCGCCTATTTAGCGCAACAATCAGAAGAAAGAATGCATAATATTTTGATGGGAAGCGCTGATTATTCCATCGGCCTTCGCAACAACAAACAATCTTTAAACTTTTATTACGGCGGTCAAAGCACTAAAAGAACGCATTACACAGGCATAATTCCGGATGATCCGACGAATCAGATTCCGTTTTTCACAAATCCCCCTTACGGAACTTCAGTTATTGCCACCCACCAAGGCGGAGTTCAACTTAACAATACATTTGATAATTTTTTAGGAGGCAAAGCAATGTTGACTGCCGGAGCAGAATATGTTTACGATTCGGTTTTTGACGAAATTGAGTCATACAATTATCTGATTGACCAAACTACAAAGAACGCTGCAATATTTGTACAAAACGATTGGGACGTAACCAAAGATTTAAACTTCTTAACTGGCTTTAGATTAGACAAGCACAATTTGGTAAACCATGTGATCTTTAGCCCGAGGTTTTCACTTTTGTATAAATTAAAAGAAACGCAGTTTAGGCTAGGCTGGGGAACAGGCTTTAGAGCTCCACAAGCTTTCGATGCCGATTTGCACATCGCTTTTGCAGGTGGCGGAGTTTCTCGTATCTCCTTGGCCGATGATTTAAAAGAAGAAAAGTCAAACAGTTTTACCGCTTCTGTAAACTATGATAAAGCTACAGAACATTTTGTCGCCGGCTTTACCTTAGAGGGATTTTATACGCATTTGAAGGACGCGTTCTTCCAATTTCCTTTAGGTTCTGATGCTTTTGGACAACGCTTTGAAAAACGGAACGGGCCCGGCGCAACAGTAAAAGGTTTAACCTTAGAGGCAAGAGCAAATTTTGATTACGTTGTGCAGATTGATGCGGGTTTCACCTCGCAACTGAGCGAATTTGACAAAGCGGTGGAAAACATTGCAGGTTCGCCTGCTAAGCGTGAATTTTTACGCACTCCAAACAACTATGGTTACGCAACTTTAGTCTATAACCCTACCAAAAACTGGAATATTAGTAGCAATTTGGTTTACACCGGAAGTATGCTTTTAGCACATTTTGCTGGCGAAGGAACTGGGCAAAACACCGATGAATATCATAGAACAAAATCATTTACGGATGTAGGGTTTAGAATAAGTCACACCTTTGAATTAAACAAGGTAAAATCGGGATTAGAACTATTTGCAGGGGTGAAAAACGTTTTTGATTCGTACCAAAAAGATTTCGATACAGGCAAAAACAGAGACAGCAATTATATCTATGGTCCCTCTCTACCACGTAGTGCTATTTTCGGGTTGCAGTTAAAATCGCTTTAAAAGCCTTTTATCTATCAAAATAAAATAGGAATCCATAATAATGGTGGTTATAATTGGATTGAAAAAGTAACTTAAGAACGTATCAGAGAATCTCAGATACTTTTTAATAAACCTCCTAAAAAAACGACAATTAAATTAACAAGAACGTTCAATTGCAATAATAGTTTCGTTAATTTAGCCGAAACAAAAATTCAAATCAAAATGCAGTACGACGTTATCGTTATAGGTTCTGGTCCGGGTGGATATGTTGCAGCAATCCGCTGTGCACAATTAGGTTTAAAAACCGCAATGGTTGAAAAATATGCCACTTTTGGCGGTACTTGTTTAAACGTGGGATGCATCCCTTCAAAGGCACTTTTAGATTCTTCGGAGCATTACCACAACGCCACACACACTTTTGCGGAGCATGGAATTGATGTGAAAGATGTGAAAGTGAACATCCAACAAATGATCAAAAGAAAGAATGAAGTGGTAGCACAAACTACCGGAGGCATTACTTTTTTAATGAAGAAAAACAAGGTGGATACTTTTGAAGGATTAGGTTCTTTTAAAGACAAAAACACCGTTAAAATAGCTTTAACCAAGGGTGGCGAGCAGGAAATTACTGGTAAAAATGTGATTATTGCTACCGGAAGCAAGCCTACCGAACTGCCTTTTCTGAAAACAGACGGCAAAAGAATTATCACTTCTACCGAAGCCTTAAATTTAACCGAAGTGCCTAAACACCTAGTTTTAATTGGTGGAGGTGTGATTGGTTTGGAGTTAGGTTCGGTTTATGCCCGTTTAGGCTCACAAGTTACCGTTGTGGAGTTTATGGATGCCATTATCCCAACCATGGACAAAACTTTGGGCAAGGAACTGCAAAAATCTTTGACCAAATTAGGCATGAAGTTTTTGCTAAGCCACAAAGTTACCGGCGCCACAGTTAAAGGCAAAAAAGTAACCGTAACTGCGGATTCTCCAAAAGGTGAAAAAGTGGTTTTAGAAGGGGATTACTGCTTGGTAGCCGTAGGCCGTACTGCTTATACCGAAGGTTTGGGGTTAGAAAACATCGGAATTAAAGTTGAAGAACGCGGTAAAAAAATTGCAGTTAACGACCATTTAGAAACTTCTGTTAAAGGAATTTACGCCATAGGCGATGTGATTAAAGGCGCAATGCTGGCACACAAAGCCGAAGAAGAAGGAACTTTTGTTGCAGAAACCATTGCCGGACAAAAACCTCATATCAATTACAATTTGATTCCGGGTGTGGTTTATACCTGGCCCGAGGTTGCTTCCGTTGGTTATACCGAAGAGCAATTGAAAGAAAAAGGCGTGAAATATAAAACCGGGTCTTTCCCTTTTAAAGCCAGCGGAAGAGCCAGAGCAAGCATGGATACAGATGGATTGGTGAAAGTTTTGGCTGATGCTTCAACCGATGAAATTTTAGGCGTTCACATGATTGGTCCGCGTACTGCGGATATGATTGCTGAAGCGGTTGTTGCAATGGAATTTAGAGCAAGTGCAGAAGATATTGGCAGAATTAGCCACGCCCACCCAACCTTTACCGAATCTTTTAAAGAAGCAGCTTTAGCCGCAACGGATAATAGAGCAATACATATATAGGTTTTAAGGATTGAATTTTGAATGAGTGACTAACAGCAGAATTGACTTATCGATTTTGTGACGTTTTCTTCTATTCAAAATTCAATCTTCATTCATTATTTAGGCTATTCTATCATTCAATCATTATTAAATATCGCCATCATCCTTGGAACCGTCATTTGCATGGAAACCCT
This sequence comes from Pelobium sp., assembly GCA_035496935.1. GTDB lineage: Bacteria > Bacteroidota > Bacteroidia > Sphingobacteriales > Sphingobacteriaceae > Pseudopedobacter. The sequence continues at coordinate 45,790 of DATJED010000019.1, read as the reverse complement.
GTCTTGGGCCATGCATAAATATTTGTTTCACGGACCGTTATGGTTTATCCATAAAAGTCACCACCAACAAAGACATGGCTTTTTTGAACTTAACGATATTTTCAGTTTAGGTTTTGCGGGTTTAGCACTTTGGCTAATGTGGGAAGACCGCGAAAATTTAAATTACAAATTTTGGATTGGCACCGGCATTTCTGTTTACGGAATCATTTATTTTATCTTCCATGATTGGTTTATCCACAACCGCTTTAGAGCTTTTAAATCAGAAAACAGGTATTTAAAAGGCATCAGAAGGGCACACAAAATCCATCATAAAACCACAGAAAAAAACGGCTCAGAAGAGTTTGGGCTGTTAACGGCCAGTAAGAAGTATTTTGATTAGTTGGTTAGGTTGTTAGGGATTCGTTTGTTAGAGCTTATAGGCGAGGTAAAGAAATTTTGAAAGATTGAATGAGAGAAGGATTTAATGACTAGTTGATTTCAAAAATCCGTTCTGTCATTATTCACTCATTATATCATTCACTCATTCTATCATTATTTACCCCTTCATTCATTTCCCCAAACTTTCCGCCTTTAAAACATATCTCTATATTTGCAAAAACCAGCGGAAGCAAAATCAAAAAATACAATTTGAAACAACACCTTACACACCCAATATTTAAAGTCATTTCAAAAATTGCAGCACAGCAAAATGTGGAGGCTTTTGTAATTGGAGGCTTTGTAAGGGACATTTTTTTAAACCGCCCTTCAAAAGATGTTGATATTGTTGTGTTGGGCAACGGACCAGATTTTGCGACGGCAGTGGGTAAAGCATTAAATGTACAAGTCACCGTTTTTAAGAATTTTGGTACGGCAATGCTTAAATACAAAGATTTAGAGGTAGAATTTGTAGGCGCCAGAAAAGAATCGTACCGGGCAGAATCCCGCAAGCCAATCGTTGAAAACGGCACTTTGGAAGATGACCAAAAACGCAGAGATTTTACCATCAATGCAATGGCTTTACAGCTTTCGCCCGATAATTTTGGCGAACTGTTAGATCCGTTTAATGGCATCCAGCATCTCGAAGAAACAATCATCATCACCCCTTTAAATCCCGAAGAAACTTTTTCAGACGATCCTTTGCGGATGATGCGAGCGATTAGATTTGCGACTCAATTGGATTTTGTAATCTGTAAAGATGCCTTAGAAGCCATCAAAAAAAATAAAGAACGCATTAGCATTGTTTCAAAAGAGCGGATTACTGATGAGCTAAATAAAATCATTTTATCGCCCATTCCATCCATTGGTTTTAAATATTTATTTGATACCGGTTTGTTAAAACTTGTCTTTCCAGAGATGTGCAATCTTTATGGTGTAGAATATATTGACGGGAAAGGACATAAAGATAATTTTTACCACACGCTACAAGTATTGGACAATGTGGCGCAAACCAGCGAAGATTTATGGTTACGCTGGGCGGCTATTTTACATGATATTGCCAAACCAGCCACCAAAAGGTTTGAAAAAAACCACGGCTGGACATTTCACGGACATGAGGATAAAGGCGCCCGCATGGTTCCAAAAATCTTTAACAACCTCAAACTTCCGCTTAACGAGAAGATGAAGTTTGTGCAAAAAATGGTGCTTTTGCATTTACGTCCGATAGTTTTGGCAAAAGAAGTGGTAACAGATTCGGCCGTAAGGCGGTTGCTTTTTGAAGCAGGAGAAGATATTGAAGCGTTAATGTTGCTTTGCAATGCCGATGTAACCACTAAAAACGAATATAAAGTAAAAAAATACCGCAATAATTTTGAGCTGGTACAACAAAAACTTAAAGATGTAGAAGAAAAAGACCAAATCCGCAATTGGCAACCTCCAATCTCGGGGCAGGATATTATGGATGCTTTCAATATTCCGGCGGGCAGAGAAGTAGGGATTATAAAAAATCAAATCCGCGAAGCCATTCTGGATGGCGAAATTCAAAATAACCGCGAGGAAGCTATAAAACTGATGACCAAATTAGGTGCAGATTTAGGCTTGAAACTTGCTTAGTATAAATTCAACAATTATCAACCAAAACAGTATTTTTGCAAAATGGCAGTATATAGATTTAGGATAAGTTTTGAGGATTATGACGAAGTAATCCGTGAAATTGATATCAAATCAAACCAAACTTTTAAGGACCTTCATTTTTTCTTTCTGAACCAAATAGGTTATGACCCGGAAAAAGCCTCGTCTTTTTACGTAAGTAACGACCAATGGATTAAAAATGAAGAATTGGCATATCTGCCCAATCAACGCAAAATCGATAACGGCGTTGCACTCATCGAAAACTCAAAACTGAGTAGATTTATCGACGATCCACATCAAAAATTTTATTACATCTACAACTTTGAAAAACCCTACGAATTTCATGTAGAGCTTATTAAAATTTTAGATAACGACCCTACAAAAGAATTTCCAAGCTTATTTAAAGCTGTTGGCGAAGCACCAAAAATATTTGTACCATTTATTGCTCCCGACGATGATTACGTTGGCGATGATGAGGAAGATTTAATAGATGATAACGACATTGCTATTGCCGGCGATGACGAATTAGATGGCTTAAATACCGATACCGAAGGCGATGATGAAACAGAGGAAGAAGAAAACAGCGATGACGATTTTGCCGGTGATTTTTCTGACTCGGACAACGATTACGACGATAGGGACTAGAAGTTCACTGGTTCATTAGTGCTGGGAAGGATTGAAAGAGAGAGGAGTTGAATGAGAGAATAACCATTATGCAATCAGTCTCACTTCTCATATCTCAATACTCATAGCTAAATATGGACAGCAATCAAAAAACACTTATTGTTATAGCCGGACCAACAGCCATCGGTAAAACCGCGTTAGCCATTGAGCTTGCACAACATTTCAACACCGAAATAATTTCTGCTGATTCACGCCAGTTTTTTAAGGAGATGAGCATTGGTACCGCCAAACCTTCGCCTCAAGAATTAGCACAGGCTAAACATCATTTTATAAATTCGCACTCTATTACTGACGATTTTAACGTTGGCGATTTTGAAAAACAGGCCACAGCGGTTTTAAATCAAATTTTCCAAAATAAAGACGTTGCGATAATGGTCGGCGGATCTGGCCTGTACATTAATGCGGTGCTTTATGGTTTCGACGAATTGCCAAGAGCTTCCGATGAATTGCGTGAAGAATTAAACCAACGTTTGTTAAACCAAGGAATTGAACCTTTACAAGCAGAACTTAAACAACTGGACCCAACCTATTTTGCCGAAGTGGACATCCATAACCCACAACGCGTCATTAGAGCTTTGGAGGTTTGCCTGAGTACAGGTAGAACGTTTTCTTCCTTCCGCAACAAAAAAACTAAACCCAGAGATTTCAAAATCGTATTAATCGGCTTAAACACCGATCGAGAAATACTATATCAACGCATTAATCATAGGGTAGATTTAATGATTGAAGAAGGTTTGGTAAAAGAAGTTGAATCGTTAAAAGCTTATCAGCATCTTAATGCGTTAAAAACTGTCGGTTATTCTGAAATATTTAAATACCTTAATAACGAGTGGACGTTACCTGAAGCTATCGAAAAGTTAAAACAGAACACCCGAAACTTTGCTAAAAGACAAATTACCTGGTTTAAAAAAAATAACGGGATTGTTTGGTTTGAGCCTAATGATACCGAAAAAGTCATCAGCTTTATAGCGCAAGAATTACCCGTTAACTGATGAGCGGATTACAGAAACAAACCACCGGCAGCACCACAGGTTTATTAGTGGGTTTAATATTCGGTTTCTTAATAGGTTTGGCTATGTTTAAACAAAACCCAAAATCAGAGCGTAGTGCTGCATTTCCTTATTTAATAGGTATTGGCGCTATACTTTCCACATTTGCAGGTTATAAAATTGGCGCTGTTAGCGATTCGCAACATTACCGTGACGAATTTTTAGGAATCAACAGCATTAAAACAAATTACCAGAAAGACGAGAATAGTTGGTCAATTCAAAGCCAATGGACCGAATATCCTGATAAGGAAAACAATTTAGTTACTACGATGTTAGACGGAGAAATGGTAACGATTTTTAATGGATTAGTTTTAGTGAACCACGGTTATTCCGGAAATAGCCGAAGCGCAAGTAAACTACATGAGGAAGTAAAAAAAGATGTGGTAGAAGGGCTTAAAGACGGATTTGTTGGCTAAATATATACTACAAAAGGCATCAAATAAAAAAGCTCCTTTTCGGGAGCTTTCTGCCTATTTTATAACTTCTAAAGTTTCTTCAATTGATATATCTCCATGAGATTGATCCAAAATGCATTCGCCATCTTTAATCAATAGCAGTTGCGGAGATTCATGATGAACTTGGAAAAGTTCCGCAATTTGGTTTGATAGCGCTCTGTTGGCAATTAAATCCAAGAAATAAGGTTTTACAGCTTCAGGCAAATCATCCAAATCCATATCAACCCTTCTTTTCGCCATCATACTAATAGAACAACGGGTGCTATGTTTAAAAATTACGCTGTATCCAGTATCTGCTTTAATACTGTTTAACTGTTCTGTATTATCAAGTGTAATCCAATTCATGGTTTTAAAAATATATCTTTATCAACCTTCTTCAAAATCTTTGCCACGGGAAAATAAATAGTAGTTTGTCCGTCGATATTTGTTTTTGGAACACCGGTTTTGCGGTTTTTTTATGGAAACCAAACTCAAAATAACGTTTTGCCGAGTTTTAATTTTTAGCCACCGGGTTTTTATATTTTATCGAATATCTGTTGCCGGGTTTATGTTACTGAACATGAGATTAAAATCATGCAGAACAAACCATAAAGGAAACTCTTTTTCATAAATTTTATTAAATAAAAAGGGAGAAATAAGATTAACGTCTTCCTCTCGACTCGGGATATGAGCTATAAGCAGGGCATAATTTAGAACTGCAAGATTGTAAAACAGTACCTAAAATCATTACCGAGAGCATAACGAAGATTAACTTTTTCATTTTTTTTATAATTAACGTATTTAATAGACAAACATTATTACGAGGATAAAACAAATATGTTTCGGAAAACTAATTTACATAAATTAAATTGACAGTGCGCAGGTTAAAGTTCAGAGGTAAAAGCAGCCATCTTTATTGCTGTTACCGCCGCTTCATCTCCTTTATTACCATGTTTGCCACCTGCCCTATCCAAGGCCTGTTGTTGGTTATCGGTGGTTAGCACACCAAATATAACCGGCTTTGTATGTTTAATACCAACGTTTGCCAAACCGTTTGCTACGGCGTTACAAATAAAATCAAAATGTTTGGTTTCACCCTGGATAACGCATCCTAAACAAATTACCGCATCAACTTTTGTATTGCTTAACATTAAATCGGCACCGGCAATTAACTCGTAACTACCCGCAACTTCAACAGAAACTATATTTTGTTCCTCAACCTGATTGCTGATTAAAGAATCATAAGCGCCACGGTAAAGTGCACTAGTAACTTCCGCATTCCAGGCGGCAACAATAATTCCAAATTTGTAAGGTCTGCCTGATGGTACAGTAGTGTGAGAAAAATCTGAAAGGTTTTTAAGATTTGATGCCATAATTTCACATAAAAAAAGGCTAGCTGTTTTCAACTAACCTTTATATTTTTAACATTCTAATAAATTACAATTTACCTTCTGCCCTTGCAATATACATATCAATTGTACCTGCAACTGTGCTTTCAGGATAATCTGTTTTAATTTTAGTGTAAGTATCAACCGCTGCTTTAAAGTCTTTTTGCTCCTCGTAAACCAGACCTAGCTTTTTAAGATAAATAGGTGCTGCAAAAAGGTTATCTCCTTTTGAACTTGCCTTTTTATAAAAGGTAATTGCTTGGTCGTAGTCTTTAAGTTCGACATAAGCATCACCTGCTGCGCCTAATGCTTCCGGAGCTATAATGGCATCAGAGCCATTATAATTTGTTAAACTTTCGGCCGCTTTTTGGTACTCACCTTTGTTAAGATAAGCTATACCTAGGTAGTAATACGCTAAATTAGCTGATTTTGTATTGTCGTATTTTTCGATTATCGTTTCAAATCCCGGGAAATTACCGTCTCCTTTAATTGCTTTATCCCAATCTTTTTGTTCCCAATAAGCTTGCGCTTTGTACATTTGGTTTATAGCCTCAGTTTCGCGTGGCGCTAAATAAAATTTTTGATATGCAAAAAACAACACTACCAATCCTACTATTGTAGCGGCAATTACGATAAGACTTTTTTTATTTTCTTGTATAAAATCGCCGGTTTTATCCATTGGTGATGTAAAGTTTGATGATTGATTGTTTCCTGTATTCGACATTTTAGGGTTCTATTAAAGATTGCAAAAATAGTGTTTTAGTTAAAAACAACAACCAAATAACTAAAATATTGTTAGATAATACACTAAACAGCTTTTAACGCTTAATATAGCCTTATTTTTAAAATATATTTTTAATTTTTTAGCGATAAAAAAGCTTTCGGCAAATTATCCAGTCCCTATTTCCTAAATTAGCGCAATGTATCTGAAGAAAATTACGCTGGTAAACTTTAAAAGTTACGATGAGGCAGAGCTAAATTTTATTGATGGCGCAAACGCTTTTACCGGAAACAATGGAGCGGGAAAAACCAATTTGTTAGATGCAATACACTATCTTTCTTTATGCAAAAGCTATTTTAACCCAATTGATAGCCAGCAAATAAAGCAGGACCGAGATTTATTTATGTTGCAGGGCGTTTTTGATAAAAACAACAGCGAGGAGATGATTGCCTGTGGCGTTAAAAAAAATCAGAAAAAGCAGTTTAAACGGAACAAAAAAGAATACCAGCGTTTGGCGGATCATATTGGGCTTTTTCCACTGGTAATGATATCACCAAATGATACCTCCTTGATTTTAGAGGGAAGTGAAGAACGCAGGAAATTTGTTGATACCGTAATTTCTTTAACAGATGCCAATTATCTGGACGAATTGATTACCTATAACAAGGTTTTACTAAACCGGAATGCGCTACTTAAGCAAATAGCTGATACTGGAAAATACGATCCGGCATTATTGGACATTTTTGATGACCAACTGGTTACCTCCGGAACCAAAATTTTTGACAAAAGGCAATCGTTTATGCAGGTTTTTACGCCGGTGTTTGATCAACATTATAAATACCTAACCGATGAAGCTGAAAGCGTAAGCCTAATTTACGAATCTCCACTGTTGAACAAAGACTTTGCAAGCCTGTTAAAGCAGAATTTAGAGAAAGATCGAATTTTACAGCGTACTACACAAGGCATCCACCGGGATGATTTGGTATTTCAGGTACATGAGCATATGCCCTTGAAAAAGTTTGGATCGCAAGGGCAACAAAAATCGTTTTTAATAGCTTTAAAGCTGGCAAAGTACTCTTTTATATATCAACAGAAAGGGTTTAAACCTTTATTGTTACTTGATGATATTTTTGATAAATTAGATGATTTGCGCATTACCAAACTGATGAAGATGGTCTCAGAAGATGATTTTGGGCAATTGTTTATTACGGATACCAACGCAGAAAGGGTTAAACGTATATTCGCGTCTATTAAAGTCAACTTAAATTTGTTTGACATACAAAATAGCATTGTAAATCATGAGTAGAGATAACGACAAAACATTAAAGCAGGCAATGGACCAGATGCTTAAGGTTTACAGGTTAAAAAATAAATTTGATGAAACGCAGGCTGTAGAATCTTGGGAAGCTGTTGTTGGCAAAGCTGTAGCAAACCGCACCAAAGAGATTTTTATCAGAGAAAAAAAACTTTTTGTACGTATTGAATCCTCAGTGGTGAAAAACGAACTCACCATTATGCGCAGTCAGATTATCAGTAATTTAAATGAGAAAGCGGGCAGCGAGGTTGTTTCAGAGATTATTTTTCTTTGATGAACGGGATCTCGCACTAAAACCAAAATCAGCAAAGCCCGTATAAAGTAAAATGTTAACCCAAATCCAGCATTTTCTTTTTCCAAAACTAAATATCCAATACACAGGATCAAAAGAACACATTTTAGCGCTTGACGGTTTGCGGGGCTTAGCTATTTTACTGGTTATTTTGTTCCACATGTTCCATTTTATGTTTGGTTGGTGTGGTGTTGATTTATTCTTTGTACTTTCTGGCTTTTTAATTACCGGCGTACTCTTAGAGAGCAAGGATACTCCCCATTACTTTTCTAATTTCTGGATTAAACGGATATTGCGGATTTTTCCCCTCTATTATTTAGTTTTAGCAGTTATTCTGATCCCAAAAATATATTTCAAAATCAATACAGTAAGCTTTACTTCATGGACTTATTGGGCATATTTACAAAACTGGGGATATGTTATTAAAGGTGTTTTTCCGGATGGTAAAGATACCTTAAATCACTTTTGGTCTTTGGCAATCGAAGAACAATTTTATCTGTTTTTCCCATTTATTATCCGATATCTAAAAAATAAATGGTTGCCCTACTTATTTCTCGGTTTTGTCGTTCTGGCGCCCATTTCCCGATTTTATTTTTACGAAAGTGAAAATATCGGATATTATGTAGCTACCAGTTCTAGATTAGATAGCCTTTCTATTGGTGCTTTACTAGCTTATGGTATACGCTATCGTCGGGCTTTGCTACAGAAATGGACTATCCCTGTTTTTTATATTTCGTTACTTTATGTCTTAGGTGTATTGATTGTAACGCAAGACCCACACTTTAGCAATCCATACTTTGCGAAATTCGGACTAACAGTAATTGCGCTTCTGTTTGGGAGTACCTTGATTTTGTCAATAGCATCGCCAAAAAAAAGCTTCGTTCAGCAACTCTTCACACATAAAATATTGACTTTTTTGGGAAAAATTTCTTACGGTTTATATGTTTATCATTGGATATTATATGTATTTATAAAACCGCATTTAGAAAACGTAATTTTTGGAAATTTACAGCATGTGGCGCTAGCAAAAATTTTAACCTCTTTAACAATTTTAGCAATTGCCATATTTACGAGCTACTTCTCTTTTCTTTATATTGAAAAACGGTTTTTGAGGCTCAAAAAAAGATGGGTATATGGTTATGAGGGGACTCCGCTGCCTGTAGCCGTTAATCAAAGGTAAGTAAACAAGCGCACTGATTAAAATAAAACACCCAAGTCCATTTTAGGACCTGGGTGTTTTAAACTTATGAAAGAGTTTTTCACTTGTAGCGTAAAACCAAAGGTTATTAAACTAAACCTTGTGCCAGCATTGCATCCGCAATTTTAACAAAGCCACCAATATTAGCGCCTTTTTCATAATTAACCCTACCTGTTTCATCTTTACCATACTTAACGCAGATGTCATGAATATCCTTCATCACTTTTTTCAATTTATCATCTACCTCTTGGCGACTCCATGAAAATCTTTGCGAATTTTGCGACATTTCTAACCCAGAAACCGCAACTCCGCCTGCATTGGATGCTTTACCAGGAGCATAAAAAATGTTTGACGAATTAAAAGCATTTACTGCTTCTGGCGTACATGGCATATTTGCACCTTCGGCCACGCATATACACCCATTTGTGATCAGCTTAGAAGCATCTTCTAAATTTAGTTCATTTTGGGTGGCGTTTGGCAAAGCGATATCACATTTGATTTTCCAAGGTCTTTCATTTGCGTAAAACGTAACACCGGGGAACCGCCTTGCATATTCTTTAATCCGGCCGCGTTCTACATCTTTTAAATTTCTTATGAAAGCTAACTTCTCTGCATCAATCCCGTTCGGATCGTGGATAAATCCTTCTGAATCCGACATCGTAACAACCTTGGCGCCTTTCTCTATACACTTTTCTACGGCAAACTGCGCTACATTCCCAGAACCAGAAACCGTAACAACTTTGTCTTTAAGGGTTTCATTTTGCGTTTTCAGAATCTCCTCAACAAAATAAATTAGTCCGTAACCAGTAGCTTCCGGACGTATATGGCTACCGCCCCACTCAGACCCTTTACCAGTAAGTACTCCGGTAAATTCGCCTTTTATTCTTTTATATTGGCCAAAAAGATAACCTATCTCACGCTTTCCTACTCCAATATCGCCGGCAGGAATATCAATATCTGCACCTACATGGCGGTATAACTCTGTCATAAAACTTTGGCAAAAGCGCATCACTTCGTTATCCGACTTTCCTTTCGGATCAAAATCAGAACCTCCTTTACCGCCGCCCATAGGCAAACCTGTAAGGCTATTTTTAAATACTTGTTCAAAAGCCAAGAATTTTAAAACGCTTAAGGTTACCGAAGGATGAAAACGCAAACCACCTTTATATGGTCCAATTGCGCTGTTCATTTGTACACGGTAGCCCCTGTTTACTTCTACCTCACCTTTATCTGTTAACCATGGCACTCTAAAAATAATTGCCCTTTCAGGTTCAACCATTCTTTCAAAAATCTTGTTGTCTCTATAAACAGGAGTTTGCTCGATGAACGGGAAAATTGATTCTGCCACCTCTGTTACTGCTTGTAAAAATTCGGGTTCGTTAGCGTTTCTAACTTTGATGATATTTAATGGATCTCTCATATTTTAAAATGAAGTATAATAACTTAATCGTTAACATTTTGGAAGCAAAATAATGATAAAAAAATTAGTTGAGTATCTTTTTGGTTAACTTGACAATAACCACGCAAATCACTTGGTAAAAATTATCAAAAACGAAAAGCTTTGATTGCCAGGCAACGAAAAGCTTTTAGAGAATAATTAACTGATAAATAATAAGTTAAAAACAGAGCCATAGAGAACAAAAAAATAATTCGAATTTTTCTTAAATATTTTTTGGAAATATGAATTTATACTCTACTTTTGCAATCCCAATCAACAACAAAACATTGTTTAAGATTGCAAAAAGGGAGATTAGCTCAGCTGGTTCAGAGCACCTGCCTTACAAGCAGGGGGTCACTGGTTCGAACCCAGTATCTCCCACCAAAGAAAACCTCTTAGACTAACTCTGAGAGGTTTTTGTTTTTATAACCCTTCTCTCGCATAGAACGGCCTTTGAGCCCGAAAAGTTACAAATTTATTAAGTGTAATAATAAGATTTAAGTAGGGATGAATTATCCATCATCCCTTTTGAAAATTTGTGAAAATTTCGAAAAAGCTAATTTTTCAAATTACCTAACGCATCTAAATCCCATATTGCTTAATCCCGAATCGTAAGAACTTTTCATTCTTCTGGCCACTCTATATCCCGAGCAATAGCTATCATTACACATATATGAACCTCCTCTAGCAACTTTCTTCGGGGTATATGGTTCGTCCGGATCGTAACTGTCTTTTGGACCCTGTGGATTTTTTACGCCCTCAGGCCTTTTAACGGATTCATAATAATCATTGCGGTACCAATCTGCGCACCATTCCCACACGTTTCCGGCCATATCATATAATTTATAGCCGTTGGGGGCAAACTGCTTTATCGGTGCTAAATCTTTAAAGCCATCCCGTCCCGAGTTTGCGTTAGGAAACGACCCGTCCCAAGAATTCGCTTTCGGTTTGCCCAAAGAAACATTTTCATTGCCCCATGGGTAAATTGCATCTTTCATTCCTCCTCTTGCCGCATATTCCCACTCGGCTTCTGTAGGCAAACGTTTGCCCGCCCATTTACAGTAGGCCATTGCATCATCCCAGCTAATGTGTACCACCGGATAATCTTCTTTCCCTTTGATGTTACTTTTCGGTCCTTCTGGGTGTTTCCAGTCCGCTCCCGGAACCCAGCTCCACCACTGCGAGTAATCGTTTAGATCTACCGGGTGGCTCGGCGGTGTAAACACCAAAGAAGCGGGTACCAGCTGGCTTTCATCCGGTTTTGGTGTACCGGGAGGAAGCTGTTTTTTGAGCTGTTCCCAATCTGGCCTCTGCTCTGCGGTGGTCACATAGTTTGTGGCTTCTACAAATTTCTGGAACTGGGCATTTGTTACCTCATGCTCGTCCATATAAAAGCCGTCCAATATCACCTTGTGTTTAGGATACTCGTCTTTATCTGCCTGATCGTTATCTCCGCCCATCATAAAAGTTCCTCCGGGAATATAAACCATCCCTATTTTTGAGGTATCTCCGCTGAATTTTATATCCGCCTGTGAGGTCGGCTTTTCTGTTGTTGCTACCGAATCTGCTGCTTCTGATTTGCTCTTGTTTTGGTTACAGGATACGGCAAGTGTAGCAAAACCCGCAATACATAAACTTTTGAATAAATTTTTCATTTTAAATTTCCTTGGGTTATAGCTTTTGTATGATTTTGTAAATTTCTTTTTTAACATGGTTTGGTATTACGGTACAATTTTATTAAAAATTATAAGGTTCTAGTTTTAATCTTATCCAACGTATCCTCATAAAACTTAAAAGAACCCATATTTTTTGATTTTGCCAATGTTATAGCTTCTTGTACTTTTACTTCTGCTTCTGTATAAAAGCCCAATTGATAAAGTAAAATTGCCATAGTGTTTAGGGCTCCCGGTTGAGGATAAAACTCGTAGGATTTACCTGTCCAATCCAATAGTTCATATAGTTTAGGCTTATCTTTGAGCTTATATCCAGCAAATCTGCTGGCGTGAACCAAAAGCATTTTTGCCATATTACCCGAAGGCATGGTATAAAAAGTAGAATAACTTGAGTTTTTTTCTCCTTGTTCCGTAGCTTCTTTTAGTTTGGCTAAGGTTTTCTCCTTCATTTTAAGTGTAAAAATAGAATCTAATTTTTTGCAGGAATCTTGGTTAATGGACAAATAATATCTTTTGAAAAAATTAGAAGCTGCTTGAAAATATTTCAGTGTATCTTTTATTCCTGAATAATAAGATATATAATTGAATTGTACGATTTTATTAGCTTCCTGATAGTCCTTTCCATATCTTTTATGTTCAAAATTGTTAATGTTGCTTAACAGCCCGATATCTTTATTTTTGATTGCAACCTGTAAACTTTTATTACGGATCAAAAGGTTCATGGCCACCCTGATATCGTTATTTTCCGTTTTATAAATACTATCTACAACACTTTCATTTAAATAAGCCAACTTGTAATTTTTGCTATCTAGTATTGGTCCGCTTTTTAAAATAGTTAAAACGGTTTGATAATCATTTAAATCACTAACCTGTAAACTATTAACAAAATCTTCCAATATTTGGGTGTTATCCAAGAGTTTTATATTGTTAAGTTTGATGAGGTATTTTCTTAAAAATTCCTTATTCCTATTTCCTTTACTGTACTCCTTTTTAAAATAAGCTAATGTACCTTGTTTTGCATAGGCATTTGCTAATTCAGCTTGTTTTAAAATAGTTATTGAATTCCCTGTGAGATCAACTTTTAGCAAGATATCAGCATTGTAATCCAAAAAAACCACTGTGGGGGTCTTTGATAAATGATATTTTGCTATTAACTTTTTAGAACCGTCTGAATCATTGTAAAATTTAACATTGATAAAATCTTTGTTGAAAACTTCGACCACTGACGCATTGGTTAATACTGAGCTATTTAGAGCATTCATTTTGGGACTTAATGTGGTGGGATTAAAAATCAGTGCTATTGGCTTTTTCTCCTTTACGGCTTTCAGTTTAGCACTTTCAAAAGATTGCTGAAATCTTATTGTTTGAGCACTTGCGTAGTAAGTGAAACAAATTAAGACTAGTGTATAAAAAAATCTCATTTTCTATAAAGAATTAGTCGAATTTCAGGAATTTATAACTTGCTATTTTAACTTAACGCATAATATTACAACGGCAAATAGCAATTTATTATTACTGCAAATTCATTACGGCAATTTAAAGCATCTTTGTAACTTTTCAACCATCAAGCTATCTAAATCATAAAAATAAAACCATGATCGTTACAACAACACACACCATTGAAGGGAAAAAGATAGTTAAATATTTAGGTATTGTATCTGGCGAGGCTATTATTGGAGCCAATTTTGTAAAGGACTTTTTTGCCAGTGTGAGGGATATTGTAGGCGGAAGAGCGGGCTCTTACGAGGAAGGTTTACGCGAAGCAAAAAATATTGCAATGGCTGAAATGCAGGATTACGCCGCAAGATTAGGTGCTAACGCTATTGTTGGGATTGACTTAGACTACGAAACAATGGGCAGTGCCGGCAGCATGCTAATGGTATCGGCAAGCGGAACAGCTGTGGTTGTGGAAGAGTAGAAGTAAAAAGCTTAAAGTGGAAAGTTTAAAGCTCAAGGCTTAACGAGAAAGGCTGTCTGGTTAATTCCCGGACAGCCTTTCTCGTTAAGCCTTGAGCTTTGCGCACTCTGCTTTTAGCCTAATTAAGCCGTAGTTTCTATATACAGTTCTTTCTTCTGTTTGTCATCAATAGTTGATGGAGAATCAATCATTACATCGCGGCCCGAATTATTTTTAGGGAAAGCAATTACGTCTCTGATAGAATCCAATCCGGCAAAAATAGAAACCAACCTATCAAAACCGAAAGCGATACCGCCATGTGGAGGTGCGCCGTATTCAAAAGCTTCCAGTAAAAAGCCGAACTGCTTTTGAGCCTCTTCTGGTGAAAAGCCTAAATGTTTGAACATGATAGACTGCAAAGTTTTATCGTGAATACGAATGGAGCCACCGCCTATTTCTGTTCCGTTGATTACCAAATCGTAAGCGTTTGCCCTAACTTCTCCGGGTTTGCTATCTAAAAGCGCAATATCTTCTGGTTTTGGAGAAGTGAATGGATGGTGCATGGCGTGGTAACGCTCTGTTTCTTCATCCCACTCTAATAAAGGAAAATCGATTACCCAAAGTGGCGCAAATTTATTTTTATCGCGTAAGCCCAAACGGTTACCCATTTCTAAACGAAGCTCATTTAATTGCTTACGGACTTTGTCGGTATTACCTGCTAAAATCAATACCAAATCGCCTGGCGCTGTGTTAAAAGCTACAGACCATTTCTGCAATTGTTCTTCGTTATAAAATTTATCTACTGATGATTTTAAAGTTCCGTCTTCGTTATGGCGCATGTAAATTAAACCAGTTGCACCAATTTGCGGACGTTTTACAAAATCTGTCAATTCGTCCAGTTGTTTACGAGTGTATGATGCTGCACCTTTTGCATTGATACCTACAACTAACTCTGCATTATCAAAAACAGGGAATCCCAAACCTTTTACCACATCGTTCAACTCCACAAATTTCATCTCGAAACGGATGTCTGGTTTATCAGAACCGTAAAAACGCATCGCATCTGCATAATCCATCCGAGGGAAATCTTCAAACTCTAAACCTTTCACGTTTTTAAACATGTGGCGAGTTAAGCCTTCAAATAAATTCAATATATCTTCCTGCTCAATAAAAGCCATTTCGCAATCAATCTGCGTAAATTCTGGCTGACGGTCGGCTCTTAAGTCTTCGTCTCTAAAACATTTCACAATCTGGAAATAGCGGTCGAAACCGGACACCATTAATAATTGCTTAAATGTTTGTGGCGATTGTGGCAATGCATAAAATTCTCCCGGATTCATTCGGCTTGGCACCACAAAATCTCTAGCGCCTTCGGGTGTTGATTTAATTAAAACCGGAGTTTCAACTTCCAGAAAACCCTGCGCATCTAAATATTTACGGATTTCTTGCGCCATTTTATGACGAAGAATTAAGTTATTGCGAACAGGGTTACGACGTAAATCCAAATAACGGTATTTCATGCGCAACTCATCGCCACCATCAGTTTCATCTTCCACCAAAAACGGAGGTAATTTTGCTTCATTTAAAATCTCTAAATCGGCAACTTTAATCTCTATTTCGCCAGTTGAAATTTTTGGGTTTTTGTTTGAACGTTCAACAACGGTTCCTTTAACTTTTATCACAAACTCGCGACCTAAATCCTTCACTTTTGAACGTAACGTAGCTTCGTCATCGGTATTTACCACCAATTGAGTTAAACCGTAGCGATCTCTAACGTCAATAAAAGTGGTTCCGCCTAAATCCCTTGATTTTTGTACCCAACCGCTTAATGTAACTTCCTCTCCTAGGTTTTTAATGGTTAACTCGCCACAAGTATGTGTTCTGTGCATGATGTTGATTTTTGTAAGAATTTGCGAATATAAGTTAAATATATTTTTATTTGAATCTGAATTAGTCGTTAGAAGTTCATTGGTTCATTAGGGAATTTGCTGAACGGGAATAGGGATTCATTGGTTCATTAGTATGATTAAATGAGAGAGGGACTGAATGAGAGAAGGATTGATAACCGTTCTGCAAGTCAGTCTAATATCTCACATCTCAATATTCACATCTGAAAAAGGCTTTATTCGTCGCTTTTTTGGATTCCGCTAAAGATTTTGTCCATCCGGTCAACGTATTCGTTGGTATCATCCACAAAAAATTCTAATTGCGGAATTCCTCTGACTTGGTCTTTAATGCGTTTTCCTAAAGTATATCTGATTACTGCACTTTTTTCCCTGATGGCTTTTAAGGCACTTTCTGCGTTGCCTACGTTAAAAAAGCTCAAAAAAACCCTCACTATTCCCAAATCCGGAGTTGCCCGCACTTTGGTAACGGTAATCATTGCGTTTGGTAAATAGTTGTTTCCTTCTCGCTGAAAAATTTCTCCCAAATCTTTCTGTATCACTCTCGCAAATTTCTGCTGTCTTTTTGATTCCATTTTTCAAAGTTAAAAGTCAAAAGTAGAAAGTCAAAAGTTAAACCTGCTTTCCGCAACTTTATACTTTCAACTTTGCACCTTCCACTCCAAATTAGTATAAAAAATTATTAAAAGGGTAAATCTTCTGATTAACGGCTTTCACGCTTTCGTAAATGCGGTTGCGGAGTTCCTCAACATTTTCCCTTTCTGTTGCCGAAATAAATATAGCCGGACTGTTGTGTTTTGCCATCCAACTATTTTTAAAATCGGCTAAGGTCATTTTAGGTTTATCTTCGTTTTCAACTTCCCAATCCTGCTCCACTTCTACTTCGTGGTAATTATCAATCTTGTTAAAAACGGTGATCATTTCTTTATCAATGGCACCCAAATCTTTCAAAGTTTCGTTTACAGTACGAATTTGGTCTTCAAAATTTGGATGCGAAATGTCCACTACGTGAATTAAAATATCCGCTTCACGAACCTCATCTAAAGTAGATTTAAAACATTCTACCAAATGATGGGGTAATTTTCTGATGAAACCAACCGTGTCCGAAAGTAAGAAAGGTACGTTTTCCAGCACTACTTTCCTAACGGTAGTATCCAACGTTGCAAAAAGTTTATTTTCTGCAAAAACTTCAGATTTTGAAAGCATATTCATAATGGTAGATTTACCTACGTTGGTATAACCCACCAAAGCAACCCGCACCAACTCTTTGCGGTTTTTGCGCTGCGTTTCGTTCTGCTTATCAATCAGCGTTAGTTTTTCCTTAAGCAAAGAAATCTTTTCCCTAATCACACGTCTGTCACTCTCAATCTGCGTTTCACCCGGCCCACGCATTCCAATACCACCTTTTTGGCGTTCCAAGTGCGTCCACATCCGCGTTAAGCGGGGCAACAAATATTGTAACTGTGCTAATTCTACCTGTGTTTTCGCCTGCGCTGATTTCGCCCGGCTGGCAAAAATATCTAATATCAAATTACTCCTATCCAGCACTTTAACCTTTAACTCGCCTTCAATATTCCGTAACTGCATCGGCGAAAGTTCGTCGTCAAAAACAACAATGTCTATCTCCTCCGATTTCACATAGGCTTGTATTTCTTCCAGCTTTCCCGTTCCAACAAAAGTTGCTCGTTCTGGACGTAGCATTTTCTGCGTGAAACGCTTTTCGGTTATCCCTCCAGCAGTATCAACTAAAAAGGCCAGCTCATCCAAGTATTCTTTTTCCTGCTCCTCTGTTTGGTTTGCAGTAATCAATCCCACTAAAACGGCTCTTTCGGGCTTGGCTTCTGTATCGTAAAATTTCTTTTTTGGCATCTATATTTCCTCTACCGGCAAAGATACAAATGCTTTGCCAATGTTAAGCAAAGCAAAAATTGTTATCCATCTTACGTTCGCTTCTGTTAATTTCAAGTAAAATATTAGTGTTAATTTGCGATGATATTAAATATTGAGCAACTTCGCGTAAAATAGCGCCCTCTGTAAATTTTGCATCAAAAATGAACGAAAAAACAATACTTGTTTGGTTTAGAAACGATTTGCGCATCCACGACAACGAAATTTTATGGGAAGCCACGCAAAAAGCCTCTACCATAGTTCCTGTATACTGTTTGGATCCACGCTATTTTATACAAACAGAGTTTGGGACTCAAAAAACAGGGAATTTTAGAGCTAAATTTTTATTGGAGAGCCTTGCCGATCTAAAAAAATCTTTACAGGGTTTAGGTGGCGATTTATTGATTGTAAAAGGCATTCCTGGAGATGTACTTCCAGAAATCTGCAAAAAATATAAAGTTGATGAAGTTTATCACCACCGTGAAGTAGCTTCGGAAGAAACGGAAATTTCTTCAAACGTGGAAGATGCGCTTTGGAAAATGCAGATCAACCTGAAACACTTTATCGGGCATACCATGCACCACAAAGAGGATTTACCTTTTCCTATAAAAGACATTCCGGATGTATTCACAAAATTCCGTAAAAAGGTGGAACGCGAGGCCGAGATAAGACCTTCTTTTGCTACGCCTACACATATTTCTGTCCCAAAAGATTTTGAAAGTAGCGAAGTACCAACATTACAAGAATTAAGTTTAGAAGAAACAGCGCATGATTTACGAAGTGTTTTAGATTTTAAAGGCGGAGAAACAGAAGGTCTAAAAAGATTAAAGCATTACTTGTGGGATACCGACTTATTGCAACATTATAAAAAAACCAGAAACAGCTTAATTGGTGCAGATTATAGCACCAAATTTTCTCCTTGGCTGGCCACCGGATGTTTGTCTCCACGAGCTATTTATTGGGAGGTAAAACGTTACGAAAAAGAAAGGGGCGCAAACGACTCGACCTATTGGTTGATTTTTGAGTTATTGTGGCGTGACTACTTTAGGTTTATGTTTAAAAAACATGGCACCGGCTATTTTATGGAAGAAGGTTTTAAAGCCAAATCGCAGGATTACGCCCCCAACCAACAAGAGCTTTTTGATAAATGGAAAAATGCCGAAACCGGTGTTCCGTTTATTGATGCAAACATGAAAGAGCTTAACCTAACCGGTTTTATGAGTAACCGCGGGAGGCAAAATGTAGCTTCGTATTTAGTAAACAATTTAAATGTTAACTGGACTTGGGGCGCATTGTACTTTGAAGAAAAACTCATTGATTATAGCCCTGCCAGTAACTGGGGAAACTGGGCTTACATCGCTGGTGCAGGAAACGACGCTAAAGAGAACCCGTTCGATATTGAAAAGCAAGCAGCAGAATATGACCCTAAGGGCGAATATGTGAAGCTTTGGCTGGGGGAGTAAATGCTCTTAAAAAACCGAGAACGCTGTCCGGGATTTTTGCACTGCCGATTTATTAAGGCATATCTATTTTACAGGCTTCTGCTTAGTAACGCGGGATGGAGTCCTGGATTTCCTTTTTAGATTTAAGTTGTCCTATCGGAACACCTTAAACCAGTTGGGTTATACCACATTGAGCAACAATTATACTTCAGCAACCATTTTATCACTTAAATAATAACCATCTACTTTTCTTAAACCGCAATCAAACCTCCTTGCCAGTCTCGGTATTCCATATACCCGCTAGCTTTTGGGCTGCGCTCTTATTAAAAAATACGCCTATCATGTTCTTGCCATTACGTGATAACGTACCGTGGAGAAATCAATCTTTTAAAGGCGCTATTCTGAAAACGTATTTCAAGTTTTTTGAAACAGGCAATTCATATTCTTCCAATGGACCTGGCCCACAACTGGCATTTCCTAAGCCTCTTTGCATATAATCTAAACTTAAAAATGTTGATTTTTTACGCTCCTTTTGCAAGTTAAATTGGTGGGTAATTTTCCATAATTCTTGGTCTGTGAAATGCAAGGTGGTAAAGTTAAGTTGATCATTGGAAGTGATTTTTAATCCTTTACCCTCATTATCATACAGTTTGATCCATCGGATATCTTCTCTGTTGCCCATGCTTTGGGTTTGCACATAACCTTCCTCCATGCCTGTCACGGTATTTTTAAATATGCCAAAATAAGCCCCACTTTTGCGGTCGATATAGTTTTCCTGCGGGCCTCTTCCATACCACTCCACATTTTCCAACGCACCGTCTAAGGCGATACGTAAACCCAATCTCGGTACTTTATAGGCATCATTTGTGTTATCGATATTGACGGCCATGTCAATACTTCCGTTAGGATAAAAGGTGTAGTTGAGCTGATAGTTGATGGTGCTGGTTTTTTCACTAGCCAATATGCTTTGCATAGTGGTTTGAATACTTACCGCTTCACTTCCCGGCATTGATGTTTCTTTTAAAGACAGTAACTTAGTAGTCTGCTCAATGTCTTTACGGCTATCATTGTTGATGCTTCTGTACCAATTAAATAGGAAGCCTTTATTATCATCAATCATTTCTTTGTTGTTGTATTTCAAGGAAATTAACTGCCCGGATTTATTGTCAAAAACAGCGCTAAAGTTCTGTCCCCGAAGTTGAATTGTTCCATCACGTTTTTGTATGCCGATAGGCTTTAGATTTGCAAATTCTACCTTAGGCAGTGCACTTCTGGGGCTTAAAGCAAACTGTTCACTGGCTACAATATGTCCTTTTTTAGCCCAAATATTGTCATTGATTTGTGCAATCTCAATGGTGAGATAATATTCATGGGCTTTATCTACAGCTGTTTTGAAAGGGATGGCGACTAGCGTATCGTGGTCTGGTTTTGTATCGCGGAGAGGTAGTTCCCCTGATTCAACGGGATAGCCGTCTTCTAATACCGTCCATTTGAGGCTGAACTGGTCAAGGTTGGTGAAATCGTATTTATTGGTGATTTTTAATTTGCCATTTTCCAGATCGTCAGCTGCTATTGCGATATATTGATATATTTTCTTTACTTCTAATAATTTAGGAGTTACCTTGCGATCTGGTGTTACAATTCCATTTAGGCAAAATGAATTGTCGTTTGGACGATCGCCGAAGTCTCCGCCATAGTAATATTCGTCAACAGGTCTGCCAAATTTGGCCAGGCCCTGATCTACCCAATCCCAGATGCAACCTCCAATGAGGCGTTGCGAATGGTTTTCGATATAATCCCAGTATTCTTTAAGGTTCCCTATTGCATTACCCATAGCATGTGCATATTCACATATGAAATAGGGTTTATCCGATGGCTCTTTATCCAGTTCCATCATGCTTTTTATTGAAGGATACATTCTGGAGTCCATGTCGGCGGCATCGCTTTTTGCTTCGTAGTGGATAGGTCTGGTGGCATCTAGTTTTTTGATTGCAACCTGTACCGAATCAAAGTTGGATCCGTTGCCGCACTCGTTTCCCATAGACCAAAATACAACCGAGGGATTGTTTTTGTGTTCATGTACATTACGCAGGTTGCGATCAATATAGGCTGGTAGCCAATTATTCATTTTACTAATGGAGAGATTTCCGTGGTTTTCCAAATTTGCCTCTGCCATGATGTACATTCCGTAATAATCATACAGTGAATACATTTTCGGGTCGTTAGGATAATGGCTGGTACGTACTGTATTGATGTTGTGTTGTTTCATCAATACAATATCTTGAATCATCGATTCCACAGGCACTGCCTTTCCGTAAATAGGATGAGTGTCGTGTCGGTTCACTCCTTTAAAAAATACTTGCTTAGCGTTGATATAAACTCGTTTGTTTTTGATTTCTATTTTCCGGAAACCAAACTTGGATGAGATCACTTCTGTAACTTTGCCTTCATTATCCTCCAAGCTGAAAATAGCTGTATATAGTTGAGGGTTTTCTGCTGACCAAAGTTGAGGCTTTATAATTTGTCCGCTTATCTGGTAGATCTGTTCGGTATTTCTGCGTAATGCACTGATTTTTTTATTGAGAAGTAGTATGTTTCTGCCTTCCGGATCTAATACGGTTACAGATAATTTGCCTTCTTTATAGTTACGGTTATCGTTGTTGTAAAATACGGTTTTTATATTAAGAGTGGATTGTTTGAAGTCGTCGTTTACAAAGTCTGTAGTGATGGTATAATCACGTAAATGCATTTTAGGGACGGCATATACCGCAACATCTCTGTAAATGCCACTAAGCCTAAACATGTCCTGATCTTCTAAATAGCTTCCGTCACTCCAGCGGTAAACTTCAACAGCCAAAAGATTTTTGCCCGGTCGGATTGCCTCTGTAATATCAAATTCGGCAATGCCACAAGCATCTTGGCTATAGCCAATTTTTTTGCCGTTTACCCATACATACATTGCACTGTAAACGCCGTCAAATCTGACAAATACGGTTTTGCCGTTCCAATTTTTCGGTATTTCAAAATACCTTCGGTAGGAGCCCACGGGGTTGGGCTCTTTTTCATTGGTATAACCCGGCACAGATTGGATAAATGGGGGATTGTTTTTAAAGGGGTAAGTGAAATTGGTATAAATGGGAGTGCCATAGCCAAGCATTTCCCAGTTTGATGGAACTTTAATTTCATCCCATCCTGAAATGTCATAATCCGTTTTATAAAAATCAAGAGGGCGTTCGCTAGGTTGCTTAACCCAGTGGAACTTCCAGTCGCCATTAAGAAGTTGGTAGGAGCTTGATTTGGTGCGTAGCCAGGGTTTGCTGAAGGTTGGGTCTTTTTGAAGCGCTGCCAAGGACGGAAATGGGATATAAGGCACATGGGGTTTTTCTTTATTGATGCCAAAAATTGCTTCGTTTTCCCAATCAACATCACCCACTGCTTTTGGTAGGGTAATTTTGTGCTTAACTGGCTCTATCCGCCAGATTTGGCTTTGGTCTTTATCATCAGCTTTAAGCTGAAAGAGCTGTCCATTTCTTACTCCTAATCGGTAATTACTAGCTACGGAGGTGATATAATAACGGCCTCCCTCAATGCTCGTTATTTTCCATCTTTGGTTTTCATTACCGGTGTTTTTATCCCATAATACTACCGGATTGCCATCGCCAGCTTTCATATTTCCGTTGTCTAAACTTTTTAAACCTACCGGGGTACTGATAGTGTAATAGCCATTTTTCAGTGGTTGCAATTGCCAAGCCTGACCGGCGTTCTTTGGTGTGGGCTTTTCTAAATACAGGTCTGCATTGTCTTGTGTCAAGCCACGCGTGTCTAGTGCAAAGTCCGAAGTGCTCATAATCTTATAGAATACGTTGGGTTTTAAGCTTTGGGCTTTAACGGTATGACCTAAGGATAACTCGGTTAATAAGAAAACAATAAGTAAGATTTTTAATTTCATTTAAGGTATGATTTAAAGCCGGTAAGAACTTGTCACTTAATTTTGAAAAAGTTAAAAAATGACTCAAAGCCTTTCATCAATTCGTTGATATAACTTTCTCATGTTTATGAATAATCGTTTATAAATGAACTCGCAAAATACAATTTAAACTTAAATGACTAAAATGTTTTAGCATTTAAAAATAATATGATAGTTTTGAGGCGGGGCAATTTTTTGCCATAAACCATCTTCTTGTTTTTTATTTAAAATAGTGTGAATCGTTGTCCGATTTAATCCGAAAACATAAACCCTTCTCTGCACAATTAAAATCCTTATCAATAGGTCTATTTTTCCTTTTGCTACTAACAAATAATTTCGCTAGATTGCTAACTATCACACCCAAGCACAACAATCATTTTTAATTTATTGAATTTTAAAGTGAGCTTATAGGGACCATATAGCGTCTTTATAGGGACCTTATAGGGTTAAATCTCCGTAATTCATCCGAGACATGTCCTAGGTATCATCGCTAATGGCTCCCAAAAATGGCTATTTTCCCGAACCAGTCCCGAAGAAGGTACGGAGAAGAATAACAAAAGAGTCTACTGATTTACTTGTATTGACTATACCTACAAATGTATAACTCTTTGTTTCGTATATCAGCCGCCCCCTCTCTTATCACTATTGTAAAAATACGCTCGGCTCAGTTCATTACCTTTTCGGTAAACCAAAAATGTTCTTTATCTAATTATAGCTCATAAATAGATCCTCACAAAATAAAATAACGCTGATAAAAACGCCAAAAAAGACCGATTTGCGCTATAATTAATCCCAATTAATTAGTGCTTTACAATGCTATTTTTTTTACTTTTGCAACCGAAACATATTAATTTTTAGATGGATAGTTTATCTTATCTCAGCAACGCAGATTCAGCCTATATTGATTCTTTATATCAATCGTACAAAGAAGATCCTCAAACAGTAGATTTCGGGTGGCAAAAATTTTTTGAAGGTTTTGATTTCGGACAACAGTCTGGAGCCGAAACCACAGAACCTACAGCTGGTAGTGCACCACCTGCGCATGTTTTAAAAGAAATTAATGTTTTAAACATGATTTACGGCTACCGTAGCCGCGGACACCTTTTCACCAAAACAAATCCGGTTAGGGAAAGAAGAAAATATTTCCCAGGAAAAGAACTTGAAACTTTTGGCTTAGCGCAATCAGATTTAGAAACTGTTTTTAACGCAGGTATTGAAGTTGGCTTAGGTCCGGCAAAATTAAAAGATATTTACCAACTACTGGAAGACACTTACAGCCAGTCAATTGGTATCGAATATACTTACATGCGTAATCCTATCAAACTAAAATGGTTTGAAGAACGCATGGAAACAAGCAGAAATAAACCAAATTTTGATGTAGAAACTAAAAAGCGAATTTTAAACAAGCTTAACCAAGCTGTTGCTTTCGAAAACTTTTTAGGAACAAAATTCTTAGGACAAAAAAGGTTCTCTTTAGAAGGTGCCGAAGCCTTAATCCCAGCCTTAGATTCTGTAATTGAAAAAGGTGCCGATTTAGGAATTGAGGAGTTTGTAATAGGGATGGCGCACCGTGGAAGATTAAACGTTTTGGCCAACATTATGGGCAAAACCTATAAAGATATTTTCTCTGAATTTGAGGGCAAATACAATAAAGACCTCCCGTTTGGTGGCGATGTGAAATACCATTTAGGTTTCTCAACCGATGTTGAAACCTCATCGAGCAAAAAAGTGCATTTAAGCTTATGTCCAAACCCATCGCATTTAGAAACCGTTGCTGCCGTTGTTGAAGGTATCACGCGTTCTAAAATGGACCTAAAATACCAAAGCGATTATAAAAAAATTGCCCCAATTTTATTGCATGGTGATGCTTCTGTAGCCGGCCAAGGTTTGGTTTACGAGGTTTTGCAAATGTCTAAATTAGATGCTTATAGCACCGGCGGAACCATCCATTTGGTAATTAACAATCAGGTTGGTTTTACCACCAACTATAAAGATGCCCGTTCATCAACTTACTGTACAGATATTGCAAAAGTTACGCTTTCGCCAGTTTTCCATGTGAACGGAGACGATGTTGAAGCATTGGTGTATGCCATTAATATGGCGATGGAATATCGTCAGCGTTTCCATAACGATGTGTTTATCGATATTTTATGCTACCGCAGATACGGACATAACGAAGCTGATGAACCCCGTTTTACACAGCCATTGCTTTACAAAACCATCGAAAAACACCCTAACCCAAGGGAAATTTACGTAGAAAAATTACTTTCTGCCGGGGCGGTGGACAGTAAATTGGCTAAGCAGATGGAAAAAGAGTTTAAGGATCTTTTGCAGGAACGCTTAAACGAATCAAAAGAGGATCCTGGAGCACCTACAAACCCGGCTTTTTCTGGCGCTTGGACAGAAATGAGATTTTCTAACGAAAAAGATTTTGAAACCTCGCCCGATACCTCAGTTAATAAAAAAGAACTTTTAGCCATCGCAAAAAGCATCTCAACTTTACCTACTGATAAAAAATTCTTGTCCAAAATTGAAAGATTATTTGGCGAACGCTTAAAAATGGCTACCGAAACCCATGTTTTTGATTGGGCAATGGGCGAGCTAATGGCTTACGCAAGTTTAGTAAAAGAAGGAAAAAGAGTAAGGATGAGCGGGCAGGATGTGGAGCGTGGAACTTTTTCTCACCGCCATGCGGTAATTAAAGTAGAGGATTCTGAAGAAGAATACACACCGCTTGAGCATGTTTCAGAAACACAAGCTCCTTTTGAAATTTACAATTCGCACCTTTCTGAATATGGTGTTTTAGGTTTTGAATATGGTTACGCCATGGCAAATCCTAACGCATTAACCATTTGGGAAGCACAGTTTGGAGATTTTTTCAATGGCGCACAAATTATTGTAGATCAGTACGTTTCTGCAGCAGAAACAAAATGGCAGAGAGCAAACGGTTTGGTAATGTTGTTGCCTCACGGTTACGAAGGACAAGGCCCAGAGCATTCATCCGCAAGGATTGAGCGCTTCTTAGAACTTTGTGCAGAATATAATATGCAGGTAATCAACTGTACTACACCGGCTCAGTTTTTCCACGCATTACGTCGCCAGTTAAAAAGAGACATCCGTAAACCTTTAATTAACTTCTCTCCAAAAAGCTTACTGAGACATCCTAAATGTGTTTCTCCGCTGGCCGATTTCACAGATGGTAAATTCCAGGAAGTGATTGACGACACAAAAGTAAAAGCAGATAAAGTAAAAAGGGTATTGATTTGCTCTGGTAAAATTTACTATGATCTGTCTGAAGAGCAAGAAAAAGATAACCGCGAAGATGTTGCAATTGTAAGATTAGAGCAAATGTATCCTACGCCGTACAAACAATTGGACGCCATTAAAGCTAAATACAATAAAGCTGAGTTTATTTGGGTACAGGAAGAACCAGAAAACATGGGACCTTGGCCGTTTATCTCACGTATTTTCAGAAAATCTGATTTTAATTTTGATGTGATCTCCAGAAAACCATCAAGTAGCCCAGCAACGGGTTTCGCTAAACAACATTTGGCAGAGCAAGCCGCTATTGTTGCAAAAGCTTTTGAATTAAAAAACATTGACAAAGTAAAAGAAGTAGTTAAAAAAGCCTCCGTTGCTAAAACAGCTAAAGTAGATTAAGGAAGAGGTTATATCGAAAAAATTATGAGCTTAGAAATTAAAGTACCCGCAGTAGGCGAATCAATTACAGAAGTTATCCTTGCTAAATGGATTAAAAACGATGGCGACCACGTTGAAATGGACGAGGTTATTGCCGAATTAGAATCTGATAAAGCTACTTTTGAACTAACTGCCGAAAGCGCCGGAACATTAAAATTAGTTGCACAAGAGGGCGATACGCTGGAAATTGGACAGGTAGTTTGTAGAATAGAGGAAGGCGGAAACGCGGAAAGCCAAAAGCCAAAAGCTGAAAGCGCTGAACCGGTAAAAGAAGATACATCTTCTGCTGATTCAAAATCTGAGGCTAAAGAAACTACCATTAAAGTCCCATCGGTTGGTGAATCTATAACAGAAGTTACCTTAACCAAATGGTTAAAACAAAATGGCGAGAGCGTAGAACTGGATGAAGTTATTGCCGAGTTGGAATCTGACAAAGCAACTTTTGAATTACCTGCCGAAGCAGCCGGAATACTAAACACGGTTGCCAACGAAGGCGATACTTTAGCTATTGGCGCTGTTGTGGCAACAATTACGGGGGGCGTCGGGAAAGCTGAAAGTTCAAAGCCTAAAGCGGAAAGCACTGAGCCGGTAAAAACTGAAAAATCTGGGGCTTCTTATGCTGATAAATCTCCGTCTCCTGCAGCTGCGAAAATTTTAGCAGAAAAAGGTATTGATCCTAAAGATGTTAAAAGCACTGGCGTTGATGGCAGAATTACCAAAGAAGATGCGATGAATGCGCAGAAAGCCGAAAGCCAAAAGCCAAAGGCTGAAAGCACTGTATCAAAATCTGCTGGAAGCACATCTTCTACGTCGGCGGTTGCTGGAGCTAGAGACGAGCGTCGTGAGAAAATGACTTCGTTGCGTAAAACAATAGCTAAACGTTTAGTTACCGTGAAAAACGAAACTGCTATGTTAACTACTTTTAACGAAGTAAACATGGCGCCAATCATGGAACTAAGAAAAAAATATAAAGATTCCTTTAAAGAAAAACATGGTGTAGGCTTAGGTTTTATGTCTTTCTTTACCAAAGCAGTTACTGAGGCTTTAAAAGATTTCCCTGCGGTAGGTGCCAGAATTGATGGCGAAGAAATAGTTTACAGTAATTTCGCTGATGTTTCTATTGCAGTATCTGCGCCAAAAGGACTGGTTGTTCCGGTTATCAGAAATGCAGAAAGCATGTCGATGGCGGAAATCGAAAAAGAGGTTGTGAGATTGGCAGTTAGGGCCCGCGACGGGAAATTAGGTATCGAAGAAATGACAGGCGGAAACTTCACCATTACCAACGGTGGAATTTTTGGTTCAATGCTTTCTACTCCTATTATTAACGCACCGCAATCTGCAATTTTAGGAATGCACAACATCGTGGAACGCCCGGTCGCCGAAAATGGACAAGTGGTAATCCGTCCGATTATGTACGTTGCGCTATCTTACGATCATAGGGTAATTGACGGAAGAGAATCTGTAGGTTTCTTGGTAAAAGTGAAACAGCTTTTAGAAGACCCTGCAAGATTATTATTAGGCATATAATTTTACGATTATCAATAGTAAAACCTCTGCGCTTTTAAAGTTCAGAGGTTTTTGTTTTATTTGGGAAAGCATAATTGAAATGAGATTAAAAAAGCACTTATTTATTTTACTGGTTTTGATACTAGCGAACCAAAAATATGGGATAGCCCAAACTTTGGAAGGTGCTATTAATTTTCATGGTTTTGTGGATAACAGAGAATACGCAAAATCCAACAGATACTCCCCTACTTATTTTGGTGCCCGTTTTTCTCCTGAAATTGGTGTGCTAATTGATAGCGTTCACAGGTTTAGAGTTGGTGTTAATGTATTAAAGCAGTTTGGTTCAAAAGATTTCGCTGATAAAGTTGATCCGGTAGTTTACTATCAATATCAAAAACAAAAACACACCTTCTTTATCGGAGCTTTCCCACGTTTAGGCTTAATTGACGATTATCCTATTGCCTTACTTTCTGATACTTTAAACTATTTCCGTCCCAATATTGAGGGGATGCTTTACCAATATCAAACAAAAAACTTCAAACAAAACCTTTGGATTGATTGGACCGGCAAACAAACCGACACCGACCGAGAAACTTTTTTATTCGGATTTTCGGGAAAATATCAACCCGGAATGTTTTATGTAAGTCATTATGCTTATATGTTCCATAATGCACTTTCAGGCATTTCGCCTCCGGGGCAACATTTAGAAGATAACGGAGCGGTGCAATTACAGTTTGGATTAGATTTTGGCAGAAAAACCTTTTTAGATTCGTTAACTATCAGCGCTGGTCCCATGATTTCTATCGAAAGAACCAGAAATGTAACCGGCATCCAAACGCCGAAAGGTTTCATCACCTATTTATATGCGGGTTATAAACAGTTCAGTTTAAAAAACACCTTTTACGCCGGCGAAGGACATCACTTAATAAATGGTGACGTGTTCTATAACGCAAAACAATATGACCGCTTAGATTTAGGCTGGACACCAATTTGCTACAAAAATATAAACGGTGGTTTTGTTTTTAGCTTTCACTTTTTAAATAATATTATCGATAGTCAACAAGCTTTTTCTTTGCGGTATCGGATTAACGGGAAACACACTTTTTAAATTCTTCTCTCCCTATCTTATTTCTTTTACAACTAAGATTCCTTACCCATCACAATCTCTTAAAAGAAGATTTGTTAGCCATCTGCCTATTTTTTCGTAACCTAATTCTTTTCATAACGTAAAAAAGATAGAATAATCCAGCATTTACTGCAATTACACAGAAATTTTATCCACCTCTTATTATGAGACAAACTCTACGATTGATCATTTTTTTTGCTTTATCCATTTCCTATCATTTTTCTATCGCTCAGACCGGCACAGCCGACGGAACCTATGTTTTTAATAATTTAGGCACTGATGATAGTGGCGGTTCCCAATTTAAAACCCAAGGAGATAAGTTTAAAATTAGTAACAGTTATGTTGACGATGGATTCCAAGGCTTATATGACGCTTCGGCTGGACAAGTGGCTGGTCAGCAATCAACACTTATCATCAAAGCCGAAGGCACTACTGTTTGCAAAAAGTTTACTTTAAAAGATATAGCACTATATACTTATGCCGGGGGTACCGAGATTGCCAAAGCTTATTCAACGTTTACAATTGTAGTTTATAACACAACTGGTAATCCCATAGCTACACATTCAATATCTTCAAATGTAAATATTGGCAAAAATGCCATATTAAAGTTAAAGGACATTCCATTTACCAATGCATGGCCAGCAGCGGGCTACGCTAACGTAGCCGAAATTAGAATTACATTTGTAGCTGTTGGTTCAAAACCAGAGATCTTAGGATTTTCTAATATCACATTGGCAGACATTTCGGCAAATACACTTCCTGTAAACCTGATAAGTTATGAGATACAAAAAGCTAATGATTATGCTGAAATTAGTTGGAAAACAGCATCAGAACAAAATAATAAAAGCTTTGTAATTTACCGCAGTGGCGATGACAAACAGTTTGTGAAAATAGGAGAACTGGACGGAAATGGAACAACAAACACCGCACACAAATACACTTTTTACGATAGAGATCCACTAAGTGGCAATAATTATTACAAATTGATACAGCTTGATAAGAATGGAAAAACAACCCAACTTGGCGAAAAAGCTTTAAACTTTGATATTTCGGAATTAAGCCTAAAAATCTATCCTAATCCTACCTCAGATTTAGTAAATATAAATTTCGGCAACAAAAAGTACAGCAAAGTAACCTTATCTGATATATCAGGAAAAATATTAAATACAGTTAATATTACAAATTTCGGAAATAGTATTAATCTGAATTTGTCATCTTATCCTAGAGGCATGTACCTTATACATCTTGCAAGTGCAAACGGAACCACAGTACAACGGATTGTCAAAAACAACTAATCTGTAGCGCATTTTTTTCTAAGACGTAATCAGTTGTAAATTATTTGTTGTTTTTTTATGTCGATTGAATCGATATGAAAAAACAACATGTCAATTGAATCGACATGAAAATTTTGAGCTATTTAGAAAGAAAATAAGAAGAAGACTACAAATCCAAAACTCCAACTATTCAAAACGAAATGATTAAAGAAGAATTATGAAGATCGATTCTGATGCAGAACTGACAACGGATATCGGCATTAAAACCACTTTTGTCTCTATTTCAAGCTCAACAACGCTTCTCTAAGAGCAGGAATTTTACTTTCAATCTCCTCGGCAGAACAAGCACCAACCGAAGCTCTGTACCAGCACATTTCTTCCGTACCGAAAGCAGAAAACGGTACCAAAGCAATATTAGCTTCCTTAATTAAATAAAAATTCAGTTTGGTTGGCGTATCTAAAACTTCACCATTAGGCGTTGTTTTTCCAACGTAATCTATTTTTATCGTGAGGTAAATTGCGCCCATAGGTTCAATTGCATCAATAGCCAAACCTTCTTGTTTTAATTTGGTTAATCCTGCATAAAGACTGTCTAAACTGGTCTTCACCTTCGCCTTAAAAGCTTCCAAAAATCCATCTACAGCCTGTTCATCGTCAATAAAATGCGCCGTTGCAACCTGTTCAGCTTTCGGCGACCAAGCGCCCATGTGCCCAACAATTGCTTTCATTTTGCTAATAATAGTTGCAGGACCAAAACCCCAACCTACTCTAACCCCAGTTGCAGCAAAGCATTTTGAGCTTCCATCGATAAAAATAGTATAATCTCTTAACGCTGGAACTAAACTTACCGGGTCAACGTGTTGATGATTGCCAAAAGTTAGTTGCGAATAAATCTGATCGTAAAGTATATACAATGGTTTTTCGTCGGCTCCTCTTTGTTGATTTTCCGCCAATACCAATTCGCAAATTTCTTTTAAGCCTTCGGCAGAGAACATTGTCCCCGTTGGGTTTAATGGCGAGCATAAAGCCAATAAAGTTGCTCCTTTTAAATAAGGTTTTAATTCTGCGCCAGTTGGCATAAAGTTGTTTTCCGGAGAAGTTGGCACCGCAATTCCGTTTGCGCCTAAAAGATGTACGTAATGGTTGTTGTTCCAGGATGGTGCGGGATAAATTACCGTATCGCCAGCATCAATCAAAGCCAAATATGTAGCGTAAATTAACGGTCTGGAACCTCCGGAAATTAAAATTTCACTTTTTGCATCGTAAACTAAGCCTAACCTTTTATTTAAAAATCTGGAAACGCTTTCTCTCAATGATAAAACACCATCTGCCGGCGGATAATTGGTTTGATGCGCCGCATAAGCTTTCACGATATTATCTTCCAAAACTTTTGGAATTGGGAATAAATTTGGGTCGAAATCGCCGATGGTAAGGTTAGCGATTGCAATTCCCTTTGCCTTCATCTCATTTACTTCGCCAGCAATTTTAATAATTTCGGACCCAACTAATGATTGTGCTAATGCAGATACTTTCATGAATTTTTAAATAATATGCCAAAGTTAAAAAAATTGAAATGGTATTAAGTACATGACAAAAAAATGAAACCACATAGATACATAGCTTTTAAAGCTCAAAGGACGGCATAGTTGGCTGAAGCAAGGCTTCAGCAACCTGTGTGTAACTACGAAATCCTCCCGATATATCTGGATTGAATACCTATGTTTCTATGTGGTAAAAAAATGACATGTACTAAAGAAATGGCAACTTTAACGATTTTTAATATTTACATTAAACCAAAAACAGCTATTTTAGTAGCACATTAAACAATTATAGATATGAAAAAAACAGTATTGTTCTTTCTTTTGATTTCGGTGATTGGCCTAAATTTAAAAGCACAGGATAAAAAAGCCGAAGTAGAAAACGCTGTGACTTATTTAGTTAATGCTTTGATTAGTGGTCGTCAGGCGGATTTGGAATACATTGCAAATGACAGCTTAAGCTATGGGCACTCGAGCGGAAAAATTCAGAATAAAGCGGAATTTGTGCAGGCTTTAGTAACCAATCAATCAGATTTTGTAACTATTGATATCACCAAACAAAGCATTTTAATTGATGGCAACACCGCAATTGTTAGACACAATTTATATGCAAAAACAAATGACAACGGCAATCCTGGCGAAGTTTATCTAGGAATTATGTTGGTGTTTACCAAGCAAGCAAACGGCGAATGGAAATTATTGGCGAGACAGGCTTATAAGATATAAAGCTTAAAGCAAAAAGCCGAAGGCTTAAAGCTGAATATTGACGTAAATTCAGCAAGCAAAAAGGGATTTATCCAATGATAAATCCCTTTTTTATTTTTAAACTTTCTGTCTTCGACTTTAAGTCTTCCGCTTTTCGCGAAATTACTGTTTCAAAATCCAAGCGAACATTAGAGGCACTACAATGGTAGCATCAGACTCTACAATAAACTTTGGTGTGTTGATATCCAATTTTCCCCAAGTAATTTTCTCGTTAGGCACTGCACCTGAGTAAGAACCGTACGACGTTGTAGAATCGGAAATTTGGCAGAAATAACTCCAAAAAGGAATATTTTCCATTTCCATATCCTGATAAAGCATTGGTACTACACAAATCGGGAAATCTCCTGCAATTCCTCCACCAATCTGGAAAAAACCAATTCCTTTACCCTCAGAATTTTTCGGATACCAGTCTGCCAACCAAGCCATATATTCGATACCGCTTTTCATAGTGGTCGCTTTTAACTGACCCTTAATTACATACGATGTAAAGATATTGCCCATTGTAGAATCTTCCCATCCAGGAACAACTATTGGCAAGTTTTTCTCAGCCGCAGCTAACATCCACGAGTTCTTCGGATCAATTTCATAATACTGTTCCAAATCGCCACTTAAAAGCATTTTGTACATGTATTCATGTGGAAAATAACGTTCGACATTAGCTTCTGCATCTTTCCATATTTTTTCGATATGTTTTTGCAGTCTTCTAAAAGCCTCTTCTTCTGGTATGCAGGTGTCAGTAACGCGATTGTAATGATTCTCTAACAAATCCCACTCATCCTGCGGACTTAAATCTCTGTAGTTTGGAACTCTTTTATAATGCGAGTGCGCAACCAAATTCATAATATCTTCTTCCAAGTTTGCACCGGTACAAGAGATAATAGAAACTTTATCTTGTCTAATCATTTCGGCTAAAGAAATCCCCAATTCTGCCGTACTCATAGCGCCAGCAAGGGTAATCATCATCTTACCGCCCTCATCTAAATGGGCTTCATATCCTTTAGCCGCATCCATCAATGCTGCGGCGTTAAAGTGCAAATAGTTCTTCTCAATAAACTGGGAAATCGGACCTCTTTCGTTACTCATAGTAATTCAATTTTTTTGCAAAAATAGCGTTTTACCCCGACTGAACGAAAACCTTTGTTTTTTGATGGCAATTAAACCTTTATATTGCGCTTTTTTAAGCTTAAGGCTGAAAGCCGAAAGCAAAAAGCATTTATTAAGAGAATTATTCCCGAATGAAAAAAATATTTTACGTTATATTACTTGTTTTATGTTCGCTAAAGCTGAGCGCACAGCGGAAAATTTTAAACAAGATTTTTTCTGATGACACTACCCGCCACAATAGTTTTTTACCGGTTCCACTATTTGGATATTCGCAAGAAGCCGGCTTAACTTTGGGAGCAGCCGGTATTTATTCTTTTTACACCGATAAAAATGATCCAAATATTAAAGCTTCGCAAGCTTACGGCGTTGTAGGTTTTAGTACTAAAAAAAGGGTTCAGATAAGTTTTAAAACCGATGTTTGGGCATCCCATAATAAATACCATTACATCGCGGAGGCAAAGTTCTTGAATCAGCCTTTTAATTTTTATGGCATCGGGAATAAGACTTTATTAGCCGATGAAGATAAGATAAACCTGCGCAGATTTAAGCTCAACGGCGAAATGGAGCGTAAAGTTTTTACCCATTTTTACTTGGGAGGCGGCGTTGAATATGAAAATTTAAAATTTACCGATAAAGAGGCTGGTGGCATTTATAGCACCAATCCAAACTTGAACGATAAAAATGGCGGACAATTTATGCTCTTTAAAGCTACCGCTTTTTATGATTCCAGAGATAACGTTCCGTACCCTGCCAAGGGTTTGTATGCTAGGTTACAATATGGTTATGCTCCTAATTTTTTTGGTTCTCCTAATTATAATGGAAGCTTGGTTACAGCAGATTTAAGGAATTTCTACACTTTAACAAAATCCTTGAATTTAGCTTTAAACGCCACTTATGAAGGATTGATTAGTCATAAAACCATCCCGTTTTATATGCTTAGGCAATTGGGAAACGACCAATTTATGCGGGCATACTATAGCGGTCGGTTTAGGGATGAAAATTTAATAACCTCACAAGCAGAACTCAGGTTTAGACCAATACCAAGGTTTGGTTTAGTGGCTTTCGGTGGAGCTGGAAAAGTATTCGGAAAAAACAGTTTCAGCCAAACCGATTTTAAACCTACTTACGGCGTAGGCGCCCGCTTCTTTTTTGATTTAGAAAAAGGTTTGGCCTTAAGACTTGATTATGCGATGGGAGAAAAACCTATCGGCGAAAAAAGAATTTCGGGCTTTTATATCTCGTTAGGAGAAGCTTTTTGAGGCTGAAAGCCAAAGGCACAAAGCTAATGTAATCCGCTCGTCCTAAATCTTTTTTAAGAGCTATTCCCGCAAGGGATTTTCTTCGGGAACATCCGTTCCGATGAGTACGCCCCATTTTTTGAAATCTTTTGTACGGTCGAACGCAATTTTTAATACGGCTATTATCGGCAGTGCTAAAAACATACCCGAGATACCAGCCAAACTTCCAGCAATAACAATCCCCACTATGGCTACCAAGCTGTTAATTTGAACTTTTGACCCCACAATTCGAGGCATTAAAATATTATTATCTAAAAATTGGACTACGGCAATTACAATTAAAACCGTAAATATCGGCCAAAGTTCCTGCGATGAGCTTACTGTTAACATTACGCCCAAAATATTCCCGAAAAGTGCCCCGATATAAGGGATCAGATTTAAAATGGCAAACAACACGCCTATAAGTAGCGCATGTTTTATTCCGATAATCCAAAGAATGCCTCCCAATAAAACGGTGATGTACGCAATCTGAATCAGTAAACCCATCAGATAACTTTGGATAATGCTTTCTATTTGTTTAATGCTTGCTTTTACATTTGGCAAATCGCCATCACTAAACCACATGATACAAAATTTCAGAAGCAGGTTTTTGTAGGCCAGGATGAGGTAAATATAAATTGGCAATAATCCGAAGAAAATAAACGCTCCAGAAACAGATCCTAAAACACTTCCCAAAATGGCCCCGGTACTGTTGAGTAGTTTATCACTTTGCTCGTTTATAAATTCTACCTGTTGTTTGGTAGAAAAATGTGTAAAACCGCTGATCCATTGGCTTAGCGAATTGAGGTGCGTATTTATGTTCTTTTTAATTTGAGGAAAATCATCGACCAAAAGCTGAATTTGGGCAGAGAAAAACCAGATTAAGCCCGCAGCTATGATTAAAAGAATTAAAATTGGGCCTATAATAGATAAAGATGTTGGTACTTTTTTTCTGATGAGAAACCTATGAACAGGCAAAAGCAACATGCTTAAAAAAAAGGCTAAAAGCAGTGGCATAATAATATTGCTTGCCACCAAAATGATGTAGCCTAATAAAAATAGGCCTAAAAGTTCCAACGATCTTTTGGCAGTTACAGGAAAATCTTTCATCAGTGTCTTTATAATTGTTTTTTCAGATGCTATTGTTATGCCAAGATTGCAATTATTTACAAATTAGAATTTTTTTATAAGTTTTAAAAAAACTAATGATTTTAAGAAAGTGAAAGCCTATTTTAGTTTTTGACGATTTCCTAAAATAAGCTGATCTATCTAAAACTTAATTTTAAAATCCTGTTTTGCTTGGCCAGTCCTAAAAAAAACCAGCCCAATCCAAAATAAATCTATGGTTACGGTAACATCCGGATGCGCTTTTATATGGTTCCAAGCTTCTTCCATCCCTTTGCTCCAATAAATATCATCAAAAATAATCACAGAATCTTCATTCACTTTAGGCAAACATAAATTGAAGTAATTTAAAGTGGCATCTTTGCGGTGGTTGCCATCAATAAAAACAAAATCGAGCTGTTCCTGCTGGTCAATTAGTTCGGGCAAGGTATCGTCAAAATTACCCACTTTAACATTTATATTTATTAAGGAAAGTTTGTCCCAATTCTCCTGTGCAATGCCTGCGGTTTGTGGGCAACCCTCTAAAGTGGTTATCGTTGCATTAGGCAAGGCTTTATTAAAGTAAGCAGTGGTAACGCCCAAACAAGTTCCTAATTCTAACAAGTTAGCCGGATTAAATTCTTTTGCCAAACGGTAAAGCAACTGGGCAAGTTTTTTGGATTTTAACGCATTTTTTGCGATGGATTTAACCTGCTTTTTGCGCTTGTTATTTACATGCGAACCAGCGCCTAAATCGGTAACGGTAATTGAGCGTTGATCCTGCAACAATCTTTCCCGCAATTTTTCTACTTCTTGATATGCTATTTTATCTTTAAAATCGTAAATTACTTTATCAACTAAATTGTACACAAAAGGCGAATGTGTGCCGTGGCGAGTTTTGGCATTTAAAATGTGCTTTAGGTAATTTTTAGTTAAAGTGATGTTAAACATAGCTTGCGAAAATAACAATTTTTGGCATTCGGTTTGGCAAAATTAAAACACCGACATTCAAGTAGTAATTTCCCAAGCGTAAAAATTTTAACAACTATTATGGACGAAAAAGAAATAAATTCCTTAATAAAACTATTGGACGATCCGGATCCGCAGATTTTCACTCACGTGGAAGATAAACTTTTGTCGTACGGAAACGAAGTCATCAGTTATTTAGAGAATGCTTGGGAAAGCTCATTTGATGCGGTTTTACAAGAACGTATTGAAAATGTTGTGCATAAAATACAATATCAGAACGTTAGGGAAGATTTAGCGCTTTGGCACCAGAGTGGCGGTTTTGATTTATTACGTGGTTTTTTGATTATCAACAGGTATCAATATCCAGATTTAAACGAGGAAAAAATAATCAACCAAATTGATGCGATAAAAAGGGATGTGTGGTTGCAGATGATGTACGAAGCCAGCCCGGTTGAAAAAGTAAAACTGCTAAACCATATTTTTTACAACGTTTACGGATTTTCTGGAAATACCAAAAACCACCAAAGTCCGCAAAACTCGTATTTAAATCAAGTTTTAGAAAGTAAAAAAGGAAACCAGATTTCTTTAGCAATTATATATTCCATAATTGCACAAAAGCTCGATATCCCGATTTACGGTGTAAACCTTCCCCAACATTTTATATTAGCTTATGTAGATGAGTTTGAACAGGAGACAAAAGAAACAGGTGTATTGTTTTATATCAATGTATTTAATAAAGGATATATTTTTAGCAAAAGAGATATAGACCAGTTTCTGCGTCAGCTACAGATAAAACCCGAAAGCTTTTTTTACGAGCCCTGCTCTAACACCGAGATTATAAAACGGGTTATAAGAAATCTCATTAGCTCCTACGAAAAAGCAGGAGCTAATGAGAAAGTAGAAGAGCTCATAAAACTGCTAGAAGTTTTTGCTCTCTAATCCATCATTTTAATGGATTCTAGCCAATCCATCATATTTGAAAACCATTTTTCATCGGTGGTTTTATTGTTTAATCCGAAACCGTGTCCGCCAGCCTTATAAAAATGGGCTTCAACAGGAACTCCACATTTTTTTAGCGCCAACATATAATTCACGCTGTTTTCCGATGGCACCGTTTTATCGTCATTTGCATGAAAAAGAAACGCTGGTGGTGTGTTAGGCGTAATCTGTAACTCATTTGAATATTCTTTCACTTGATCTTCTGTAGGATTTAAACCTAGGAGGTTATTTTTTGAACCACTATGAGTAAAACCGCCCATTGTAACTACGGGATAACCTAAAACCGAGAAATCTGGACGTAAACTAACGCTATCTTTATTTTCGATAACGGCTTTCTCAAAATGAGTAGAAAGCGTTGAAGCCAAATGTCCGCCGGCAGAAAAACCCATAATTCCAATTCTGTTTGGATTTATTTTCCACTTTGTAGCATTTTCACGAACAACTTTTATGGCTTGTTGCGCATCCTGCAAAGGACCAATTGTTTTATCGATCATAATTTCATCCGAAGGCAACCTGTATTTTAAAACAAAAGCGGTAATGCCTCTTTTGTTTAATTCTTCTGCAACTTGGTATCCTTCGTGGGTAATCGCCAATCTTGCATAACCTCCGCCGGGGCAAATAATAATCGAAGTACCGTTCGGTTTTTCTGGGAAATAAGCGGTAAGTGTTGGCTTCACGACTTTTGCAATCCTAACCGTTCCATCTGCAGAAGTTATACTTTCTTCTTGATAAGTTGCTACCTTTTTAGAGTTAGGCACTTTATTCGGATATAAATCCATTACCTTTTGCGCATGTGCCATTTCTGCGAATAAAAACAACGTCAAAATTAAAACTAGGTTCTTTTTCATCTATTTACTTATTATTATTTTTGATGAAGCTATCATGATTGACCAATATCCCTATGAGTCCAGTTAAATCATGATGGTTTCCCTATTAATTGTTACCTCCGTATTCCATTAAATACGATTTCAAAAATTCGTCTAACTCGCCATCTAAAACAGCTTGAGCATTCGAAGTTTCAAAATCTGTTCTTAAATCCTTAACCAGTTTATAAGGATGCAAAACGTAATTCCTGATCTGCGATCCCCATTCAATTTTCTTTTTATTTCCCTCAATTGCATTCGTAAGTTCCATTTTCTTGCGCATTTCAATCTCATAAAGCTGAGATTTTAACAAGCGCATGGCGTTTTCTTTATTCTGTAATTGCGAACGTGACTCCTGATTTTTAATGATAATCCCCGAGGGTTTGTGATATAAGCGTACCGCAGTTTCCACCTTGTTCACATTTTGCCCGCCAGCGCCTCCAGACCTAAAAGTTTCAAACTCTACATCGGCAGGGTTAACATCAATTTCTATACTGTCATCCACCAAAGGATAAACATACACAGAAGCAAAAGAAGTATGTCTTTTGGCATTGGAATCAAAAGGCGAAATACGTACCAAGCGGTGAACGCCGTTTTCTCCCTTTAAATAACCGTAAGAAAAATCGCCGTCAAATTGTAAGGTTACGGTTTTTACACCGGCAACATCGCCTTCCTGAAAATCCTGCTCGCTGATCTTATACCCGTTTTTCTGTCCCCACATGGTATACATCCGCATCAGCATAGCCGCCCAATCGCAACTCTCTGTGCCTCCGGCACCAGCTGTAATCTGCAAAACAGCACTCAGCTGATCTTCATCAGCAGAAAGCATATTTTTAAACTCCAGCTCCTCAATAACTTTAATGGTGTTTTGGTAGCTATCTTCCACCTCCGCCTCCGTAGCTTCACCGGCCTGGTAAAACTCCAGCAATACCGCTAAATCTTCAACCTCAGTTTCAGCGTTGGCATAGGCATCTGTCCAAAACTTCTTAGTTTTTATCGAATTTAAAACCTTTTCCGCTTCTTTGGGATTATCCCAAAAAGTTGGCGTTAATGTTTTTGCTTCTTCCTCTCGTAGTATTTCTAATTTAGCATCAACGTCAAAGATGCCTCCTCAGAGACGTTATTCTATCTCTTAAATCTTGCAGATTTTCTTTTGTCATGTTGCAAATATATATTTTATACGGAAAGTTTGGCTAATACAACAAATCAAAAAGCGAGATTGAGAGTGATTGTGCACCACCTTAATAAAAAAAAATCCCCAATTTTCATTGAGGATCTATGAGAGCATTTACTTCTTTCTTATTATTTATATTTCTGCATATTTACCGTTTACCAATAATTTGCTGTTATATATTTTTTTGTTTGCGAAAACCTTAATTGTGTAGTAACCTGTTGGCACATTGCCAAATGTAAACTTTAACTCGTGTTTACCTTGTGTAACTTTATAATCCTGAGACTTTAATTCTTGACCCCAAGTATCGATGATTGAAACTTTCACGCCGTCATCGTTAATCAAATTTACCGCAACACTAGTATAAGTAACCGCAGGATTAGGGAAGGCTTGAATTGTATTTAAATCAGACTCGGCATAAACCGGAGTAGTTATAGATGCGTAATTGTAGCTGCTAGGTTGTTGGAATCCTTGAGTAACATAATTGCTTCCGTTTTGAGTAAGGGTGTTGGTCATAAATGCCTGACCAATTGAAAATTGAACTGTTTCCCCAAATACTGAAGTTGCTTCACCCGCACCAGATGTAATTGCTGATCTTTCGATACTTTGAGCAGATATATTAAATCCGAATATTGCTACTAAAATTGTGGTTAAAATCATTGTTCTCATGTTTTGGATAAGACAAGTCTTACGCCACGCTAATTTTTAGATTTAAATTCCCCATATAATCTACATTTTACCTCCACTTTTCATTCATGTTAATAAATCACAGTTTAAAAAAATGCTCTTTATACTACTTTAAACTGAGTTTATACTTATCATAAAGAAAAAAACACAT
The DNA here is from genome assembly GCA_035496935.1 of Pelobium sp. Lineage (GTDB taxonomy): Bacteria > Bacteroidota > Bacteroidia > Sphingobacteriales > Sphingobacteriaceae > Pseudopedobacter. The sequence goes on along the minus strand of DATJED010000019.1, from coordinate 4,222 downwards.
TTTTTATTTTTATTTTCTAACCCTTTGAGTTCTATTTAATCGTGATTATCAAACGAGAATTATTTTCCCCGAATAGCGTCCGAAAGTTAATATTATGGGGAATTTTATCTCTACTCGTTTAATTTAAATTGGTTTGTTGGATTACAAGATAAAAGATGTAGTCATCTATTTTCCTAAACTATACTACGAAATCCGAGAGAAAAAGTTTCAGAACCACGGAATTACAATAACGAGAAACAAATTCCCCATTATGGATATTATGAGAATTTTATTACGCAAAAAAGCCCCTGTTTAAAAACAGAGGCTTCAATTTTGTTTTATGCTTTTTTATTGAATAATAGTAAAATTCAGCTGAACGCTAGAAAGATAAGCAGAGCCACTAGTGCTGTTAAAGCTCACTTCCACGGTATTACTGCCCGTAACGCGGGCATAACCGATTACAACCACTGAGGGAAGCGCCGATTTTGGCGACACTGTAACGGTTGCAGAATCACTATCTAAACCAGAAACACCAGAAAGAGTATAAGTTTTACGGACTGACGAATCATAATTTGGAACCGTAAAACTTCCGCTCATTACTGAGGCTTTTATTATACCGGTGAGTACTGTTGTACTATTACCTACCCTTAATTTATCTGTATGAGCAGTTCCAACAACTTGTAATTCGGCATCAGCAACTGTTCCGTTAGTGTTAATTCCTACTCTTACATTATTATCTAGTCCGGTTCCTTGCATTCTCAACATCTCTACTTTTGAACTTGTAGAATAATTGTATTTATAAAATACAATAGGCTCATCGCCATCGTCTCCGACAACAAAATCCAATTGTCCGCTATTTGAGGTACCAGAGCTTCCAAACTCAAAGAAATCTGTTCCTGCAGCGCTACCTTTTAATCTAAAGTTACCGTCTGTAGTGGTAAAAAACATTGGTTTGTAAAAACTTGCTGCACTAGCCTCAAACTGTAAAGCTGAAGTTGTGCCATTACCATTTACATAAACAAGGGGTTGGTCATTATCTGTATAATCTGTGTAACCTTGTGTCAAGCCCAAAGTCTGCCTTCTTCCAAATTGCAACATTTTGGTATTATTAGAACCAATTTTAAAAGCTACGTCATTTGTTGTTCCTAAGAAAGTAGTAGCTGTACCGTTTGAATTACCAGTCATCAACCAGTTTGTTGCCGCTACATCTGTTGCAGGCGCCCACGCAGATCCGTTGTATTTCAACACTTGCCCGTTAGTAGCCGACATGCTGTTTAATTTGGCCGCAGTTATGCTACCGTTTGCTATTTCGTTTGCTGTAACCGCATTTGTTGCGATTTTTGCTGTTGTTACTGCATTGTTTGCAATATCCGCTGTAGCAATCGCTAAATCTGCGATTTTTGCACTAGTTATCGCATTATTTGCCACTGTTGGCGAGGTTGCCGTCCCCGCTAAATCGCCACTTAATTGGACGATACCCTTTGCCGATGTAGAGGCATCTGAAGCTGCTGCAGACGGCGCTGCTGGTTTCCATGAACCGTAACTGTATGTCAAAACATCTCCGTTATTGGCACTAGAAGGCGCTAATTTGTTCACATTAATTGCCTGATTTGCAATTGCAGCGTCTGTAACGGAAGCATATGCAAGTTTATCGGCACTAATGCCTCCTGCCAATTTTGCATTAGCTATTGTTCCATCAGCAATTTTCGCATTCTGAACGGCACCATCTTGAATATTATATCCTTGAACTGTACCGCTACCTATTTTATCTGCCGTAACTGATCCAGATTTTAATTGCATTTGGTTTAAAGATCCACTTATGTCTCCTCCTCCTGCGCCTATAGCCGCATATTTATCAACTTTAATTGTGCTTCCACTTATGTTGATATAATCACCTGCTGTATATGTTGTACCCGCTGTGCCAGCTGGACCTTGCGGACCTGCCGGACCTTGAGGACCTGTAGGTCCAGTCAAACCAGTTGGGCCTGTTGGACCTGTTGATCCCATTAATGATATACCCGTTGGCCAAGCATTAGATGCTTTTGGTCCGTACATCATTTTAGTGCTTGTATTAAAATAAAAATCACCATTTGCTCCTATTGTACCCAATGGCGGAGTAGCGGTTCCGCTTAAAACGGTTTTACCATCTGTTCCGGCAGCTCCAGTTGCTCCTGTATTACCAATTGGACCCTGCGGGCCAGTTGCGCCAGCCGGACCCTGTGGACCGGTTAAACCAGTTGCACCTTGCGGACCTGTGTTACCAATTGGACCCTGTGGACCAGTTGCACCAGTCGGACCCTGTGGACCGGTTAAACCAGTTGCACCTTGAGGACCTGTGTTACCAATTGGACCCTGTGGACCGGTTGAGCCAGTATTTCCTTGAAGTGAAACTCCTGAACCCCAATTAGTTCCTAACTTTGGCCCGAACACTGTTTTTGTTGTTGCATTGAAATAGAAATCTCCTTCGCTTCCAATAGTAGACGCTGGATTTGATGCTCCCGCCAAGATTTTGCTTCCATCAACACCGTCATCTCCTTTTACACCCTGAGGGCCCTGAGCTCCTGTGTTTCCTATAGGACCTTGAGAGCCTGTTGCACCTTGGGCACCAGTTGAACCTGTCAACCCGATTAGACCTTGCGGACCAATAGCTCCTGGATCTCCTTTATCACCTTTCGCTCCGGTTAAACCTGTCGGTCCGATTGGACCTTGTGCTCCCGTATCTCCTTTTGCCCCGGCAATTCCCTGCGGACCGGTTGCTCCTGTATCCCCCTTGTCGCCTTTTACTCCTGCCATTCCCTGTGCACCTGTTGCCCCGGTATCGCCTTTCGGACCAACCGCTCCGGTCAAACCGATCGGACCCTGAGGACCAACTGCACCTGTATCCCCCTTGTCGCCTTTTACTCCTGCCATTCCCTGTGCACCTGTTGCCCCGGTATCGCCTTTCGGACCAACCGCTCCGGTCAATCCGATCGAACCCTGTGGACCTGCTTCACCTTGAGCACCTGTCGCTCCGGTATCGCCTTTCGGACCAACCGCTCCGGTCAATCCGATCGGACCCTGTGGACCGACTGTACCTGTATCCCCCTTATCGCCTTTCGCTCCTGCTATACCTTGTGGACCTGTTGCTCCAGTGTCTCCTTTCGCACCAACCGCTCCGGTCAAACCGATCGGACCCTGAGGACCGACTGCACCTGTATCCCCCTTATCGCCTTTCGCTCCGGTCAACCCAATCAGACCCTGTGGACCTGCTTCGCCTTGAACACCTGTCGCTCCGGTCAATCCGATCGGACCCTGTGGGCCAACTGCACCTGTATCTCCCTTATCGCCTTTCGCTCCTGCTATACCTTGTGGACCTGTTGCTCCAGTGTCTCCTTTCGGACCAACCGCTCCGGTCAAACCGATCGGACCCTGTGGACCAACTGCACCTGTATCTCCTTTATCGCCTTTTACTCCTGCCATTCCCTGTGCACCTGTTGCCCCGGTATCGCCTTTCGGACCAACCGCTCCGGTCAAACCGATGGGGCCCTGGGGACCAACTGCACCTGTATCCCCCTTATCGCCTTTTACTCCTGCTATACCTTGTGGACCTGTTGCTCCAGTGTCTCCTTTCGGACCAACTGATCCTGTATCTCCTTTTTCACCTTGGACTCCCTGATCGCCTTTCGTCCCAGCAATTCCCTGCGGACCGATTGCTCCTGTATCGCCTTTTGCTCCTGTCGGTCCGATCGGACCTTGAGGGCCGACAACAGAGACGCCCAACGGCCAAACTCCGGACGATTTTGGACCAAATATTTTATTTGTCGATGTATTTAAGTAAAAATCTCCATCATTCCCATCTGAAATAGAGGGATCAAGGATTCCATTTCTTAACATTTTCCCGTCGGCACCATTCATACCCGCATCACCTGTGGGACCCTTATCTCCGTCTGGACCTTTCGCTCCAGCATCACCGGTCAAACCTTTGTCCCCTTTTTCGCCCTTTTCGCCTTTATCTCCTGTTAATCCCTTGTCGCCGTCCGGACCTTTCGCCCCAGTATCACCGGCTAATCCTTTATCGCCCGTCTCGCCCTTGTCGCCTTTATCTCCTGTCAGTCCCTTGTCCCCGTCCGGTCCTTTCGCTCCAGTATCACCGGCTAATCCTTTGTCCCCTGTCTCGCCCTTTTCTCCTTTATCCCCTGTCACTCCCTTGTCGCCGTCCGGACCTTTCGCTCCAGTATCACCGGCTAATCCTTTGTCCCCTGTC
>DATJED010000018.1:0-273047 GCA_035496935.1 Pelobium sp. | reverse complement strand
AAAACTTTAACGGGTTTCATATCAGCCATATTTCTCAATTAAATTACGAGTAATTTCTATCATTATATCAAAACTAAAGGGCTTTGTTATAAAATCATCCGCACCTAATTTTAATACTCTTTCTCTGTCGCGTGTACTTTTAGAAGTGGATAAAATAATAACCGGGATATTTTTGGTTTTTTTATTGCTTTTTAACTGAGTTAAAAGTTCTAAACCGTTGACTTTCGGCATATTAAGGTCAAGTATCAGCAAAGACGGATATTTAAATCCTAAAATCTCTGATTCTCTCTCGAACTGGTTCAATATCTTTTCTCCATCTTCAAAAAAAGCTAGGGAATCCACAAAATGGTTTTCTTCAAAAGCATCCTTGATAATCATTCTATCGTCCGGATCGTCGTCGGCTATCCAAAAAAATTTTTCCATAATTACTACAAATGCTGGACGGGTAAAATTATAACAAATTTAGTCCCGTGATTTTGTTTACTGGTAACATTAATAAGCCCATTATGCTTATCCACTATTTTCTTACATACCGCCAAACCAATTCCGGTGCCCTGGTATTCGTTACGGGTATGCAGGCGCTGAAAAAGTTCGAAAATTTTGTCGGAATATTGTTGGTCGAAGCCTATTCCATTATCTTGAACGCTGATGCGACAGTAATCTTTGTTTTGTTCCAGTTCTGGAATATCTAACAAACTGCCTTTTAAAATCTCGCTCTTTATTTCTACAACCGGGTTAATCCCTTCTTGGGTAAATTTAATGGCATTGCTCAACAGATTTTGTAAAAGTTGCCTTATTTGACCCGGAATTGCAGAAATGGTATGGTTAACCATTAAATCGATAGTGGCGTTTTTCTTTTCAATAGTATATTCTAAATCTTCAAGAATTTTTTGGATTTCTTCGTGTAAATCAACTTCTACAAAACCTTCATCTGTACGTGTTACTCTTGAATAAGTTAATAAATCATCAATCAGCGTTTGCATACGTTCTGATGCGCTTTGCATTCTTTTTATATAATCCAGGCCTTCTTCGCTGATGTCCTTGTTAAACTTGCTTTGCAGCCTATCGCCAAAAGCCCTTATTTTGCGAAGCGGTTCTTGCAAATCATGAGAGGCAACGTAAGCGAACTGCTCCAAATCCTGATTTGAATTGTTTAATTCCTCAACTTTTAGTTCTAAACTGCGCTGTACGTTTTTAATTTCTGTGATATCATGCATTACAACCATTACGTTAAATACTTCACCGGAAACATTTTTTACCGGTTTATAATCAATCATAAAAGTTTTATCCTCAAACTCGCGTTCTTCCTGAATTTCTTCTCCTTTAAAAGCTCTTTCTAAGATTTGATAATTATAATCGTATTCCCCTGACGCTACAAGTTCTTTTAAGTGAACACCAGGTTTAAGACTGCTTTCGAAATTGAAGTTTTTAATAATTGGACCATCAAAAAGAATAAGCCTAAAAGTTTTATCAAACATTAAAACTATAGAATCCGGAACGTTACTGGCAATGGTTTTGTAAATGCTCTCCGTTTTTTCGAGTAATATAGCCGCGTTCTTTAATTCAGTAATGTCTTGGATGTTACCTATAATTTTAATGATATTCCCTTCATCATCCAATACCAATTTTGCGGTTAAATAAACGTACCTAACTGTTTTATCCGGTCTGATGATTCGGTATTCAAAAGCAAAATTTGTTTTATTGGCAAACATGCTTTCAACATAATTTTTACATTTTTCTAAATCATCCTGATGAATTAAAATCATGTAAAAATTCAAAGTTATTTCGACAGAATTTGGCTCGTAACCATGAATTCTGAAAAGTTCTTCAGACCAAAAAAAGTGATCAATACCTGCAAACCACTCGAAACTTCCGTTATGCGCAATAGACTCTGCTTCTTTTAACAATGCTTCGTTTTGTGATAACTTTTGCGTGGTTTCCTTTAATTCGGTAATGTCCAAACATGTTCCTATTACTTTGTTATCTGTTGGAATATACCGGCACTGCGCTAAAATATAACGCCTTTGTCCGTTTACCCAAAGCACCTCATATTCGGTATTGAAAGACGATTGATTTTTAATGGCATTGTCCAACATCTTTTTATACTCGTTTCTGTAAACGGGTATAATCATGTTGTACATGAGCTCCAAATCTGGCGAAATAGAATTGGGCATATATCCAAATATTTTATACAGAGCATCAGAAAAGTTGATTTCCCGGGTAGCTACATCTAACTCCCAGCTACCCATATTAGCCAATTTTTCGGCGTTTTGTAATAGGTTTTGCCTACGTTCCAGCGCTTGTTGTATCTTTTCTTTCGATTTAATCTCTTCGTCCAACATCAAATTCATTTGATGTTGTTTAGAGATATTTCTGGAATAAGTTAAGCTGATACCTAACAGCGGAATTACATAGGCGAAAAATCTTAAGAACTGTGCAAAATTGTATTCAATATCAAAATTTTTGAAGAACACGGCCATGTGCGCATTGGCAAATATGGCGGGTATCATACTTAAAATTAGCATCTGAAAAAAGATTCCACTATGCTTTTTCAATACTTTGGGCATTAAAACACCGCCCCACATTAGATAAAAAATGATGCTTACTATCTCCATTGGATGGGTAAAAAAAGCATCTCTTTGTATGAATACCGGCTTAACTGTTTCTAGCGAGAACAATGAAAACAAAGCCACAAGTGTAAGCAAAGCAAACACAACTGCTACTGATCGTATTAAGGCAGTTCTTTTCTCAATAATGGCATCTTGCTTATACTTTATTTTGAGGATAATGATGGTTCCGATAAAAAGGAGCACAACTTTTAACATGCTACTTATAAACCAGCTCATGTATATGGCTTGGTCTAGATCGAGGTGTGTTTTTAAAACTCCAAAAACCACCAACAGGTGAACCATTTCAAATATTGACATCGCCAACATCACCAAACCAATTATTGGTGCTGCAACATCGTTTTTCACCTTAAAATCAATAAGCGTGAGAATACAGGTAAAAACTCCTACTGCGATACTAAAAACAATCCAAACAGTTGAAAAAGTTTTTCCCAGGATAAGCTCTGTAGCAATTCCTTCGGCTATTTTAGAGAAATTGATAACCCTATAGCCATTGTAGCTGACCTCCACACCCAACATCGACAATATAGTTGGGGTAATACATATTAAAAAGATCGCCCAAAAATACCCCATAGGGATATTGATGCCTTTTTGTTCTTTTTGGAGTGAGATTTTGTTGATAGCCACGTTAAGGGGTAAAGGTTAATCCATATTAATTGCTTTCATTTTATTGTACAACGTTTTACGGTCGATATTTAAAATTTGCGCTGCTTTTGTTTTATTGAAATTAACTTCTTTTAAAACTTTGAGAATGGTATCATACTCTGCCTCCATAGCAGCGTTTTTTAAATCGAGTTTTTTCTCTTTATTGTTGTTATTGGTGCTTACGCTTTCCACTGCATTTTCAAAAGCCGAAACTTTTGAAAATGTTGAAATTTCGAGCGGTAAAGCTTTTGTTTGGATAAAATCACCTTCGGTTAGTAATACCGCTCGCCTCAATACATTTTTCAGTTCCCTTACGTTTCCTGGCCAAGGATAGGTTAAAAAGCTTTCCTCAACTTCTGGGGAAAAACCTTTTACATCTTTGTTTAGTTCCTTATTTGCGGAAAGCAGAAAGTATTCGGCAAAAATCATGATGTCTTTCCCGCGTTCTCTTAAAGGAGGCATATAAATACCGAATTCGTTAAAGCGGTGGTATAAATCCTCCCTAAATTTTCCTTTTGAAATGGCATCAATTAAATTCTCATTGGTTGCAACAATAATGCGGACATCCAAATCAATTTCTTTGGTTGAGCCGATTCTTTTTACTTTACGCTCTTGAACGGTACGCAGTAAAGCTGCCTGAATTTCGTAAGATAAATTACCTACTTCATCTAAAAATAAAGTACCCCCATTCGCCATTTCAAAATGACCAATTTTGGTATATAAGGCTCCGGTAAAAGATCCTTTCTCGTGTCCAAAAAATTCGGAACCTGCCAATTCTTTTGTTAAAGACCCGCAGTCCATTGCTACAAAGGGCTTGTCTTTTCTCGGGCTTTTTAAATGGATACTTTTTGCTACTGACTCTTTTCCTGTCCCGCTTTCGCCGATTAGTATCACACTGTACGTTGTAGGAGCTACCAACTCTATCTGGCGTATCAGTTCTTTTGCCGGAGCACTTTGCCCCACTACGTATTCTTCCTGGCGGAAATCCTGACTGTTTACTTCTCTGTTTTTCCCCGCCTCCGATGAAGATTTTGGCTTATCCATCTCCTCATTTAAAGCCTGTTGCGTGTCAATAGCTTTTTTAATGGTATTTAAAATCTCATCGGGATAAAGCGGCTTAGTGATATAATCATAAGCTCCCATTTTAATTAGCTCTACCGCAAGTTTTATATCAGAATAACCAGTAATAATAATTACCCCGGTGCGTGGATATTTAATTTTTATCTTTTTTAATATCTCCCTACCGTCAGTATCTTCCAACCTAAAATCACAGAGAACTAAATTAAAGGTTTCTTTTTCTAAAATTTCGAAAGCCGAAACCCCAGAAGTTGCGGTTTGCACTTCAAAGCCGTTGCGGGCTAAAAATTTAGATAGCAACAAACCAATATTTACTTCGTCATCAACGATGAGTATCTTTTTCATGGACTAGTATTTTTCCAATTAAGTTTGGGTTAAGCGAATATAAATATTTATTTGAACTGGGAAAAACTTTCTACATAATTAATTATAAAGAATATTAATTAATTTTTATTTATTAAATTATTTAAAATTTGCTTTTCTTTTTTCTATAAAGGCACTTACGCCTTCTTTAAAATCCTTATTCCCAAAACATTTTCCAAACTCCTTGATCTCAGTTTGATATCCATCTGCTTTTTTTGCCGAGTTAACCGCCAAAATTGCTGCACCAACAGCGCTTGGCGAACGTGAAAGAATAGTTTTCAAAAGTTTTGTGCTTTCGGCTAAAAGCTGGTTTAGCGGAAAAACTTTGTTTACTAAGCCGATTCTTAGCGCTTCTGTTGAGTCAATCATGTTTGCACTTAAAATCATTTCCAGAGCCCTTCCTTTGCCTACTAACTCTGTTAACCGTTGTGTGCCACCATAACCGGGAATTAAACCCAATGTAACTTCCGGCAAACCAAGTTTGGCTTGTTCGCTTGCAAACCTAATATGACAGGCCATTGCTAGCTCTAAGCCCCCACCGAGTGCAAATCCGTTAATTGCGGCAATCACTGGTTTTTGCGCATTGGCAATTAAATCAAAAACTTTTGCTTGTCCGTCTTTGGCCAATTCTTCTCCTTGTTGCGAATTGTAATTAGAAAACTCGGCAATATCAGCACCTGCCACAAAAGCTTTTTCACCAGAACCAGTAATAATAATTCCGCCGATTGCTGGATTTTTTAGCGCATCCACCAAAATATGGTTAATCTCTGCAAGCGTTTGTTTATTTAAAGCGTTTAATTTTTCTGGACGATTAATAGTGATTTTCAAAATATCACCATCGTATTCAGTTAAGATGTTGCTATATTGCATTTCAATAGTTTTAATTTATATCAAGTAAAAGCTAACTGTACAAAGTTTAAACCAATAGATTGTATCTTTAGGTTAAAAAGGAAGCTTTGTAACATCACCTGTAGCTTGTAAGGCTCTAATATACCACAAACTAAACTCAGATAAAATGTTAAAAAGTGCAACGGCGGGATATAAAATTGGGTTGATAAAACCTGTAACCTACGTTTTTCTTATTTCGTTTTTTGTTTTGATGACTGGTTTAAACGGAGATTTGTTTGGATCTAATGAAGATTTAACGACAAGAATTTCTTTTGATAAAAATCCGGTTTTAATTAGTGACAGCTTAGAAACCATTGATGCTAAAATATTAGTTAAGAGCTCGCAGGATAAACTTTCGGAAAACATCTATTTTAGCTCGCTCAATAATTATTTTTTTTTATCGCGGATCTTCGACAATTACACTTTGGGGAAAGCAAATACAGATTTCTTGGAAATCTTAGGTCTAAATGAATTTTACAGAGGTAACCGTTATAAGTCGGTCGAAATCTTAACCGACATCTTTAATAACACAACTGATAGCTCCCAAAAAGCTAAAATTTGCTTAAACCTCATAAATATAAATTACTTAAATAACCAACCTACGGAAGCGATGTATTTTGTTAAGCAGGTAAAAGATAGCTTAGACAGCTTTTACAACTATAACCAACGATATAATCTGTTATTTACCGAAGCTAAAATAGCTTTAACTCAGGGAATGACAACAAAGGCGGAAAACTTGATGATACAGCAAGTTTTGCCAATGAGCAGTAAGGCAACAAGCAAACACAGTGAATTTGATTGTTATCTTTTTTTAGGGAAGATTTATTTAAAGGCAAAGCAATTTACGCAAGCCAAATGGTTTTTTATCCAAGCTAATACCATAGCCGTTAACCAGAATTATATTGATGGCGAAATAGAGACTTCGCTTTTGTTGGCTAAAACAAAAATAAAAGTTGGCGATAATGCGGTTGCGCTCCAGGATTTAGCAAGAGCCAGAAAATTAATTGATAAAAGTCAAGGTATTTACCTGGCGGATTTACAACAATTAACACATCTTGCTAGAAGATAAACAAGAGTCTGTTGGTGATTGCCCAACGATGCTTTCATTTTACTAATAATAGTTTCAGGGCCACCCCCCCCAACCGTTTTGACGGATCGCCTAAAAATCTTTACAGCACTACTTTTTCTATCATCGCAATGTAGCCCGCAATTCCTTCCTCAATTTCTTTCACGTACACAAATTCATCGGCAGTGTGCGAGCGAGCGGAATCTCCAGGACCACATTTTAAAGATGGGATATCCAATAAAGATTGATCTGAAGTGGTTGGCGAGCCGTAAGTTTTTTTGCCTAAAGCAATGCCGGCCTGTACAATTGGGTGTTCTTTTGGGATAGAAGACGGTTTTAATCTGATGGAACGCGGAACAACCTCACAGCTCACAAACTGACGGATAATCTTAAGCACATCTTCATTGCTGTAAGCATCGGTAACGCGTACATCAACTGTAAAAGTGCAATTATCAGGCACTACGTTATGCAAAGTTCCGGCATTGATAATGGTTACTGTCATTTTAACCGGACCTAAAGTTTCGGAAACTTTAGTGAATTTATAGTTCTGAAACCACTCAATATCTTTTAAAGCTTTATAAATCGCATTTTCGCCTTCGTTGCGGGCAGCATGACCAGATTTTCCTCTTGCATGGCAATCTAAAACCAGCAAACCCTTTTCGGCGATGGCTAAATCCATTAACGTCGGTTCGCCAATAATTGCAAAATCAAGCTTTCCTAACTCTTTAATAATTGATTCTAAACCGCCTTTACCCGAGTTTTCCTCCTCGGCGGTAGTAGCAATGGCGATATTATATTTTAAATTCTCTTGATTATAGAAATATAAAAAAGTTGAAATCAAAGAAACTAGGCATCCACCGGCATCATTACTGCCCAAACCAAATAACTTACCATCTTCTACATCCGGTGAAAAAGGATCGCGAGTATAACTTTTATTCGGTTTTACAGTATCGTGGTGCGAGTTCAATAAAATGGTCGGCTTTCCGGCATCGAAATGCTTGTTATAAGCCCAAATATTAAACCCTTTGGTTTTAAAATCAACTCCTTTCTCGGCAAAAAAATCTGTTAAAATTTTGAAAGTATCCGCTTCTTCTTTACTAAAAGATGGTGTTGAAATTAGCTTTTTCAATAACGAAACTGCATTCTCAAACAATAAATTATCAGCCATTCTAACGTTTTTCTTTGTGTCTTGGTTCTTATGTCTTTTATCTAAACTACTCCTTGGTATATAACTCACCAGCGATTTTTGCCGATGTTTTAATGCCTTTAATCATGGCCGAGCTGAAACCGTTATGCTCCATTTCATTCAATCCGGCAATGGTACAGCCTTTTGGCGATGTAACTTTATCAATCTCATGCTCTGGATGCGATGCCAGTTGCAACAACAGATCCGCAGCACCTTTGGCGGTTTGTGCCGCCATCATTAATGCATCGTGAGCGTGGAAACCTACTTCGACCCCACCCTGCGATGCCGCCCTAACAGAACGTAAAAAGAAAGCGATTCCGCAAGCGCATAAAGCTGTTGCCGAAGTCATTAAATCTTCCTGAATCTGAATGGAAATCCCCACAGTATCAAAAATCTCTTTTACCGTTGCTAAACTTTCTGCCGACGCATTATCGGTAGCGAAACATGTCATGGATTGCTGTATGGCGATGGCGGTGTTGGGCATTACGCGTACAACCTCCAAATCATCGTACAGTTTTTCCTTGATATTTTTACAGGTAACGCCAGAAACCACCGAAGTAAATAGCTGTGTTTTCGGATTAACTGACGATTTGATCTCGTCTAAAACTTTGTTTACCTGTTGAGGCAAAACTGCTAGAACGATAATATTAGCATCTTTTACCGCTTCGGCATTATTGTTTGAAGTTTTAAAGCCCTGTTCTGCATATTCCGTTAAACCGCTAAGGGTTCTGCGGGTTAAGGTGATGGCTTCGGCTTTATACAAACCGCTTTTTACTAATCCTTTAGCTAAAGACAAGCCCATATTTCCGCTACCGATGATGGTTATTTTTTTCATTTGCATTAGTTTGTTAGTTGGTTTGGTTTTAGTTTATTTGGCATATAAGCGTTCAAATTAGTTTTAAACATCCTGATAGTTATCTATAAAATATTGCAGGATTTTTTAAACCGGACTCTGTGACCATTGCGTACTCTGTGGTTAATCTTCGACTCCACTGATTGACAAAGTGCAATACATGGCCTCAACCTTCCGTTCTCCCTCTGTGAAAAACTTCGCGTCTTCGTGGTTATCTCAACAACTTAGTTCCAAATTCTAATCCCGTTCCAAAATCATTCAAATCATCTGCTTTACCAATATAAACCGCAGATACTCCTTTATTTATCGCATCAAATGCGTTATGCAATTTAGGCAACATTCCATCAGCAACAATGCCTTTTGCTTTTAAATCTTCGTACTTAATAGGGTTAATTTCTCTGATTACGGATGTTTCATCATCAACATCCACTAAAACACCTTTCTTCTCGAAACAATAAATCAGAGATGTATCATACTGTTTCGCCATTGCACCTGCCAATGCAGAAGCAACTGTATCGGCATTGGTGTTTAAAAGCTGACTTTCGCCGTCATGTGTAATCGCCGAAAAAACCGGAATAAAGCCAGCTTCAATCAATTTAGTCAAATTTTCTTTCTGTACAGAATTTTCATCCAAATCACCTACAAAACCGAAATCTATTTCTTGATAGGTATCATCTGTTTTAGACTTTATTTTTTGTACCGGACGTTTTTTTGCTTTATTCAGATTCCCGTCAGCACCGCTTAAACCTAAGGCGTTGCAGCCAAACATTTGTAGTTGCGCCACTAAGTTTTTGCTGATTAAACCGGCGTAAACCATTGTAACAATCCGCAAAGTTTCAATATCTGTGATTCTGCGACCGTCAATCATTTTGGCTTCAATGTGCATTTCGGCAGCAAGCTTTGTTGCCATTTTTCCACCGCCATGAACCAAGATTTTTTTTCCTTTTAATTCAGCGAAAGCTTTTAAAAATTCATGAAGTTTTTCTGAATTATCAATAACGTTTCCACCAATTTTTATGACGGTTAACTTCTCCATTATAGATCTTTCAATATATTTTTTAATACCGCCTGTGCTGCCCAAACCCTGTTATTTGCTTGGTTTAAAACTAAAGAATTTGGTCCGTCCAGTATTTCGTGAGACAGTTCCAAACCTCTGCGTACTGGCAAACAGTGCATTACGCCTGCGTTATTGGTTAACTTTAGCTTTTCGTTGGTCATCATCCAGCCTTCGCCGTCTGTTAAAATTTTCCCATAATCCTTGTATGAAGACCAGTTTTTCACATAAACAAAATCAGCACCGGCTAAAGCTTCATCTTGGCTATTTGTTACTGTTGCATCGCCGACAAATTCTGGCGCTAAATCATACCCTTCTGGGTGCGTAATCACAAATTCGTAATCAGCTTTATTCATCCACTCGGCAAAAGAATTAGCTACCGCTTGTGGCAATGGTTTAACGTGAGGTGCCCAGGTTAAAACAACCTTGGGTTTTGCTGTTTTCCTAAGTTCTTCGATTGTAATTAAATCAGCTAAACTTTGTAAAGGGTGGCGTGTCGCCGACTCTAAACTCACCACCGGCACACCGCTAAATTTTACAAATTTATTGAAGATGGTTTCTGCATAATCATCCTCGCGGTCAACTAAACCTGGGAAAGAACGAAAACCAATGATATCGCAATATTGTCCCATTACGCCAGCAGCCTCGCGAATATGCTCGACTGTTGTGCCGTTCATAATTACACCATCCTGAGTTTCCAAAGCCCAACCTTCTTTGTCCAGATTCATCACAATTACCTGCATTCCCAAGTTCATACCCGCTTTTTGCGTACTTAAACGCGTACGTAAGCTTGGGTTTAAAAAAATTAAACCTAAGGTTTTATGTTTACCTAGAGCTTCATCTACAAAAGGTTTTTTCTTCAACGAAATTGCATCGGAAACTAATTTTTGGATATCGGTTACGTCGTTAACGGAAGAGAATAATTTCATTTTATATAGGGTTGAGGGTATAAGGTTGAGGGCTTAAGGTCTTGTATCATTGATAAAGTATGTGAATGAAGTTGTTTTTTCATAAATCATATTATTTCTTTTCTCTTAAAAATTTTAAAAACGAAATCAGCATTGCCCTAACCTCGTTTAATGTTTTATTTACAGTTTGATAATCTTCATCTGAAATATAAAAAAGTTCCAAAGCGCAAAGACAGCAATAATCAACTTCATTTATAGATCCTAATGAAGTATCTAAAAAATGAGCGAAATCTTTATCTGTAAATCTACCACATCCTTCAACAATATTCAAAGGAATGGACAGAGAAGCTCGGGTTAACTGGGAACTTAATTCGTACTTTTCTTCTTTCGGAAACTTTGGTGCGATGTTTTTCTTTACGAACATGTTTAGTTCATGCGCTTTTTTCCAAACATCTAATTTCTTATAGTCTCTCATTTGCTAATTTGAAAAGCCGCTAAACCTTACACCAAAAGCCTTAAGCCTCTTTACTAAACGCATCCAAAAACCTATCAGCATGTGCCATACTTAAATTTAAAGCAGGCAAAAGTCTGATTACATTTGGACTAGCTGCGCCCGTAAATATATGGTGTTTAAAAAGCAATTCCTTTTTTACATGAGCAAGTTCATCTGGTAAATCAATTCCAATCATTAAACCTCTGCCTCTTACTTCGGTGATTTTATCAAATTTCTTTAGTTCAGCAATCAAATAATCACCAACTTTTTCGGCATTTGCTATTAAATTATCTTGTTCAATAATTTCCAGAACTGCCAAAGCTGCAGCGCAAGCTAAATGGTTTCCTCCAAAAGTTGTCCCCAGCATCCCATGCCAAGGCTTTAGTTTCGGACTGATGCTGATGGCTCCGATAGGAAAACCGTTGCCCATTCCTTTCGCCATGGAATAAATATCGGCGTCAACACCTGCAAAATCCTGCGAGTAGAATTTTCCGCTTCTGCCGTAACCGCACTGTACGGAATCTGCAATGAAATAAGCGCCATGCTCATCGCATAAAGAACGAATGGTTTGTAGAAATTCTTCGCTAGCTACCCTAATTCCTCCCACGCCTTGGATTCCCTCGATAATTACCGCACAAATTTCCTCGCCTTCGTCCTCAAAAACTGCTTTTAAAGCACTTACATCATTAAAAGGAAGGATGATTGAATTTGGATTTTGGTTAACTGGAGCAACAATTTTTGGATTATCCGTAACCGAAACCGCTAAAGAAGTTCTTCCGTGAAAAGCTTTTGTGAATGAAATGATTTTCTTTCTTCCGTTAGCGAACGAAGCCAATTTTAACGCATTCTCGTTAGCTTCGGCTCCCGAATTGCACAAAAACAGCTGATAATCTTCTTTAGCAGAAACCTGACCCAATTTCTCTGCCAGTTCTACCTGTAAAGGAATTTCAATTGAGTTGGAATAAAAACCAATCTGGTTCAACTGATCGGTCAAACGTTTTACGTAATGCGGATGCGTGTGCCCGATAGAAATCACCGCATGGCCACCGTATAAATCTAAATATTCTTGTCCTTTATTATCCCAAACCAGGCTACCTTGACCTTTTACAATATTGATATTGTTGATTGGGTATACGTCGAATAGTTTCATGTTTCTAGAAGTTTAAAGTTGAAAGTGAAAGGTTTAAAGTTTCACTTCTTTTTTTAGAAATCAGTATAAATTGACTTCTGATTTTAACAGTCTAATTTTGAAAGTTAAATAGTTTAAAGTCTTACTTTCTTGATTAAAGAAATCAGCATAGCTTTAATTTCTCCTATTGATTTATTGAGCAAAACAAACTCAGTTTCATTAATATAATTGAGTTCTTTGGATAAGAAAATCAAATATTCAGCTTCTTGACTTGAACCCAAAGAAATTTGCAAAAAAGATGCAAAATCTTTTTGTGTAAATCGCCCGCATCCCTCAGCTATGTTTGTCGGAATTGAGCTTGACGCTCTTCTTAACTGACTTACTAACGCAAAAATTTCTTCTTTCGGAAACGATTTAGTGATTTTATATATTTCTAAAGTAAACTGATGCGACTTTTTCCATACTTGAAGCTCTTTATAGTCTTGCATACTTTTTACTTTAAACTTTTCACTTTCAACTCAAAAAAAAGAAGCCTTCAACCTCAGTCCCGATTTCTCATCCAAACCGAACATCAAATTCATATTCTGCACCGCTTGTCCTGATGCGCCTTTTAATAAATTATCGGTGATGGATAAAATCAATAATTTATTGCCATGTTTCTCTAAATGAATTAAGCATTTATTGGTGTTTACAACTTGCTTTAAATCAATATTGGCTTTACTAACATGGGTGAACGGTGCATTTGCATAAAAATCCTGATAAAGTTTTTCTGCATCTTCTAAACTTAAATCGCAGTCGATATAAATTGACGCCATAATTCCTCGAGGGAAAGCCCCTCGGTAAGGAATAAAATTGATGGTATTACTGAAATTTGGTTGCAATTGTAGCAAGCTTTCGCCAATTTCATTCAAATGCTGGTGTTCAAAAGCTTTGTAAACCGAAAGGTTGTTGTTTCGCCAACTAAAGTGCGATGTAGCACCAGGCTTTTGACCTGCACCGGTTGAACCGGTTGTTGCAGAAATATGTACTTCTGATTTTAGCAAGCCAGCTTTAGCCAATGGCAATAAACCTAATTGTAAACAGGTTGCAAAACAACCTGGATTTGCAATGTTAGTCGCAGATTTTATTTTTTCTTTGTTTAACTCGGGAAGGCCATATGTGAATTTCCGATCATCAATTATCGATTTTTGGTTCAATCTAAAATCCTGGGATAGATCGATGATTTTAATTCGGTTCTCAAACTTATTTGCTTCTAAAAACTTTCTGGCATCGCCATGCCCTACACAAAGAAAAAGCGCATCAATATTCTGCGAAAGCTCATTTGTGAATTTCAGATCTGTATCTCCAAACAAATCGGTATGAACGTCAGAAATCAGATTACCTGCGTTGCTGTTGCTATGAACAAAAGCAATATCCACATTCGGGTGGTTCACTAAAATTCTTAACAGTTCGCCACCGGTATAACCTGCTCCTCCTACAATTCCTACTTTAATTTTCATTTTTTATAAGGTTTGAGATGTAAGGTCTAAAGTTTAAAAATTCTACGTCTTAAACCTTCTTTTCCCTTACGCCTCGTTATTTACTTTATGCCAAATTGCTACCTGGTTTCCGAAGATTTTCGAGAATCCTTTTACGTCATCTCCGGTGTAACCTTCGTTCATTTCGCCGTAGCTACCAAATTTGCTGCTCATTAAATCATTTTCAGATTCAATTCCGATGACCACAAAGCGGTAAGGCAACAATTGTATAAATACTTTTCCGTTTACGGTTTTTTGGGTATTGGTTAAAAACGCCTCAATATCTCGCATAATTGGGTCGTGAAACTGCCCTTCATGCATCCAATTTCCGTAAAACATAGCCAATTGGTCTTTCCAGCTTAACTGCCATTTAGTTAGCGTATGCTTTTCTAAAGCGTGGTGCGCTTTTATAATGACCATCGGCGCAGCGGCCTCAAAACCTACACGACCTTTAATCCCGATGATGGTATCACCAACGTGGATGTCTCTGCCAATCCCAAAAGGAGCGGCAATTTCTTGCAAAGCCTGTATCGCTTCTGCCGGATGATTGTATTTTCTTCCGTTTACCGCGATTAATTCTCCCCTTAAAAATTCAAGTTCTAAATCTTCGGGACTGGTTTTAGTTACCTGAGTTGGCCAAGCTTCTTCTGGCAACATTCCTTTGGAAGATAAAGTCTCCTTTCCGCCAACGGAGGTTCCCCAAATTCCTTTATTAATAGAATATTTTGCTTTTTCTGCATTAATCTCTACACCATGTTTGTGTAGGTATTCAATTTCGGCCTCACGACTTAATTTTAAATCTCTAATTGGCGTAATAATTCCCACTTTTGGCACCACAATATTGAAAATCATATCGAAACGAACCTGGTCGTTACCCGCTCCAGTACTCCCGTGAGCCACAAAATCAGCATCAATCTCTTTTGCGTAATTTGCGATGGCGGTTGCCTGAGTTACTCTCTCGGCACTTACAGAAAGTGGATAAGTGTTGTTTTTCAATACATTGCCAAAAACCAAATATTTTAAGCAATCATCATAATAACCTTTAACAGCATCAACGGCGTGGTGTGATTTTACGCCTAAGCTATAAGCTCGTTCTTCAATCTGCTTTAACTCTTCCTTAGAAAAACCGCCTGTGTTTACAATCACAGAATGTACTTCTAAATCTAAATCCTTAGTTAAATAAATACAACAAAATGAGGTATCTAAACCTCCGCTAAATGCTAAAACAACTTTTTTCTTCATTTTCTTTTTTAGATGTGAGATGCTAGACATAAGATGTAAGACACCTGCTAACTACCTAATATAATATTTTATTGAGCCAAACTAAGGGCTATAATTTTGGTGAAGCTTTTTAATTTGGCTTCGATTCTTTTTAGTAATGTAGCTTTTTTAGAAAGTTGTTTGAAACGTTCCTCTTCTTCTACCTTTTTTTCAGCTGGGTCATAAAGCATGGCGGTACACAAACAATTTTGGCGACCTTTGCTCATTAAAATATCGTAATTAACACAACTTTTGCAACCCTCCCAAAACTTTTCATCTTGAGTAAGCTGAGAATAGGTCACCGGCTCGTATCCCAAATCGGAATTGATTTTCATCACCGCCAACCCTGTAGTTAAACCGAAGATCTTTGCCTCAGGATATTTTTGTCTGGAAAGCGCAAAAACTTTATTTTTTATGGCTTTTGCCAAACCGGCTTTCCGATAAATCGGGTTTACAATTAAGCCTGAATTGGCTACAAAATCGCCATGACTCCAAGTTTCTATATAACAAAACCCAGCCCATGTGCCGTCTTTGTGCAAAGCAATCACGGCCTTGCCTTCCAGCATTTTATTTGCAATATATTCCGGAGAACGCTTTGCTATGCCGGTGCCCCGGGCTTTGGCAGATTCAGCCATTTCTGTACAAATAGTTTCCGCGAAACCTACATGCTGTACACTGGCAACAACTATATTAAAATCGGGATTATGCATTCTTTAAGTGGTAATTCAAAACCACATTTTCCGTTAAAAACAACAATGAATTTTTTGATAAAATGGCCATCACACTGACGGCTAAAGGGGGTTATTTCTGTTCGCAGACCAATCAAAATCTGTGAGCAGATAGCGGTCTTCGTCGCAAAGAAGTTGTTTCGAAAGAAGGTAAACAAATAAACATAGAAACAGCATGCTCTTGTAGTGAAGCAGTGCCATATTGTTTATGTAGATTATTTTGTTTCATCTTTTTAAATATCAGGCTGTAAGCCTGTTTTATCACGCAAAAGAGCGCATAATTTTTTTTAAATACAACAATTAATGCAATTAATAACAATTAAATAACACAGTATTTTAGTTAACAGAAATAAAGCCAGAATTATAATACTGCAAATACCCTCTAAAAATCAATTGAAAGCATTAAGCCTTTCTTAACCTGATAATCCGAAACCAGTGCATTATTTTGAGCACCGGATAAACCGGATCAAACTCGAACCATTTTTTTGCAAAATTTGCACTATTCGGAAATTTATGATGATTGTTTTGGAACAATTCTCCTAACATTAAAAAATCAAAAGGTGTGGTATTTTTTGATTTGTCATCATTGTCAAAATTAGAATATCCGTATTTATGACCGCACCAATTCACAATTGCGCCATGTAAAGGCCCCATTATAAAATGGAAAGGTAAAAACAGCCACATCCACCACTGTGTTGCAAAAACAATGTAAAATGCTATATATCCTAAAGAAAACAAAATTCTTGAAGTTAGCGAGGTACCCAAATCGTCAATCAGCTTCCATTCGGCATAATCTCCTCTAAATTGTGGTTCTGGCTGCTCCAAATCTCTTTCATAAATAACATACATACCACGCGTATTCCACATCATTTGAAAAACATCTTCAAAAAAATGTGGAGAATGTGGGTCTTTTTCGGTATCGCTAAAAGCATGATGCATGCGGTGCATGATGGCGTAAGCCTTTGGTTTTAGGTACGATGCGCCCTGTCCAATGTATGTTAAGATATAAAAAAACTTATACCAAAAACTATTGAGGTGGAACATTTTATGAGATGCGTACCTGTGCAAAAAAAAGGTTTGTACAAATAAGGATATAAACCAGTGTGTAATAAAAAATATAACAATATACATGCTTGCGCTGTTGTTTAAAAATATGGGAGCGAATTTAATTAATGATTATTGATTTAATGATGATGAATGTCATTTGTTAAGAATATAATCAAATTATCACATAAAACAAACAATACCACTAAAATAAGGAATTTCAATCTTTTCTATTAGGGTACGAATTTTGTTTTATCTCCTACAAAATTAAAATTATCACTATGGAATTACCACACGGAAGTTACGACACGCTCTCAGAAGCGATGAATAAATTAAAAGAAAAAGGATTCACTTACGAATTTGATTTTAAGGACAGGCATTTATGCTGTGCTTCGGAAAATCGGGAATTTGGATCGGATGAGTTAAAAATTGTAGAAATACACCGTTTTGAAGGAATATCGGATCCGGAAGACAATTCTATTTTGTATGCTGTTGAGGCAAATGACGGTTCCAAAGGCTTAGTCATTGATGCCTACGGAATGTATGCCGATCGGGAGAAAACTAAGTTTATGAGCGAAATAGAGATTGTGGAACACAACATGGATCCTAAAGATCAATAATTTTTGTTGCCGATTAAGCAACTGCATCGCTAATATTGCATTTCAGACATATAAACAATCGGGATTACAAATCCCGATTGGCATAAGTTAAGCTAAATTTCAATGTATTCAATCTTAACTACATCTTCAAAGCTACCTACTTGATTATGCCTTACATCGGCTACGTATTCTTTTTTGGTTTCAATAACAACGGTGTTGTTGTTTTTCCAATAGGCTTTTATCAGTAGGTTTTCTCCTTTTACACAATATATGCAACCAGACCCTCCGTTAAGAGTAATTCCAACTTCTGTATGAGCATTTTTTCCAAATCCATGAGCATTTGTAGCGATTTGCCGTCCAATATTGCGGGGCGAAGAAAGTACTCCTCTTTTTCGCTCAAGTTCCATAAATTCTTTTTTGCTCAATTTTTCAATAGTACCAGTTGTGGCTACCATCGTAATGTATTCGCTATTTGGCAATGGTACTTTAAACTGAACTATGTTCTGTTTTACTCCAATATCTGATTTCCCGATTACCCGATTGGAATCTTCACATTCAGAGAACTCATCGATTAAGTTTGCCAATATATCAATCTGTTCTTTTTCTACGGACGTACTTTTATACACCTGTATCATCAGATGAACAACGCTCAACTCTTCAATGTTTTCTACTTTTCCCCTTGAGATAATCGTGGCAATTTCGTGTCGTAAATCTTCATAAATATCCATCTCATAACCAGTATGTTCTTTGAGATAGCTTCCAAAGTTCAAATCCATATAATATCGCAAACGCTGTACAAACTTGCCAAGCCGCTGTTCAAGTATATCCAATCTAAAATTCTGATAATCTTCTTCTGTTTGCTGTTTTTCGAGTAAATAATAATCAGCAGAAGGGTCCCAATCGTCAAAAACCATACTACCGGTATAATATTTCAGATGATAATCAAGAATAGCAAATAAAAGAGTCCGATATTTATCTAACGCTGCTTGTTTTTTTAGATCCGCCATTTGTAATGATTGCTTTTGTAAACCTAAGATAATGTTTTTCATGCCTTTAGCTATCAAAGCTTTGAAATTATCTAAAGATTTCATCAAGGCAACGAACGATGCTTCGACTTCGCTCAGCATGAACAATGGGCGCTCCCCATTTAAAAAAAACACCGGATAAAATTAAAACAACCCGCCAATAATATCTTCAGCGTTTAAACCATCTGCTTCTGCTTTGTAGTTTTTCACGATACGATGCTTCAAAATTGCTGTGGCAACTGCTTGCACATCTTCAATATCTGGAGAATATTTTCCGTGGATTGCGGCATGACACTTTGCACCAACTACCAGATATTGCGATGCTCTGGGGCCAGCGCCCCAAGATAGATATTTGTTTACGGCTTCTGTTGCATGTTGTGTCTGCGGACGGGTTTTAGCCACTAACTTAACGGCATATTCCAACACATGATTAGCAACTGGAACTTTTTTAACTAAATCTTGAAAATAAGAAATCTGAGCAGCGTTTAAAACCCTTCTTAAATCGATCATTTTATTACCGGTTGTGCTTTTTACAATATCCAGCTCCTCCTCAAAACTTGGATAGCCTAACTCAACATTGAACATAAAACGATCCAATTGCGCTTCTGGCAAAGGATAAGTTCCTTCTTGTTCTATCGGGTTTTGTGTTGCAAGTACAAAAAATGGCTTTGGTAAAGAATGAGTAACACCGGCTGCGGTTACTGATTTTTCCTGCATTGCTTCTAACAATGCGGCTTGGGTTTTAGGTGGTGTACGGTTAATTTCATCGGCTAAAATGATATTTGAAAAAACCGGACCTTTAATAAATTTAAAATGCCTGTCTTCGCCTAATATTTCACTTCCGATGATATCAGACGGCATTAAATCCGGAGTAAACTGAATGCGGTTGAAAGATAAATCTAAAACGTTGGCAACGGTTTGTACCAACAGTGTTTTTGCCAAACCAGGTACGCCCACCAACAAGCAGTGCCCGTTACTAAAAACCGAAATCAGTACAGATTTTACAACTTCATCCTGGCCTACAATTACTTTAGAAATTTCTTTCCTAATTTCATCGTAAACCTTGCTAAAGGCGTCTATAGCTTCTGCATCTGAAGTATAATTCATCTTAATTTTGGGCTGTAGGGCTGTCGGTAATCCAATCTTTTAAAATCTCGCAATTTTGATAATCTTTATCGATTTTGATATAGGTTGATTTTCTTCTTTTTTCGAACCACTTGCTCACTGTTTTGTTGATTTTGTCTTCGTAAGCGGCATCTTTAATTTTTGGTAAATCCTGATCTAAGTTGGCTTTATGTGGCGGAATTTTGCTTTTTAAATATAAAAACCTATAACCCATTTTTCCTCTTGCATCTGTAAACATTGCTGGAGTGGAGAACGAGCCAACTTTCATGGTATCAATTGTTAAAAACACTTTTGGATCCAATTTATCCGTTGGGATAAATGTAGTACGTGATTGTACATTTTCTGCATTAAGCATCATCCCGCCATTAAATTTAGTTTCTTTTTCATCAGAAAAAAGCGACGCTGCCGTAGAAAAATCTAATTTTCCAGCCTTTACTTTTTGGTAGGTTGAATCAATCTCTACTTTGGCTCTTTCTAATGCTGTTGCGGGAGTTTCTGGTATAATTAAAATGTGCCTTACCCTAACTTGCTCGCCACGGCGCTCCAATACCTCTAAAAAATGAAAACCAAACTCAGTCTCAAAAACTGGAGAAATTTCTCCCTCTTTTAATTTAAACGCCCATGAGGTAAATTCCTTAGCCATCGTTTGTCTGTCAAAAAATGGCAATTCGCCACCCTCTCTTGCCGAACCCGGATCCTGAGAATATAGCCTAGCTAATGTTGCAAAACTGTCCCCGCCTTTTATTCTTAGCCTAAGCGCCTCGGCTTTATCTTTATAAACTTCTTTTTCTTTTTTGGTAAGCTCTGGATAAACCACAATTTCTCCTACTTCAACTTCGGTATTAAACTCGGGTAATGAATCCTTAGGGAAAGTTTCGAAATAACGTTTAACTTCTAAGGGCGTAACTTCTACCTTTTCAGTAATTTTTGCCTGCATTTTTTGTGCAACCAATTGCTCGCGAATGTCGGGTCTAATTTCATCTTTATATTGTATTAAAGACCTACCCAAAAAGCCTTCTAATTTCTCTTGTCCGCCAGCTCTTGAGGTCATCACACGCATTCTGCGGTCTATTTCGCCATCCACATCATCCTCTTCAACCGTAATGGAATCTAACACAGCTTGTTGGGTCAACAGCTTTTGACTCAACATATTTTGCAGAAAACTACATTTAATACTTTCATCTGGCTTATTCCCCTGCATCACATATTGGGCATATTGTTGGTCAACTTCAGATTTTAAGATGATATTATCGCCAACCACGGCAACAACTTTATCTACAACTTTATCCTGCGCAAAGCTATTCGCCAACCCTAAAAAGATGATGCCTATTAAAACTAAGTATTTCTTCATTTATCGTATATTTCTAATTCGTTGTTTTTTTGTGCGGCACTAAATACCTCTTTCTCCATTTGGTTAATCAGTGCCAGCTTCCGCTGATTTAAAATCAGGTTTTTAATATTTTCTTTTTCAAAAGCAATCGGAGACAAACTATCTCTAAATTTTGAATCTCGCAAAATTATAAGATATAATGCATTATTATCAGAAATTTCAAAAATACGGTTTAAATTATCGTAATTACTTTCCGAAATTTTTGAGATAGGCAATGTTTTTTCAAGTTCATCTGTATAATGCCAGGCGGTATCCAACAAAGAAAAATTTGGAGAATATTTAAAACAATACTTTTCCAACAAATCAATATCCCGCATATCTTTTGAAGAAAATAGCTTTTTCACCATTGAAACTTTTGGGGCGTTTTCTGGAAGTTTAATGTACGATACCTTTAAAATAGGCTTTTTTAGCTGAAAATTGTCTTGATTGGCTTTATAAAACTTATCCACTTCCTGGTCTGTAACCAGCGTATCAAGCTTTTGTCTAATCAGTTCCTGCTCGTACTCAAACCTAATTAACGAACTTTTATAAGTAGCCAAACGGCTTTCTATACTTTTGTTATCAATATTTACATTGTTTTCTGCCTGATGCTGAATAACCTGCTCGTGTAACCACTGATCTATAAACGCTTTAACAATAGCAATGCTATCATTTCCGTGTGTATTTTTTGGCACCAAACCTTCTAAATCATTTAAATACAGATAATTATCATAGGCTTTTGCGATAGGCTTATCCTCTGAGTTACGAAAATTATTACAGGAAATTATAGCTAAACTTAACGTAAAAAACCACGTCAGATTTCTGAATAATTGCATCATTTTGGAACGAAAGTAAAGCCTTTTTAGCGTAATTTAGCCATGCTTTAACTTTTTTTAACAAAAATTGAACAAATTTGCAGAACATGAATCAGCTACAAACAGATAATTTAATTGCCTTAAGCCTATTGCTGGATGAAGAGATTTATGTTTTTAATGATTCACCTAAAAATAACGTTACGCCAATTTCCGGGGAAAATCGCAACGAGATGCTAGCAGTGCCCGAAAAACCAACAGCTGCTCCTTCTATTGCTGTTCCGAAAGTTGAACCAGAAATAATACCACAACCTACTAAAAACGATGGTTTTGATTATTTAGGAGAAAACAACAAGTACATTTTAATTGTAGTGAATAATGCCGACGAAAAGTTTTTAAGCAAAGCAGACTTAGCTTTTTTAGTAAAAATTATGGGTGCTAAAAAATGGACTTTAGAGGATGTAGCAATTGTGAACATGGCAAAATACACTGACCTAAATTTTGAAGATTTAAAAGCATTTTTTGCCTGCAATAAAATAGTAACCTTTGGCTTTAACCCTGCAGTTTTAAATATTGTTGGCGCTGTGGCAAACCAAAAATCTGTTTATAAAAACGTTGCTATTTTAGGCACTTGGGATTTAGCAAAACTCCAAAACGATGTAGCTAAGAAAACCGTCTTTTGGAACCAGCTGAAGGAGTTTTAGTTAAATAATAAGTGAAGGATAGAATTTTGAATGAGTGAATGGTCATGCAGAGCCTCACAGCCTAATGAACCAGTGAACTAAAATAATTTTGAATTATAGAAGGATTGAATTATAGAATACTATGCAAAGCACTAATGACTAATTCAACTAATCTACCAATCTACTAATCATAAAACATGGAAAAACAATTGGTGTTTGCAACCAACAATCAGCATAAATTAGATGAAGTGCAGGTAAAAGTTGGCAACAGCTTTAAAATAGTGAGCTTAAAAGAAATTGGCTGCTTTGAGGATATTGCAGAAACCGGCACAACGCTTGAAGAAAATGCAAGCATTAAAAGCCAGTACATCAACCAAAATTATAAAGTAAACTGCTTTGCCGATGATACCGGCTTAGAGATTTTTGCTTTAAACAATGAACCCGGGGTTTACTCGGCCCGCTATTCTGGTGATAGAGATTTCAACAAAAACATGGATTTGGTTTTGCAGAAAATGCAAGGCATAATCGATAGAAACGCAAGATTTAGAACCGTAATTTCTTTAATTATTAACGGCAAAGAACATCTTTTTGAAGGAGTTGTAAACGGAACTATCCGTACCGAGAAACTCGGTAGCGAGGGTTTTGGTTACGACCCCATTTTTGAACCTGAAGGTTACAACATCACTTTTGCGGAAATGAGTTTGGAAGAAAAAAACATCATTAGCCATCGTGGCCGGGCAATGGAAAAATTGATTGATTTTTTGAGTAAGTAGTTCGATATGGGTATCGAGACGCTCACCTATATAAACTGGATTACTTCGTTTCTTTTTTAGGCGGTTCATAAGCCGGCGCCGCCCGCTTCACTTTATCATTGATTTCTGGTTTTGCTTCTTCCGGAGTTTCTGGCTTAGCCTCTGTTGGTTTTTCAATCGGTTTATCCGTTGATTTAACAGGTGTTTTCTTAACGGCGCTTTTCTTAGTTTGCGTAGCCAAACTTGGCAAAATATCCAATTTTGATTTCGGCCGTTCTTTTGGTTTCCAGTTAAAGTTCGGAAGCGTTTTCAATTCTTCCGTCAGTTGTTCTAAAGGATAATAAGTATGTTCGGGTTTACGGATAAAAGTCACGCTCATTACGCTATCGTCATCAAAATTAATCCGCATTCTTGAAGCAATAGAGCGCATCATCCCATTGCTATTGGAACTATCCTTAGGGAAATAAATACTTTCGGCGTTGCCATTTATAAAAACAACATCCAATTTTTCATTTTTAAAATAGCCTTTCATCAACTTTCCGGCGATCTGGTTAAATTTCACAGAATCGTCGGTATTTACGATAATGGCATTCCTGATCATATCCAGGTTATCCATTTTCTTGTTTTTCATCTGGATATACATGGTATCGGCAGAAAGTTGGCTTCCCTGCGCCCAAATCAGGGGTTTCTGGTAAATACGCATGGTTGAATCGCCGTAGCTAAAAAAGGCGGAATCTGCTTTAGCCTGCAGATCAGATTTAAAAATCTTGACCTTTTTATAGGCAAAAACCACTCTAATTTTAGTGGTATCGGTTGCGTCAAAATCCAGCGGGACAAAATTT
This sequence comes from Pelobium sp., assembly GCA_035496935.1. Lineage (GTDB taxonomy): Bacteria > Bacteroidota > Bacteroidia > Sphingobacteriales > Sphingobacteriaceae > Pseudopedobacter. The sequence goes on along the minus strand of DATJED010000018.1, from coordinate 249,002 downwards.
GGATTCGTTTTTTTTGCTTTCACAACCAAAGGCACCAAACCAAGTTTGTTATTGTTCTCCTTTAACGCTGGCCATATCATCGGTTTATCCGGCGCCCGCGTAACCACAGGAATATTTAACGATTTAGGCTTTTTGTTTTCTTCCCGTAAACGGTCATTTTCCTTCTTTTGTAGCTCCTTGGCTTTTAAAACGCTGTCTTTCAAAAACTCCTTTCGAGCCAGCAAACTGTCTTTTAAAAAAGTAATTCTAGCACTATCGGTTAATGTACTATCCGCAGAAACGCTATCTAAACTCAATTCCGGCTGTTCAACAACGGGTTCATCCTCGCTATCTTCGGCATTTCCGTTTTTTAAACTATCAGCTTTAGCTGTATTTTCCAAACTCGCTAACCGTGTTTTTTCCCGGAGCTGATATAAAGCCATCTTAGTTAAGACTTTGCTTTTTAAGGTATCGGCAGTAAGCCAAATACTGTCTTTCGTTACTGAGTCTTTTTCAGTCAGAAAAATTACATAGGCGTTTTTAGTAACCGTAATGCTTTCGTCCTTCTTTTTATAAAGCCCCAAATCACCACGTAATTCAATTTTTTGAGCGGTATCTAAAAACACGATGTTTTTAACTGCTCTTCCGTAGCCTCGTTTTCCATCGTAAAACAAGCTATCGCCTTTTAAACTTTTTGAGTTTTGTGTGTATAAATTCTTTTTCCCGAAAGAAGCTTGGTCATTTGAAGTGTTGTACTGCCCGTTCTCGGTGTATAAAGTATCGGTTTTACCATAAATATTCGTGGGGCCAAAAAAGTAGGCAATTTTAGAAATGGTATTGTATTTTAAAGTGTCGGATTTAATCAAGACATCCGGTGAGCGAACCTCTACATTGTATCTAAAATATGCATCCTTGTTCTGTGTAAAATAGTAACCATTTTGGCTGGTTAAAGTATTTACGCCGTTTACTATTTTACCGCCATTTTGGTACTGGCCAATTTTAGTCCCTAAATTATAAACCAGGTTATTGGTAGTTAAAACAGCTTGATTATCGGTAAGTTTAACATTGTTGGTAAGAACAGCAGTTTTAGTGTTTCCGTCGTAATTTAAATTATCCGAGTAAATATTTATGGTATCAGCCTGATTGATGTGCACATTTCCAAACGCTTCGAAACTATTTTTTGTGAGGTAAAAATAAGCGCTATCACAAGTTAATGTTGCGTTATCTTGCTTAAATACAGGTTTTATAACTTTGTTTGTGTTTTCTCCATTTCTTTTTAAACCTATAAAAGATTCTGACTGCAACAGCTCAACACGGGTAACTTGTTGCGCAAGCGACACTAAAGAAAAGTTAACAAATAGTAAAAACAATAAATATTTTCTCACGCAACAAAATTAGTTTTTTACTAACGATTTTAAACGGTTAATTTTGAATGATGTTATCAGCAAAAAAGCAATTTACAGATTTCATAAATGCTAATCAGCTTTTTGAGCCTAATGACAATATATTGTTGGCTGTAAGTGGTGGTAAAGATTCTGTTTTAATGGCTACTTTATTTGCTTATTGCGGTTATAATTTTTCTATTGCGCACTGCAATTTTAATTTACGTGGCGATGAATCTTTTAGGGATGAAAGCTTTGTAAAAGACCTCGCAAAACGCCTCAATGTTCCGTTTTACTTAAAATCATTTGATACTAAGCGCTTTGCCACTGGGAAAAAAATCAGCATACAAATGGCGGCCCGAGAACTGCGTTATGATTTTTTTAACGCACTACAAATCAGCAAAGGCTTTGATAAAATAGCGGTTGCGCATCACCAGAACGATGCTATTGAAACGGTTTTAATAAACCTAATTAGGGGAACGGGCATTGCCGGTTTGCATGGAATAAAAAACGATCGAGATAATATTATTAGACCGATGCTATGTTTTACGGCTAATGAAATTGATGCGATTGCTAAGGAGAATGACATTAAATATGTTGAAGACAGCTCGAACGCATCAAACAAATACATGCGGAATAAACTGCGTTTAGATATTATTCCGCAAATGGAACAGCTGAACCCGTCTTTGGCACAAACATTCAAACAAAATATCGCTTACTTTTCTCAGCTCGAAGAATTGCTGAATGACCGTGTTTCAACTTTAAAATCACTGATAGTTGAAGAAAAAAACGGAGTTACAATCATCAAAATAAATGATATTTTAAACCTGAACCCGCAACAGCTTCTATTGTTTGAGCTTTTAAAACCTTACGGATTTAACCCAACGCAGATTGAAAACCTAATCAGTTGCTTAGATAATGGCATCGGAAAACAGTTTTTTGCTGAACACTATATTTTAACTGTTGACAGGGAAACCATCGAAATTTTGCCGAAACAAACTGGCATTATTTTAAAAGAAAAAATCATCACCAGCTTAGGCTATTTCGATTTCGGCGAAAGCCATTTATCGATAAAAGAAACCAAAGAACGTCCTGATTTTTCTACAGATACCAACAAAATTTTTGTGACGTCCGAAAAATTGATTTTCCCGCTTAAGTTGCGTTATTGGCAACAAGGAGACGTTTTTAAGCCTTTCGGGATGAACGGTTTTAAAAAACTGAGCGATTATTTCATCAATCAAAAAATCCCCCTACAACAAAAAATACAAATCCCTATATTAGTAAACGGCAACGGAGAAATTATCTGGATCTGCGGTTTTAGGAACGACGACAGATATAAAGTAGGTTTAACCAGCGAAAAAATAATTACCTTCGAGCTACACAAAGCAAAAAAATGACACACCAGTATCCGTTTCACGAAAAGCAATATTTGGGAAGAGATTACAACTTCATTAGCATTAGGTTAGTGATGGCTGTTTTCTGTTTGATAGCTTATTGGGTAACAGAAAACCGGGAAAGAAACGGAGATTTATTGCTACTGGTGGGCTGTGCCATATTGTTGTTGAGTGTTTTTATGCTTTTTTTATTGCAATACCGCACTATAATCAGCAATAAATCTATTATCCTAAACGGTTTATGGACCACCCGTTTAGTTAAAATAGATTTAAACAGCATCGTAAAAGTTGAGAAAGTACCTTACAGCAAATATTTTTTAAACAATCCGGTTTATAATTTGCACCGCAACGGAACCATTAAATTTTACGCCGGCGGTAAGGATGCTGTGAAGCTTACCGATAGAGACGGTTTAATTTACATTATTGGTACCCAAAAGCAAAGTGAGCTTTACAACGCTATCCTAGAAGCTCAGTCTCATTAATAACCTTTCGGTCCGTTTTTTATCCAAAAATCTTGTTTAAGGCAAGTCCGTTTTAAAAATAAATATTGTTTTGTTACGGATACAAATGCATTTGTACGTTGCTTTTATAGCAACATTACTTATATTTGCGTTCCGTAAAATTATATAATAGAGACATCATAATGAGAGAAATACAATTCAGAGAGGCACTTCGCGAAGCATTGAACGAAGAAATGCGTAAAGATGATAAAATTTATCTGATGGGCGAAGAGGTTGCTGAGTACAATGGAGCGTACAAGGTAAGCCAAGGTATGTTGGATGAATTTGGCCCAAAGCGTATAATTGACACGCCTATTGCCGAGCTTGGTTTTGCAGGTATTGCCATAGGTTCTGCAATGAACGGCTTACGCCCGATTGTTGAATTTATGACTTTCAATTTCTCTTTAGTTGCGATTGACCAAATTATTAACGCAGCTGCGAAAGTTCTTTCAATGTCTGGCGGACAGTTTAACTGCCCAATTGTATTTAGAGGTCCAACCGGAAATGCCGGACAGTTAGGTGCGCAACACTCTCAAAACTTTGAAAACTGGTTTGCAAACTGCCCAGGTTTAAAAGTAGTAATCCCTTCAAATCCTTATGATGCAAAAGGCTTGTTAAAAGCTTCTATTTTGGATAACGATCCGGTTATTTTTATGGAATCTGAATTGATGTACGGAGATAAAGGGGAAGTGCCAGAAGAAGAATATATTATCGAAATCGGAAAAGCAAAAGTAACCAAGGAAGGTACAGATGTAACCATCGTTTCTTTTGGTAAAATGATGTCGCGGGCGGTTGCTCCGGCTATTGAAGCTTTAAATAAAGAAGGAATCAACGCAGAAGTTATTGATTTAAGGACCGTTAGACCGATTGATTTTGAGACCATTTTAACTTCTGTTAAGAAAACGAACAGATTGGTGGTTGTAGAAGAAGCTTGGCCTTTGGCTTCTATTTCTTCTGAGATTGCTTTCCACGTTCAAAAAAATGCGTTTGATTATTTAGATGCGCCGGTGTTGCGTATCACTTGTGCGGATGTACCTTTACCTTACGCACCAACTTTAATTGCCGCCAGCTTACCAAATGCAGAACGCATTGTTAAAGCGGTTAAAGAAGTAATGTACGTTAGTAAATAGATTATTTTTCCGATTTTAGTCGGATGATGATATAATATAGAATCCCTGATTTGAAAAAATCGGGGATTTTTTTTGATACAGATTTTGATTTTCAAATAAAATTGAAAATCAAAATCATCACATACTGCAAAATCAATGTTCCATCGAGATAGAAAAAGTAATAATACTCGTTCTTTTCCCATTTCGATTTAAAAATAAGCCATCCGGTTAAAATTGCCGTTACCCCTAAGCCAAAAAAATCGGCATCAAAACCTCTGTGTCTGAAAAAGAAAAGCAACACCATGTAAGTCAGCAACATAAACTGACAGAACAGATAAGCTTTCTTTTCCCCAAAAATAGTCGGGATTGTTTTTAGCTCGAACATTTTGTCCTGAAACATATCGCGGATATCAAAAGGAATAGTAATAGCCACCAAAAACAAGAACCTTTTAACATTCAATATCAACAAATCACTCAATGGCAACCTAAATTGATGTACTTGTTGTAATTCAAAAAAAGGTATCATTACCGAGCTTAATGCCCAAATAAAAGCAATTAAAAACAGTTTTAACGCCGGCATATTCCGTAAACCGAACCTCTTATTTTTCGACTTAAAAATAGGCATTGCATAACCCAAAGAAAGTACTCCTAAGCATACATTTAGTAGTTGAGATTTAAAGCTGAGCATGAAAAACAGCGGAAACAGCGCCAAGGTTGCAATTACGGTAATGGCAAAATTTAGCTTATAATTTCTAAAAATCCAGCGTACTCGCCGGTATTCCGATGTTTCGGGGTCTTTAGGATGCTGAATTAAAATACTGAAGTTGTAAGTTAATAAAGTGGAGAAAAACAGAAAACCCAAAACCACCCACGAGGGCGAAAAACCCAGCAAATGGTAAGTTACCAAGCCTTGAGTTAACGCACCTAAAGAAATGAAAATGTTGCTGAACAGTAAAAAATCCAGCGGTTTTTGAAAATATTTGATCATCTTAAAAGCGAGAAGCAAAAAAGGCTATAAGCTTAAAGCCAAGGCATACCTTTAACAAACGCAAAAAGTACTAGCTAAAAGCAATTACCCAATTCGCTAGTAAAAACGTTAAGCTTTTCTTAGTTCAAATATCGTTATTTCGGGCAAAATTCCTACCCGACCGGGATAACCCAAAAAGCCATAACCCACGTTTACGTACAACTTTTGCTTTCCTTGCTGATATAAACCGTCCCATTCGTTATAAATATACTGCACCGGGCTCCACTTCACGTATTCACTCTCAACACCAAACTGTGCTCCATGGGTATGGCCTGCAAAAGAAGCGTCGATCTGCGGATATTTTTGTAAAACTTCTGCCCGCCAATGCGACGGATCATGAGACAAAAGTAATTTAACAGGTAAATCATCGGTATTTTTCACGGCTTCCTCCATTTTTCCAAACTTTGGAAAACGCCCAGTTCCCCAGTTTTCTATTCCTAAAACGCCTATTTCTGCCCCATCAACTTTAATTCTGCGATTTTCGTTCATCAACAAATCCCAACCCATTAAGGCGTGGACTTTCTTTACGTCTTCGATATTTTTAACCCGAGCCATCTCGTTCGGCCATTTTTCGTACATCCCATAATCGTGGTTTCCTAACGTGGAATAAACGCCCAGTGGCGCTTTCACTTTTGCAAAAATATCCTGATAATCCCGCATTTCATTAGCTCTTCCGTTCACCAAATCGCCGGTAAAAAACACCATATCAGGCTTCTGCCCCAATAACATTTCTATACCGCCTAAAACCGCTTTTTTATTGTAAAAACTGCCCGAATGCACATCTGAAATCTGGGCTATGGTAATGCCGTCAAACTCTTTGGGTAATTTCTCGAAATGCAATACCTGACGGCGAATCCGATAATCATAAGCGCCCGAAATTACGCCCCAAGTTAAACCTGCAAATGGCACTGCGGCCACTGCCATCCCAGCTTTTACCAAAAATTCTGAGCGAGGAATGGCATTTTCCGTTGCCTTAACTTGCTGTTCCTGAGGCGCAACTTTGCGTTTTACAAAAACGGCTCCTCGTCTAATATCATCTATAAAAAGAATAATGCACCAAACCAACTTGGTAATAAACGTGATAAAATACGCAACCAGAATAACTGTTTTTAACGACAGCCAAATGTTAAAAGTTAAGCTAACCAACACACCCGCTAAAAGCAAAAAAGTGTAAGCCCACCAAACTATTTTAAAGCAACGTTTTTTAGCGCTCCCCCAGTTAGGGTAAATATTTAAAACTGCTTTATAAATGTAAAAATCAAACGCTATGAGTAAAAGCGAGAGAATACTTAATCCAATAATTTTTCCCATGATATTTTTGTGGGCGTTCGGGCGGGCTTTACGTTTATACTGCTTAAGGCCTTAACCACAAGCCGGTATCCACTGCAATCCCTAACGCAATAACCTTCTAACAAGGCATAAAATAATCTATTTTAACTAATTTTCCTTTTTTAAAAAACAGTATCCAACTATCATCCAAACTGTTTCTATTTTTTGTTTTTAGATAAACACTAAGGAGTTCACCCATTTCATAATCATTTATTTTTGACTTAAATTTCACAGCTTTCGGGAAAACTTTTTCAACTTCACTAATGCTGGTGTTGGAATTTAAAATCAAATTTCGATATGTGAGAAATAATTTAGGGTTACTTAGAAACTCTAATGATGCTGGCGCAACCGTATCTCCATATAACTCGAATTTTGTAAAATCACCATATCGAAGATATTTGTAATTTTCGCTACTATAAAAAGAAACGCAAACATCATTAAAATCTGGTTTTTCAACTATGGCTGGTTTACCTAACAAATTATAAAGCGCTAAAGAATCAGTTATTAAAGACAATTTTCCGTTAATTCTTACTTCATAAAAATCCATATATTCTTTATTATTCAGAATGGAATCTATTAACGCTTTTTCTTCTAAATTAATCCACATTTTATCCGAAAACGAGACCGAATCTTTAGCTAACGGCTTTGATTTATTAGAATCTGTTAAAGAATGATATGATATGTCTCCACTGATTTTCTTTGGATGATTGCAAGCAAAAATTGTTACAAGTAATACGAAGAACAAGAGATATAAATCTTTCATTTCTAAAGGCAGTTAATACCTATCATCAAAATTATCTTCGTCCTCATCATCAGCAAATTCCGAACTGAAAAGGCTGTTGAACATATCCTTAAACTCGAACCCTTTTTCTAAGAAAGCTTTGCTTACCAAAGAAAATTCCGCCAAACCATGTAGTACAAATTCCATGTACAATAAAGTCTGATTTTCGCTGATGTCTTTATGGAACTGCTTTACCACCTGTCTTAAACCCGGAATGGCATTTAGAGCTTCTTTATATTCTTCGTTGGTAATATCATCCAATAAATTAAGGCTATTTCCGGCGCCAAACCAGTTGATAATTTCCCCGTAAGGATTATCTTTTTTGGCTTTTTTCATCCTTTCCGGGTCGGGGAAATAGGTTTGCAACAAAGTTTTAATGGCTTTACCAATTAATATGTTGGCTACTTTTGCAGGACCTTCCAGCTCGCCTTCGTAAACCAATTCAATTTTTCCGGTAATAGCGGGAATTACACCCAAAAAATCACTGATTCTAACCGCTGTACTTTTTTCTCCGTTTATCAACATCCTGCGCTCGGCATGGGAGATTAAGTTTTCATAAGCAGAAATGGTCAATCGGGCAGAAACTCCAGATTTTTTATCGATATATTCAGAATTGCGGGCTTCAAAAGCTATCTGCTCTATCAAATCTTTCACTAAACCATCGGCTTCAATTAATTTTTGCTCTGGGGTAATCAGCGCTTCCTGTTGTGTAATTTTACGGGAAATCGCCACAGATTTTGGATAGTGCGTTAAAATTTGGCTTTCAATCCTGTCTTTTAATGGCGTTACAATGGAACCACGGTTGGTATAATCTTCAGGATTCGCGGTAAACACGAACTGAATATCCAAAGGCAATCGCAACTTAAATCCCCGAATCTGAATATCTCTTTCCTGCAAAATATTAAAAAGTGCCACTTGGATACGGGCCTGCAAATCCGGCAATTCGTTAATTACAAAAATACTTCGGTGCGCTCTTGGAATTAATCCGAAATGGATTACCCTTTCATCAGAATAATGAAGTTTTTGGGTAGCAGCTTTTATCGGGTCAACGTCGCCAATTAAATCGGCAACGGTAACGTCTGGTGTGGCCAATTTTTCGGTATATCTTTCGCTTCGGTGCCACCAAGCTATCGGCGTATCATCTCCATGGATTTCAACGGCATTTTTCCCGGCCCAACTAATCGGGTTCAGCGGGTCATCGTACAGTTCAGAGTCTGCAATATAAGGCACATACTCATCCAATAAATCAACCATTAAACGGGCAATTCGGGTTTTCGCCTGACCTCTAAGTCCTAACAACAATATGTTATGACTACTTAAGATTGCAGTTTGTAAATCCGGCATTACGGTATCTTCAAAACCGATAATCCCTTCAAAACCTAAATCTTTATCCTTTAATCGGGCAATTAGGTTTTCCCGCAGTTCTTCTTTAATTGAACGACTTTTATAGCCTGATCTTTTTAATTCTCCTAATGTTTTTATCATTCAGTTTGTTAGTTTGTTAGTTTGTTAGGTGTTTAGATTGTTATTCCTGTGCCTTGGTTCCCACATATCTCTGTCTCACATCTCAATACTCATTACTAAAATCTACCTCACCGTTTTTCTTCTATTCTTTATATAATCTTCAAAAATATATTCCCCTAAGCCTTTTAACGAACTGTAAAACGCTCTGCCACCGTTTACTTCTGTAAATTTACGTACAAATTGTTGCAGGTAAGGGTCGCGGGCAATCATAAAAGTAGTTATTGGGATATTTAATCTTTTGCACTGCGCCGCCATCGTTAAGGTTTTGTTGATGACTTTTTTATCCAGACCGACGCTGTTTTTATAATACTTTAAACCTTCTTTTAAACAAGTTGGTTTTCCGTCGGTGATCATAAAAATCTGTTTATTGTGCGTTTTCCTTCTTCTGAGAATGTCCGTAGCCAGTTCTAAACCGGCGTAAGTATTGGTATGATAAGGTCCAACTTCTAAATAGGGCAAGTCTTTGACGGTTATTGGCCAGGCATCATTCCCAAATACTACTATATCTAAAGTATCTTTCGGATATTTTGTTTTGATTAGTTCTGCCAAAGCCATTGCTACTTTTTTTGCTGGAGTAATTCTGTCTTCACCGTAAAGTATCATGGAGTGCGAAATATCAATCATCAAAACCGTGGAAGTTAATGTTTTATAATCACGTTCTTCCACTTCCAAATCCCGCTCGGTCATCATAAAATCACCGATTCCATGGTTAATCTGCGCATTATGAATTGATGCCGTCATATCAATTTGATCCAAGCTATCTCCAAATTGATACTCCCTCCTATCCGCGTTCTTTTCTTCGCCAGTACCAGATTGCGGGGCGTTATGATTTCCCTTTCCGGATTTTTTTAGCTTGCCAAAAATTTCCTCTAACGCAGATTGACGGATGGTCTGCTCTGTTTTGCCTGTTATTTTAAAACCACCTTTTGGGCCATCATCACTTAAATAGCCCTTGTTCTTTAAATCGTCGATGAAATCGCCCATGCCATAATCATCTTTGGTGATATTGTGCTGCTTATCCAGCTCATTCATCCAAGCCAATGCTTCATTTGCGTCACCTGCAGAATAATTTAAAAGTTCAAGAAAAAGTTTCAGCAATTCGTCAAAGCCACCACTTGGCAGTTGTTTGGGAACATATTTTGAAAATCCATAGCCTCTCATTTTCTAGAATTGTTTCTGAGTATAACGATTTTATAAAGCTAAAAGTTTTGTGTGCGATTTAAAGAATCGGAATGTTATTGAAATGTAAGGATATAGATAAATGAGAGAAAGACTGAATTTTAGATACGTGAATAACCAATTTGAATAAAAATCGCATCCCCACGGGAAAGCAAGTCTTTTTACTTTCAACTTTTTGCTTAAAACACCTACAAATAACCTTCATCAGCAAAACTGAAATAACCTTCTCCGGCAAAAATTAAATGGTCCAAAACCCCAATATCCAATAACTGTGCACCTGCTTTTAGCTTTTTTGTAAGGTTTATATCTTCTTGGCTGGGTTTCAAATTGCCAGACGGATGATTATGCGCCAACACAATATTAGCCGCATTGTGTTCTAGTGCTGTTTTAAAAATTATTTTTGGGTCGGCTATTGTGCCAGACAGCCCTCCTTTTGAAATTAAAAGTCTATTGGTTACTTTATTGTTACGAGCCAGAGTTAACAGCCAAAATTCCTCATGTAACAAATCAGAAAAATAAGGTGACAATATGTTAAATCCATCTTTAGAGCAGGTGATTTTATCGGTATATACTAATTCAGTTTCTTTCCGCCGCCTGCCTAACTCCAAAGCTGCGATAATTGAAATGGCTTTGGCTTCGCCAATTCCTTTAAATTTACAAAAATCCTGTACAGAAAGCTTTGCCAAGCCGGCAAGGTTATTTTGGTAGGTGTGTAAAATCCTTTTACTTAAATCAACTGCAGATTCTGTGGTAGACCCAGAGCCAATCAAAATGGCGATCAGCTCGGCATCAGATAAACTTCTGCGCCCTAATGACAGTAATTTTTCGCGTGGGCGATCTTCTTCTGCCCAAGCTTTAATGGTTATTTTTTGTTCGTAAGGCAAACTCATAAAATAAATCTACACAAAAAACCGAACAAAAAAAGGCAGAACTCTTGATAGAGTTCTGCCTTTTAAATATTTTTTGTTATTATAAAGAGTTAGCGAACTTAGTCAGTTTTGACTTGTTGTTTGCTGCTTTATTTTTGTGGATCACATTTTTCTTAGCTAAACGATCTAGCATAGAAGTTACTTTAGGCAACAAAGCCAAAGCTTCTTCTTTACTAACAGCGTTACGCAGCCTTTTGATAAAAGTTCTAGTAGTTTTTGCTTGGTATCTGTTACGTAAACGTTTAGTAGCGTTTGCTCTAATTCTTTTTAATGCTGATTTATGATTTGCCATTGTTAGCTTTTTATTCCTTTAAAACATTGCCTCTATTGAGGGTTGCAAATATACTGCTAATATTTTTAAAAGCAAATTCAATATTAAAAAAATATTCTTTAAAAAACCCGCTGATTATTAAACGCATACCTTAAATTTAAAGGATGAAACATCAGGTGGTTCTTCCCTGCGTAAAACAACGAGAACCAACCTTAAACCGTTGCCTCGTTAAAAATATCGTTGATGAAAAATAAACATTTTATTCTTTTGTTAATTATCCCTTTTTTGTTACTTACTGCCTCATGGGGATTTTTTGCTCATCAGAAAATAAATAGGCTGGCGGTTTTCACTTTACCAAAAGATTTAATCGGATTTTATAAATCAAACATCAACTATATTACCATACATGCGGTTGATCCTGATAAAAGACGTTACGCAGATTCTTTAGAAGCGCCCCGACATTATCTGGACGCAGACCATTACGGCAAAGAACCTTTTACGCTTATCCCGAAAAAATGGAACGATGCTGCTAAAAAATTAAGCGAAGATACTTTATATGCATACGGAATTGTTCCGTGGCAAATTCAGCGCACTTATTATAAACTGGTTGATGCTTTCAAAAATCGAGATTCGATTTTGATTTTGAAGTATTCATCAGATTTAGGTCATTATGTTGCCGATGCGCATGTTCCCTTGCATACTTCGGAAAATTACAATGGGCAAATGACCAACCAAGTTGGGATACATGGTTTTTGGGAAAGCAGATTACCAGAACTTTTCGCCAATGATTACGATTTTTTTGTTGGGAAAGCCATTTATATCAACAATCCGCTAAATAAGGCATGGGAAATTGTAGAACACACTTTTACTCTTTTAGATTCAACCTTGTCAATAGAAAAAAGATTGAGCAAAAGCTTCCCGAGTGATAGAAAATACACCTACAACGAGCGTAACAACCGGGTTATCAAAGAATATTCTATTGAATACTCAAAAGCTTACCATGATGCCATGAATGGGATGGTTGAAAAGCAAATGCGAAGCTCAATTTTAGATGTAGGAAGCTTTTGGTACTCTGCCTGGGTGGATGCCGGCCAGCCCGATATGAAAAATTTAACCCGTACAGACCAATCTGCAAAAGAGAAAAAAGAAATTGAAGAGGAAGAAAAGAAATACCAAAAAGGTCAGATTATAGGCCGTCCAGAAAATTAATTTTTCTAAAACCTTATTAAAAAAGCAACGTAGAAAAGCCTACTAACTAGGGAAAACACGTTGAAAAAAATCTATCTCATCATTTTATTAACGACTGCAGTTTGCATCGGTAATAAGTCTTTCGCACAAAAAGTAACCGTAGAAAGAAACTCCCATTTTTATGTGGGCGTCGACATTAAAATTGCCACGCTTTTAACCAGCACCAGCATTAAATCTTTATTTGGCATTAAAGCTGGGTACAACCAAAAACTTTCGAATCAGTTGTTTGCAGGCCCTCAGGTGGAAGCGCTTTTTATTAGATCTCCGATAAATAAAGGCGCAAGAATTTCATTATTCGCTGGTCCGGCTACAGAGGTTGAAGTTAAAACATTAACCAAAATGGTAAATCAGGCCAACACCACGTCTTTAAGCGGAAAAATGAGCTGGATTTTTCCAATTAACCCAAAAAGTAGCGATTACACGTTTTTAGACTGCATTTCTGTTGGGGCATCATTTAGTAACGACAATTTTTTAGGCTTCAACAAGAGTTCCATTGGTTTAAATTTAGACCTGCAACGCTACGACATTGGCTTTTACAACGGAAAAAACAGGATGCTTAACATCAACACCAACAGCACAACAAGCTTTTAATAATTTTGAAGAAGTTAATGCGTGAAGGATGGAATTCTTGAAAGCTTCCCAAGCTATCATGTTTACAAATAGGAAACATAGCATAAATTAAGTCCTTCCTCATTTTCATCCAAACCGACTGACAGATAAAAATTTATAGCAAAAATAGAATACAAATAGAGTAATGCTATATTTGCAGCATCATGTCAAAAAATAACGAAGAAATTTTTAAAAATGTAATCTCACATGCAAAAGAATACGGTTTCGTATTCCAAAGCAGTGAAATATATGATGGGCTTAGCGCTGTTTACGATTACGGACAATTGGGTGCCGAGCTGAAAAATAACATTAAAACCTATTGGTGGAAAGCCATGGTGCAAATGAACGAGAATATTGTTGGGATTGATTCCGCAATATTTATGCACCCAAAAGTTTGGAAGGCTAGCGGACATGTGGACGGTTTCAACGATCCGATGATTGACAACAAGGATTCGAAAAAACGTTACCGAGCCGACCAATTATTGGAAGATAAGATTGAAGCTTATAAAGCCGAAGGCGAAATGCAAAAAGCCGAAAGCTTACAAATCGACATGGATAATGCGCTTAAAGCGGAGGATTTACCTCAGTTAAAAGCATTAATTGAGGACCATAAAATCCAATGCCCTGTTTCTAAAACCTGCAATTGGACAGATGTTCGCCAGTTTAACCTGATGTTTGCCACGCAATTTGGCGCAATGGCAGAAGGTGCCGAGGAAGTTTACCTTCGCCCAGAGACAGCACAGGGTATTTTCGTGAATTTTTTGAACGTTCAAAAATCCGGTAGGATGAAAATTCCTTTCGGGATAGCGCAAATAGGTAAAGCTTTTAGAAACGAAGTAATTGCCCGTCAGTTCATCATGCGTATGCGTGAGTTTGAGCAGATGGAAATGCAGTTTTTTGTACGCCCTGGCTCAGAAATGGAATGGTACAACAAGTGGAAAGAAACCCGTTTAAAATGGCATTTGGCTTTAGGAACTGATCCTGCAAAATACCAATTTCATGACCATGCAAAATTAGCGCATTACGCAAATGCGGCAGTGGATATTGAATATGAATTTCCTTTCGGGTTTAAAGAGGTGGAAGGCATACACTCACGTACAGATTTTGATTTAACACAGCACCAAGAGTTCTCCAGAAAAAAAATGCAATATTTTGATCCTGAGGTTGACCCAAAAACCGGCAAACCTTACGGAAATTATGTGCCTTACGTCATCGAGACTTCTATCGGTTTAGATCGCTTTTTCTTAGTGACTTTGATGAATGCTTTCGAAGAGCAGGATTTAAGTACAGACGAAAAACAGGATTCGCGTTCTCTGTTGAAACTGCATCCAGCTTTAGCACCTTATAAAGCTGCTGTTTTACCGTTGACCAAAAAAGATGGCTTGCCAGAAAAAGCCCGTGAAATTATGGATGCTTTAAAACTGGATTTCAATATGGCTTATGATGAGAAAGACGCAATTGGTAAAAGATATCGCCGCCAGGACGCAATTGGAACACCATATTGCATTACTATCGATTATGACACGTTAACGGATAACACGGTAACCATTCGCCATAGAGATAGCATGGAGCAAGAAAGAGTGGCTATTGCAGATCTTTCAAAAATTATTGGAAATTTAGTAAGCTGGAAAAACTTGCTGAGTTAATAAAGAGTTAAAGATCTTTTAAGCCTTTGCGTTTTGCAAGGGCTTTTTTGTCAATAATGCTTTTTGGAAGCGTTAACGATGGAAGCGGCATCCTTTTTTGTCCTTCGGCTTCGCTCTGCACAACAAAAAGATATAGCGGACAGCGTGTTAAAACGCCCAAATTAGTATCGTTACAAATATTACAACCGTATTCAGGAATAAGTAAAAACTTATGTTTCTGATAAGCCGGCTTCCTGTTGTCGGCAGCATTAAAAACAAATGAAACTTTACGGCAGTTGCTTCGTAAACAGGAATACCAAATCTTGCAAAACATGTATCGGTACAGAACATTAATACTTACGCTTCTTGTTGCGATATTAGCCAATGTTTTAGCTGCATTTGTTTTTTCTTTATTGGTAAAAACAGTTTTATTGGAGTTAAGTCTGCTGGTTTTTTTCTTGGTTTTATTTTCAAAAAGAAAAGACAGAAAAGAAGTTGCTAAAGACAATCATCAAGAAGGATTAAAAATTTACTTATAAGCGTTAGCAATAAATATTTTTTTCATACGTACTAATAAGCAAGTTTCTAAAAAAAGCCCCGCACATGACTTTACTCCAAATCATCTCCACTACGGTTTCAGAGATTTTAAATCGCCAATTTGGCTATCTAACCCAAAAGAAGTGTACTTATGCCTTTCAGTATATTAATCGGTCTGCCACGCCTTTAAAGGACCCAATGGAAGCCTTGCGACAAGCAAAGTCGTCACAAAATCACTAAAAAAATGCCGTTGCATTTCTTTATCTAATTAATTTATAGATGTTTAATTAATGTCACGAAACGAATGATAAGGGTTACTTTTCCATAGTTTAACCATTAATAGTAAAAGGATTAGTTAACTTGTATAAAAAAGAAAGGGAAAATATGAAGTATTTAAAAAACAGAAAAATTAAAATTTACTCGGTAAAAGGTTTAATGCTATTCGCTTTTTCGTTTATGTTTTTAAACCTTAGCTGGAAAACTTCAAAAGAAAACCCAACCAAAAATCATCCCGAAAGCATACTAAAAGACACCACGAATGCTCAAGTCACAGAGCAGCTATCGTTCAGCAATTACGTAAATACCCTTTATGAGGAAACCGATTTAAGAACATCTGGTTTAGCACTCAATGTTTTTGAAAAAGCGCTCACCGGTTTCATGAATTTAAAAAACCAACACCTTTTAAGCGACGTTAAAAGCGTAGTTACCATTGTTGATTTTAGTAAACCCAGCACAAGCAAAAGAATGTGGATTGTTGATTTAAAAAACAAAACGCTGTTATTGAATACCTATGTGGCACACGGACAAGGCAGTGGCGCAAATATGGCCACCAATTTTTCTAATGTGGCAGAATCTCACCAGAGCAGTTTAGGATTTTATATTGCAAGCGAAACGTATTTAGGAAAACATGGTTTATCATTAAAATTAGATGGCCAAGATAAGGGTATAAATGATTTAGCCAGAGCTAGAGCCATTGTAGTACATGGCGCAAAATATGTGAGTGAAGATTTTATTAAAAGCACTGGCCGTTTAGGCAGAAGCTTTGGATGCCCAGCAGTCCCGGAAGCTTTGAACGCTAAAATAATTGACTTAATAAAAGGAAAAACTTGTTTTTTTATCAATGGAAACAGCGACAGATACAAATCAAGTCTTTTGGCGACAAATACTTTAGACCAGAACTTTAGTGATGTAGCTTTCCTATAAAATTCCAGAAAAACATTATTGATACAAAGCCTTCTTTACGGAGGGCTTTTTTTGTTTTTTAGCTATATTGCATCTTAATTAAAACCATTTTCTTACCCATCATCATGAAGCTTAAATCTGTACTAATGTCCGCGTTTTTCTGTTTACCCGTTTTAGGTTTTTCACAAGCAGTTCCAAAAGAGTACCACTTAATTATTGGCACTTATACAAAAACGCAAACCAACGGTCTTTTTGTTTATAAGTTTGATGCTTCCACCGGCAAATTAAGTTTCGAATCTAAAACCGAAGGCGTGGTAAATCCTTCTTATTTTGCAGTTAATGACGAAGCAACCAAAGTTTACAGCGTAAGCGAAGCAAGTGGAAACCAAAGCGGTTTAAGCGCATTTAATTTTGATGCAAAAAAAGGCGTTTTGTCGTTCATCAACTCACAGCCTACTACCAGCCCGGGGCCATGCCATGTTACGCTTTCAAAAGATAGTAAATTTGCTTTTTCTGCCAATTACGGCGGTGGTAGTTTAAGCGTTTTCCCGATAAATGCGGATGGAAGTTTGGCTCCGGTTAGCCAGCTAATTAAACACACGGGTAGTAGTATCAACGAAAAACGGCAACAGGCCCCACATGTACACTCTACCAATTTTTCTCCAGACGGAAGCATTTTATATGTTGCCGATTTAGGGATAGATTTTATAAAAGCATACAAGTACAACGGCAAGGAAAAACAGCCTTTAAAGGCAGAGGAAACTTCTGATGTAAAAATTGAGCCGGGTTTTGGCCCCCGCCATTTTACATTTAATAAAAAAGGTGATAAGCTTTATGTAATGTCCGAAATGAAAGCCTATGTTTCTGTTTTTGATTATAAAGACAATAAAGCTACGCTGATACAAGAAATAAATACAGATGCCACAGATTTTAAAGGTGAAGACAGTGGTGCAGATATCCATTTATCAAACGATGGCAAATTTCTATACACCACCAATCGTGGAACTGCCAACGAAATTGCGATTTTTAAAGTAGCGAAGAACGGCAAACTTACCAAAGTTGCGAATGTAAGCACCAAAGGAAAAGGCCCAAGAAATTTCACGATTGACCCCACAGATAATTTCCTTTTGGTTGGCCACCAATACACCGATGATATTTTTGTTTTTAGTAGAGATAAAAAAACTGGTTTATTGAGTTATACGGGTGAAATGTTGAAGGTTGGGAGTCCGGTTTGTTTGAAGTTTGTGGAAGTAAAATAGATTTTCGGCGGGTTTTTAGTGTTATATTTAAATGACACGCAACCCTTTCAAAATTAATATTGGTGACGTTAAAAAATTATCTTGTAGCGGCAAGATAATTTATCTATTTTGGTAGATGACAAAACCATTTATTTAAGACTGAAGCTAGTTTCAAAAACCATATCTCAGCTGGGTTTACTGTAAAACAAACCTTACAAACAAAATCTCATTATGGCAAAAAGTGTAGCTGATTACAGTAGCTTATTTTACTTTAACCCCTTGGCCTCATGGGTATATGATTTGCACACATTTGAAATTTTAGATGTTAACCAAGCGGCCTTAAGCCAATACGGATATAGCAAAGAGGAATTTCTTTCGTTAAATCTGAAAGATTTACGACCGCCCGAAGAGGTTCCAAAATTAATTGCAGCGCTCGAAAACTTGCAGGAAAAGACCGGAAATATCTATTTTGGCATATTTACACACAAGAAAAAGTCTGGCGATACAATAAAAACAGAAATCAACGGGCACAAAGTTGATTTCGGCCATAAAAATTGTATGCTGGTTATTTGCCGGGATATAAGTGACGACGAGGAACAACTCAGCCTACTTAAAGCATCAGAAACCAAGCTTAAAGCAGCCTCAAGTATCGCCAACTTAGGCTATTGGAGGTTAGAAGTAGATGCCAACAGCCTCTCGTGGACCGATGAAGTTTTTAATATTTGGGGAAGAAACAGAAATCAATTCGAACTAACTTTCGAGAATTTTGTGCAAACTATTCATCCTGATGATAAGGAGGCCTTTGAAGAAGATCAACGAATCGCCTTTGCTGGAGGAAAAAACCTGGATATGATTCACAGGATTGTATGTCCTGATCGCAGCGTTAAATGGGTACACGAACTAGGGCGATGGGTAAAAGACGAAAAGGGAAAGCTCATCGCTTTTGAAGGAACGGTACAGGACATCACCAGCCGGAAAGTGGAAGAGCAACGATTGAAGCTGCTTGAAAGTGTGATCACAAACACACAGGACGCCGTTTTGATTACAGAAGCAGAACCAATAGATGAGCCCGGACCTAAAATTATTTACGTAAATAAGGCATTTACCAAAATGACCGGCTACGAAGCGAATGAAGTCATCGGGAAAAGCCCTCGGATACTACAGGGATCAAAGACAGACAAACAAGAGCGGGCAAAATTAAGCAAAGCAATTAAAAACTGGCAGCCTTACGAGACGACAGTTATCAATTACAAAAAAACCGGGGAAGAGTTTTGGGTCAACTTCAGTATATCTCCGGTGGCAGACGAAAGTGGATGGTTTACCCACTGGATCGCAATTGAAAAAGACGTTACCGAACAAAAAAACAAAGACCTAGAGAAAGAGCTACTAGCAAAGATCAGTATCAATTTTAATTTCGAGAACGATTATGCAACCGCAGCAAACCAGCTATGTGAAACTATCAGCAACTTTGGCAAGTTTGATTTGGTAGAGCTATGGACAACCAACCTCGAAAAAACTCGTTTACACTTGTTAAGCCATTGCATAGCGGATCCAAAAGATAAAGTGTTTAGCGAACACCCTGATGTTCCTAATTTTAAAATAACCGATGGTTTGCAGGGGAAAGTCTGGTTAAAAAAAACACAGTTGCTGTGGAACGATATTGACGAAAATAAGGATTTTGTCAGAAGAGAAACTGCCAAAAAAACGGGCTTAAAATCAATCCTGGGCATTCCGTTAATTGCTAGTAAAGAAATAATAGGCGTCTTGCTCATAGGCACAAAACACGATGTTAATAATTTAAAAAAGTACGCTCGCATATTTCGCCAGTTAGAGGGGTTTATAGGGTCTGAAATAAACCGAAAAAAACTGGAGAACGACTTGAACCACCTGTACGGAGCTATTCCTGACATTTTGTGTTTGGTAGATTTCCAGGGCAGATTTTTAAAAATGAACAGGTCCGGTTATCAGTTGCTTGGCTATACTGAAGAAGATATTTTGCACCAGACCTGCGCAAAGTTTGTCCATCCAGAAGACAAAGATATTTCTATCAATGAGATTTTGAGATTAAGCAAAGAAAAAACTACGTTTAAATTCGAGAATAGGTATATCACAAAAAATGGGTCCGTGATCTGGCTAAGTTGGACCGGCAATGCGGATATGGATGGAGGAGTCATTTATGCCACTGCAAAAAATATCACCGAAGAAAAAGCCCTCAGAGAGCTCACCCGGCAAGCAAGCAAACTTGCCAAGATAGGGAGCTGGGAGATAGATTTTGTAAACAGCGCAATTTTTTGGTCAGATATGGTGCATCAGCTACACGAAACAGACCCCACAACGTTTTTTCCAGATTTCACGGAAGCGATTAATTTTTACCGCGAAGATTTCCGATCGAAGGTAGAGTTCATTATTGGAGAATGTATGGTAACGGGCGAACCGTTTGATTTGGAAGCGGTGCTGCTTACCGCCAAAAAAAATGAACGCTGGGTGCGTGTAATTGGTAACGCGGAGATAGTGGACGGCAAGTGTAAGCGTATTTACGGTAGTTTTCAGGATATTCATGACCGTAAAGAAGCAGAAATCAGGTTGCAGTCCTTAGCCGATAACCTGCCGGGCGTCGTCTTTCAATACCTAATTTACCCGGATGGCACAGATGCGCTAAAATATGTTACAAAAGGCGCCGAACAGGTGTGGGGCTTTAAGGCGGAAGAGGTCATCCAAAACAACCAACTGGTTTGGAATCAGATCAGTGCAGGCGGAGAAATCCTAAAAGTGCAACAAAGCATCGGGCAATCTATCCAAAACAAAACAAAGTGGGCCGGCAGGTGGAAATATATCATGCCCAACGGAGAACAGCGAACCCATGCAGGCTATGGCTCTCCAGATTTTTTGACGGATGGGACAATCCTGTTCAACTCGGTGATTTTGGACGTCACTCAGGAAGCAAAAAACGAGGAGCTTTTAAGGCAAGCTACCGGCATGGCTAAAATAGGCAGCTGGGAATTAGACTTGATCAACCGGGAAGAAGACACAATGTACTGGTCGCCCATGACAAGAACGATTCTGGAGTGTGACGAACATTACAATCCCTCGTTGACCCAGGGATTCGAATTTTATACGGAATCGAGCAAAGCTTGCGTACAGCGGGCCGTAGAGACGTTGATAAAAACGGGACAAGAATTTGACGAGGAGCTCCTGCTCATCACGGCTAAGGGTACCGAGAAATGGGTAAGGTGTATCGGCAAAAGCGAACGGGTAAACAACCAGTGTACCAAAATTTATGGCAGTTTGCAGGAAATCCATGCATCAAAGATGTTGGAACTCCAGATAAGAGAAATATTAGGAAGTATTTCAGACGCCTTTTATGCGCTAAATAAAAACTGGGAATTTACCTACTTCAACAAAGAGGCGGAGCGATTACTGCACCGTAAAGAAGAAGATATTTGCGGGCTTAATATGTGGCAGGTATTTCCGGAAGCGTTGGGAACTCCATTGGAACGTAATTTTTATGAAGTGGCGGAAACCGGTAAACCTAAATCGTTTGAATACCTGTTTCCTGGTGATGGCAAATGGTATGAGATCAATGCTTATCCTTCAAATGGTGGAGTTTCTGCATATTTTAAAAACATTGATGACAGAAAAAAAGCCGCCGAAGAACTCCAACAGGCACATGATGAAAAACATCGTATTTTAGAAAGCATCGGTGATGCCTTTTTCACCATCAAAAAAGATTTTGAAGTTACCTATTGGAATAAAACTGCAGAAAGGCTGTTAGGTGTGAAACGGGAGGACATCGTCGGCAAAAACTTGTGGCAGGTGTTTCCCGATGCCCTAGATCTTCCTTCTTATAGCAATTATAAAAAAGCATTGGAAACCAACCAATCCGTCACCTTCGAAGACTTTTACGGTATTTGGATGGAGGTAAATGCACATCCGTCGGCAGACGGGCTGAGCGTTTTTTTTAGAGACATCAGTGGCAGAAAAGAGGCGGCAGAAAACCTCAAAAAAGCCTTTGACGAAAAAAGCACCATCCTAGAAAGTATTGGCGATGCGTTTTTTGCGTTAGACCGACATTGGACGGTAACTTATTGGAATAAAGAAGCTGAAAAAACCCTAGGGCGCAGTAGAACCGATGTTTTAGGAAAAAACCTGTGGGAAGCTTACGCAGATGCAATTGACTCTGACTTTTACCGGCAATATCATAAAGCCATAGAAACCGGCAATACGGTAACCTTTGAAGAATATTACCCCGCATTGTGCAAATGGTTTGAAGTGGTAGCATACCCTTCTAAAGATGGGCTTTCGGTTTATTTTAAAGATATAACCCTGAGGAAGGAAGCAGATATTCGTTTACTGGAAGCAAATGAGCGATTTGAAAAAGCAACCGAAGCAACTCGGGACGCCATTTGGGATTGGGACATTGCAAATAAAACATTTTACCGCTCACACGGGATAGAGAAATTTTTCGGTGAAGAATCTTTAAAGTCGTTATCAGAATCAGCGCACTGGAAAGATAAATTCCATCCAGAAGATCTTCCTAAAATAAAAGAAAGCATTTACAGGGCAATTGCCGATCCTTTATGCAAGCATTGGGAATTAGAATACAGGATAGGCAGTCCGGAGAGTATAATTTACGTGGTAGACCGTGGCGTCATCATCAGAAATTCCGAAGGAAAAGCTTTGCGAATGGTTGGTGCTATGACCGATTTGACCGAACGCAAACACATGGAAATTCAGTTGAGCGAGCTTAACATATCACTTAGTAAATATACACACGAACTGGAGCGGTCAAATGAAGAATTAGAGCAATTTGCCTTTATTACATCTCACGATTTGCAAGAGCCACTACGGATGATTACCAGCTTTATGGATCTGCTGAAAAGAAAGTACGGAGAGCAACTTGACGAAAAAGCGCATCAGTACATCCATTTTGCAACAGATGGCGCAAAAAGAATGAAGCAGATTATTCTGGAACTACTGGAATACTCTAGGGCAAGCAAGCCTACCGAAGGAATGGAGAAGGTGGATATGAACGAGATCCTTCAGGAGTTTAAGCAGTTACGCCATAAAATAATTGTAGAAACATCGGCAACCATTCTTTCTGATGATTTACCGACTTTAAAAACCTACAAGGCTGCTGTTACTCAAATTTTACACTGTTTGGTTGACAATGCGATAAAATACGTAAAGAAAGGCGAATTGCCAGTTGTTGAGATTAGGACAACGGAAAAAGAAAGTGAATGGGAGTTTGCCGTAAAAGACAATGGAATAGGGATAGAACCTAAATTTTTTGATAAAATATTTATTATCTTTCAAAGGCTACATAACAAAGATCAATATGAAGGTACAGGGATTGGACTTTCTATTGCTAAAAGACATGTGGAATATTTGAACGGACGAATTTGGCTAAAATCTACGCCTGGCGTAGGTTCAATTTTTTGTTTCACTATCCCTAAAACCGAATAAATGACAACCAAAACTCCGAAGCCCGCACACATCCTCTTGGTAGAAGACAATGAAGGAGATATTTTGCTCACCTTAGAAGCTTTTGAAGAAAGCAAGGTAATTACAGAAATAAATGTAGTAAAAAACGGCATGGAAGCATTGGATTTCCTGTTTAAAAGAGAAGCTTATAAAGATGCTAAAAGACCTGATATCATTTTATTAGATATCAATATCCCCATATTTAACGGCCACGAAGTGTTGCAACAGATTAAAGCTGATGATGAGCTCAAAAAAATCCCTGTAATTATATTAACCACCTCGTCTAACCAAAAAGATATCGACCAAGCGTATGCGAGATATTGCAACAGCTATGTAAAAAAACCGCTGGCTATGGACGACTTTATCCACGCCATCTTAAAAATCGAGGAATTTTGGTTACAGCTAACTACTTTAACGGACTAATAAATGGAGAAAGCAAACAATTTTCCGGATAAACTAGCCGTTCTTGTGATTGAAGACAATCAGGGAGATTACGTGTTAATTGAAGACTATTTACTTGAAAAATTTAAGAAGATACGTATTAAGCAATACTCGGACTATGCAAGTTCAGTTGATTACCTGCAAAATGATTCCCATGACATTTCTGTAATATTATTAGACCTGCATCTTCCCGACATGCGAGGTATAGATTTGATTTATAACGTATTATCCTTAAAATTACATATCCCGGTGATTGTGTTGACCGGATATTCGGACCTGAGCATGGCCAAAAGTAGCCTTCAGATGGGGATTTATGATTTTTTGGTGAAAGACGAAATAAACGCGGAAATACTGCAGAAAACCATCATCTACACACTTAACAGACGCAACTTTATTACCCAGCTTGAAGAGGCGAAAGTAAGCTATGAAAATCTTTTTAACTTTAGTCCTCAGCCCATGTGGCTAATTGACTCCAGTTCTTTCAAGTTTTTAAACGCTAATTTTGCCGCATTGTCAAAATACAGATATTCAATGGGCGAGCTTCTCACCAAATCGTTCCTTGAACTCCATCCAAAGATTGAAGCAACAGCAGTAAAACAAAAACTACTTTTTGAAACCGGAAAGATCTCGGACAATCATTTCACACATGTTTTAAAAAACGGCCAAGAAATTAAAGTCGAGATCCATATAAACAAAATCGACGGGCCATCGGGTGATGGTGATGCGCTTATCGTACTATCAAATGACATCACCGAAACCTTAAAACATATCAACATCATCCAAGACCAAAACGATAGGCTTAAAAATATCGCATGGACGCAATCCCATGTTGTCCGTACGCCACTTTCAAGAATTTTAGGGATCATTAATTTAATTGATGCGCAAGGTGGCGGCGGTGAGGATTTGCCTTTTTTATTGGAACAACTGAGAGTTTCTAGCAATGAAATGGATGACGTAGTTAAAGAAATAGTTAGGGAAACAGTGGGTATTACTAAATTGTGATAAAAAATAACAAACAATCGATGATAAAAAACTTTAACACCATCTTTTGGTGCACTTAAAAGGGGAGCATTCTGGTTCTTTAGAAAATTCTGAAAAGGAGCAAAGCTTAAAAAGATTCCATAACAAATATCTTGATGAGGTATAAAATTATTATTGCAGCCTAAGATGGCATCGAAACATCGGGCTTAAAAAACAGGCTGATAGAAACCAAAATTTACTTTTTAATGAAATCGAAATATTTAGCAGAAAATAGAAATCATCAAGGTTTTGCATCAACAATTGAAGTTAGCTCAAACTATAAAAATTTAAACTTTCTTGCCATTACCAATTAACTATTTTTACACAGAAAATCAAGTAAAAAATCAAATGCTTAAGTCGCTTTTTCCGAAAAAAATTAAAATAACTTCGATTTTTGTACTCGTAATCCCACTATTCTCATTCACTCCAACAAAAGCCCAAACCAAAAAAGACAGCACCCAAATATTACAGGAAGTTACCGTAAAAGCTTATTTATCAGAAAGCAAACTTTTCAACCTCCCTTCAACTGTAACGGTAATCAACAAAACGCAAATCCAACAAAACCAAAGTACTTCTTTGTTGCCGGTTTTAAACAGCGTTGCAGGCGTAAAAATGGAGGAACGTTCTCCGGGGAGTTATCGTTTGTCTATCCGTGGGAGTTTGTTGCGCTCGCCATTTGGGGTACGGAATGTGAAAGTTTATTTTGATGGTTTGCCATTAACGGATGCCAGCGGAAATACCTATTTAAATTTAATCGACCAATCCGCAATTAGTAGTATGGAAGTACTGAAAGGCCCAGATGGAAGTTTGTTTGGGGCAAATTCTGGCGGAGTAGTACTGTTAAATTCGCAGGGAACAGAAGATGAAATCAGCGCAAGCGTTAACGCCGGTGGCTACGGATTTTTCGGAGAGAACGTTCATTTGCAAAAAAACTACGAGAAATACCAGTACAGTTTTCATCAGGCCTATCAATATGCCGATGGTTACCGCGACCAAAGTTTGATGAAACGAGCTTACTTCCAAACACAACAGAAATTCCAATATCATCCAAAAGCAGAACTTAAATTTTCTGGCTTTTACAGCGATTTGGGTTATGAAACTCCGGGCGGACTTACCTCTGCACAATTGCAGGAAAATCCACGTCAAGCCCGACCGACAACCGTTTCTCCCGGTGCAGAAGAACAAAAAACAGGGATTTACAATCAAACTTTTTTTGGAGGATTAACGCATCAGTTGCAACTCAATAAAAACTGGCAACACACCATTTCCTTATCCGGAATGGATACGGATTTCGAAAATCCTTTCATCACCAATTACGAAAAACGAAAAGAAGTAAGTTTAGCGCTTCGGACTTTTGTAAGCTATCAAAAAGAGGTTAGTCAATCGTTGAGATATAATTGGAACTTCGGCTACGAATATCAGCACACCAATTCAGAAATTAGAAATTACGACAATAACCAAGGCGAAGTTGGTGACATACAAACAGCTGATTTAATTAAAAACGAATCGCAATTTTTGTTTACCCGATTAAAATTGGATTTAGGCGAAAAATTAAGTGCCGAAATTTCGACTAGTTTAAACTTTGCAAAATACGATTTTGAAGCCTTACCCGAATCGCAGAACAGCACCGGTTTTGGAACAGTAAAACTGGATCCCGAGTTGATGCCGAGATTAGCGGTTTCTTATTCATTAAACAAAACGGTTGTTTTACGAGGCATTGTAAGCAGGGGCTATTCTACGCCGACGAAAGATGAAATAAGAGCTTCGGATGCCACAATTAACCCAAATTTGCAAGCCGAAAATGGCTGGAACTATGAATTAGGATTAAGAACAAGAACTCCGTTTGAGCGTATTTATGTGGACGTTTCTGCTTTCTATTACAAAATGAACAACGCCATTGTCCGCAGAGTTGCACCAAATGACCAGGATTTTTACGTGAACGCCGGTGGCACAAACCAAAAAGGCATTGAACTGGAACTATACGCCAACTTGCTCAAAAATAATATCAGCTTTTTCAGAAAAATTGATTTTAGCACCGCCGTAACTTTAAACGATTTCAAATTCAGAGATTATATAATTGGAAGTGATGATTACAGCGGAAATCTGCTGACAGGAGTTCCTAAAGTTAGTTTCACCAATATCCTAAACTTCAACTTCCAGAAGAATATCAACTTATTTATTCAGCATCAGTACAACGGAAAAACCTCTTTAAATGATGCAGAAACCGTATTTGCAAAAAGTTACTATTTATTAGATGCCAAGCTCGGTTGGCAAACCAAGGTTAAAACTTACCATTTAACTTTCAACTTTGGCGCAAACAATATTTTGAACAGCAATTACAGTTTAGGAAATGATTTGAACGCTTTTGGAGGAAGGTTTTTTAATCCTTCAGCTAAAAGAAATTTTGCTGGAGGGTTGAGTTTGAGAATTTAATGTAATTTAAAACCCAAGAGCGCCCAACTAGCAAAAGCACAAGCCTGAATGAACGCCTTTTTTCGCCCTTGGCTTTTGCGGTACAGATGAAAAAAGTTAAAGCAGTTCCTTCCCTAGCAAAAGGCGCAGGCGAGAGTTTATTCAATTTGTTTACTGTTTTAAAAGGCTTTCATGTGTTCGCTCCTCTCGGGTTTTTGGTTACTTTTTTTGCGGAAAAAAATTGCGAAGCACTCTTGAATGCCGAAAAATAAAATAAGTAAGGAATGAAAAAAGTAACTGCCACTGCCCGGCATGAGGGCAAGTAAGCCGGAGCGTAAAAGCCTAGTTAATCCTTCCTCACATTCTTCAAAACCAACAAATTCTGCGCATTATTACTCAAACCGCTAATATTATTCTGGTAGAGATTAACCGATTCATCGTAAAATAAAACCACAATTGGCGCTTCATCCATCACCAACTGATCCATTTTTTGGTAGAGCTTGAAACGCTCCTTATCATCTCGATATTTATACATTTGTTCGTAAAGTCGGTCAAATTCTTTGTTGTTAAAACTCGTATAATTCGGGCCGATTGGCACATAATTCTTGGAATAAAACATCGATAGATAAATCTCCGCATCGGCATAATCGGCAATCCAACTTCCTCTAAAAAAATTGACTTGTCGTTTAGCAATCACCTCCCGTAACGATGCACTTTGGTTCACTTCAATCTTTGTTTTTATGCCCACATTGTTGAGTTCGCCCTGGATAAATTCAATCAAATCTTTATAATTGGTGGTTGTCCTTAGCTTAATTTCCGACATCCCTTTCCCATTAGGGAAACCTGCTTCTTTTAATAATTGTCTCGCTTTTTCGGGATTGTAACTGTAACCTTTTACCGCTTCGGCACTAAAACCGGGCATTCCGGCCGGCACAAAGCCAGAAGTTCCTGCAATACCAACACTGTTCCTTAAATATTTCACCAAACGCTCACGATTAATGGCGTAATTAATCGCCTGACGCACTTTTTTATATTTTAAAGGTGAGCTTTTCACGATGGCGAGATTGCTATCTACCAACATTCCCAGATATTCTGTGTTCAAATACGGACCTTTTCGCAAATGGAATTTCCCCTGATATTTAGCCGTCATTTTACCGCTTTTGGTCAAAATATCATCGCGATAGCTTCCGTCAATGCTATTGAAATAGTCCAGCTGCTTCCTCAAAAACTCCATAAAAGCAGTCTGTTTATCTGGGATAAAAGTAGCTTTCACGGCATCCAAATAAGGCAAAACATTTCCAGTACTGTCTTTTTCAAAGTAATTTTCGTTTTTTAGCAACACCAAAACTTCGCCTTCTTTCCAATAATTAAATTTGAAAGGTCCTGTGCCAACGGGATGCGTCCGAAATTCCTTTCCGTAAAAATCTGCTACTTCATGAGGCACTACCGAACAATATTGCGCAGAAAGCATCGACAGAAAAGGAGGAAAGGCTTTATTTAGACGGATAACAAAAGTAGAATCATTGGGAGCGGAAAAAGCCTCTTTACCATCCACTTTATCATTAAAAATCCAAGCACCGGATGACGCTATTTTTGGGTCAATAATTCTCGAAAAAGAATATTTAAAATCGGATGCCACTGCCCTCCTGCCCTTTCCGTTTTTGAACAAATCATCGTCATGAAAATAAACATCATTCCGCAGATGGAATGTATAGGTTTTGCCATCATCGGATATTTCCCAACTTTTAGCCACACACGGCTTTATATTTAAGCTGTCATCTATCTGCACTAAGCCGTTAAAAATCTGATTCGTCATCCACAGCACATTTTGGTTTCGGGCAAAAGCCGGGTCCAAGGAAGTTAAACCTTGATCTAAGTTGAGACGAAAAACCTTTTTTCCGGCAGATTGGTCCCGAGCGGTACACGCAAATAATCCCACCGAAAACAGCACTAAAATTATCCTAAATACATGATTATCGTCATTAAATCGCATAGCAACTTTCAAATTTTTATCTT
Organism: Pelobium sp.; assembly: GCA_035496935.1. Classification (GTDB taxonomy): domain Bacteria; phylum Bacteroidota; class Bacteroidia; order Sphingobacteriales; family Sphingobacteriaceae; genus Pseudopedobacter. The sequence continues at coordinate 219,789 of DATJED010000018.1, read as the reverse complement.
TGGCAAAATACTTAAAATGCATCAGAAAAGAATTATTTCCTTATTGCCGGCCGCTTCCGAAATTATCTGCGCTTTAGGTTTAGAAGGTCAGTTAGTAGGTCGTTCACATGAGTGCGATTTTCCAGAAAGCGTTAAATCTTTACCGGTTTGTTCAGAAGCTAAATTTATTTCGGGCGCTAATAGTGCCGAAATTGATGCGCAGGTGAAAGAAATTTTAACCGATGCTTTGTCCATTTATAAAATCGATAAAGCGCTGATTCAGTCGTTGAAGCCTGATGTAGTGATTACCCAAAATCAATGCGAAGTTTGTGCAGTTTCTGAAAAAGATGTGGAAGATGCTTTAAGCGATTTATTGACGAAAAACACACAACTGGTTTCTCTTTCGCCAAATACTTTGAACGATATTTTAAGGGAGATTAAAGAGCTGGCTTTAATTTTAGATGTTGAAGAACGAGGCAATCAATTGATTGAGGATTTGCAAGAACGCATTGATTTGGTGAAGCATAAGCTTAAATTTTTCCCGGAGAAACCTAAAGTTGCGGTTATCGAATGGCTTTCGCCTTTGATGATTGCCGGGAATTGGATTCCGGAATTAGTAGAAATTGCAGGTGGAACGCCGGTTTTAGCAACAAACGGAAAGCATTCGCCTTTTGTGGACTGGCAACAGATTTACGATATAAATCCCGACATAATTGTAATTGCTAACTGCGGTTTCACCATCAACAGAACTTTACAGGAAATAGATTTATTGCTGAACCAACCCGGCTGGCGAGATTTGGAAGCCGTAAAAAATAACCGTGTTTACATTGCTGATGGCAACGCGTACTTTAACCGTAGCGGACCAAGAATTGTAGACACCATCGAGATGCTTGCAGAAATGATTACGCCAAAATATTTCGCTTTTGGTTATGAAGGGGAAGGGTGGATAAAGTTTGAGAGTTAAACTTATCTTTCATTTGAATAAATTTTTCAACTACTTTTAACCGATGAAAATTTGCCACATCATTGCCAATTTATACGCCGGCGGAGCGCAAACCTTTGTGGTACTTTTGGCTATTGAACAAAAAAATTTAGGTCACGATGTTTCTATTATTCTGATTGATGCTTTTAACCATTCTACTTTCGAAAACTTTTTGACCAATCAGTTAAAAGAAAACCAAATCCCAACTTATTCTTTGGACAGAAAACCCGGCAAAAACTTTTCTGTTTTTAAAAGCTTTTTCAAACTCCATAACTTTTTAAAAAAGTTAAAGCCCGATGTTTTAAACTCGCATTTACAGTTTACGCATCTGATTGTTGCGCTGTATTTAAAACTGTTCCGGCAGAAATATCTATTAATCGCTACCATTCACAACGCCCCCGAAGTTTGGAATTACCAGACTTTAAAAACCAATTTACACACACCGTCTATTTATTGTTCAAAAGCTTCTCTAGCAACCAGCGTTAAGCGGGATTGCAAAAAGGTAGTCATCAGCAACGGTATTAAAAAGCCGGTTACTACAACCAATATCAGCAAAATATTTAAGCATTTTAATATCGATACCGACCACAAACTAGTCTTAATGGTAGGTAAATTATCGCACCAAAAAAATTATCCACTGGCGGTTGAAATCGCAAAATATTATCAGGGTAAAAATGTTTCTTTCCTTATTTGCGGTATCAAAGAAGAAACCGCAGAGCAGGATTTGGCACTGTTTAAAACCGTCAACAATATTCATTATTTGGGTATTAAAGTTCCGCAAGAAATTTACGCTTTAATGCAAGCCTGCCATTGTTTTTTAAACACTTCGCATTACGAAGGTTTGCCAATTACTTTATTAGAGGCATTTTTTGTGGGAACTCCTTGTGTTTTATCAGACATTTTACCTCACCACGAAATCGGCGACAATATGCCAGCTTGTTATATTGCCGAAGGTTTTAGCTCGGCATCTTTTATCACAAAAATAAATGAATGTTTAGCGCAGAATTACAGTAAAGAGGAAGTTTTACAACTGAGGGAACCAGCGTTGCAACCTTATAAAATTGAGGAGACTGCCAAAAATTATGTGCAGTTTTATCAAGAAGTTTTAAACTAATCTAACTCAAATCCAAATTAAAAACCCTTCTAAACTCATCCAAAGCTGGATTTTTTTCGGCCATGTGCTGATATTTATCTTTAGAAGTGTACAGCTTCTTACCCTCTTTAATTTCGGTAATTACCGGATCCAATGAAATCTGAAAGTTCAGCAATTTGGTACGCAAAAAGTTGAGCAGATCGATTTTTTCAAAAGTCAGCTCGTTCTCCTGAAGCTTGTTTTCTATCGGTAGTTCAATTCTAAACCCATCCTTTAAAATTGGGGTATAGCTATCCATAATAGAAGCCAAATTCATTTTGTTTTGTGCTTTTATAAGCGCAGAATAATCTACCCAACATTTGATCAAATCTTCCTGATTAAATGGATTCCGTTCTGCACCACTTACTACAACTTTTTCCTCATTCCGCTCCTCTTCAGATTTCACGCTACTCGGATCCTTTAAATTAGGGATTAAAGAAGTTTTTAAGCTACTATTCAGCAAAGACCGACCTGGAATTACCGGGGGAGGCGTTCCGTTTACTTTTGGCAAAGTTGGAAGTGAAGGTTTCTCTTCCGGTTTAGGAATAATAGGAACAACAACGTCTTCTGATTTTTGAGCAGAAACCGCGTTTTCAATAACATTTGGAGCAACTTTATGGTAAGGAGCTTGCTCCTCCTCTACTAAAGTTTTAGGTTTTTTTTTTAATTGCTCAGCTAAAAGCTGAACATTTTCGGTTTGGCTTAACTGTAAAGCCTGTGCTAAATGACTAATTTTTATGAGCGTGAGCTCCACCTGCAAACGTTGATTTTTACTGATCCGGTAATTTAAATCGCACTGATTGGCAATATTTAAAGCACTGATTAAAAACGAAGCCGGAGACTGCTTTGCCTGCTCCAGATATTTCTGTTTGATGTTATCGCTAACTTCCAGCAATTTAACCGTAGTAGCGTCTTTACAAATCAAAACGTTTCTTAAATGCGATGCCAAACCGGTAATGAAATGGTTGCCATCAAAACCGTTATTCAAAATTTCATCAAAAAGCAAAAGCGCTCCCGGTGTATCCTGTGCAAGCAATAAGTCTGTTAGTTTGAAATAATAATCGTAATCTAAAATATTCAGATTGTCAATTACCGCCTGATAGTTTAACTCCTTATTAGAGAAACTCACAATCTGGTCAAACATGGATAAAGCATCCCGCAAACCGCCGTCTGCCTTTTGCGCAATCAGGTGTAAACCGTCGATATCATATTTTACCTCTTCCTTTTGTGCAATGCTAGCCAAATGGTTCGCCATATCTTCTACCTTAATCCTGTTAAAATCAAAAATCTGACAACGGGATAAAATGGTAGGTAAAATTTTATGCTTTTCGGTAGTTGCTAAAATAAAAATAGCGTAAGAAGGCGGTTCTTCCAGCGTTTTTAAAAAAGCGTTAAACGCACTTTGCGAAAGCATGTGCACCTCATCAATAATATAAACTTTGTATTTGCCAGCCTGTGGCGGTATGCGCACTTGGTCAATTAGGTTACGGATATCGTCAACCGAGTTGTTGGAGGCCGCATCAAGCTCATGAAAATTAAAAGAATTTCCGTTTTGAAACGATATACAGGACTCGCAAACTCCACAAGCTTCAAATTGCGAAGTAAGGTTGGTACAGTTGATGGTTTTTGCCAAAATACGGGCGCAAGTGGTTTTACCCACACCTCGCGGACCGCAAAACAAAAAAGCTTGTGCAAGCTGATTATTTTTGATCGCATTTTTTAAAGTATTGGTAATATGCAACTGCCCAACAACGCTCTCAAATAAAACAGGTCTATATTTTCTTGCAGAAACTATAAAATTTTCCATCGTTGCTAAAGTATGAAGATGTTACCGATTGTGCAATTTTTTAAAATGAATGTTCAAAAAAAGAAGTACCCATTTTAGGGTATTTTTAAAAAATACCGATTATCAGGTACGGACTAATTAGCTATTTTTCCGAAGTTTGAAAGCATGATAAGATTAGCAAATAGATTGAAAATCGCAAAAGGTTTTATCAGCTATTTATTTAAAGATGTTTTAAGATTTTTTTGATTTACTCTCTCTCCTTAAAAGACGTAAAGTCTTTTATATTTTTCAAATAGGTGTGTGAAAGCGGTAAGTTTCCCAAGCTATACCGCTTTTTTTTAAGATTATTTCTGGGCATTTTAACACGCTATCCACTATATCTTTTTATTTGCCGCCCTTCGACTTCGCTCAGGATGACCAATAAAAAGGATGCCGTTGCTATCGTTAATGCGCTTTTTAACTGCAAAAAGACGTGTTATCTACCGACCCAGTAAGCCATAAACTTACTTGTGAGATGTTTCTCCGCCAACTGGCGGATCAACAGGATGAAATCGAAAGCCAGCGCTAATCAAAAACTCCCAGCTCTGCGTTCTCCGTGGTTAAAACCAAACCCTGATAACTCCGTGACCTCCGAAACTACCGTTCAAAACTCAATCGCTCGCCCTTAACTTCCTCATTAAAAACTCCATTTTCAAAAGCCAAATGCCCGCTTACAAAGGTATGTGTAATTTTGGAGTTAAAAGTTTGCCCCTCGAATGGCGACCAACCACATTTGGAAAGTACATTGTTGCGGTTTACTTCATAAGATGCGTTTAAATCTACCAAAGCCAAATCAGCAAAATAACCTTCCCTTATAAAACCACGGTCTTTTATCTGAAAACAAGTTGCCAAATTATGGGATGTTTTCTCTGCAATTCTTTCCAAACTGATTTTCCCCTGATGATAAAGTTCAAAAAGTGCATTAAAAGCATGTTGAACTAGTGGTCCGCCAGATGGTGCTTTTGAATAAGTTTGGGACTTTTCTTCGACGGTATGCGGTGCGTGGTCGGTAGCAATTACATCGATATGGTCATCTAAAACCGCCTTCAAAATCTGGTCACGGTCTTCTGCTGTTTTTACCGCAGGATTCCATTTAATCCAATTTCCTTTGGTTTTATAATCTTCGGCAGAAAACCAAAGATGATGAATGCAAGCTTCCGCAGTAATTCGTTTATTTTTCAATTCGGTTTTATTGTCAAACAGAAAAGTCTCTTTACCGGTAGAAATGTGTAAAATATGCAGACGGGTATTATACTTTTTAGCCAACTCTACCGCAAATGAAGATGACAAATAGCAAGCTTCTTCGCTTCTAATCAGCGGATGCATTTCTGGCGTTAAGTTATCGCCGTATTTTTCTTTAAAGATCGCCAGATTCTTTCTGATGGTTGCCTCATCTTCGCAATGTGTGGCTACCAAAGTAGGTGCATTTTTAAAAATCCCTTCCAAAGTTTTCTCATTGTCCACCAACATATTCCCGGTTGACGAACCCATAAAAACTTTAATTCCGCAAACATTTTTAACATCGGTTTTTAAAACCTCTTCCAGATTATCGTTGGAAGCGCCCATAAAAAAAGAATGGTTAGCCAAAGATTTTTTAGCGCCGATGGCGTATTTATCTGCTAATAATTCCTGCGTTAAAGTATTTGGAACAGTGTTCGGCATTTCCATAAAAGAGGTAATTCCTCCGGCAACCGCCGCTTTGGCTTCCGTGTAAATTTCTGCTTTATGCGTTAATCCCGGCTCACGGAAATGTACCTGATCATCAATAAATCCTGGAAAAAGATACTTTCCCTCAGCATTGAGTTCTTTTGCGCCGTTAACGGATAAATTCTGTCCAATTTTCTCGATTCTTTGATTTTTAATATAAACATCGGCAATCTCTTGTTTGCCTTCATTCACTATTGTTGCATTTTTAATCAGATACGCATTCATGCTGGCTAATTTCGATATTTATTTTAAAAGATTGTCCGGATATTTCGCATTAGCCCCATCCTGCGAGCAACGTAAGCCCCTTCCTCGCTTTCTGATTAAGAGGTATAGTTGCTATTTTTTATACCGACTACTACATCTTCTTCACAAAAATTGCCAAACCTAACAGACTCACTGTCATCACTAAAAGCGCAGCCAAAGCCATGGTAAAATCTCTTATTCCTTTACCGGCCCATTCCATAAAGAAAAATTTGTGTAAAAAAGCGAAGGAATAACCTTCTCTCATATCGGCATCAGTAATCTCAGATGCTAATTTAGATTGCGCCGTTTCTATAAAATAGCGCTGATGATCTGGTGAATCATACGCAATTTTCACCACTGGCAATCTTTTAAACACAAAACCATATTCACGCGTAAAAGAGTTAATAGGCTCGGTACTACTAATCTTATAGGAATCGGCTGAAGCATCATCAACGGGTTTTCTGCAACATTCTGGCAATTGCATATTCGGATCATCATTACTTTGCTGAAATTTATTAGCCAAATAACTCGCATATTTCATATCACCATTTGCTAAAGTATCTCCACTAATGGCAGATATATATTTGGTTTCTGCTGGCAAATCCTCAGTTTTAGCATACATCAATTGATATAATGTATCTTTTTTTAATATTACGGCAGACATGTTATTAAGCCTTTCCCAATCAGTATTTAAATCCAGATTGCTGATTTTAAGATGCTGTATTTTTAATATCGGCTGAAAAGCCATTCCGACTTTATCACTTTGGTTAATTTTGGTGGTAGCATGATAAGCGCCACTAAAAGCAAACGTCAGCATAAAAACCGAGGTGATGATGCCTATCTGTCGGTGATATTTTCGCAAAAGACTAAGGGAGTTTTCCTTTTTCGACTTTTTGAAACGTTTCCATAAAAAGCCGTAGATAGCAATCCCGCTTATCGCAGCAAATATAATGGTGCCCAAAAGCAAAATCATCAAACCGAAATGTAATGCATCGTTGGTGATATTATCTAAAAACGTCCAAGTGTGGAAATTGTTAAAAACCCAAATAAAAGCTTTACGGTCGGCATTGTTGTAAGTTGCTAAACGGCTCCCAAAGGTTTCTACATACAAATCCATTTTTGAATCGGTTGCAAAACACACTTTATAAACTGGCAATAAACGGTTTACATATTGATATTTCGCAGTAAAACTGTTGATCAATGCAGTGGAATCAATTTTAGATTTATTGTCTCCTAAAAAATATCTTGCTAAATATTGCGCATAAAGTTGGTCGCCATTTATCAGTTCTTTTCCGTTAACAGCATTAAAATAACGGATGGATTTATCAACCGCTTTAACCTGATAATAAACGCTATCCTTAAAATTAATCAGCCGAAAATTATAGAACGAATTGATGTTGTTCTGCGCAGTTATCTGTTGTAAGGATAGATTTACTTTACTTTTTTCTATAGCAAGGGGTTCTATTTTTTCATGTGCGAGGGGCACTTTAAACCAATGCGCCATCATTGGGTGCATTAAGCCGGAGGCAGTCCACATAATTAACGGAATTACCGTAATTAAACCCAATATACGGTGCCACTTGTAAAGTTTCTTTTTCAGCTTTTTAGAAGCATCGGATTTCTCCGAAGTTTCATTTTTATTTAGTTCTTCCATTTTATCTTTATTTGTGCTTGCTGGTAAAATTGTATTGGATACCAAATACAAAAGTACGTGGTGCTGCCGGGGTAAAAGTAGTTCTGTCTGTAGCTCCGTTGCCTCTTGTGGCGTTTACGGCGTACAGTTCATCGGTAAGGTTTACCAATTTGCCAAAAAGCTCGATGCCTTTAAACTTATAACCGGCATGGAAATTTAACAATTCGTAACCTTCGTATTTAACTGTGTTTATTTGATTTTGATAGTAACTGCCAACATGTTGCCACTCTACCGAAGTTCTAAAATTTTTAAGCCATACGGGATAATAGCTCAACTCGGTATTCCATGAATAACGTGGCGCTGATGGCATCTCGTAACCTCCCAAATTTTTCAGCGGATCAGTTGGTTTGGTACTGATTTCAAAATCTTCGAACCGATGCAAAGCTACAGTTCCACCAAAACGTAACGTTATTTGTGTACTCGGTTTAGCGGTAAAACCTAACTCAATACCCCGATGCAAAGTTTCACCGGCCGATTGATATTGGTAAGAATTATCCGCCTGACGGATATTTAAAAGTTCATTTTTGCCTTTCATCACATAAAGCGCAACATCTGCACAAAGCTTACTCTCGAAGAAACAAACCCAAGCACCGACCTCGTAATTGGTAAATGTGGCTGCTTTTAAATTGTAATAGAAACTATTTGTTAGGGCATTTTTGGTAAAAACAGAAGTCAATCCCGGAGGCGCAAAACCTGTAGAAAAATTAGCGTAAACCCCTTTATCGTGACCTAAGTCATAAGTTGCGCCAATTTTTGGAGTAAGCTTTTCATACTTTTTATCCCCTTCGGATGCATCTAAAAAATTTTCGTAACTAAACGACATTAAATCGTAACGTAAACCAGCAGAGATATTCAAATTCTGTATAGGTTTAACATCATACTGTGTATAAATGGCGGAATTATTAATTTTCGCATCGTAATCCGCCAGTACAATATCAGGTCGGTCTGCTTTAATGGTGTATTTTTTTACCGATTTTCCGTCGGGGCGAAGCTCTGCATTCAAATCTATCTGATGCGCATCGTAAGTATTTGGCGAATAATCATACATCACACCTCCCAACAATTTAGAATTTAAAAAACTGAATTTTTGGTTATGCTGAGCCACAAAGCCATAGCTTTTAAATTTGTTTGAATTGATTTGCCCGGTTGCCGTTGTTGGGTTATTGGTAGCGCTCCATCTGATATAATATGCAGGATTTTGGTCGCCAATATTGTTGCGATAAAACGTGGTTATAAAACTATTTGAGCTTTTGTTCCACTCTTTTTCTAACCGGAAATTTGCTCTTAACGCTTTAGATTTCCGGTAAGTAAAATCAGAAGTACTGGTGTACAATCGGCTGTAAAACGCCAAGCTGTCCGTATTTCCGCCAGTTTGCGAATCATAATCGCTATAAACCAAAGTACCACTCAAATTTAATGTTGGCGTAAAATGATATTCCAAGCGGGTGTTAACACTTGTTTTATCATAATCGGAATTTGCCAACCACGAATCAGTTTGTTTACTGGTTAATCCGGCAACGTAAAAACCGAACTTCCCTAATCTGGCACCGGCACCAAACTGCAACCGTTTATAACCAAATTGGTCAAACTGTATCCCGAGCTTTGCGGTTGGTATAGCAGTTGGTCTTTGGGTAATGAAGTTTACCGTACCACCAATGGCTTCGGGTCCGTAAATGGATGAAGACGGACCTTTTACCACCTCAATATTGCTGATGGCAAATTGGTTAACTTCTAACAATGCATTATGGTTAAAAACGCCCATTGGCCTAATCGGAATCCCATCCTCTAAATAAAGATAATAGTTAGATGAGTTAAGCGGTTGCCGAATCGACATAAAATGCTGTTCGTTATTTAGGTTTCCCATCACAACGCCCGGCACTTTATTTAGCACTTCATAAGGAGAAGTAGCTTTGGTTTCATCAATAGTTTTAAAATCTAACTTTGAGATTGCTATCGGAGCCTCCGTTCTTAAACCTGCTTCTCTGTTTGCCGTAACAATCACTTCGTTTAAAGAACCGGTTGCAGGCTCTAACGCTATCAATAATTTTTTATCTGCCTGTGCAGTTAATTCTTGTTTTTTAAACCCAAGTACCGAGATACTAAGTCGGTTTTCAGCGAAAGAAGCTTTTATATTAAAGTTTCCTTGATGATCGCTTATTGTATGTTGATGATTATTTATGTTTTCTATAACCGCCCCAACAACTGGTTCTCGTGATTGGACATCGTAAACTGTGCCCTCTATCCCTTGTGCCAATACCGTTTTAATACAAAAGAACAGCATGACAATGGTAATTGCCTTGATTTTCATTTCCTGTTTTAAGAAATTTAGGATCTGTAAAAAATCCTTTAGCTATTTTAATTAGTGAATTTTGAATGAGTGAAGGATTGAATCACAATACAAGTGTCTCAAATCTCACATCTCCTGTTTCAAATTTATTTTTTAGCTAAGATGGCGGATGGAAAACTGGGGATTCCCGGATAAGGTGATAATTAGAAATATATGGCGTATTTATTTCTGCTATTAAACGAGTATTAAATTTAAACTGAGCGTTATTTATTGTTGCAATTTCTTGGAAAAGATTTTTTTGTTGCGTTCTGTTATCGGCTTGTTGTTTTTTTTCTGCTTCGGCAAGTTTTTTCATCAGGAAACACTTCCCGTGACAATTTAATTCGGGTTTATCTTTATTGACACAAAGCTTTTCGGCTATGTAATTTTTGTTAAGTTCAAATCCAGCAAACACATATAATTTGCTGAAATGAGCAGAGATTAAAGTTAAAATCAAAAGAAAAGCAATGGTACGCTTTATCATACGCTACAAATATAGCGTTTAACTCAAACGATTATTGTGATTGTCCGCATTTTTTAAAATGCTGTCAAACAAAAATTAAGTCTATAAAAATTAGCTAACGAATCATTATCAGCAAATATTTTTTGTACTTTCGTAGCTAAATGGTACAATTTATTCAAAATAGCCCTGTGACACCACCTTGAGTTTAGGCTCAAAGCTCTAATTTATTCGGCGATCTCTTGCCGGAATACACTTATTTCATAAATTCTTTACACTTTAATTTTTAAGGATGAAGCCTTATTTACGTCTATTTGATTTTTCCAAAAAAATCGACTACAAAGTCGAAATATTAGCCGGCATTACCGTCGCCATGACCATAATGCCCGAATCTTTGTCGTTCGCAATTTTAGCAGGTTTTCCGCCACTTACAGGATTATACGCTGTTTTTATTATGTGTTTAGTTACCTCTGTTTTGGGTGGCAGGCCGGGACTAATCTCCGGCGGAGCCGGCGCAACTGTGGTGGTTTTGATCGCACTAATGCAATCTCACGGAATTGAATATGTTTTTGCCGCAGTGGCTTTAGCTGGTGTGGTGCAAATTTTAGTCGGAGTTTTTAAATTCGGAAAATTTATACGTTTAGTGCCACAGCCGGTAATGTATGGCTTTGTAAACGGTTTGGCGGTTATTATTTTTATGGCGCAAATCCATCAGTTTAAAACGGTGGTAAACGGCGAAAGCGTTTGGTTAACAGGCCAACCTTTGTTAATTATGGCAGGTTTGGTGGCATTAACCATTGCCATTGTAATATTATTCCCTAAAATCACCAAATCTGTACCGCCATCCTTAGTTGCTATAATTGTAGTTTTTATACTTGTTTTAGGGTTCGGAATTGAAACCAAAACGGTAAGTGATATTGCCTCGGTAAGTGGCGGTTTCCCTCCTTTCCATATTCCCAATATTCCATTTAATTTAAACACCTTAGAAATAATTGCGCCTTATGCATTTGTGATGGCTGGCGTGGGTTTAACCGAAGGCTTGCTAACTTTAAATTTGGTTGATGAAATTACCGCCACTCGCGGTAACAGCAACAGGGAATGTTTAGCACAAGGAACGGCAAATATCTTAAACGGCTTTTTTACCGGAATGGGTGGTTGCCCAATGATTGCTCAAACCTTGGTGAACTTATCAGCCGGGGCTAGAGCCAGACTTTCGGGTATTGTTGCTGCAATTACCGTTCTATTGATTATTTTATATGGAGCGCCAATTATTGGCTTGTTACCGATGGCCGCATTAACCGGCGTGATGATTATGGTGGCCATTGGTACTTTTGAATGGATTAGTTTTAGAATTATCAATAAAATGCCGAAGCAGGATATTTTTGTTGGGATTTTGGTTGCTGTAATTACCATCTGGTTGCACAATCTGGCGCTAGCAGTTTTAATTGGTGTTATCATTTCTGCACTGGTTTTTGCTTGGGAAAGTGCCAAACGCATTCGAGCCCGCAAATACATCGATGAAAACGGTGTAAAACATTACGAGATTTATGGTCCGCTATTCTTTGGCTCGGTAGCCAACTTTACCGATAAGTTTGACCCAATTAACGATCCCGCCGAAGTAATTATTGATTTCAAAGAAAGTAAAGTTGCGGATATGTCTGGAATTGACGGACTCAACAAATTAACGGAACGTTACAAAAAAGCAGGAAAGAAACTTCACCTTCGCCATTTAAGCGACGATTGTTTGCAACTTTTAGAGAACGCTGGCGATGTAATAGAGGTCAATATTATCGAAGATCCAACTTATAAGGTTGTTCGTTAGAGAAGAAGTTCATTTAGTCATTAGCCATTTGCTGATTAGGATTATTTTGAAGCACAAAAGCACTTTCAGAAGCACTAAAATTCAGAATTAATTCAGATTTGAAAGCAATCTTTGAAAATGCAAGTTTTTTCTGGTGCAAAATTGGGTATTTCTTTAAAAAATCTCCTTTCTAAACGTTTCGGTCCGGTTTTTCTTCTTTACTTAATCATTATTAGTATTGCGTTTATCACGCGATTATTGCTCTTAATAAAATCTGCAAGCGGTTTCGAGTGGAACCTGGTTAACGTTTTAGGCGTCTTCAGTATCGGACTTTTTTACGATACCATAATGGCATCGTACTTTTGTATTCCACTGGTTTTGTACATCTGGCTGATCCCTAATAAATGGTTCAAAAAACGTGGACATCGGTTTTTTCTATATGCCTTTTTTATTCCAGTAATTTTTTTACTGCTTTTCAATATTGTTTCTGAGTGGTTTTTTTGGGATGAATTTTCAACCCGTTACAATTTTATAGCGGTTGATTACTTAGTTTATACTACAGAAGTGATTGGGAATATCTGGGAATCGTACCCGGTTGTTAAAATCATCATTGCAATTGCGTTGCTCTCTTTACTGGCTTTTTATTTCCTTAAAAAAACGATTGCGCTACCGCTCCAAAGCAATATGCGCTTCCGTAAAAGAACCACAATTGCTATCGGTTTACTTTGCATCCCAATACTTTCATGGCTTTTTATCAGCAATAAAGGAAAAGATTTCAGCGATAATCAATATGCCGTAGAACTCGCTGGGGATGGAATTTACGATTTTGGTTCCGCATTTTGGAACAACGAACTGGATTACAACAAATTTTACGCGACCATAGATCAGCAAAAAGCTTCAAAAATTGTTGAGCAACTACTAATCAAAAACGATTCATCGGCAACAGCAGGCACCAATCCTTTTCTCAGAAACATCAACAACGGAAGTGCTGTAAAACCTTATAATATTGTCTTGATTAGCGTAGAAAGTTTGAGCGCTAAATTTTTAGGCACTTTTGGAAATACAGAAAACCTTACACCAAATCTGGACAGTTTAGCTCATAAAGGTTTATTTTTCAGCAATCTTTACGCATCAGGAACACGAACCGTCCGTGGATTGGAGGCTTTATCGCTTTCCATTCCGCCAACACCGGGAGAGTCCATCGTAAAACGCCCCAATAATGAAAATTTATTTTCCTTGGGGACTTTGCTAAAAAACAAAGGATATACCGCCCAATATATTTATGGCGGTTATAGCTATTTTGATAATATGAAAGCCTTTTTTGGAACCAATGGCTATCAAGTTATAGATAGGGATGCAATTGACAAAAAAGACATCCATTATGAAAATATTTGGGGCGTGGCAGACGAAGATTTGTTCACCCTTACTTTGAAACAGCTGGATAAAAACTATCAAAAAGGTAAACCCTTTTTCGACCACGTAATGACGGTTTCTAACCATCGTCCTTTTACTTATCCAAACGGCAGAATAGATATTCCGTCACATACCAACAGACAAGGTGCAGTAAAATATACCGATTATGCAATTGGCAGATTTATCAAAGAAGCCTCCGTAAAACCTTGGTTTAAAAACACCATCTTTATTATCACTGCGGACCATTGTGCATCAAGCGCAGGCAAAACAGAATTGCCATTTAGCGCTTATCACATTCCAATGATTGTGTACGCTCCAGCGATCATAAAACGACAAGTTTTTGACCAACTAACCGCACAGGTTGATATTGTGCCAACTATTTTAAGCTTTTTAAACGTTAACTACCAATCTAAGTTTTTCGGCAGAAACGTTTTCACGGCAAATTCAAATAAATGGGTGTTTGTTAGTACTTATGAAAAGTTAGGTTATTACAAAAACGGTCATTTATTGGTGCTTTCTCCTCAGAAAAAGGTAGAACAATTTAAAGTATTAGCAAATGAGGATCAGATTCCAGAAAAGGTGGATGAACGGCTTAAAGAAGAAGCAATTGCATTTTACCAAACTGCTAGCTACCTTTATAAAAACGGAAAATACTCGAAATAATTGAAGGGATATTGCATCGTTACACCATTTTTATCAAATAATTTTTATTTTGGTAGAGTTGGCTGTTAAAACTTAAACATGCAAAAAGACTTATTCAGAAAAAAATCAATCCATAAAATCTTAAAAGATAGCGAAGAAGGCTACGGCGACGGTGAGCACAGCTCATTAAGCAAAGTTTTATCTGTTAAAGATTTAACTTTTATGGGAATTGCAGCCGTTGTTGGTGCGGGTATTTTTTCAACTATTGGCGAGGCGTCTTTTAACGGCGGTCCGGGAGTAAGTATTTTATTTGTGCTAACCGCCATTACCTGCGGATTCTCTGCGCTTTGCTATGCCGAGTTTGCTTCGCGGATTCCTGTAGCAGGCAGTGCTTATACTTACGCTTACGCATCATTCGGAGAATTAATCGCGTGGATCATCGGGTGGGATTTATTGATGGAATACGCCATCGGAAATATTGCCGTCGCTATTTCATGGAGTGGCTATTTTGTTAATTTGCTCAAAGGATTCAATATCAATTTACCCGAATACCTCATTTTAGATTATTTTACCGCCTATAAAGCTAATGCATCTTTAATTGCAAACGGCGGTGATTTCTCGAAATTAAGTGAAAGCGCACAAAATGCCGCAACGGCTTGGGCAACCGCACCTCAAATTGGTGGCTTGCGCTTGATTGCAGATTTCCCTGCACTATTGATTGTGTTTTTAATTACCGTTTTGGTTTACGTTGGGATTAGGGAAACCAAACGGGCAACCAATGCCATGGTGATTTTAAAAATTACGGTAGTGTTAGCGGTTATTGTGATCGGCTTTTTTTATGTAACACCGGCCAATTGGCACCCTTTTTTACCGAACGGTTTTACCGGGATGATGAAAGGCGTTTCGGGTGTTTTCTTTGCTTATATAGGTTTTGATGCCATTTCTACCACAGCCGAGGAGTGCGAAAACCCGCAAAGAGATTTACCGAGAGGAATGATTTACTCTCTTGTAATTTGCACTGTACTTTACATTTTAGTTGCACTGGTATTAACCGGAATGGTAAATTTTAGCGAACTGGCTGTAGCCGATCCATTAGCTTTTGTTTTTGAGCGAGTTGGCTTAACCAAAATTAGCTACGTAATTTCTATCAGCGCCGTGATTGCAACGGCCAGCGTATTGCTGATTTTCCAAATGGGACAACCCCGTATTTGGATGAGCATGAGCCGTGATGGCTTACTGCCGAGAGCTTTTTCACGGATTCATCCAAAATTTAAAACTCCGGGATTTGCTACAATTGTTACCGGTTTTGTAGTTGCTGTTCCTGCTTTATTTATGAACTTGACCGAAGTAACCGACTTAACCAGTATTGGAACTTTGTTCGCATTTGTTTTGGTTTGTGGCGGTGTGCTGTTGCTTCCTCCGGATACGCAAACAGATGAGGGTAGAAAGCGTTTTAAAATGCCGTATATCAACGGAAAGTTTATTGTGCCTTTATTGTTTGTTTTAGGAATTGCTTTCTTTTACGACGATATTTTAAACCATTTTGATTTTAGTGGAGGCTGGTTGGTTGTTCGAGAGAAATTACCCCTTTATATTTATCTGATTTTAGCTTTAATAATGGCTGTGCTATCATTCACCAAAAACTTATCGTTAATTCCTGTTTTAGGGTTATTAAGTTGCGGTTATTTAATGACGGAATTGGGTTACACCAATTGGTTACGCTTTTTAATTTGGTTAGCAATTGGTTTGGTAGTTTATTTTGGATATAGTTATAAGAATAGTAAGTTGAATGAGGCTGAGGGTTGATATTTTTAACCCATTTCGTCTTGTTCGACGATAGGAGACATCTCACAGTTAGTAGGTTTTAACCACAGAGGACAAGTTCACAGAGCTAAAGTGGCGAATTTTGAGACTTACGAAGTTTTGGAAACTTCGTAAGTCTGTCTCCCACAAAAATTGGTTCTTATAAAAATTCAAAATTCGAAAAAACAAAAAACCTCGCCGAAAATCGACGAGGTTTCAAAAAACTATTCTATTAAAAGCTTATGCCAATAATGTAATTGGCGCTTCTAACAATTGTTTCAACGTTTGTAAAAACTTAGCTCCTGTTGCGCCATCAATTACTCTATGGTCGCAACCTAAACTTAATTTCATAATGTTTCCTGGAACAACTGCACCGTTTTTAACAACCGGCACTTGCTGAATTGCACCAACAGATAAAATTGCACCGTCCGGAGCGTTTATGATTGATGTAAATTCATCAATACCGAACATTCCTAAGTTAGAAACTGTAAAGGTTGAACCTTCCCAATCCTTTGGTTGCAATTTTTTAGCTTTCGCTTTTTGTGCAAAATCTTTCACTTCCGCAGAAATGTGCGATAAGCTTTTTCCATCAGCAAAACGAACCACTGGCACTAATAAACCATCTTCAATTGCCATGGCCACACCAATGTTTGTATGCTCGTTAAAACGGATTTTATCTCCTCTGAAAGACGAGTTAACCGCAGGATGCTGTTTCAACGCAATTGCAACCGCTTTAATCACGATGTCGTTGAAAGAAACTTTAACCGGCGCAACTGTGTTAATTTGTGTGCGGGCAGCCATAGCGCCTTCCATATCAACAGTAATGTTTAAATAGAAATGCGGAGCGGTAAATAAGCTTTCTGTTAAACTGCGGGTAATTGCTTTACGCATCTGAGAAACTGGTTTCTCTGTAAAGCGTTCCTCGCCAATATATTGTGGAATAACCGGTGCCGGAGCCGAAGCTTTCGCTGCTGGTGCTTCTGCATTTGATGCCGGAGCCGGCTCTTGTTTTGCTGATGGTGTATAACCTTCAACATCTTTCTTTACAATTCGTCCGCCTTCGGCGCTTCCTTTAATATCACTTAAATTAATTCCTTTATCTTCTGCTAATTTTTTAGCTAACGGAGAAGCTTTTACTCTACTATCATCAGATGATGAAGTCGATTCTTTTACTTCTTCTTTAACTGGAGCAGGTGTTGCATCTGGTGTTGCCACAGATTTCTCTTCAGTCTTAGCAGGAGCTTTTGCGCCGCCTTCATTTAACAACGGTGTAATATCTGTACCTTCTTTACCAACTATCGCAATAATACCGTTTACCGGCACTGCCTCGCCTTCTTTAACAGATAAGTACAATAAAGTTCCTTCCTCATAACCTACCACTTCCATGGTTGCTTTGTCGGTTTCAACGTCGGCAAGGCTATCATCGGCTTTAATTTTATCGCCAACTTTAAAGTTCCATTTATTGATAACGCCTTCGCTCATGGTATCACTTAAAGCAGGCATTCTAATAACAGAAGCTTCAATTTTAGAAGTATCAACAGCAGGGGCAGCGGATTCTTCTTTCGCCTCTTCTTTTGTTTCTTCCGGAGCTTTTTCTTCTTTAGCCTCAGCAGGTTTATCGCCTTCCAAAATCGCAGAAAAGTCTTCTCCTTTTTCGCCAATAACAGCAATTAAACTATCAATTGGCACAGCTTTGCCTTCTTCAACACCAATATAAAGTAAAGTACCTTCCTGGAAAGATTCAAAATCCATGGTTGCTTTGTCGGTCTCAATCTCGGCAACAACATCACCAGCTTTTATTGAATCACCAACTTTTTTATGCCATTTTGCTAAAACACCTTCAGTCATGGTGTCACTCATTTTGGGCATTTTTATCGCTTCAGCCATTGTATGTTAGAATAAAATTTGTCTTTAAATAGAATTAATCTTTAATAAAAGGATAGTTTGGCTCTGCATACACATCATTATATAACTCAGATGGATCAGGGAACGGAGATTCCTCAGCGAACTTAACTGCCTCTTCTATTTCCGCTTTTACTTTTGCAGCAACCTCGTTAAACCAATTTTCATCAGCCCATTTTTCCTTTTCGATATGCGCTTTAACGACTTCAATTGGGTCTTTTGCTTTATATTCCTCAACTTCTTGTTTGGTACGGTATTTCTGAGGATCAGACATTGAATGTCCTTTATATCTGTAAGTTCTTATTTCTAAGAAAGTTGGGCCTTCGTCTTTTCTGGCCCTTTGGATTGCCTCGTCCATAGCATTATGTACCGCAACTGGGTCCATTCCGTCAACTGGCATACAAGGCATTTCGTAACCTAAACCTAATTTATATATATCTGTAGTGTTTGCGGTACGGGCAACCGAAGTTCCCATTGCATAACCATTGTTTTCTACAACAAAAATTACAGGCAACTTCCACAGCATCGCCATGTTGAAGGTTTCATTTAGCGCACCTTGACGCACAGCGCCATCACCCATGTAACAAATATTTACGTTATCTGTTCCTAAGTATTTTTCGGCGAAAGCAATACCAGCACCAACCGGAATTTGACCTCCAACAATACCATGACCACCAAAAAACCTGTTTTCTTTATCAAAAAAGTGCATTGAACCACCTTTTCCTTTTGAACATCCGGTTGCTTTACCGTAAAGTTCGGCCATTGCTACCTTCGGAGACATCCCTAATGCTATTGGGTGCGCATGGTCACGGTAAGTAGTAATCATACTGTCGCCTTTTTGAATTGTGGACATTGCTCCTGCTATTACAGCCTCTTGACCGATGTACAGGTGACAAAAACCTCTTATTTTTTGCTGACCATATAACTGGCCGGCTTTCTCCTCAAATCTTCTAAGCAGAAGCATTAACTCATACCAATACAGATACGTCTCTTTTGTTATTGCAATTGAACTCATTTGTACATTCTATTATGGACAGCAAATCTATCAATAACTTGGCAAAAATAAAACCTGTATGCCTTTTTAATTGATATTAAATTAAGGGGCAATCCCTGCTACATTTGTGTGTTAATTCTTTTGGGCGCTTTAACACGCTGTACGTTGTATCTTTTTTGCAGAAAAAGCAAAAAAGGATGCCACTTCCATCGTTAGCGCACTAAGCCATAAATTTGTTCTTTTATAATCCGCTCAAATCCCGAGTAAAATCTGCGGCTCTTAAAATTTGTTAAAAAGAGTTAAAACTTTTTTAACTTACTTGCGTAGAACAAACTTTAATATTACTTTCGCAAGTAAACGAAATAAAACCTTGTTTTACCCGTTTGTAATTGATCTATAGCCCTAAACGTAGTCAACAATGAAGAAAATCTTAATTTTTACTTTTCTAGTTAGTTTCTTTTTAACCGCAAAAGCACAAAATTCTAAATCAACATCTTCTACATCAACCGCAAAAACCGAAGTTTCGGATCCCGATAATTTAGCAAGTCAGTTTTTTTCCCAAGTAATGGGAGTAGCAGTTTCTGCAACTAGCAATACTAAAATGTACCAATTTATTTACGATTGGCTGGGCACACCTTACCGCTTAGGCGGCGATACTAAAAAAGGTATCGATTGCTCTGGTTTTGCTTATGAGTTGTACAACAAAACCTTTAATACCATTATAGGGACAAACTCCAGAAACATTTTTAGTATGGTTGATCCCATCAATAAAATTGACCTGAAAGAAGGCGATTTGGTTTTTTTTAAAATACACAGTAAATCAATTAGTCATGTAGGTGTTTACATCGGCGATCACAAATTTGCGCATGCTTCTTCAAGCAGGGGCGTAATGATCAGCAACCTTGAGGAGCCTTACTGGCAACGATATTTTTATAAAGGTGGCCGAGTTTTAGAAAGCATAAAGAGCCAGCTTAACAACGATTAGATTTAAATCCCGCCCCCTAAAGCGGGATTTTTTTTATGACTCGTCTTTTGTGGTGCGCACTAAACTAATCCCAGTAAAAAAGAAAATTACACCTAAAACTCCTAATGTAATTACGGTTCTGGTATTTCCACTTTGCTGTACAAAAGATACCGCTGTGTAAATCAACCCGATGATACCCAACACGGTTAATATACTTCCGAAAGTTCTTTTTAAATTCATGTTATTGTTTTTAATGATTAATATAAAGCTTGTTTTATTTACTTCCTTACTTTGGCCCAGATAAAGCCGATAACAAAAAGTATAAATACTACGACAAATATTCCAACGTAATAACCTGCTTTAAAAATGCCTTCGATGGCAGCGCAACTACTTAATGAAAACACTAGTAGTAACAATATGGGTAGCGAAAACTTTTTCATTTTTTGGACATAAAAAAACGGGAAGATGAATTTCTTCCCGCTTAAATATTAATCAAAATGATGCCAAACTATTTTGCGGCAGCATAACGTTTCGCAACTTCGTCCCAATTAATAACATTAAAAAAAGCCGCAAGGTAATCCGGACGCCTATTTTGGTAGTGTAAATAGTAAGCATGCTCCCAAACATCAACACCTAAAATTGGTGTGCCTTGTACTTCTGCAACATCCATTAAAGGATTATCTTGGTTTGGAGTTGATGTAACTGCTAGTTTACCATCGGCACCTACAATTAACCAAGCCCAACCCGATCCAAAACGTGTTGCTCCTGCTTGCGAGAACGCTGTTTTAAAGTCTTCAAAAGAACCAAAAGCATCATCAATAGCTGATGCTAATTCGCCAGTTGGTTTTCCGCCCGCATTTGGAGCCATAACTGTCCAGAAAAAAGAATGGTTAAAATGACCACCACCATTGTTTCTTACTGCAACTGGATATTTAGAAATGTTTTTACAGATATCTTCGATAGAAGAGGAGTCATCCTTGCCTTCTAAAGCCTTATTAAGATTGGTTACGTAAGCAGCATGGTGTTTTCCGTGGTGGATTTCCATTGTAGCTTTGTCGATGTTTGGTTCTAATGCGTCTGATGCGTAAGGTAACGCAGGTAATTCAAAAGCCATAATTTTAATTTTTAAGGTTATTTAATAATAATGATAAATATAAGCACCCGAACTTTAATAATGTTCAGATTAATGTTAAGATTTGGATCTTTTCCGCAGAAAAAAGGACTTAACAAGTTCGGCACATTGTTCCTCAAAAACTCCGCCAGTATATTGAGTTTTTGGATGTAGCACATTTTGTGATAATTTGGAGAAACCGCGTTGGGGATCAAAGGCGCCAAAAACAATCCTAGAAATTTGAGTCCAATAAGCGGCACCGGCGCACATTACACAAGGTTCTAATGTAACATATAAAGTGCAATCTGTTAAATATTTGGCACCCAGAAAGTTTGAAGCTGCGGTAAAAGCTTGCATTTCTGCATGAGCTGTTACATCATTAAGTTGCTGGGTAAGGTTATGCCCTTTTCCAATGATTCGTCCTTTACAAACCAAAACAGCACCAACCGGAATTTCGTCTGCATCCAGTGCCAAATGAGCTTCTTTTAGCGCTTCCTTCATAAAAAACTCATCTTCTGGAATTGTTGGTTCGTCTGTAAAGGAGTAATATTTCATTTTATTAGCTTGGATTACAAAGATAAGTTTTGTGTTGACGCTTGGGATAAATTTGTTCTATAAATATTATGTTATTGGAGATTAAGAGGTTAAACAAATCCGCTTAAAACCAATCTACGAAAGCGCTTCTTTTTTGAAACTTTCCATGCTCTTTTACGTAGTTGCTACAAATAACAAATAAATATGACGACAAAATTATCTAGAAAACTATTGGCTATTATAGCTTCTTATTTCTTTTACACATCTGCATTTGCACAAACTACAACTGTTTTAAATTTCACGAAAAACGACGCAACGCCGTGGACCAATGGCATAGTGGAAGACGGACAGGGCGGATCTACTGACATTTCAGGAATTACGCTTCAGATCTACAACATTATTGATAACGCAGGAACAAAATTAGACGCCCCTATGAAATGGTATACTAACGACGGTTATTTGTCTTCTGCAGATCATTCGTTTACTGCTATAACCGAAGATTTTGATAGTTCCTTAGGTTCAAAAGGAATGGCCATCAAAGCAAAAGACAATAAAACGTTTAACTTAAATAGCTTCACTTGGTATGATTGGGGATATTCTGACGGAGCTATAGTTGCCGTTGAAGGTTATAGAAATGGCATAAAAACCGTCACAACGTCCTTTGTTTCAAACATAACAGAGCCTGGAGACGTTTACAATCCTGTAATTATAAACTTTTCGACCCCAGTGAATAATGTTGACGAAATTAGAATGACTTTTCCTAATGGAGGAAGATTCCCATCAATCAACAAAATTAGTGTTACAACAAACGCAGTCCTTCCAGTAAGTTTGGTAAATTTCCAAGCAAAAAGACAAAATAATGGTGGCGTTTTGTTAAGCTGGAATACTTCTTCAGAACATAATAATAAACAGTTTATTATTAAACATTCTGTTGACGGAAATAATTTTGAAGTAATAGGAACTTTAAATAGCAAAGGAAGCGCTGCAAACAAATACATTTTTGATCATGCAAATGTGGATAACGGTATAAACTATTATCAATTGTTACAAGAAGATAATGATGGTGTTTTCCAAAGTTTAGCTATAAAAAGTGTAGACGCTGTTTTTACTCCGGAAATTAGCATCTATCCTAACCCTACAAAAGATTATGCTCATATAAAATTTCAGTCGGGCGTATTTAACAAAGCGAGCTTATTAAATTCAAATGGACAAACAATTAATACCGCAACCGTTAGTTCTGCCGATACTGCTATAAAATTCGATTTGCAAAACTTGATTGCTGGTATATATATTATCGAGCTAAAAGGGGAAACCTCGAGAGTAGTGCGGAAAATTTCAAAGTTTTAAGGTCAAATTTCTTAATCAAGCCCGGTTTCCTTTAGAAGCCGGGCTTTTTTGATAGAACGCTTTGAACTCGCCTTTAATATTTTTAAAAAAATCGCTTAAAGAATTAGCTTATATTTATCGCAGAGAAAATTGGTTTTAATTGCTGTAACGCACCAATCTCTCCCTATTAAAAAACCTTTAAACTATTAATATTTATGTTTCCAAACTGCCGAATATTGTTTGTTGCCTTGCTATTAATTTCAACCGCTTCTGTTGTGAATGCTCAACCATTCAAAAAACAATTCAACAGAAACACATTATGGTACACAAAGCCGGCAAACAACTGGAACGAAGCACTACCGATTGGAAACGGCAGACTTGGTGCTATGATTTTTGGAGGCGTAGCTGACGAATTAATCCAATTAAATGAAGCAACTTTATGGACCGGCGGTCCGGCAGACCCAAACCCAAACCCAGATGCTTATAAATATTTGTCATTAGTAAGAAATGCTCTTTTTAACGATAGCATTCCCCAAGCCATCAAATACTTAAAAAAAATGCAGGGGCCAAATACCCAAATGTATCAGCCTTTAGGAGATTTGAAAATTAAACAGGACGTAAAAGGAGAAATCTCAAATTATAGTCGATCGTTAGATATTTCAACTGCGGTAGCAAAAACGTCATTTACCATAAATGGTATTGATTATCAAAGAGAAATGTTTTCTTCTTTCCCTAACCAAGTGATGGTTTTAAAATTGAACGCCAGCAAACCCGGGATGTTAAATTTTTCATTGGGCAATGCGCATTTATTAGATCATCAATCTTTCATTAATAAAAACAAAGAATTGGTATTAACCGGAAAGGCAAGAATCAATAGCGATGAGCGCAGAAACCCAAAACCGATAGTTTTTAATGACACCAAACAGTGCGATGGAATGCGTTTTGAATGGCGGGTAAAAGTTTTATCAAACGATGGCACTTTAACTACCACCGATAGTTTATTAAATTTTAAAAATGCCACGCAGGTAGTTTTGTTAATTGCAGCGGAAACGTCTTTCAATGGTTTTGACAAATGCCCCGATTCTGACGGAAAAGATGAAAAAACATTAGTGAATAATGATTTGGTAAAGGCTTCAAAGTTCAATTTTAAAACTCTTTTATCAACACACTTAAAAGATTATCAGCAGTATTTTAATCGTTTAGATTTATGGTTAGCAAATGAAAAAACTATTGATTTGCCTACAGATGCGAGACTTGCTGCTTATAAAACCGGAGAAGAAGATGCTGGATTGGAACGTTTATACTATCAATATGGGAGGTATTTGTTAATTGCCTGTTCGAGACCCGGAGGACCAGCAGCAAATCTTCAAGGAATCTGGAATCCGTTACTTAGTCCACCGTGGCGGAGTAATTATACGACCAATATCAATCTGCAAATGAACTATTGGCCGGCCGAACAATGCAATTTAGGCGAAATGGTGCAGCCACTTATCCAGCAAATTGAGCATTTAGCGGTTAACGGAAAAAATACCGCGAAAAATTATTACCGCATGAATGGGTGGGCAGTGCACCATAACACCGATATATGGGCGCAAACCAATCCGGTAGGCGAAGGAAGTGGCGACCCAAAATGGGCAAATTGGTCTTTAGGAAGTCCGTGGCTTTCGCAACATTTATTTGAGCATTATCGATTTACAAAAGATACGGCTTACCTAAAAAACACGGCTTATCCTTTAATGAAATCTGCCGCTAATTTTTGTGTGGATTGGTTGGTTGAACATCACGGAGAGTTAGTGACGGTTCCTTCCACTTCGCCCGAGAACGTATATATCCACCCGAAAGGTTATAAAGGAACGGTAACTATCGCATCAGCAATGGATATGGAAATTATTTGGGATTTGTTTAACAATTTAATTGAGGCCGGTAATATTTTAGGCATCGATACCGATTATCTGAAAATGATTAAAGCAAAAC
The DNA here is from genome assembly GCA_035496935.1 of Pelobium sp. GTDB lineage: Bacteria > Bacteroidota > Bacteroidia > Sphingobacteriales > Sphingobacteriaceae > Pseudopedobacter. Next base: position 194,978 of record DATJED010000018.1, on the reverse strand, counting down.
AGGATAAACTTCACCCTTTAAAAATAGGCGCTAAAGGGAATTTGATGGAATGGTATGGCGATTGGGAAGATGACGACCCACATCACAGACATGTTTCCCATCTTTTTGGCTTGCATCCAGGAAGAGAAATATCGCCGTTCTTAAATCCCGGTTTAACCGAGGCAGCAAAACAAACTTTACTGGTGCGTGGCGATGGCGGAACGGGATGGAGCAAAGCCTGGAAAATCAATTTCTGGGCTCGGTTGTTAGACGGCAATCACGCTTATAAAATGTATCAGGAACTATTAAAAACATCAACGCTCAACAACTTATTTGATACACACCCACCATTCCAGATTGATGGCAATTTTGGAGCAACTGCTGGAATTACAGAAATGTTAGTACAAAGCCAATTGGACTTTATACAATTATTACCCGCCTTACCAGATGCTTGGAGCACAGGAAAAGTTAAAGGTATTATTGCCCGAGGCGATTTTGAAATTGGTATGGAATGGGCTAAGGGTGAACTAGTAACCGCAAACATTAAATCAAATGCAGGCGGCAATTGTGTATTGGTAACGAAAAACAAAATCAGTATTAAAGGGGAAAAAACCACGAAAGGGGAACTTGAAGTTGGCGGGCAGAAATACTATAAAACAGCATTTCAAACTAAAAAGGGGACTAATTATATCGCTTCTGTTGATTATTAGTGTCTAATAATCAACAGAAACTTCCCCATCAGAACGTTAAAGTTTAACCAGATTTATGAAGTAAACATCATTTTCTCTCAGCTTAAGATTTTTAGCAAATACACCGTCATTCTTTATGGTAACAGTTACTGTAAGAACGGGAGAACCATTGTTTTGATTTTTTATTTGCTCCACTTGCTGGCGGTTAAGTTGTGCCGGTTTTCCCATAGATAAATAAGACGAATAGGCATCATTGCTACGGTAACCTACTTTGTAAACCTCCAGTGTATATTTTCCTTCCGGTGCATTTTTAATATTTACCTTTAATTCGCCTTTTGGTTTTGAAGGTAAATCATGAATATAAAATTGCTGGTTATTTATCGAATCTGCAGGAAGCGTGTGCGTAAAATCCCAAGCAAGTATCTGAATATTTCCGGAAGCATTTTTACTAGCCCAGGAAGCGGAATCTTGGTTCGCCAATTCAATATCGCCCAGACGGTTCAAAAACTGATAAGCATAAAACACTGGCTTTTTAATCCCCTGTATAGTCACCATCCCAAAACCTCCGTGAAAAGGCTCAAATCTTGGTCCGGCTTCTTCGAAAATATCAGTGAACACCCAGTAAGACATGGAATTGGTTGCCTCACCACTTTGTTTCAGCTTCTGTAATACATAAGATGCCTCGTGATAACTGTCATGAATTGGATCTGAAGGCGTGTAAGATGCACTCCATTCGGTGTAATGCAGCTCTAAACCCGGCATTGACGAATCTTTGATTTGCTTGCGAGATTGGAGAACATCACCACTTACGCTCATTGGGTTGTCGCTCAACACGGTTCCGGTGTTGCCGTACTCATCTAAAAACCCTTGATTTACACCGTAAGAATGCGTACTTATAAAGTCGATTGGTACATTATTTTCTTTGCAATAAGCGATTGTTTCTGGTACCCAAGCAGCGCCGGCCGTTGCCGGACCACCAACTCTGTAAGTTTGGTTTACACCTTTAACTGCATTTGCGGTGTACTTGTATAATTTAAAATAATCTTGCTGGCTACCTGTCCAAAATCCTGGAGAAAGGTTAGGCTCATTCCAACATTCAAAATACCAAGTCTTTACTTCTTCTGCTCCGTATCTTTCGGTAAAATGCTGTACAAGATTGGTGATCAAACCTCCCCATTTTTTATAATCTTTTGGAGGACTTACATTGCCACGCCACCAAAAAATAGTTTGTGGACCACTTGCCAGTTGAGAAGGCATAAATCCAAGTTCCACAAATGGCTTTATGCCGATACTTTGCAAATAATCAAAAAGTGCATCTATATACATGTAATTATAGATCGGATTTCCGTTGTTATCCTCTTTATAAACAGCCATGTCATCTGTTAAGAGACCATGCATTCTGATATACCTAAAACCACATTCTTTGCGAACTTCCGCGAGTTGTTGTTGCCAATCTGACCGAAGACCTTCATTTGCCCGACCAGCGCCCACACAGTGGTTAAACATTTTATTTAGCTTTCCCTTCGCATTATTAAAGTCTAGGCTAATTGTCCGTTCCGGTATTGTCGATTTTATTTTTTTTGATTGCTGTGCGCTTACTCTAAAACACACAAAAAGAGTTAAAACCACCAGATAGGTTATAAATTTTCTCATCATACAAACTCATTTTTAAAGTTAGGCAAGAACAAACGCAATTATCCAGAATTAAATTAAAGGGATATTTGTTTCTCAACTCTAATATCATCAGAAGCACTACCCACCATAATATTATAATTGGTTTTTTCATGCGTCCATTGCATTTTCTCCTCGTTAAAATATTTGAAAGCATCTGCAGATAAAGTAAGCTCTACTGTTTTTTCTTCACCTGGTTTTAAACTCACTTTTTGAAACGACTTTAATTCTTTGGTCGCTCTTTTTACATCAGATTTTGGTACACCCACATAAACCTGAACGACCTCATCGCCAGCCACTTTACCGGTGTTTTTAACTTTTAAAGTCACTTTAACTTCGTTGCCTAAGGTTTTAAGGGTTAAACCAGTATAAGCAAAGTTGGTATAAGATAAACCGTGGCCAAAAGCAAACTGAGGTTTAACGTTGTAGGTATCAAAGTAGCGATAACCTACAAAAATATCTTCGTTATAGTTGGCTACACCGTTTTTCCCGGGGAAATCTCCGAATTTATGTGCAGGAGAATCATCCAGTTTTTTAGGGAAGGTCATCGGTAGTTTGCCTGACGGATTGACATCGCCAAAAATAACTTTTGCCAGCGCATTTCCGCCTTCCATACCTGCGTACCAGCCTTCCAAAATTGCCGGAGCATCTTTTTCCCAAGCAGAAATATCAATCGGTCCACCGCCCATTAAAACCACAACGGTATGTGGATTAGCATTTAAAACTGCTTTAATCAGTTCATCCTGACCAAAAGGCATATTCATATTTGGTTTGTCCACGCCTTCTGCATCAAAGGCATTATCGCTCCATTTGTTGTAATCGTAACCATGAGTCCAGCCACAATAAATAATGGCAACTTCGGCTTTTTTAGCTGCCACAACGGCTTCGGCAATCATTTTCTCATCGGCTTTTTGATTGCGGGCAATTTTATATCCTTGTGAATAGGTGATGTTAGCGTTATTGCTCAGCAGATTTTTTAATCCCTGCAAAGGCGTAATTTCATATTTTGCTTTCACCTGCGAACTTCCGCCGCCCATCGAATTTTCGCGAACAGCATTTTGACCAATTACTGCAATGCTTTTTACCGATTTTTTTAACGGCAATATGTTGCTATTGTTCTTAAGTAACACAATGGCCTCTTCGGCGACTTTTAGCGCAGTTTGCTGGTGCTCTTTTGTATTATAAGCACCCGGTTTTCTTTTACCATCAATCATATTTGTTTTAAACATAATGCGCAGAATTCTTCTCACTTTCTCGTCGATTAAAGATTCCGGTACTGTCCCGTTCTTCACTAGAATTATTGCGGAATCAGCCATAAAAAACCGGTCATACATATTTTTGCTCACGGCTTTTCCACCAGCATCGGACTGAGAAACGTTTTTGTTCATCAACAATAAATCGGTTCCCATTTCTAAATCTGTGCCTTTAAGCAACGCTTCTTTTGCATTATGCACCGCTCCCCAATCGCTCATTAAAATTCCGTTAAAACCCCACTCGCCTTTCAAAATTGTGTTTACTAAATATTCGTTATGCGTTGCAAATTCGCCCCGGAATTTATTGTACGAGCCCATTACTGTATTTACATCGCCTGCGGTTACTGCCGCTTTAAAAGCAGGCAAATAAATCTCGCGTAAAGCTCTTTCGCTCATGTACACGTCAACTTCGTTACGATCAACTTCTTCATTATTTGCTGCATAATGTTTTACACAGGCAGAAATACCTTCGTCTTGCACACCTTTAATGTAGCCTACCACCATTTCAGAAGCTAAAAACGGGTCTTCACTTAAATACTCAAAATTTCTCCCGTTCAAAGGCGAGCGGATAATGTTTACGCCGGGACCCAAAATCACATCTTTACCTCGGTAGTTGGCTTCGCTTCCTAAAACTCTGCCAAAAGCATAACCCAATTTAGGATTCCAAGTTGCGGCTAAGGCATTTCCTGTTGGCAAGTAAGTTCCTGCATCATCAACACCTTCATCCAAAACCCAATCACGGCCATGCTCTGGTCTTACTCCGTGTGGTCCATCAGAGGTTGTTAGTTCTGGAATGCCTAAACGTGGCACTCCGCCGGATGTAAAAGAAGAACTGGCATGAATCATCGTTACCTTTTCTTCCAGGGTCATTTTTTTTATCAGGCTGTTTATTTTAGTCTCAACATCCTGCGCCGTTGCCAAGTTTAGCCAGCATACAGCCACTATACAAAGGATGGATTTCAGTTTTCTCATTGTTGTACTTTTTGTTGTTGATAGTCTTTATATGTTTAAGATATTCCTCGTACTCGTAATATCTCCTGCTAGGTTTCTAAAGTATATTATAAGCTGACGTCGCTCTTGAGAAACTTAAACCCCGCATATTGGTTTTCCTCGTTCAAATGAAATCTCTCATTTAGTTCCAATGCTAATTTCATCCCCTTCTAAACCCCCAACTGTGGCTTTTATCGTAATTTCACCGGATTTTTTTCCCGATTTTACAACTGCCAAAGCCAGCCCGTTAAAAGCTTTGCGAGTTTTGTTTTGGAAAGACTCGTGACTTGTTGGATCGCCATTGTCTGTTGCAACAATTTCGCCTTCGCCCTCCACAGAAAAGGTAATCTCGTTTGATGCGTCAGGCACAACATTTCCATTGGCGTCCAATACGCTTGCGGTAATAAAAGCTAAATCTTTTTCATCTGCATTTATGATGGTTTTGTTGGTTTCTAAAACGATTTTTGCGGGCTTTCCAGCGGTTTTAATTTCTTTTTCGAGGATGATTTTTCCGTTTTTACGGGAGATTGCCTTTAGCGTACCGGGCTGGTAATTCACCCGCCACATCACATGCATATCATCACCTTGTTTTGATTTTTTACCTAAAGATTTGTCGTTTAAAAACAATTCTACTTCATCAGCCTGACTATAATACGCCCAAACATCTATGGTTTGTCCAGCCTGCCAGTTCCAGTGCGGAAAAACATGAAGTACTGGTTTATCGGTCCATTCGCTTTTGTATAAATAGTAAGAATCTTTAGGGAAGCCGGCCAAATCTATGATCCCGAAATAAGAACTTCTTGCCGGCCAAGGATAGGGAGTAGGTTCGCCTAAATAGTCAAAACCTGTCCAAACAAATATGCCTGAAACCTGAGGGTTTTTATTGAATGCTTTTAAAGTAGCTTCATGCGTTGAGCCCCAGGGCGTACGGCAGTTATCATAAGCAGAGCAGGTGAAATCGTTGTTACCTGTTAACAAAGGTTTATCCCAAGCGGTAGGCCAAATACGAATACTGTCTGATGGCATATCGTAATGCCCTCGGGTTTGCAAAGCCGAAGTAGATTCGGTAACAATCAGTTTTTTACCGGGATAAGTTTTGGCGAAATCTTGCCATTTATCATGGTTGTAATTGTAGCCGATGATATCCATCGCACCAGATTTTATCAAATTGTTATACAAATTGATGTCGTTATTTGCTATAGTAATGGGTCTGGTTGGATCCAAAGATTTTACAATTGCAGTGAGTTCACGGGCAATTACCCTACCCGTTGTATCAGCGCCGGATCCCCATTGCTCCTGAATTTCGTTGCCTGTGCTCCAAACAAAAACAGATGCGTGGTTGCGGTCGCGTAATATTTGATTTTCCAGATCTTTTTTATGCCATTTTTCCCAGTCCAAATGGTAATCAAAATCAGATTTCTTTTTAGCCCACATGTCAAAAGCTTCATCCATTACAATAAAACCCAGACTATCGCAAAGGTTTAAAAATTCTGAAGCGGGCGGATTGTGTGATGTCCTAATGCCGTTACAGCCCATCTCCTTCAACAAAGTCAGTTGCCTTATTGCCGCTGATTTATTGAATGCCGTACCTAAAGCGCCGAAATCGTGGTGTAAACAAACGCCTTTAATCTGTGTGTTTTTCCCGTTTAAAAAGAAACCTTTCTCGGCACTAAATTCAAAGCTGCGGATACCGAAAGAAGTAGTATAAACATCCAATAACTGATTCCCTTTCCAAAGCTGGCTTTCTGCAGTATAAAGTGTTGGGCTTTCATCTGACCATAGTTTTGGGTTGTTTACCTGTAAAGTTTGCTTTAGTTTTTGATTGCCCGCAATTTTTAAAATTTGTTGCTGTTGTGCAACAACGGTTCCGTTTTGGTTCTTAACAATTGTTTTTAAAACTATACTGTTATTTTGTGGATTAATTACATTGATTTCTACCGATACCGTTGCCAATTGCTGACTTGCTTTGGGCGTTGTAATAAATGTGCCCCAAGCCGCAACATGGGTTTTGTTTACCGTTAGCAATTTTACCGCCCGGTAAATACCAGAACCAGAATACCAACGCGAATTTGGCTGTTTTGAATTATCAACCTTTACAGCGATGGTATTTTGTTTACCGAAATTTAAATAAGGTGTAAGCTCGTAACTAAAAGCAATATAACCATTTGACCGTTTGCCCAAGTAATGTCCGTTTATCCAAACTTCGCTGTTTTTGTAAACCCCGTCAAATTCAACAAATACTTGTTTGGTTTTTGAAGATTGGGGCACAGAAAAAGTTTTTCTGTACCAGCCAATTCCGCCGGGCAAAGCGCCACCTCCCGGAGTTGCCGGATTATCCTTATCAAACTTTCCTTCAATGCTCCAATCATGTGGCAAATTTAGCACTCGCCATGCGCCGTCTTTAAACTCCGGAGTTTCCGCTCCACTTACATCGCCAAGATTAAATTTCCAGTTTTTGTTAAAATTTTCTGTATTTCGCCCTTGCCCTTTTACAGTAATTTGGATAGAAAACAAAACAAGGAAAAAAATAAAAAAACGTAAGAGCATCCTCTTTTTGACAAACTCACTTCTAACTATAATCATATTCTTAAGTCTAATCAAATCCTGTTTACTTAATGTAAGTAACTTTAACAGTCAGTATTATTGCGCCGCATCGATAATAGCGTTTAGGGCATCCTGATGCTCCACTTGCCCGTTTGAACGGTTAAATAAGCCCATTCCATTTGTACCCGTAAAACCACTATCCCAATAAAAAGGGATCATTCCGTTTTTTATCGCGGCTTTAGTTACGTAAGACAGATAGTAGTTTCTCGCTTTAACATGATCGGCTTGTTTTACCCCAACATTTCGAAGGATTGCACCATACTCACCCAAAATTACCGGAATTCCAACATCTATAAATTTTGCCTTTACATTGGCAAATTGCGTATCTACCCAAGCTTCTTGTCCCCAACTTGGTGCATTTGGCGAACCGCCAAAATCTTTTCCCCAAAGGTATTTATCGCTGTTTTCATCCAAAGCAAAATCAAACGGATCGTAAAAGTGAACTTCCGTCATCAGTCTTTTAGCTGTTGCATCATTTGGCATTGTAAACTTATTTACTGCATAATCAATATTGGTGTTGTATGCCTGCACTATTAAATTTCTGTTGGCATTTCGGCCTCCGGTAGCTCTTACCGCATTCACAAATGTCTGGTTGTACGATTGCTGAACGGTAATATTTTCTGCTGTTGGTGTTCCGTAATTTGCATGAACTTCATTGGTACCAGCAAACAATAAGTGTTCATCGTAATCTCTAAAATAAACCGCTATTTGCTCCCATAAAGCTTTTTGTTTAAGGTTAACGGAAGCTTGAGCCGCAAACGTTGGATTTTCCTCAAGCCAACCTCCATCCCAGTGGATATTAAGAATTACATACATATCATTTGCAGTACAATAATCAACCACCTCTTTAACCCGCCCTAACCAAGAGTCTTTGATTTTAAAGGTAGTTTGGTCCTCAATATATCCACTCCAAGCACAAGGAACCCGAATGGCATCAAACCCAGCTGCTTTTACACCATCTATTAAAAGTTTTGTTGTTTTTGCGTTTCCCCAGAGCAGTTCGTTTGCTGATGTTGAACTAGCTGCGGCCTCTAACGAATTGCCCAAATTCCAGCCAATTTTCATTTTAGCAGCAAGAGTTTGCGCATCTGAAGCTACACCTGTAGTTATAGGTGCTACATTTTTTGCATTTGCGGATTGTTGTATTGCTGATGTAATCGTTTCTGTTCCTTTTTTAAAAATTATGTCAGCGGTTCTATCAAAAATATTTCCATTTCTTCTAACGATGAACGTTTCGGTATAAGTTGTCCCTGATTTTACAGGCTCAGCTTTTCTGCTTAACCAATCACCTCCAAACTCTACAGTATAAGCCGAATTACTTTCGACATTTAATGTAAACTCCTGAAAATCAGATGTTAGCGTCGCTGTGGATTTATCTATTGAAAATAAACTGGAAGCAGATTGTAGAACATTGATTTTTTTGGTTTGATCTCCAACGGTTATGGTAATGATTGCTGTTCTGTCTATGACCTGACTGTTCGCCGTTGCCGAAACCTCAACCTTTGTTGTTCCTGAAGTTCCGGTTGTTGAAGCCAACGTTAGCCAACTTTCTGAGCTTACTGCATTCCATTTCATGTTAGATTGAACATGAAAGAATTTGGTCTCCGCCTGATTTGTAAAGTTTAAACTTTCTGTAGAAACCAAAAATTCTGGAATAGGACTTTCATCATCCTTTTTACAGGAGGAAATAAAAATCGCTGAAAATGACAAAATGAATAGTAAAAATTTCAAAAGCCTCATTATCGTATGATTATAAAAATTCGGGGTTGCAGAAAAACCCCGAATTTTAATTGAACTAACAAAAAACATTATTTTTTTACCAGATGAATCATAAGATACTCTGCCGGTTTCGTAGGATCGGCAACGAAACCTAGATACATTCCCTTGGTATTGATATTGCTTAAACTTGCACCGTCATAAGATCCAAATAACCACGGACCCTTTCCTGTGTTATTATTAGTAAACAACCAGCTAAAAGTAAACGGCGCTTCAGAGTAGGTTAATGTCCCATCTTCAGTATCGATATTTACCACAATCCCATTCTTAGCAACTCCGTTGTCAATAGCATCGGCCTTTAGAGTTGTGCCGTCTAAATAGTATTTAATGGAAGAAGCCAAACATGCGTTATAGGTATTCTGATCCCAAAACCAACCCTGTGAGCTAAAATCAGATGGGTAAATTGATTTTGTCCAACCACCTGTCCAAGTATTTGTTACCCAATCTGCGAAGTAATTGACGTCTGGTGCAAAAGTTTTGCCTGCCAAGGCATTTTTCCAAGCCGTCATAGGATCAACTGCCCCGCCGGATGCTTTGGGTTCAAATTTGAAAACCATATATTCATCCTTAAGCGGGTCTTTTTTACCCAGCCAAAGACCAGTGATGTTTCCAAGTGCGTCTTTCTCTGTTTTGATAATTCTCAATTTATTTTCATCCGTTGTACCTAAAGAAACCCAGTCTGAGATTGCAAAAGAGATATTTTTATCAAAAACGATATTGTTTTTATCATCAGTGGTATAAGTTCCACTGATAGGATTTCCGGACCCATCGGTAAATTTGTAGGAACCGTTATTGTCCCCCGCTTTATCAAGCTCTAAAGATACTTTACTAACGGTAGCAGCAATATAAGGCGCCCAGCCTGAGGCTACATAATCCTCAACTTTAGTCCATGAGTTCAAAAATTCCCCGGCCAAATTTGTCCAATTATATGGCGTTTGTAATGATAAGCCCCATGCTTTCTTTGTAGATGTTGAGGTAGTTAAATCATCATTGGCATTACCTTGATACGGAGGCTCTGGCGCCGGCTGATTTCCCGGAATCCAGTTGTCTCTATAATCTTTTGAAATATAATTGTAAACTGTCATCGCTGCATCGTCGCCATTAGGCACCACGCCCAATTGCATGGCATCTTTGGTTAGATACAAAATACGTACGTTAGCCCAGTCTACAGCATCTCCATCTCTATTTTTGTCATGTAAAGGTTTAACGTCTGTAAATTTAATGGTGTGGTTTTCTACATCCAGCAAAAATGTCCCTTTTTTCTTGCCAAGACCATAAGCTTCCTGATCAACCGTTACATTTGCGTTATCTTTCAAGTCAAACGTCATAGTTCCAAAATCAGCTTTGTCCGCCATCCATTGGTTCCCTTTCCAATCTGCTGTCCATATCCAAGCCTGTACACCCGGTTTTGGTGCTCCTGATGCTTTATCGCCTTCTCTATCTACGGTAGGCAAAATCGCTTTTTGCCAATCCCAAGCTGCGGCATCTATATAATTATCTCCACCTGCAGTATGCAGCCCGTCCCAAGTGTACCAGCTTCTGGCAAAATACATTGGACCTAAAAATTTTCTTGAAACCCCTTCTGCATCTAAATCTAAGTACCAAGTTTTTTCTTGCCCTGCTCCGCCAGAAATCATTGTCCACATTTCATCGCTGATAAAGCCTGCATACATTTGACTGATTGTGAATGTTGCCGGTTCTCCGTAAACGACGCCACCTCTGGTTTGCACACCAAATTTCACAGTATAAGTTCCAGCAAACGGAATTTTTAGCGTTACTTTTTGGTCTTGACTTCTTCCTTGGGGATGATCCCATATTGGGGTGTACTTGCTATCCATTAAACTGCTCAAGTACACAATATTGGGGTTAGCTGGGTCATGCTCAATTTTAAAAGCAATTCCTTCTACCAATTGGCTGGGCACCACATCTATATCTCCCAAACCATACTTTTCGGGAGAGCAAGAAGCGAACAATACTGTCCATGCAAATAGTATTGAAAATATTTTTATTATCCTTTTCATAATCTTAAATTTTTACATTAATTCCAACCGTTATTTTGTTTCAATACACCGTTTGATAAGGTAATCTGTGTATTTGGTATCTGCATAAAACCACGGGTTTCAGTGATATTTTGTGCTTTAATTACAACCTGATCTGGCGTGTTGCCGCTTAGTACATTTTCTGTTGTTGCAAGCGTTGAAGCGGCAGTGCTTAAACCTTGACGTAACACGTCCCAATACCGTATTCCTTCAAAAGCAAACTCAAACTTCCTTTCGTTCATGATACTCGCTTTTGTAACAGGTACCGATGTAAAATTGGTTTTAAGTGCCCGTTGCCTTACCTCGTCAAGATACTGTTGTGCATTTGGAGATCCTAGCTCTGCTGCCATTAACAATACATCTGCATAACGCATCACAATAAAGTCCTGATCCTGGGAAATTTGGAAATCTTTTCCTCCTCCTGTATCAGAGGTTCCGTCTGGCAGAGCCGTTGGCGTATATTTTTTGTTGGTGTAACCAGTGTATTCACGCTGATCTTTTACATCAAACCCTTGAATGCCTTCGCCTACAATATCAATAATTGATGCTGTTTTACGGGTATCGCCAGGTACAAAATCATTTACCAGTGTTTTACTTACGGTACATGCGCCCCATCCTTTACCGTACGGAGAAAAATTTGTGTTCCGCATACCCATCATCACCAACCATCTGTTACCATCAACATTGCCGTTATAATCCTGGGTGCTATTGAATTTCTGTGCAAAAACAACTTCTTTATTCCCTTTGCCGGCGTAGTTGGATTTATCTAATGTATTAGTTGTTGGCTCGGGAATGTAACTTGCTGCCGGCCATAGTGCGTTAAAATTATCTACTAATCCAAATTCGTTACTAGTTATCACATCTTCTAAACCGGTAAGAACTTCTGCTTTTGTGACTCCTAAATCATCTGCGCCGTAGTAACCAGTATAAAACAGATAAACCCTTGCCAGTAAAGCCTTTGCCGCGTACTGAGTGGCTCTTCCATCATTTGTTGCGGCCTGCGCTTTAGGATACGCATTGGCCGGAATATTAGCAGCGGCAAATTTTAAATCGTCGGCAATTAATTTATAAGTTTCTTTTGGATCTGCTTGTGGCAAATTATCTTTTGTTGGCGTAGTTAAAAGTGGAACTTTTTCAAACAAGCGAACCAAATCAAAATAAAGCGATGCTCTAAGAAATTTTGTTTCCCCTTCTATTCTTGCTTTAGCTTCGGGTTTCGAGCCAAAATCTATCCCATCCAATTTTTCTAATAAAGTATTGCATCTAAAAATTGCCGCGTAATAATCAGTCCAGGTTCCGTTGAAAAGGTTATTATCAGAAGTTGACTGGCTTTGATCAAATCTGTCAATGGCCTGGTATCCTCTTCCGTCTGTATTTCCGGTACCACCAAAGCAATTGTCGGACAGTAATTCTGAAGTGACATAAAAGGACTGATTTCCGTTAGATGATGTGCGCTGGTAACCATCATAACAACCAATTAATGCCATTTCTGCATCAGCAGGTGTTTTATAAAAATTACTTTCTAACACACTGGTCATAGGTTCTACATCCAAAAAGTCGGATTTGCAGGAACCTAAGCAAAGTGTTGCCAGCAAAATGTAGCTATATAAATATTTATTTATTTTCATGATTTCGATATTTTCTGATTAGAACTTAACATTTAAGCCAAACAATACTGTTCTTGGGCGTGGATAGTAACCTAAATCAACTCCCGAAACCCATCCTTCTGTGCCATACCCAATTTCCGGATCCATCCCGTCGTACCTGGTAAAAGTGAACAGGTTTTGTCCTTGTACGTACAAACGAATTTGGTTGGTGTATTTCCAATGGATAACCTTAGAGAGATCGTAACCTATAGTGATGTTACTTATTTTCAAAAAGTCGCCATCTTGCAGATACAAATCAGAAAACTGCCAGTTTACATTTGTTTCTGTTACGCGGGGAACTGTATTAGATGTGCCTTCACCGGTCCATCTGTCCAATATTCTGGTGGTGTAATTAGCCTGTTTGTTTGCGTGGTTACGGTATGATTGTGCAATTTTATTTCCCATAACGCCATAGGCGTCTATCGAGAAATCGATGCTTTTATAATCTAAACCGATATTAAAGCCGTAAGTAAAGTTAGGCGTTCCTACACCAAGATTTACTTTATCAGATGCGTTTATTACGCCGTCTTTCTTTTGGTCCACATATTTAACATCCCCAGGTTTTACGGCAGATTGCAAAATGCCATTTCCGGCGGCTTGCCACGCAGCAATATCCGCTTGGCTCTGAAATATGCCTGCGGTTTGGTAACCCCAGAAATATCCAATCGGGTTTCCGTTCTGCGCCCTATAAAATTCTTCGGAATTATCATATAACATATTGGTTAAACCGTGGATAATTCCATCTTCTGTTGGAATTTTACCTACTTCATTTTTGTTATACGCTCCGTTTAAACCAAGTCTGTATCCTACTTCGCCTATCCTATCATTCCAGCCTAAACCCAGCTCAATACCTGTGTTTTTAACATCGCCGCCATTAATAAACGGTGCACCCGCTCCGGCTGTAGCCAAAATTGGAGGAGTTACCAGCCAATCTTTAGTTGTTTTAACATAAAAATCCGCCGCTACATCTAACCTGTTTTTTGCCAACTTCGCATCAAAACCTATATTGGTTTGTTCCGAGGTTTCCCACGTTACACTAGGGTTAGAAAGCCTATTTGGGTAAGCACCGGGAACATTTAAACCGCTGTTTCCAAAAGTGTAATTGGCTGCAGGATTATCACCACTATACCCAGTAGAAGTATTAATTGGGGAGGCATATTGGAAATCGGAAATATCCTGATTACCCACTTGCCCCCACGAAGCTCTTAGCTTGAAAAAATCCAACCAGCTCACTGAGTTTTTAAAAAAATCTTCAGATGACAGGATCCAACCTGCGGATACGGAAGGGAAATAACCCCATTGATTACCTTTCATAAACTTAGATGAAGCATCTGCTCTTAACGTTGCGTTAAGTAGGTATTTCTCTTTATAGTTATAGGATACCCTTCCAAAATAAGAAAGTCTTCTATAGATATTTTCGGGTTTTCCATTAACTGTTCTGGTTTCAATAATTTTGGTTGCCGTTGGGTCAGACTCGTCTAAATGCGCTTGTCCTGTGGCATTGTCTAAATAAGCGTGTGCAAAATCATCAAACTGTGATAACAAATTCCAGTTTGAACCTGACAGATAAGTTCCTTGGTAGCGCACTGCTTCCATACCTGCCAATACAGAAAATTGGTGATCCATATTGATATTAAAATCATAACTCGCTGTGTTTGTCCAGCTAATTGTATTTCCCTTACTCATGTTTTGAGATACACTCGTGTGATCTTCGTTGTAGGAATAAATAGAGAAACGGTAAAGTGGGGTATAACTTCTGTACTCTGAAGCGTAATAATTAAAGCCTAACAACGATTTAAATTTTAAACCTTTAACAGGTTCTAGTTCCGCATAAACATCTGCAAACAGCTTTTGACCATCATTTAAATTGTTGGTATTGGTCATCATAGATCCGTACGGATTTCCGTCGCCGTTATACCACGATGAGTTGGAGGTATCGTTAAAGGGACTATCGTATTTATTGTTATCAGAATAAACCGGAGATAATGGAGACACTGCAAATGCGCCTCTTAATGTATTATTGTACTGATTGCCAACATTAATTCCGTTGTTTTTGATATAGTTAAAATTAAGATGTTGCCCAACTTTTAAAACATCGCCCAATAATTTATGTTCTGAATTGGTTCTAAAACCATAACGCTCGTAGTTAGAAATGTCTTTTCCGCCTACTATCCCTTCCTGCGAAATGTAATTCATGGACATTGCATAAGTGGATTTCTCGCTACCGCCGCTAATTCCAAGATTGTAGTTCTCTGTTTTCGCATTATCCTTGAACATATAATCCAGCCAATCGGTATTTGCCAAATCAGCCATAGACGCAAAATCAATCGGAGCAGAACCTGAGTTTAATGCCTGCTCATTCATAATGATTTTATACTGATCTGCATTTAACAAATCTGTTTTACGGCTAACATTTTGAACACCGGAATAAGCATCGAAAGTGATTTGAGTTTTGCCTGCAACGCCTTTTTTTGTAGTGACCAAAACAACACCGTTTGCTGCTTGTGAACCGTAAATTGCGGCCGACGCCGCATCCTTCAAAACATCTACTGATTGTATATCCGCCGGGTTGATAATGCTGATATCGCCTCCGGGTACTCCATCAATAACATATAAAGGACCTGAGTTTCCAATAGTTCCTAAACCACGGATAACCACTTTCATTCCTGCGCCTGGCTGACCAGAAGTTGAAGTAATAGAAACACCCGGTGCCTGCCCTTGTAAAGCCTGTAACGGGTTTACTTGGTTCCTTCTTTGCAGATCGTCTCCCTTAACCTGTAAATTAGCTCCGGTTACTAAGGCTTTCTTTTGTACGCCGTACCCTATCACTACTACTTCATCTAACGCAGAAACAGAATTTTGTAAACTCACATTCACTGCTGAAGATGCACCTATTGTAACTTCACTGTCTTTATAGGAGATTGCAGAAAATACCAGCACATCACCCGTGGACGCATTAATTGCAAAAACGCCATCGGCATTGGTATTTGTGCCAACGTTAGTTCCTTTAATTTTCACGGTGACTCCGGGTACGGGCAAATTGCCACTATCTACAACTTTACCTGTGATTTTTCTCTTGATTTCCTGAGCGTTTGCCGATAAGGTAAACGCCACAGCAACAAAAGCAAACAGAAAAGCAATCCATTTTTTTCTTGTACTTTTTCTTTTCATCGCTTTAACTTTTTTGGTTTAAATAATTTGGTTTCATATTGATTTTTTTGGTTGGTTAATTTTAAAGTTGAACACTAACTTGCTTGCCGGTGTACTTAATTTCTTTTTTTGCATTTTGATCGAATACTAAGGCTACCTTATGGGTGGTATCAATAAACACAATTTTAAATACACGGTTGGTTGGCATATTTTTGTACTGCCCGTTTCTGTTGCCAATTGTTAGGATTTTTTTTGCTTGATTATAGCTGATATCAATCGTAGAAAATGCTCCTTTTTCGTAATCATAACTTAACCCGTCATCTTCGTACAATTTAAAATCGGCATCTTTTCCGCCGTAAACATACAGCGTGATTGGGTCTGCAGTTTTTTCTGATGTATATTGCAATGCCGGTCCAATTGGTATAATAGCGCCTTCTTTTACAAAAACAGGCATTCTTTCGTAAGGTGCGTTTGCAGCTATGGTTTGACCTCCTTCGAAATATTCGCCAGTATAAAAATCAAACCATCCTTGCCCTTTCGGCAAGTAAACATCCCTTGTTTTTTGCTGATATTGAGAAACCGGATTAACCAATAAGGAGGAGCCAAACATATACTGATCGTTAATGTTTAGCACTTTCTCATCATTCCCAAAATCCATTGCTAAACCACGCATTATGGTATAATCATTTTGGTAGGTTTTTCCATTTAAACTGTAGATGTAGGGCATTAAGCGATAGCGTAATTTATCATAGTAAACCATGGATTTATAAGCCAGATGGCTTTCTGGAGCTACGTTATATATTTCACGATACGGAAACTGACCGTGTAAGCGCACAATGGGTGTAAATACCCCAAACTGAAACCAGCGGCTCATTTGCTCACGCCATTCTTCTAAATTCGCAGCATTTGGTTTTTCAAAACGCTGTTCCACCACAAAACCGCCGATGTCCATTGTCCAATACGGCAAACCTGATAAGGAGAAGTTTATCCCTGCACCAATCTGGTTTTTCATATCCTCCCACCGAGAACCAATATCGCCACTCCAAGTTACAGAGGCTCGGCTTTGTAAACCTGTAAAAGCAGATCGGGTTAAGATGAAAACCCGTTTATCGGGATTTTCTTTCCTTTGCCCTTCATAAACCCCCGTTGCGTTAAATAAGGGAAACGCGTTAAAGTATTTTTGTGAAGAACCTAAAAAGTTAGGCGTAATTAATTGTTTACGCATGGCAGTACTTAAATTAGAGTGTACATCTGGCTCGGTAGCATCTAACCACCATGCGTCCACGCCTTTCTTGTAAAGTTTTTCATCAATCAAATTCCAAAATGCTTTGCGGGCATCGGGATTAAAAGCATCGTAAAAAGAGGAAGTATAACCTTTCCCGATCCAGTCTTTACGTTGGTCGGCGATGTTTCTTTTATAAATGAAGCCTTTTTTGTAGAAATCGTTAAATATGGGGATGCCTTCGTAAAACTTTGGCCAAACAGAAATCATAAAGTTGGCATTCATTTGATGAATGTCTTTAATCATCTGATCTGCATCAGGAAACCGGCTTTTATCAAAATCCTGACTTCCCCAATCGTTTTCTTTCCAAAAAGACCAATCCTGCACAATGTTATCTAAGGGAATATTTCTTTTACGGTATTCTTTTACCACATCAACAATTTCCTGCTGGGTTTTATAACGCTCGCGACTTTGCCACAAACCCATTGCCCATTTAGGCAGCATAGTGGCTTTTCCGGTAAGTGTACGGTAACCGGCAATCACCTGATCGGAGTTATTACCGGCAATAAAATAATAGCTAATTGCGTCACCCGCCTCTGAATTAAAAGCAAAACTTTGTTGTTGTGCAAAATCATCGGGAATAATGGTTTTAACATCTAAATAAGATTCGCCACCGTCTGGCTTCCATTCAATTTTAAATGGATAAGTTTTGCCCGCTTCCATTTCCAAATCATAAACAGAAGTCAACGGATTCCAAGCTTTGCGCCAAGTATCAGCGATAAGCTTATTATTGAACCATATTTTTAAGTAGCCCCCGTATTTAACCACCATTTGGTGCCGTCCGGTTACGCCACTCCCAATACTCCCACTCCAAATGGCTACACTCTTTTCCAAAGGAATTTCTTTGGGCAATAAATGCTGATCCTCCAAAAACGAAACGTTGATAACAGATTGTGGCTTTGCAAACAATATATTTTCTGGTCTATTTATTAGCGCATATTTATTGCTCAACCAACCCTGTTCACCTTTATCTGAAACCAATTTTAATGCATTTAATTCAAGCGGTTTTCTGATATCACCAGCGTAGGTAATGGAAGCGTTATCCCATAAAATGCCGTAATTTTGATTCGAATAAAGAAAAGGAATTGCAACTTCTGTATTGGTTTGCAAAAGTTCCACCTGCCTTCCTTTGTAGTTTACAAAGCCTTGTTGGTGTTGTCCTAAACCATAATATGCCTCTTTAGGTTCCGATGCAAAGTATTGTTTAACTGAATACGTGGGCTTGCCATCGTACATATTACGAGTGAAATTTCTTCCAGCAGTAAGTTCTCTAAGTAACCTTTTTCCGTTTGTATCGAAAAAACAAACGTCGCCATTTTTAAGGGAAACCTTAACAATAAGGCTTTCGCTTTGTAATACAAGTGTATCTGCCGTAGCTTTTTCAGTGAAATTGACAGCGTTGCCTTTGAAAGAAATCCCGATTCCGGCTTCTGGCACATTACTATTTTCTACGGAGGCAGATACGTGTGCTATATTACTTGTTACAAATTGTACATTTACAATTTGGCTTTGTTTCGTTTGGCCGTTAACAGCCACTTGAACGCCATTGGCTATCTTTTTATAATTAGTTTGTGCATTAGCTGCAAAAGCAAAAAACAGGGTAGCGCTAAGCAAAAAAGAGTACTTCCGTAGATTAAAATACTTGGACATTAGGTTTAGTAAAATTGGTTTGTAAATATGCAGGCATAAGATGCCGTAGCAACAATTATAAAGTTAGACGTTACGGTTTTAGGACAGGGTACACTTTTGTTAACAGATAGGTGCACTTTTGTTAACGGGAACAAACAACACATAATCAATATGTTAGATATGAAAAATCTATATATTTGACATTCTTTGCCACTCGGATGGGGTAATACCGAATTCTTGTTTGAAGGACTTGGTAAAATATTTTGGGTTGCTAAATCCTACGCGGTAGGCAATTTCTGATAGCGAAAGATCAGTATCTTCTATTAAATTGACTGCTTTTTTAAGTCGGATAGACCGGATAAATGAAACGGGACTTTGCCCCGTAAATGCCAACAGCTTTTTGTAAAGCGCTACCCTACTCATGTTTAATTCGCGACTGAGTTCTTCCACGGAAAAATTAGGGTTTAAAATATTTTCTTCCACAATTTTCAGTGCATTGCGCACCAATTTTTCTTCCGCAGATTCTACTTCTTCAGGGGTTGTAATTACATCAACTTGTTTTTTATAGGTGCTTATATAACTTTGTTGTTGTTGCAATATATTTTTCAGTTTCGATAGTAAGATTTCAAAACTGAAAGGTTTTGTCATATAATCACTTGCACCGGTATCTAAACCAATAAGGTGTTGTTCTTCTGTAGTTTGCGCAGTTAATAATACAACTGGAATATGCTTGGTACGTTCGTCGTCTTTTATTTTTTTACATAGCTCAATCCCCGAGAAACGTGGCATACTGATATCACTTACCACCAATTGCGGCTGTAAACTCAATACTTTTTGCCAACCTTCTTGCCCGTCTCCAGCTTCAGAAATACGGAAATGAGCCCCTAAGTTTTCTTTGAGGTAAAATCTAAAATCCTCGTTGTCTTCTACCAAAAGAACCAGTGGCTTTTTGTGTAAACCGGATATTAATTCATCTGCCGTTGCGATTTCTTTTTTACCTGTTATGGTTTTAGTTTGGCTAACGTTACGCTGTTCAACATTTAATACTTTAACCGGAAGTTCCACTAAAAAACAACTGCCAACATCTTCTTCGCTTTCCACTCTTATTCTTCCTCCGTGAAGTTTTACGAACTCTTTGGTAATTGATAAACCTATTCCGCTGCCTTGGTTCATCATATCAGATGGTGTTTCGTTTTGGAAAAAATTTTCAAAAATAGCTTCTTGGTTTTCTTTAGGGATGCCTATCCCATTATCTATAACCTTAATATTTAAATAATCTGTTTCTGCTTCCCTATTGATGCTTAAATGAACGCTTACAAAACCATTTTCATACGTAAATTTAAATGCGTTTGAAAGCAGGTTAAACATAATCCGCTCCAGCTTTTCTTCGTCATAAAGCGTAATAAGATTATCAATCTCTGATTCAAACTGAAAGTTGATGTGTTTCTTTTCGGCGATATCTGTAAAGGAGAAAGAAAGTTCCTTTATAAAATCAACCACATTTCCTTTTTTGGGATTGATGCGCAATTCTTTTACCTCCATCTTTCTAAAATCCATCAGTTGGTTTACCAAGTTTAACAAACGGCGGGCATTCCTTCGGATCAATTCGTACTGCTGTCTCTCATCGCCATCGGGCGAATTTTTTAAAAACTTATCCACCGGAGCTAAAATCAGCGAAAGTGGCGTACGAAATTCGTGACTTACGTTGGTGAAGAATTTTATTTTCATTAAATCCACGTCATGTATTCGTTGTGCTTCTTTGCGTTCCTGTTGTAGCTCAAATTCTTTCCGCAGTTTATCAATTCCTCTTTGTCTAATGTAAAAAAGTAATGATAACACGGCAATGATATAAAAAACATAAGCTAGCGGAGTTTCATAAAACGGCGGAAGTATTATAATTTTAATTGCTTTAATATTGCTGTTTTCATAAAGCCTGGTTGTGGTAGCTTTTACTTTAAAAGTGTATTCACCAGCATCCAAATTGGTATACGTAACTTTACGGCTATTGTTACTTGTATTTATCCAATGCTTGTCAAATCCTTCTAACTGGTAAGCATATTGCACCTTTTCTGGATTAAAATAGTTGAAGCCCGCAAATAAAATACTAAACACATTTTCATCATGATGAAGCTTTATTTGTTGAGCCTGATTTATAGATTTGGCGAGTATGGCATCATCATCCATAGATGGCTTTACACTATTGTTTAACACCTGTAAATCGGTAAATGCCAAATTTATTTGGTTGTTATTGGCAATAATCGAATTAGGTTTAAAAATATTAAAACCGTTTGCACCACCAAAAATGACTTCTTTTCTGCTGGTAAAGAACGCCGAATTTAAGTTAAATTCTAATCCTTGGAGTCCATCAAGCTCGTCGTAATTGGTAAAAACTGCTTTACTGATATTTCCGTTGGCTAAACTCACTTTACTTATCCCTCTAGAAGTGGAAACCCATATGTTGTTTTCATCATCCAGTTTTATTGCTTGGATATTGTTATCTGGCAATCCATCTTCTCGCCGATAAACCGTTATTTTTTTAGTTAAACTGTTATAAACATTTAATCCTTCCCGCGTACCTATCCAAATATTTTGGTTTGCATCAGCAATTAAACAATTGATGTTGTTATTGCTAAGCCCGCTTCCGTTTGTTAGTGTTAAAGATTTAGTTTCCTTTATTCCCTCTGGCGTTTTCCGCAAAACACTTATACCGCCAGACGTACCTATCCAAAACGTTTTATTTGGGTTTTCAACGATACTGGAAACATAGTCGGAATTGGTATATCCACCTGCAGAATTAAAGCTTTCAAATTTTCCGTTGACTGGGTTGTAAATATTTAACCCCCCGTTTAAAGTGCCTATCAGTATGTTGTAATCACTGCCCTCCTTAATAGAAAAAATACGATCATCCGTTAATCCGCTACTTCCTGGCTTAAAGTGCCTAAAAGTTTTTCCATCATAAAAATCAAGTCCGCCGTAATAAGTACCAATCCATAAATTATTATTGTGATCCATACAAAGGCTCACCACAACGTTATTGCTCAAACTGTTACCATTAGCCGTGTGCTTATACGTTTTAAAAGTATTATCCTTTCGGTTCCAATACATTAACCCTCCGCCGTTTGTGCCTATCCAAATATTTCCGTCTTTGTCTTCGGCAAATGTATTTACATCAGAATAAGGCAAGCTTTTAGGGTTTGACGGCTGGTGTGTGTAGGTTTTAAATTTATTGATATCTGGGTGGTAATAGCTAATTCCCTTTTTAAAAGTGCCCAGCCATATAAAACCGTTTGCATCTTTATAAATGCTGTTTATAGAGTTTTGGCTAATACTCCCGGCATCGTAATCCTTATTTACAATGAAGTTGATTTCTTCCTTATTTTTATTGTAAATATTAACACCGCCGTGGTCGGTTGCTATCCATAACAGGCCGTTATTTGCCTGTACAATGCCGCGTACCAAATTTGTGTTTAACCTTAAAGTTGGATTATTGGTACTTAGATGAAGTACTTTTTTGTGCTTTCGCCGATACAGATAAACGCCTTTATATTGCGCTGTTGAATAAAGGTAAAGGTCACCGTCTTTATCTGCGAAAGCAGCACTTGATACATTCCCTTGTGTGTAAAAGGCAGTAAAAAGTAATTTTGAAGCAATTAGTTTCCCGTGATTTAGCAAAACCGCCTTTCCGCTGGGCATAATTACCCAAATGTTATTAAGCCCAAAACAAGCGATTGCAGTTGGTTTTATCCCTTTTCCAAAATTAAAAAATGTTGTGGCTCTGGTAATAGCATTAAAACGAAAAAGCCCCGCACTTTTGAACAAAAACCAAAATGCCCCGTTAGTAGCTTGTATATCTAGCAGTTCGTCATCTATCGGCAGCCCAAAATCCCTGAGGTAAGGATTAATATTTCGTAGAACTTTATCGTTTAGCGGGTCGTAAATATTTACGCCGTTACGGGTAACTATCCATAATTTCTTTTTTGGACCTTCAAAAATATTGCTGATGTAATCATCCACCAAACTGCTGGTGTCTTGCGGGTTGTGCTTAAAAATCTTGAAATCGTAACCGTCATAACGGTTAAGCCCAGATAAAGTGCCGAACCACATAAAGCCCTCACTATCTTTATAAATGGTATTCACCTGGTTATGAGACAGGCCGTTATTAATGTTTATATGAGAGAAGTTATAATTTTGCGGTTGCCCTTTTACCAGTTTTAAACAAAAAAATACAAAGCAAAAAGTTGCAAGTAGATACTTGTACATACGGGCTTATAAGCAGGTTTAAAATAATGGTTTGCAAAATACCCATAATTTAATTCCGATTTCGGATTTTGTTAAAAACAGATCATTAATATTTCATATACAACAGTTATATAAAACAAAAAAACCTCATCTAAAATGAGGTTTTAATAATCTGTATCGTTACTTATCGAGTTAACTTACTTACCGCAGTTTCGTCAACAAACCAATCTAACCTGCCATTAACAGGTTTTATTAACTGTGCCGGATATTTAGCCACATCGTGTTCTCCTTCTAAAACTGCTTTAATGGCATCGGCTTTGTTTGCGCCAAAAGTTAAAAAGGCGACATGTTTTGCATCGTTAATTAAAGGTGCGGTAAAACTTATCCGGTAAACCTCTTTATCTTTTAGATAAACTTCTTTGACTTGTTCTTCATCAATCCAAACCAGTTCTGTACCGGGGAATATAGAAGCGGTATGTGCGTCGTCGCCTAAACCTAAAAGTATTAGGTCGAAAACTGGCGCATCATTAAAAAAACCGCAGATACATCGTTGATAGTCAAGTGCAGCACTTGCCGGATCCAAACCAGTATCAACTTTAAAAACTTGCTTATCAGCAATTTGAAGACTATCTAACATCGCATTTTTCGCCATCAGATAATTACTATCTGGGTGGTTGTGCGCTACATAGCGTTCATCACCGAAGAAAAAATAAACTTTTTTCCAGTCAAGCTCGTTTCTATATTTTGAGGCCAGTAGTTCATAAAGCTTTTTAGGCGAGCTTCCGCCTGATAATGCCACGGAAAATCTATCGTTTTTAGCGATAGCCAGCTTGGCATCCTTTATAAAAAGTTCGGCTAAAGCTTCAATTGCCTCGCTACTTTCTTTAAAAACGTTTAAACTCATTCTTGTCTCCTTTTTTCATGGGCAGGGTAAACCAGTGGAAGCCGTCTTTGGCAATTAAAGCCTCAGCGGTTTCTGGTCCCCAACTATCTGCCGAGTAATTAGGGAAACTGATACTTTTCTTAGACTCCCAGCTTTCTAATACAGGCATTATCAAATCCCAAGCCGTTTCTACTTGATCGCCACGCATAAATAAAGTTTGGTCGCCTTTCATGGCATCCAACAATAAAGTTTCATAAGCTTCTGGCGTATCGGTCTCGTAGGTTCCGTCGTAGTTGAAAACCATGTCAACCGGGTTTAAAGTCATATCTAAGCCTGGTCTTTTTGCCTGCACCTGCAAACGGATGCTCATTTCGGGCTGAATACTGATGATTAGCCTATTTTGTTGCCAACTTTCTGAAGATTGGTTAGGGAAAATTAAATGCGGAACATCTTTAAACTGGATGCTGATAATGGACGATTTTTGGTGCATTCTTTTGCCGGTACGCACATAAAACGGAACGTTCTGCCATCTCCAGTTATCGATAAAGAATTTTAATGCCGCAAAAGTTTCGGTGTTTGAATCTTTGTTAACGCCTTCTTCCTGACGGTAACCTTCTACTTTTTCGCCTTTAACCCAACCTTCGCCGTATTGCCCGCGAACGGTGTTGAACCTAATTTCATCCGGACCAAAAGGGCGCATGGCTCTTAAAACATCCACTTTTCTGTTACGGATTTCTTCCGCATCAAAATTAACCGGTGGCTCCATGGCAACTAAGCAAAGCACTTGCAAGATATGGTTTTGCACCATGTCTCTTAAAGCGCCTGAGCCATCGTAATAACCTCCACGGTCTTCAACACCAATATCTTCGGTTACAGAAATCTGTACGTGTTCAATAAAATTACGATTCCAAATTGGTTCAAACAAAGCGTTGGCAAATCTGAAAGCCAACATATTTTGAACGGTTTCTTTGCCTAGGTAATGGTCTATCCTGTAAATCTGGTTTTCGGCAAAAATACCTTTTAAAAGGTTGTTAAGTTCCTTAGCTGTTTCTAAATCTCTGCCAAAAGGTTTTTCAATAACAATCCGGGTACGGTCAACATCCGATGCAGATGTTAGCTTAGCCAAATTGCTGGCAATAATTGGAAAAAAATTAGGTGCAACAGCCAAATAATGTATTACAACAGGCAACTCAGACCATTCTGCTTCATATTTCTGGATAATTTCATCCATTTTTTTATAATCGCCTTCGTTGTTTACGTCGGTTCTTAAATAGCTAATCCGGTTTGAAAACTCGGCCCATTTCTCTTTTTCAGCTTTTCCGCTTCTAGAAAACTTGTTTACGCCGCCCAATAAATTTTTTATAAAGCTTTCATTATTGTACTCGGTACGACCTAAACCGATAATTGCAAATTCCTTTGGCATGTAACCTTCTAAAAATAGATTGTACAAAGCAGGAATCAGTTTTCTTTCTGCAAGATCGCCCGTACCGCCAAAAATCATAAATATTGTTGGCTTGGTTTTAATGTTAGATTTCATTTAAATTGTTGAGTTTGTTTTAACGATTTATATTGCTGTTAAAATGGTTGGGTTCTGAGGTTGTAGCAATTAAATTTAATGCTAAAGCACCTTTAGCTTGTATTTAACCAAGGTTGCGCTTACTATAAATTGCTTTTTTATATGATTTTTGGAACTCATATATTTTTAATTGCTTGTTGTAGGTTCAAAAGTATCAATTGTTTCAATTGATTGTGTGTTTTAATTTAAAAAATCTACGCAAAGCATTTAGGGATTTACCGTTTTAACGCTGTAATTATCTGTTACTTTCCATAAAACAACGCCTCCTTTAATTCCATCGCGGTTATTTTCAATAGAAATATTATCATCCAGCTTAAAATTAATATATCTGGTATTTCCTCCGCTTAGGTAAAGTCTATCGTAGTTTACAACCGTTTTAAAAGTGTTTAAAACCTCTTTCAGTTTTTTGTTCCACTTTTTTTCGCCGTCTTTTTTTAAAGCAGCATCACCAATAAAGTCATCATAATCCTGCCCTTTTCTAACGGGCAAATGCGCTAGTTCCAAGTGTGGTAAAAGGTTACCATCCATAAACAAAGCAGTGCCAAAACCGGTACCTAAGGTAATTACCATTTCTAACCCTTTACCTTTAATTAAAGCGAAACCTTGTAAATCCGCATCGTTAACCAAGCGTACTGGCCTTTTAAATTCAATTGCGAGGGTTTTACTCAGATCAAATTTTTTAAATGCTTTGCTATCCAGATTTGGAGCCGTAAAAACAACGCCCTGTTTAACAAAACCAGGAAAGCCTACCGCAATTTTATCATAACGTGGGAATTTTTTAGTTAAGGTTTTTATAGTGGCTACTATGCTTTTCGGATCAGCCTTTTCGGGAGTTGCCATTTTTTGGTAATCCTGTATTACTTCGCCCTTTGTATTTAAAATGGTTGCTTTTACATTGGAGCCACCAATATCTATTACCAAAATGTTGTCGTCAGTTTCTTTCATAACCTTATTCTGAAAAAATAGCTCAACCGAGGTTGAGCTATTAATAAAACGATAATTTACATTATCTGGCTAAAATTATCAAATAATTTATCTTAAGCAGTCATTTTAAGCCGTCAAACCAAAAAACGATTGTTTAATGACAAACAATGCTATTTAATATTTAATGGTACGTATAAACCAAAAGTGATGTTTCTTCCGGGATTGTATATTCCAAAATTAGGATCGGCTTCATCCAACCTGCCAGGTTTATAACGGCTTAAATGATTGTAATAACGTTTATCTAATAAATTATTACCGGATACGTTTAGCCTTATTTGCTGTTTCCCGATAGAAATTTGTGTACCGATACCTGCTTGCAATATGGTATAGCCCGATGTTCTGGTTTCAAAACTTGCTATACGGTTTTGTACAAAATTACTCTCAATCCCTACAGAAAAATAGCTACGCTGTAAACCTTTTATATTTGGCTCTACTTGGATTTCGTTTTTTAAACTCGTTGCCGGAATAAAAGGAACAGCTTCCTTCAAACCTAAATTTTGAGCGTGTACATAGCTGAAAGTATTTTCGAAATGCAGAAAATCAAAAGGGTGAAAAATAAAGCTCGCATCCGAACCGTAAAAATTAGCATCATCTTGTTGATACCTAAATAACGGGAGAACGCGAGAATTCCCATCTTCATCCTCAACAGAAATTGTTTCGCCACTGTTCTGCCCTAAATAAACATAATCTTTCATGTAATTATTATAAATACTCAGGCTGAAATCAAAATTAGAAACACTATACTGCAAGCTTAAATCTGCTTGGTAGCTTTTTTCTGATTTTAAATCGCTGTTGCCCAATTCGTAACGGAATGTACCTTCGTGAACGCCGTTTGATGACTGTTCCGCCGGGTTTGGCGCTCTAAATCCGGAGCTTAAATTGGCCTTGAAATTCAGCTTATCACTGAGCTGATGTGTGTAACCAACCGCACCGCTCAGGTTAGAAAAATCTGTTTTAAAAGCCGAGAACTGCTCTACACCTTCATCAAATAGTTCTTTACCGGTATTTTTGCGATAATCATAACGCAAACCAAAATTAAAGCTGGATTGGGCGAAATCTTTTTTCACATAATAAAACAAGCCCAAACCCCAGTTGTTATAATCGGGAACTAAAAACTCTTCGCCTTTATTTAAGCTATTTTGATAATCGGCGCTTAAGCCTATAACGGGTTGCCAGTCATTTTTTGTTGCTGTTTGAATATATTTTGCATCT
This sequence comes from Pelobium sp., assembly GCA_035496935.1. Classification (GTDB taxonomy): domain Bacteria; phylum Bacteroidota; class Bacteroidia; order Sphingobacteriales; family Sphingobacteriaceae; genus Pseudopedobacter. Next base: position 167,376 of record DATJED010000018.1, on the reverse strand, counting down.
AAACTGTAGCTATTTAAATCAAAAAATAACGAAGGATCAGCACTTTCAAATTCTTTACGGATGTTATTTTGATACCCTAAATCCAATTTTAGGCTTCCTTTATCCATTAAAATATTACTGTTTGATGCGATTTTAAAATGTGAAATCTGCTGATTAGGGAAAGCTAAATCTCTCGATTTTAAATCGCTTTTGCTAAAAGTGTTGCCATCTTCATCAACAAAATTTCCGTCTGCATCCAAGGCCGGCTCGTAAAAACCAATGTTATTTTTGAAAGAAGAAACACTGATATGGCTATAACCCCAAGATTTATTAAGCCCTAACATACCATTTAACGAAGTTTCGTTATAACCAGAATTTGGAAAATAATAGTCGGGCGTTTTAAAAGAATAAGCGTTTTTGTAAGTCGCTCTTCCTCGCCAAACAAAACCGTTTGTATTTCCGGTAAGCATGGCCGAATTGCTGGTTAAACCTCCGTTTGTGGAATAATTACTTAAAACCTCGCCCTTTATTACGCCATCAGAAACGGTTAAAGGTTCCAAAATATTAATTACACCACCTAAAGCATCAGCGCCGTAAAGCAAACTTGCGGCGCCCCTTAAAACCTCCACCCTATCGGCAGAAAATTGGTCAATTTCAACGCCATGTTCGTCGCCCCATTGTTGTCCCTGTTGCTTTATTCCGTCGTTTATAGTCACTATGCGGTTATAAGAAAGCCCTCTGATTACCGGTTTTGAAATTGCCTGCCCGGTTGAAATTTGTGTAACGCCAGCAATATTAGAAACTGCGTCAATTAAATTGGTCGACGGTCTGTTCAGCATTTCATCGTGGGACAATACGCCCACAGATGTGCTGTTTTTTTTATTATCAGCACCGGTTACGGTTCCGGTAACAACCACTTCATTTGCTTCAATCCGGCTTTGTTCCAGCTCAAAAACAAAAGATGAAGTAGTTGAAAAGTTAATGGTTTTATTAAGATACTTATAACCTAAATAAGAAACTTGCACTAAAAATTTTCCGGCTTCTGGAATTCTGTTGAATTTAAACTTCCCATCAGCATCCGTAAGAGTACTTACTTTTAAATCTTGAATAGTAATACTTGCACCGGGCAAAGCCTGCTTTGTTTGCGCATCAACTACGCTTCCGCTGAAAACAATATCAGCAGCAAAAATATTGCTTGTGCATAATAGTAGCACAAGACTGTATAAAATACGGTTCATTGTAAAAATGTTATATAAAGGCTAAAAGCAAAATGCACAAAGCTGAGAGCTAAAAACCTGTGTTAATAAATTCTATGTAATTGCAAATACTAAATTTAGGAAAGCACAGGTGGTGCTTTATTACGGGTACGGTGGAAAAACTGGAAGTAATTATCTGTATGATAAACACTTTCTATTTTGGTAGCGGATTGGTTTAAGGTAAATGTAAATGGCTTTATTGGTAGTTCGCCAATAAAAACTGCATCTGAAGTAGTACAGCAAGGCTTTGTGTAGCTTTTTAAATGTTTCTTGCAACCTATTCCACATGCATCCTTGTGGACAAAATAATGCTCATGAACAATGCTATGCAAAGGCACCGCAGCACTCAATATAGAAAATGCTACAACATAAAATAGTAACGCCCTAAGGTATTGTTTCAACATTCAGTACAAAGCTATAAATATTTTCGATTCTTAAAATTAACATTCATATGAGACTCTTTCGCAATAAGACCGATAAAATTCTTGATTGTAAAGCTATCTTTGTTTGCATGAAACCATCAGAAGTGAACAAAAAGTTTAAAGAACTTCAACAAAAATTAGCTGATGATTTTGACAATGAAATTCCAGACATTAAAGTAATTTTATTTTTAATAGGTGTACAGGAATTAGGTAAAGGCCCACAAAAATTCAGTAAACGCCAAAAAGAAGAGTTAATGCACATTGCAAACTGCCGCTTATTCTCTGAATTGGGTTTTTACGAATTGGAAGGCATGGATCAGGATGGTTGGCCACATTGGAAAAAGGTAAAACCTATACCAGCATATAATTTGTTAGAGCAGGAAATGCTGATTAAAACCTTAATTGTAAATTATTTTCAGGAAGTTTTTTAAACAAAGAAAGCCGCTTAAAAAAGCGGCTTTCGTACTTTTCATAGGTAGATGAAAAATTATTTCCCTGGTCTTCTGAATGCGTAAGCTAACCTTACTGCAACCATACCGTTGCTTCCTGCGTCATACTCAAATCCTTCATAACGTAAAGCGATATCCCATTTGTTGTTTGCATAACCAATACTTGGCGCCCAAACAAATGGCGTTCCATAGTCACTTTTAGTTGAGAAAGCTACACCAACCTCGGGCTGTACATAGTAGGTATCTCCAAAAAAGAATTTAGCACCTGCTTTTAATGGAATTAAATCTGACCCTACTTTAGTTCCAGCAATTTCAGGTTTTCCAACAAAACCATAATAACCAGTTGTTAACGTTAAAGATGTACGCTCTCCTAAATCATGTTGTAATCTTAAATCTGGAGCAATAATTACATCAGCTACATTTGATTTTGTTGGAACGCCAACTCCTAAAGCCACGCTTAGCCTGGTAGCGTGTCCGTTTTCAGGATTTTGTGCAAAAGCACTGGTAAAATTTATTAAGGTTATCGCAGCTACTGCGATTACCCCTCTGAAAGTGATTTTTTTCATAATCTTATTAATTTAATGGGCTATTTACAAGAGCTATGCCAATAATATCTTTTTGGTGCAAAATTTGACATCAAATCACAGAAATCATTGTTTTACAGGCAATCTCGAATATGATTTTTAATTACCGAAAACATAAGCGAGTTTTGCCTATCATTAAAATACCTTTAAAATGTTTGATAAAATATTCGAAGCACAGCAAAAAGCTGAAGAAGTAAAAAAGCGATTAGAAACTATTACATTAAATGAGCAAGCCGAAGGTGGTGCTATAAAGGTGACCGCCAGTGCTGGAAAAACCATAAAAAGTATTAGCATTGATGAAAACTTTTTGAAGGAAAACGGTGTTGAAGCTTTAGAAGATGTTTTGGTAGTTGCAATTAACAAGGTTTTGGCGCAGGCAGAAAATGTATCGCAGGCAGAAATGGCGGCTATGACAAATCAAATGCTGGGCGGAATGGGCGGCTTGGCAAACCTTTTCGGAAAAAAATAAATACGATGATGAAGTTAAATTATTTTGGTCAGTCTTGTTTTTTATTAGAAGTTGATGGAACAAAGATTCTGTTTGATCCATTTATTACACCTAATGAATTGGCAAAAGATATTGACGCAGGTCAAATTGAATGTGATTTTATTTTAGTAAGCCACGGCCACGAAGATCATGTTGCCGATTTGGTTTCGATAGCTAAACGGACAAACGCAAAAGTGATAAGCTCGTTCGAAATTATTGAATGGTTAAAAAAGCAAGGTGTTGATAACGGTCATCCGATGAATTTGGGCGGAAGCTGGAAATTTGACTTCGGGAAAGTAAAAATGATGTTTGCAGCGCATTCAAATTCATTACCTGACGGAACTTACGGAGGAACTGCGGCAGGTTTTATGATCCAGACCGGCGGAAAAACGCTTTATTACGCTGGCGATACCGCTTTAACGCAAGACATGAAATTAACCGGCGAACTGTTTAATATTGATTATGCCTTTTTACCCATCGGCGATAATTTTACGATGGGAATTTCAGATGCCATAATCGCCTGCGATTTTATCAAATGCAAAAATATCATTGCTATGCATTACGATACTTTTGGCTATATCAAAATTGACCATGATCAAGCAAAAAAAGCTTTTGCTGATGCTGGCGTGGAATTGAGTATGTTAAAGATTTCTGCTCAGGAACGTGATGCGAAAGTTTTGTAAAAAGAAGAACATTGCCAAGCAGGTTCTCTCCCAGAGAAACCTGCGCTGGCTATTTAACAACCTAAACCAACTGACAATCTAAAACCTAAAAATTACTTCTGTATCAAACAAACAGCGTAGGCAACAACTCCTTCTTCCCGGCCTATAAAACCCATAGTTTCGTTAGTAGTGGCTTTTATAGAAATATCGTCTTCATCAATTGACATGGCCAATGCGAGATGCTTTTTCATTGCCGGCACATGCGGATTAATTTTCGGTGCTTCTATACAAAGCATCGCATCAATATTATTGATACTATAACCTGCCTCTTTGAGCATTTTGGTACATTCTTTAAGCAGCAATAAACTACTGATGCCTTTCCACCGATCATCGGTATTTTTAAAGTGATGGCCAATGTCTCGCATATTTGCGGCTCCTAAAAGTGCATCACAAACAGCGTGGACCAAAACATCAGCATCTGAATGGCCAAAAGCACCTTTATAATGCTGCAAAAGTACTCCTCCTAAAATAAACGGATGTCCTTCTCGTAATTGGTGAACATCAAACCCAAATCCTACTTTAATCTTCATTATTATCGTCCGGGAATACTGCTACCGGTGGCAGTAGGTGCCGCAAAATTAAACAGCAATGAGAATCTTAACGTGTTTGCTAAAGGCGATTTTTGTTGATTGGCTAACAAATAAGAAAAATCCAGATCAACAATATTATAGCGCAAGCCTAAACCTAAAGTTAAGTACTGGCGGTTTCCTTTATTAGGGTTTTCATAAAAATAACCTGCTCTAATTGCAAATTGGTGGTTGTACCAATATTCTGCTCCTGTGGCAATACTTACTTCCTGTAATTCTTCTTTGCCACCACCCGGTGCATCGGTAAATGAACCAAAAATTCCAGACGGAACAGACTGGTTTGGATCAGAAGTAGAATTGCTTGGAACTAAAAGCTTATTTAAATCCAACGAAAAAGAAAAATCGTTATAATCATCGGCATGTACGGTTGCCGAACCGCCTAAACGCATATTGGTTGGTAAGAAGTACTTTGGTCCGCCATCGGTATAGCTCATCTTGGTTCCAATGTTCGAGATATCCAGTCCAGCCGAAATTGTTGCGTTTTTACTAAATAAGGTTGCACCTTTGGTATAAAATGCAGAAATATCCGCGGCTACTGCGGTTCCCGGCTGGGTTTCTTGATCGGTAAACGTTTGACCGTTTGTTAAGTCAGAATTTATAAATCTTAACGCGGTACCCAACGAAAAATTTTCGCCAAAGCTACGGGCAAAAGAAACATCAATTGCCAATTCATTAGGGTTAGCCGAACCTGTTTCTATCTGGTTAACATCTACGAACTGAATATTTCCTAAAGAAAAATAGCGTAACGAACCGCCAATAGTATTTCTATCATCTAGCCTATAAAAGCCATTTAAGTACGCTAAATTAATATCCGGCACTAATTTTTGTAACCACGGGCTGTATGATAAACCAAAACCATAAGGATCTTTAACAAAAGCTAATTTAGCCGGATTTGAGTGTGTTGCATTAGCATCCGGCGAAATTGCTACGCCTACATCGCCCATCGCTCCTGACCTGGCATCGGGTGTAATCAATAAAAAAGGAACAGCTGTGGTAATTGTATTTCCTTGCCTTCCGTCTGTTGTGGAATTGTCTTGTGCAAGCGCATTATTATTATATAAAGTTGTACTGCAAGCGAGCGCAGCCAAATATGCGTAAAGCTTTATCTTCATATCGTAAAACTATAATTATTATGTGAAATATAAATGTTTAGGTCAAAGTATTAGCAACTTTTCGGTTTTTTTGGCTACAAAACCGTTGCTTGTAGAACGTACTTTTAGTTCATAAACGTATATGCCCCTAGCAACTTTTTCTCCGAAATCGTCTTTTGCATCCCAGAATATATTGTTAACTCTGTTTCCGGTGGTATAAATGCTTTGATTAATAGTTTTTATTAAGCGTCCGGTAACGGTTTTTATATTAATCTGGACCTCTAAATCCTCGTTCGGATAGTTGTGTTCAAACTGAAAACTTGTTCTGTTATTAAACGGATTTGGGTAGTTTAAAACGTGAGATAAAGTGAGTTTTTCGGTTTCTTTAACCTCAAAATTAATAACCTGTTCCGCTGAATTGTTGAAAACATCCCAAGCTTTTACTTTTAGCGTGTACAAACCTGGCGCTAATTTCTCTAAGGGATAATTCACCTTTCCCGCCTGGTACGAATCTAAGTTAGACTGATAATATTGATTTAAAATAATGCTTTTATCATTCATATTTGCGGAACTCAAGGTTGCTACAATATCATGTCCAATGCCTATACCGGTGGTATTTATCCCGCTTTCATCGTTTAAATTAACCACCAAAACCGGGTTGGTATTTGTAATGCCACCCGAAACAAAATTTTCATCGTTCAAATAAACGTTGATTAATGGACCGGTTTTATCATTCAGTTCATCGGTTGCAATTGAACCAATTTTAACATCCGTATTAAAACCTTTGGCATCCAAATTTTGGTTATTGGCATAATAGCTTATTTTTCCGGTTCCGACCTTTAAATTAATATCCCGAGGGACAATAAAATCGAAACTAAAAACCCCGTTGTTTACTGTAGCTTTTCCTTTGTATATTATATTTTTTTGGATGTTAAAATTTTGCGCATAACTACCGTTCAGACCCATATCTTGTCCCAACGTACTAATAGCGGTGGGTTTATCGTAAACGGTTGGATAAATTACACCGTTGAACTGATTAAGCATTTGTCCGTTTGCGCCGTTAACAAAGCCTTTAATCATTACTTTTTCTCCTGCTTTTAAGGTATCGGGCAAAGAGGTGGTGCTTACGCCATTAACCGGGATTGGAAAAAGTGCCGTTGGATCTCCTAAAAGTGTAAAATTCCTCGAATTGATGTTTAAACCGCCAACGTTATCGTTTTTTGCTTCTTTAAAAACCTGCCCGAAAGTAATGCGCTTATTTTGGTTTGCCGGATTAAAAAGTGCTTTCAAAAAGCTTTGGTTTAAATCGAAGTTGTACGATGAAAAAACAATTCGGGTGGTGCTGAAAATTGATGGTACGCCTCCATCTTTCCTAAGCAAAGAAAGCTCTCCGCCCGAAACCGTTTCGGGGTCGTCCCAACGGCTGAAAGAACAAGTTGCCGTAAAAATAATGGCCAAATTATCTTTGTTTTGCCACGAGTTGATGTCAGTTAAAGTTAAAACCCGTTCCTGCGCCCAACCGCTTTCACCGCCATGTCCGGTATAATTTATCAACAAAGTGCCGGCATTAATTTTTTGATTGATGGCTTCTTTTGCTTTCGGATACGTTGTGCCGCCCGCAGCACTTTCCTGTTGAAAAGCGTCAAAATATATTTTATCTATGTTGAAATTCTTGTTGTTTTGTGTAATTAACGTGGCGTTTGCTTCGGCCTGGTTGAGGTGCAGGTTATTGTCCTCATCATCTGCAACAATGGTAACTTGGTTGCGCCAATCGCCAAAACTTACAGAGCCATCATAATTTATTAACTTATCGACTACGTTTTTTGCTTCTTCTAAAGTTTTTGCAGGGATACGTCCAATAGCAATATCCAACAAACCAGGATTGGTGCTATAATCTTCAGGAAATTCGCCTTCATTATCGTCCAACAAACCAAAATAATCATCAGAAGTATAACTGGCCGTTGGCGATAATGAATTTCTGGACTGATAGGTAACCACAAAATTGTTTTCTTTAAACTTCAGCATTCTGTTATCAAAAGAGCCTTTTCCAAACAGCAAAAGATATTTTGGCATTAAAGTAGGATTAGCGCCTGCCCTATCGTAAAACATTTTTACAAAATCGCGGATGGCACTGGCATCTCTTTTACCGGATGAAAATTCGTTATAAACCTGATCCGTAGTAACCACGTGGTAGCTTAAACCTTGGGTGCTTTTCCTAAATTCCGCCAATCTGTTTGCCTCACTTAAAAATTGCGGTGCCGTAACAATTAAAAAATCTGCCTCGGATAAACCGTGTAAATCCTGATTTGGGATTTTTCCGATGATATCAGGTAATTTTAACGCCGATGGTTCAAAAGCAACAAACTCTTTTAAGGTTGAAGTACCGGTAATAAAGTTGCTGATTCCGTTTACGGTGTTCAGTTTTTGGGCCTGCGACTCCGTAAAATCACTTACATCCCAAACTTTAACATTGGCAGAAACGTTTCCCAAATTAAATTGTGCTATATTCCCGTTCGCTATACTGCTTTTATCGCGAAAGCGGAGATAGCCTTTAAACGCTGTATACTCTCTTTTGCAGTTGACCTCAATAAAATCTAACCAGGCGTTTGAGGTAGAACTAATTTTATTATAGCTGATATTTACTTTAAGGTTGTTGGCGCTTATACCAGAAATACTGCCCAATTGTTGAGCGGGTTCTGCATAATCCGTCTCAAAGTTTAACGGCAAACCATTTGCTGTTAAATTATACAGGTTTTGGTTATTGAGCGTTACTTTGGCATTTGAACTTGCATTTGCCCTAATAGCCATTTTAGTTTTTACAAATACAGGCGCTGTAGAGCGTAATCCGGCAACGTCAAAATCAAAATCACGGCTACTATTAAACTCAAAATCATCTCCATACCATTCTCTGCCCGATTTTATGTTGGCGGTAATTAAGCTGTATAAATCTTGTTCATATAGCTGAAAATCATCAAAACTGTTGCTAATGTAATTTGGCGTTTGGATCTCGTTTGGTGCCTGTGTTATACGTTTGCCTGCACCTTTATCTACACTTATAAAATAATAAGAACTATCGGCATAAACATTTTGCTGATGCTCGAAGATTTGTTGGGCATTTAGTGTCCATTTGGTATTTCCCGGATTGTAAAATATCAAATAATCACCAGTATCAAATTTACCATCGGTTTCACCCACAACCTCAATTGCATTTTCTTTTAAATCATCAATTCTGGGTGCATTATCTTGTTGAGGCAACATAAATCCTCCGTTACCGTATAACCTGATATTTCTCGGATTAATTTGATCAACATCAATATCCAATTTTTTTAAGTAGCTGTAATCAACTTTATAAACACCTTCATCTTTTACGGCTATTTTATACCAGTTGCCACTGGCTAAAACAGAATTGTCTTGATAAACTTTTGCCGGCATAGCCGTGGCCGAGGCAAGCTTTACAGGATTAATCTGCAGTTTAAAACTGTTTACTTTTTTTAAGTTTCCGTTTGCATCTTTATAAATCGGCAAAAAACTGACTAATAAATACACTTGCTTGCTTTGTACTGATTTGTAATAGTTTAGCTGTAAATCGGAAGTGATTTTATTGGTTGCTGCATTGTTTTTTCCGATGATAGCATTTGAAGTTTCATCCAATAAAATTTTAACAACATTATTAGGCGCATTTACGGGGATTTTTAAATATACCGAAGGCAAGTCTCCGAAGATTTCCGGGCGGAACCTGGGAAAAAAATCTGTGGTGCTTTTTGTAGCAGTTACATCTAAAAACACGCTATCAGAGGGCCAGTTTAAACGGTAAAGTGCAGTTTGGCTCTGTCCGTAACCTTTAAAAAAACAAATAACAAAAACAAAAATTATCGTAATTTGCTTATATACAGTACTTTTCAAAACCAAATTTTTATTTATCTTTATTGTAACTATTCTTACGTTTAGCCGTTTCAATATATAAAATTATTGAAAGCTTAGTAACTAAGTTTACAATTTATATTAATCGTATTTGATTAATCATAATTTTTATTTTTAGCTTTGAAAACACAATAAAGCACAATGAGAAAAATTATTTTACCTGTACTTGCTACATGTATTGCCGTAACTATGGTAATATCTTCTTGCAAAAAATCTGGTAGTGCCGGAAGTTCCAAAAAAACCGGGGCCGCATATAATGCAAAAAGACCGGGGTCGCTTCAAGTTTCTAACAAAGTAAAACCTACTCCTGGACCAGGCTTGGTACACATTGAAGGCGGTACCTTTGTAATGGGAGGTTCTAGCATCGATGATATTGGCTTTGATTACGCAGCACCTAAAAGACGCGTTACCGTTGCTACATTTTACATGGATGAAACCGAAGTAGCAAACGTTGACTGGTTGGAATACTTAAACTGGATTCGCGAAGTGCCACAAGACCCAAGATGGTATTACGAAGCATTGCCTGATACCTTAGTTTGGAGAAGTCCACTAGCTTACAATGAGCCTTATGTAAACAACTACTTAAGACACCCGGCTTACCAGGATTATCCGGTAGTTGGCGTTACTTGGGAGCAAGCCGTTGCTTATTGCGATTGGAGAACTAACGTAGTTAACGAAAATATCTTGAGAAATAAAGGCATATTGAGTGATTGGAAAACCTACTCGGCTGCTAAAAGCGGAACAACCGGAAAAGGAAATGCAAAAGGTAATACAACCGCAGCTGTAAGTACAGATCCATTTAACTTGGATGTTTATTTAAACGGACAGTATGACGATAAAGGAAAAGGTGCGCCAAAAGTTCTAAATCCGGCTGCAGGCGCACAAACTGCTACAAAAGGGAAAAGCGCTACCCCGCAACGTTTTGCGAAAATTGAAGACGGTGTATTTACTCCCGGTAGATATAGATTGCCAACAGAAGCTGAATGGGAATATGCTGCTTTAGCATTAATTGGAACGGCAGACAACAACATTATCAACAACAATAAAATTTATCCTTGGTATGGCTTAGGAATTAGATCTGCCAGCAAAAATACCCGCGGTTTAATCTACGCCAACTTTAAAAGAGGCGAAGGAGATAATATGGGGGTTGCCGGTCATTTAAATGATGGCGCCGACATTACAGCTTCGGTAAGAGCTTATATGCCAAATGACTTTGGATTGTATAACATGGCCGGAAACGTGAGCGAGTGGGTTTTTGACACTTACCGTAAAGGGTCTTTTGATAAGGTGGAAGATTTCAACCCGTTTAGAGGTAACGACTTTAAAAATAACGAGTACGATACCAACGGTAAACTTGTAACTTTAGGCAAAAGCAACACTCCTGTTAAGGTAGATGCACAGTCTGGAAAAAAAGATCCATACGCCGATCATGCAAACAAATACGGGAATATAACTACGCCAAGTCCTAGTACACCAGATGCTATTGACACTACGAAAATGCCGGCTTTAAAACCAACTTTTGAAGCAGATCAACGTGGATATTTAGACGAGCAGAATTTAGATTTATACGGAAAAATCACTTTGGTGAATGACCGTTCCAAAGTTTACAAAGGCGGTTCATGGAATGATAGAGCATATTGGCTAAACCCAGGTACAAGAAGATACTTAGACCAAGGTGAAGCAAGTGCCGAAATAGGCTTCAGATGTGCAATGAGTAGTGTTGGAGATCCACAGATCAACAAAAAAAGTACTCCTCAGTTTAAACAACCAAAATCTAGAGTTGGATTTAAAGGGAAATAATTATTTAATTGTATAATGCGAAAGGCTAAATCATAAGGTTTAGCCTTTTTCTTTGCAAAAATATATAGGAATTTTGTCTGTAAAATATCTTATGCCTTAAAGCTTTTATAAATGGCTTTGCTTTAAAGATCATCTTTCTCAACAATTAACACCGCTTTTTGAAGTAAAAGAGAGTTTGGAACGGTAATTATCTCACCCTCTGCCGTTTTAATATGAATAAAAAAATACGTTAGGTCAGATATTTCACCTTCGTAAGGAAAATCTTTATCTAAAATTTTTATGGTATCACCTATTTTCATTGGGTGATTAAAAAACAGTAATACGCTTGAAGTAACATTTGAAAGCAACGACCATTGTGCAAAAAAAGCAATACCCAAAGCTGTTAAAATGGCGCCTATAAAAACTGCAACATCTTCTCGCTGTACTCCCCAAATTGCCGCCAACAAAACGATAGCCGCAATAAAAGACAGTAACTGTACAGCCCTAATAATCATCTTTCGTCTACCACGATGTACATGCGTTTGCTTTAGAGAATTATTAACAAAGCCTTTATTGACGTAATAAATTACAATATAACCCAATAAAACCAGTAAGGTTTCAATGAGTTGATGTTGGTATATTTCCATAATGACTGTATTTTTTATTTATGCTACTGAAGCATTATTGAATAAGTAAGCAAAAAATCATAGCCTCCAGTTTCAGGTTTAACAAAATGTTGCTCGAATTTCAAATACGACTACAATTTTAAATACTTGTAAATCAATTTTGCTGTTTTTTCTGATGCGCCAGCCGAGCCCATTTTTTCTGCTAAAATTTCGTAATTATTTAGCATCGCCGTTCTTTTTGGCGTACTCAAAATATCACCTAATTCTTTAGAAATCATGGTAACATTACACTCTTCCTGAATAAGTTCCGTAACGGTTTTGCTATCCATAATTAAGTTTACCAAAGAAATAAACCTAATTTTCACTAACATTCTGGCAATACCAATAGAAATTGCGTTGCCTTTATAAAGCACCACTTGTGGAACTTTAAATAATGCAGTTTCAAGTGTTGCAGTTCCCGATGCCACCAATGCGGCTTCTGCTACATTCAACAAATCATAGGTAGCATTGAAAACAATTGGGATATTTAAGCCTTGGGTATATTGCTGATAAAAAGCTGCTGTAAACGAAGGCGCTCCGGCAATGACAAACTGGTAAGCAGGAAATGATGGAATCACAGACAGCATATCGGGTAAAATATAATTTAGCTCCTGTTTTCGGCTCCCGGGCAATAAAGCGATAATCGGTTTATCCGATAAATTGTTTTCTGCTCTGAATTTTGGGTTCGCAGTAAAAGCCTCTTTTGCATCCAATAAAGGATTGCCAACATAATCCACTTCCATCCCCCATTTGTGGTAAAAATCAACCTCAAACGGCAAAATACAGAACATCTGGTCCACATCTCTCTTTATTTTGAGCACCCGTTTTTGGTTCCACGCCCAAACCTTGGGGGAAATGTAATAATAAACCTTAATCCCCTGTTCTTTTGCAAATTTGGCTACCTTTAAATTAAAACCCGGAAAATCAATTAGTACCAAAACATCAGGGCGATGCGCTAAAATGTCTTCCTTGCATTTTTTAAGGTTTTTCAAGATGGTACGCAAATTCATTGCGACTTCCAAAAAACCCATGAAAGCCATATCGGCATAATGCTTTACCAAAGTACCGCCCTGTGCTTGCATTAAATCGCCACCGTAAAATCTGAATTTTGGCGCTGGATCAACCGTTTTCAAAGTTTTCATCAGGTTTGAACCGTGTAAATCTCCGGATGCTTCACCGGCTATAAGGTAGTATTTCATTTTTTGTTAGATATGGGATGCAAGAGCCAAGATACAAGAACTTATGTGAACGGATAAATTTGAGTGATTTGCGTTAGGGATTGAAGCGGCATCCTTTTTTTGCACTTACCATTTTACAAGTAGCAAAAAAAGATACAGCGAAAGGCCCGGTTGATTCGATTTTTCTTCGGAATCAAAACGCCCAAATCATCTTCCCCCTACTTATTAAACTTATAAAAAAAGAAAATAAACGCACATACAAAAGTTGCAGATATAACGCCTTTAGCCGTGGCTTCCATATCTTTTTTATAGAAATACTTTAACAAAAGCATATTGAGTGCTACGCAACCGATATACAACAAATCGTCTTTTTGCAAAAAAACCAAATTCTTTTTAATGACTTCCACTATGAAAAAAGCAATTGCAGGAAGCACCAGGCCTATACCTAACCCCAGCCAAACACTATCTTTTTTAAACATTGAAATTCCAGCCATTTAAAGTAGAAATTGCGTGGTGCGCCGTCATATCAAACTGAACGGGAACCACGGATACGTAATGATTATTTAATGCCCAAACGTCAGAATCCTCGCCTTTATCGTTGTTTTGGAAAACTCCTGTTAACCAGTAATAATCTCGGTTGTGCGGATCTTTTCGCTCGTCAAATTCTTCTGCCCATTTGGCGTTTGCTTGCCGGCAAATTTTAATGCCTTTTATTGGAGCCGTTTGGTTAGGAAAATTCACATTTAACAATACGCCCGGTGGCAATCCGTTCTTCAGCGTTTGCAAACAAATCTCTTTAACATACTGCTTGCAAGGCTCAAAATCTGCGTCCCAAGTAAAATCATCTAAAGAAAAACCGATAGACGGAATGCTTTCAATTGCTCCTTCAACAGCCGCCGACATGGTGCCAGAATAAATAACATTGATAGAATTGTTGAGCCCGTGATTAATTCCAGAGATACATAAATCGGGCTTTTGACCTTTAAAAATTTTATTAACAGCCAATTTCACACAATCAACTGGCGTTCCAGAAGACTTATACATCTCAATACCCTCGTATAAATTAACTTTATCCAAACGCAAAGGTTTGCCTATGGTAATGGCATGGCCCATCCCAGATTGCGGCCCATCAGGCGCAACCACAGTTACATCGCCAATTTGTTTTGCAACTTCTATCAAAGCTTTTATTCCGGGTGCGGTAATGCCGTCATCGTTTACCACCAATATTCTTGGTTTTTTGCTCATTGGTATCTATTTTGTATAATTACGTTATGCCTAAAATCAGCAGTCACTATTTTACAAAGTTAAAAAAGCTAAGGATAAAACTAGGGCAGATTGTTGAGCAACAAAAAGACAAGAATTTCACGGTTATTTTACTGAGTATTATTGTGGGCTTAACGGTGGGTTTGGCAGCAATTATAATTAAGCAAATTACTTACGGTATTGAAAATTATGCGGTCAGTTTTTTCCCTGGCTACGTTTTGTTTTTAGTGCCCTTAGTGGGATTGTTATTGGTTAATTTGCTTAACCAAACGGCTTTTAAAACAACAACGTATTTTAAAGGAATGCGCAATGTGATTGATGCGATAGAAAATCATCAATCATTTATAAAACTCAGGCTTATTTACACCAAAGTAATCAGCGCAGCCATTACCATTGCTTTTGGAGGGAGCTCCGGTATGGAATCGGCGATTATTACTTCGGGCGCTTCCATAGGCTCAAACCTGGGCAAAAGATTAGGATTAAGTTATAAGTTACGCACTTTGCTCATCGGTTGCGGAACGGCATCAGGGATTTCGGCAATGTACAATGCGCCTATCGGTGGGTTTTTATTTGCTCTGGAAGTGGTTTTGCCGGGCTTTACTCCCTCGTTATTAATTCCATTATTGATTTCTTCTGCCGCAGGTAAAATTTTGTTCGAGCTTATTATGGGCGAAAATCTAAGATTTGATGTTCACATAAATGAGTTTTCGTACCAAAGTTTGCCTTACGTTATTATCATTGGCATTGCGGGGGTTTTAACCGCTACATACATGGTAAAAGCGTATAGCTTTTGCTTTCGGAAATTGGCCCGATTGGGAAATCCTTGGGTAATTGCTCTGGCAGGAGGCTCTGTATTAGGCGCTTTAATCTTATTTTTTCCCTCACTTTACGGCGAAGGTTATGTTTCTATCAATAAACTTTTACACGGACAGGAACCCATGCTTTGGAAACATTCTTTTTTAGCCAATCCTATCTTCCAGCCTTTTAATGGTTTAATACTAATTTTTGTTTTGCTATTGCTGAGACCAATTACAACTGGTTTAAGTTTAGCTTCTGGCGGAGAAGGAGGTTATTTTGCACCTTCTCTAGTGGCCGGAGGTTTAGTTGGTTATTTGGTGTTTAAAACCGTTTTTGTAATCTCGGGAGATTTAGCAGGCTTAGCCCCGAATACTTTTGTGTTTTTAGGGATGGCGGCCACTTTTGCCTGTGTAATGCGGGCTCCGGTAACGGCCATTTTTTTAATAGCCGATACTACCGAAAGTTACGCAATTATTGTCCCGCTGATGATTGTAACCGCAGTGGCTTACACCGTTAAAAATTATTTCGACAAGGTAAATCCACTGGTTTCTGCCGGACATGGAACTATAAAAATGGAAAAGTTCATCATCAATCAAATAAATTTAAATGATATCATAGAGCCCATTAACGATTTTGTGAATGAAGACGATAAGCTGAGGAATATTATTGAGCATTTTTCTGTTTACGCACATGCTATAGTACCAGTAACTAACGCCGAAAATAAAGTGGTAGGAATTATTGAGCTTAAAACTTTGCGTACGCTTTTGAAAGATTTTGAGGCTTACGACATAAAAACGGCTAAAGAAATTATGGATACAGATTTTGAGGTTGTTGAGTTTACCGCTCTCCGTAAAAAATTGTCCAATAAACCGTCTATCATAAAAGAGGAACACCTACTGGTGCAAAAGAACAACCAAGTAATGGCTTATGTATCTAAATACAAATTACTTACAATTTATAACCAGTATTTAAGTAACCCGGATTTGTTGTTTAGTAAATAGTTTTGCACTTTAATTTATATACATTGGCCTAATCTATTATTAAAATTTGATAAAAAAGAAAGAGGAAACGATGGGCGCTTCCTCTTTACTAAACCTAAACCTAAACGTATGAAATGTCTCTTCGTCAAAGACATTTAACCAATATCAAAGTGAGTGCCAAAATTTCTATTTTTAATAAAAGCTTCTCAAATCACACTCAAGACAGGAATTTACTCTTTATGAGTTAAATTTTATGGTGTATTGTAATTTAAAAAGAGCAACTATTTCCAAAAATAAATACACAAAAAAATGCCTCGGATTTTTTAAATCCGAGGCATTCAAAAAAGGGCATTACTTATAAACCTTTGATCCAGTCTACAACTTCGTCTCTGGTTTTTCCTAATTTCTGTTGAAGCTTTCCAACAGTTTCATCTGCTTTTCCTTCTTCGTACGCTAAATCGTCATCTGTTAAATCAGCGTAAGCTTGCTTCGCCTTTCCCTTAACTTCATTCCATGTTCCTTTAAATTCTAACTTATCCATGATAGCTGTATTTTAATTTTATAATAGATTAACTACTTAAGACTATCCAAGCTTCATGCCAAGTAAGCGACAAGACTAGGAGAATCAAGAACATGAAAACTTAGAGCTAAGAGCAAGGAATAAAAGATTATCCACTTAACGCTCACATCCAGTATCTTGCTTCTTGGCTCTTGTATCTCGCTTCTTATAAACTAAAGTTTCCCTTTAATAATATCATCTACAACTGCCGGATCAAGTAAAGTTGAGGTATCGCCAACGTTGGCCATATCTCCCTCTGCTATTTTCCGCAATATTCTCCTCATAATTTTGCCCGATCTTGTTTTAGGCAAACCGGTAACAAACTGAATTTTGTCGGGTTTTGCGATGGCTCCTATGATACGGCTAACAGTCATCGCGATATCTTTTCTTGTTAATCCTTCATCTTCAGAAGATTTATCTAAAATCACATAAGCGTAAATTCCCTGTCCTTTAATCTCATGAGGATAACCCACTACCGCAGATTCTACCACATCTGTAAACATATTAATGGCATTTTCAACCTCGGCAGTTCCGATCCTGTGTCCCGAAACATTAATTACGTCATCTACCCTACCGGTGATTCTATAATATCCATCCTCATCTCTTAAACAACCATCTCCAGTAAAATACATGTTTTCGTAAGTGGAGAAATAAGTTTGCCTGCAACGTTCATGATCGCCATAAGTGGTACGCAACATCCCTGGCCAAGGAAATTTGATACAAAGGTTTCCAGAAACGCCGTTCCCTTCAATCACTTGTCCGTTTTCGTCTACCAAAACAGGCTGAACACCTGGGAGTGGCAAGGTTGCATAGCATGGCTTTAACGGCGTAACGTTGGCAATCGGAGAAATTAGGATTCCTCCGTTTTCAGTTTGCCACCAAGTATCAACAATTGGGCATCGTCCTTTTCCGATATTATCGTTATACCAATGCCACGCTTCCTCATTGATTGGTTCACCTACAGAACCTAATACTTTTAAAGATGACAAATCCTTATCCTTCACATAATCCAAACCCGACTGCATTAAAGAGCGGATTGCTGTTGGTGCGGTGTACAAAGTATTTACTTCAAACTTATCTACAATATCCCAAAATCTTCCTGCATCCGGATAAGTTGGCACACCTTCAAACATTAAAGTTGTGGCACCTTGTGCTAACGGACCGTAAATAATATAGGAATGGCCTGTAATCCAACCGATATCTGCGGTGCAGAAGTAAACATCTTCTGGCTGGTATTGAAATACGTTTTGGAAGGTATAGGCCGTGTAAACCATATAACCCGCAGTGGTATGCACCACCCCTTTTGGTTTTCCGGTTGAACCCGATGTGTATAGAATGAACAGTTCGTCTTCTGCGTCCATTTCTTCCGCCGGGCAGTCTATCAGCCCCAGAGTTTCCACTTTGTTGATTTCATCTTGCCACCACTTGTCTCTACCTTTTATCATTGATATCGGCGTTCTGGTACGCGTTAAAACAATTACGGTTTTAACAGATGGGCATTGCACCAATGCATCGTCAATCACGTTTTTTAAAGGAATATCTTTAGCACCTCTAAATCCACCATCTGCGGTGATAACCATTTCGCATTGCGCATCATTAATTCTATCTGCGATAGACTGTGCAGAAAAACCCCCGAAGACAACCGAGTGGATTGCACCTATTCTGGCACAGGCTAAAACAGCAATAGCCAATTCAGGCACCATAGGCATATAAATACACACCCTATCGCCTTTTTTTACGCCGTTACTTTTTAAAACATTGGCAAACAAACAAACTTTTTCATGTAATTGTTTGTATGTTAAAATCCGGTGATGTTCGTTAGGATCGTTTGCTTCCCAAATAATTGCCGGCTGGTCCGCTTTGTCTTTTAAGTGCCTATCCAAACAGTTTTCGGTAATATTTAGCTTGGCACCTTTAAACCATTCAATTTTTGGTTCTTTAAAGTTCCAATCTAAAACCTTATCCCATTTCTTTTTCCATTGAAAGTTTTCAGCAATTGCTGCCCAAAACTCTTCTGGCTGTTCAACACTTTTTTGGTACGCCTTTTTATACTCGTCGATAGACGAAATTTTAAAACTCATGGATCTGTATAATTGGTTTGAAAGCGAAATTTAGAGTTTTTATCTTAAAAAATATAATAATCTTATATTTTACCTATAGTATCTAAAACCCTATAAAGTATAAGCCCTTGGCAAACGATATGCGATTTATATAAAAGCTCTCAAAGAAAAACATCAAAAAGTTCTGCGCTGCAATAGCTACACTGATAGCTCTGAAATTAAGGAATTTGAACCAATATTATAAGTCGAATAATAATTAAATCTTTTTTTTATAGAGTGTTGTGATTACAAAAGAATTTTTCGATATTTGCACACTCTTTGTAAAACTGAGTTTTAAATAGGAAACACAACATATACAGTCATGTCAAGAATTTGTGATTTAACAGGAAAAGCAACAATGGTGGGTAACAGGGTATCACACTCTAACGTAAAATCAAAACGTAAGTTTT
Organism: Pelobium sp.; assembly: GCA_035496935.1. Classification (GTDB taxonomy): domain Bacteria; phylum Bacteroidota; class Bacteroidia; order Sphingobacteriales; family Sphingobacteriaceae; genus Pseudopedobacter. The sequence goes on along the minus strand of DATJED010000018.1, from coordinate 148,147 downwards.
ATCCAAACTTACAGATGAAGCGTTTTTACCTTCCGGAGGAAGACCGTTGGATAACTCTAAAAGTTTCTACGTCTGCAATCAAAACAATAAACAAAATCGGGATAACCGAGGCTATCAGCAGATTCATCGTAAAAGGATCTATTTAATTTAAAGAATTCAATACCGCTTAAAAATGGCTAAGAAAGGAAACAGAGTTCAGGTAATTTTAGAATGTACCGAACATAAGGAAAGTGGAATGCCTGGAACTTCTAGATATATCACTACAAAAAACCGTAAAAATACTCCTGAGAGACTGGAAGTTAAGAAATTTAATCCAGTACTTAGAAAAGTTACGGTTCACAAAGAAATCAAGTAATCTACGCTATTCTGTAGCATAAACAATATTTAACATGGCAAAGAAAGTAGTTGCAACACTAAAAACCGGAACCGGTAAAGAATATTCAAAAGTTATTACTTCAGTAAGATCTCCAAAAACTGGTGCTTACTCTTTTAAATCAATGATTGCTCATAATGATCACATTAAAGATGCAATTGTGGTAGCTAAAGAAAGCGTAGTAGCTGAATAATCATATTTTGAAAAATATTTGAGCCGTCCTGATTAATTAGGATGGCTTTTTTTGTTTAAATTTATCAGATGGGATTATTTGACTTCTTTAAAAAGAAAGAAAAAACAGTAGAAGAACAACAGGCCTTGGATAAAGGTCTGGAGAAAACTAAAGACACTTTCTTCTCTAAAATTAGCAAAGCGGTTGTTGGTAAATCAACAGTTGATGATGATGTTTTAGATGAGCTTGAAGAAATTTTGGTTACTTCTGACGTTGGCGTTGCTACCACACTTAAAATTGTAAAACGCGTTGAAGAACGTGTTGCCCGTGATAAATACGTAAACACATCTGAACTTAATAATATTTTAAGAGAGGAAGTACAAGCACTACTAGAAGAAAACAACAGTGCCGATTTTGAGAATTTCAACTACACCGATCATAAACCCTACGTAATTATGGTGGTTGGCGTTAACGGTGTTGGCAAAACCACCACCATTGGCAAGTTGGCTCATCAGCTAAAACAAGCCGGACAAAAAGTGGTAATTGGCGCTGCCGATACTTTTAGAGCGGCGGCTGTTGAACAAATTCAGCTGTGGGGAAAAAGAGCGGATGTGCGGGTAGTTTCGCAAGGGATGAACGCCGACCCTGCTTCTGTAGCTTTTGATACTTTAAAATCTGCAGTAGCAAATAATGAAGATGTTGCCATAATTGATACCGCCGGGCGTTTACATAACAAAATTGGTTTGATGAACGAGTTGACAAAAATTAAAAATGTAATGCAAAAGGTTGTTTCTGGTGCTCCGCATGAGATTTTGTTGGTTTTAGATGCTTCTACCGGGCAAAACGCTGTGGAGCAGTGCAAACAGTTTACGCAAGCAACAGACGTAAATGCTTTAGCTTTAACTAAGTTAGACGGAACAGCAAAAGGTGGTGTAGTGATAGGCATTTCTGATCAATTTAAAATTCCAGTTAAATACATTGGCGTAGGCGAAAAAATGACGGATTTACAGTTGTTTAATAAGAAGGAGTTTGTGGATTCCCTGTTTGGAGGAAGTTGATTACATAGATAACTGAGATTTCACAGATTCAACCTTAGAACAATTAAAAAGATTTGTTTATGGATGGTTCAGAAAGAGACCCTTAACGCATAAAATTATCGGCTGTTGTTATGAAGTGCATAAAGAATTGGGTCCTGGGTTTCTAGAGAAAATTTATTCTAAAGCACTCATCATTCAATTTGAAAATGAGAACATCAAATTTGAATGTGAAAAAGAATTTAATGTTTACTTCAAAAGCAAATTGGCAGGAAAATTTAGATGTGATTTTTTCATAGAGAACAGTGTGATTTTGGAAATTAAAGCAGTAACAGGCATCCAACCAAAACTTTTTCAATCACAATTAATATCATATTTAAAAGCCAGTAAAATTAAAACAGGTTTATTGGTGAATTTCGGCAATGGAAGTTGTGAAGTAAAAAGATTATCTGTTTAGCCAGAAAGTAAAATCCTCAGAAATCGGTGAAATCCTCTAATCATTAACAAAAATCTGTGGAATTAAAAAAAGAAAAATGAAAGTAAAATCAGTGCAATCCAAAATAAAACCTCGTGTAAACGTTATCACCCTTGGTTGCTCAAAAAACACTTACGATTCTGAAGTGCTAATGGGGCAACTGAACGGCAATAAAATGCAGGTCGTTCATGAAGCTAACAATGTGCAATCCAATGATATTGTGGTAATTAATACCTGTGGATTTATTGATAATGCAAAGCAAGAATCCATTGATACAATTCTGCAATACAGCGAATTAAAAGACCAAGGAAAGATCGGAAAAGTGATTGTTACAGGTTGCTTATCAGAAAGATACACACCAGAACTTTCCGCAGAAATTACCAACATAGACGCTTGGTTTGGCACCAATGATTTACCGAACTTATTAACTAGCGTTGGCGCAGATTACAAATACGAGCTTTTAGGCGAACGGATGCTAACTACTCCGTCTCACTTTGCTTATTTCAAAATCGCCGAAGGGTGCAACAGGCCTTGTTCCTTTTGCGCTATTCCGCTAATGCGAGGGAAACACCTTTCCAAACCGATTGAAGAATTGGTAAAAGAAGCCAAATTTTTAGCTAAAAACGGAACGAAGGAACTGATTTTAATTGCCCAAGATTTAACCTACTACGGTTTAGATTTATACAACGAACGAAAATTGGCGGATTTAATGCGTCAACTTTCTGATATCAATGGCATTGAATGGATTCGTTTACAGTACGCTTATCCTTCGGGTTTTCCGATGGATATTTTGGATGTGATGAACGAACGTTCCAACATCTGTAAATATCTGGATATGCCTTTGCAACACATTTCGGACCCAATGTTGCAATCAATGCGACGCGGAACCACCAAACAAAAAACCATTGATTTGGTCAATAAAATCCGCGATAAAGTTCCAAATATCGCCATGCGCACCACGTTAATTTGCGGGTATCCAGGAGAAACAGAAGATGATTTCCATCAGATGAAAGAATGGGTAGCAGAAACTCGCTTCGATAGATTGGGCTGTTTCACTTATTCTCACGAAGAAAAAACCCACGCCTATGATCTGGTAGATGACGTTCCGCAAGAAGTAAAGGAACAGCGTGTAGAGGATATTATGGAAGTCCAGCAAGCGATTTCTTATGATTTAAATCAGCAGAAAGTGGGCAAAACCTACAAAGTATTGGTTGATAAACTAGAAGGTGATTATTTTGTTGGACGGACAGAGTTTGACTCGCCAGAAGTTGATAACGAGGTTTTAATCGATGCAAAAAACAATTACGTAACTCTTGGAAGCTTTGTGAAAACCAAAATAGAAAGAGCTGAAGATTTTGACCTTTATGGTACAATTGTCAAATAAATATTGCAAATAGCCAAAATGTCTAATTTTGGCTATTTTCGCTTTTTAGCATGAAAGTACAAACTATTGATTACGCTCAAACGCGATATTTCTCCTCAACAGTCACTCGGCTGTTAAACCACGATGAGCAATTGAAACCTTTCATCAATCAATTCCCAGATCTAAACAGTTTTGAAAAAATTATTGCCGAAAGAACTTTCAAGGGAAACCGTATAAAATTGGTTGAAGTTCTGGAAAAGCAGTATCAGAACCTCGGCAACCAATCTCAAAAGCTAAAAAATAACATTATTTCGCTTAAAGCGGAAAATACCTATACCGTTACTACCGGCCACCAACTCAATATTTTTACCGGACCGCTTTATTTTATCTTCAAAATTGTAAGTACCATAAATTTGGCTCGTGAGCTTAAACAGGCTTTCCCGGATAAAAATTTTGTGCCTGTTTATTGGATGGCGACAGAAGACCATGATTTTGAGGAAATCAACCATACTTATATCGATAGCAAAAAAATAAGCTGGAAAAATAACGCCAACGGTGCAACCGGAAGATTAAGTGTTAAAAGTATTACCCAAACACTCAATGAATACAAAGGCGTTTTAGGCATTTCTACCAATGCGGAGAAGCTTGGAAAAATGGTTACCAAAGCTTACACCGATGCTAAAACGCTAGCAGAAGCAACTCGGCTTTTGGCAAACGAACTGTTTGGCGAATTCGGTTTGGTAATTATTGATGCCGATGAACGTTCTTTAAAACAGGAATTTTCTGATATCATCACTCAAGACATCATCCAACAAAATAGTTTCAAAAACATACAGCAGGCAAGCGAGGCTTTAGCTAAAATTGATATTCATGCGCAGGTAAATCCAAGAGAAATTAATTTCTTTTATTTGACGGATGATTTGCGGGAACGTATCGTTTTTGAAAACGGAAAATATCAAGTATTAAACACCGAAATTTCCTTTTCGAAAGAGGATCTGAAAAAAGAAATTAATGATTTCCCGGAGCGGTTTAGCCCGAATGTAGTGATGCGTCCGCTTTATCAGGAAGTGATTTTGCCTAACCTAGCTTACATTGGTGGCGGTGGCGAACTGGCTTACTGGTTACAACTTAAATCAAATTTCGATTTTTATAAAGTAGATTTTCCACTTTTAGTATTGCGAAATTCGGCAATGATTGCTGATGAAAAAGTAAGCTACAAGCTGAATAAATTAGGTTTAAGCTTGAAAGATGTTTTCACCGAAACCGAACAATTAAAGAAAAACTACGTTGAAAATCACACTGCTCATAGCTTAACTATAGCAGACGAGTGGCAACAATTACAAAACATTTTTAGTGAGCTAAAAACTCGCGTTGCCAAAATTGATTCTACACTAGCGCCAAGCACAGAAGCTGTTGAAGCCAGGCTTAAAAAAGCGATGGATAGTTTAGAGAAAAAATTAATCAGAGCGGATAAAAGAAACTTTTCAGAAGCAATGAACGATATTGAAAAGGTTAAACAACAACTTTTTCCGGGCGGAGGATTACAGGAACGTAAAGAAAACTTCGGTTTATTTTATGTGAAGTATGGCGATGATTTTGTCAAAACGTTAATTGAAAGTTTTAAACCTTTAGATTTTCAATTCAGTATAATCTATTAAAGTTATATAAGGATTGGCCTCCTTTCAAATAAAAATTTATTTGTTCCTTAATACTTCGCCAACGTAAAAACATGCTCAGAGAAAGTTTTCAATCTTTCCTTGCCACCCAGAAAATCAAGACTAACTATAAAAGAAAATCCTGCAATAACGCCTTTCATTTTTCCAATCAGCAGAGATGTTGCTTCTACGGTTCCTCCCGTAGCCAGCAAATCATCGTGAACTAAAATCCTTGCTCCGGGTTCAAAAGCATCCTCATGCACTTCAATAATGGCCGATCCGTATTCCAACTCATAAGATTGTTGAATGGTTTTATGAGGAAGTTTTCCGACTTTTCTTATCGGAATAAAAGGCTTATTTAACCGGTTTGCCAACATCAATCCAAATAAAAACCCTCTGCTCTCAATACCTGCGATGGCATCAAACTCCAAATGTTTGAGCTGTGCAACAAAAGCATCCACTATTTCAGTGCATAATTGCTGGTCTTTTAAAATTGGTGTAATGTCTTTAAATATGATTCCAGGTTTAGGAAAATCATAAATATCACGGATACTTTTTTTAATATTGGCTTCGATCATTGAAAATTTAAATAGGGACTAATCTTTCGAATCAATTCGGGGCTCAATATCGCAATTTTATTCAGATCGCGGGCATCAGAAAAATTCCCATGTTGTTTTCTATATGCAATAATTGCGTTGGCCTGTTTGTATTTTAAATACGGAAAAAGCTTGATCTCCTCAAAACCACAAGCATTTATATTAATCTTTTTGATGTTTCGTATATCGATATTCAATTGCGATTTTAACTGTTCAAATTTAGCAGAATCAACTCCGTAAACTTCCTTTAATTGATCGAGTGATACAAAACCACCCAATTTATTTCTGTATCTAATAATGCGTGACGCAAATGAAGGACCTATCCCGCGTACGGTAATAAGTGTGGCAGAATCTGCACTATTCAGCTCTATATTCAACAACTTCTTGGAAACGAGTGCTTTATCCTTGTATTTGTTATCGTAGGTTTTAAAGGAAACTTCCCTTTTCGGGATTTTTATGTACGGCTCCAACCGATGATACATTTCATCCGTAATCGGATACATTTTCTTTACATCTGCCAACGTACGGAACTGACCGCCTTTGGCTTCGTATTTTTTTATGCTGAGCGCTTGCCTTTCGGTCAATCCTAACTTCATCCAATTTTCAACCGACAGTCCATTTGGGTTAAATTCAAAAAGTTCGCCTTTTAAAGGGTTAGCTTCTTGATCGTAAAAATTGTCGCGTTTTTCGTCAAAAGATTCAATATCGGAGATTTTAGGCTGAACCGTTTCTATCGATATTTTGAGCGGTTCGCCCATTACCCGTTCATAAATATATGGCGAAACATAAAGGAAAAGCAAGATGATTATAAACACAACCATTCCTCTGAATTCGCGAGGAGAAATCTCGACGTATTTTTTGATTTTCTGATACATTTAGGCAAATGCTTAATCAAATATATAATTTTTACAATTAATTGCTTAACAGTAAAATATATTAAAAAAATCCCAACAAAAAAAGCCCGTGGAATCACGGGCTTTTTTAAATCTTGAACAAAAACCTTAAAGTTTAATTTCTTCCTCTTTAGCGCTTAGGAAATGAAACTCGGTTAAATGATATGATGAAACGGAACGTACCTTAATCCATTGGTTATATTTAAAAAACCACTTCATTTGTAATGAAACTAGTCCCTTTTTGATAAAGGCTGCAATGTACGGATGTACGCAAAGCGTGATACCTTTTTCTGCCTGCTCGTTTAAAACATAATCCAAGTTGGCAACAATATCATCCAATAAAACAATGCTCGCTTTAATCTCACCAGTTCCACCACAACTTGGACATTTTTCATTGGTAACAATATTCATCTCTGGGCGAACCCTCTGACGTGTAATCTGTACCAATCCAAATTTGCTGGGAGGCAATATGGTATGTTTTGCCCTATCCAAACTCATTTCTGATTTCAGATAGTCAAAAAGATCCTTACGGTTTGGCGCCTTGTGCATATCGATAAAATCGACTACCACAATACCGCCCATGTCCCGCAACCTTAATTGTCGGGCAATTTCCTTTGCAGCTTCCTTATTTACCATGAAAGCATTTTCTTCCTGGTTTTCCGGACTTGCCGTACGGTTACCGCTGTTTACATCAATTACATGCAATGCTTCGGTATGTTCAACCACCAAATAAGCACCGCCTGCAAGGTTTACAGTTTTACCAAATGAGCCTTTAATCTGTTTCTCTATTCCGAAATGCTCAAAAATAGGTTCTTTGCCTTTGTACAGTTTTACAATTTTCTCCAGCTCTGGAGAAATTTCATGTACATAGGATTTTACTTCTTCGTAAATCGCCGGATCATCAACATGAACGTTGGAGAACTCGTCATTTAAAATATCTCTTAAAATGGTGGAAGCTCTGCCCATTTCTCCTAAAATCCGTTTAGACGGATCTGTATGTGGCATCTTTTTCATTAAAGTTTCCCACTTAGAAATCAGGTCTAATAAATCTTTTTGGATTTCTGTTACGCCTTTGTTTTCAGATACGGTTCTGATAATTACGCCAAAATTTGCCGGCTTAATGCCCTCAACAATTTTCTTTAGGCGTGTTCGCTCTGTATTACTTCTAATCTTTTTAGAGATTGAAATAACATCAGAAAATGGTACTAATACCACAAATCTGCCCGCTATAGATAAATCTGAACTTAAACGTGGACCTTTTGTAGAAATAGGTTCCTTTGCAATTTGTACAGGTAACAACTGGTTTTTAGTAAGGATAGACGAAATTTTGCCACCCTTATCAATATCAGCATCTTTCTTAAAATGATCTAATAAATGGTCTTTATAAGAATTACCTCTAACTTGCTTAGTTAGTTTCAGTAAAGATTGTACTTGCGGTCCAAGGTCTAGATAATGCAAGAAAGCATCTTTCTCATAACCAACGTCAACAAACGCAGCGTTTAAACCGGGCATTATCTTTTTAATTCTGCCCATATAAATATCGCCAACAGCATAACTGTTGTTGATTTGCTCTTTGTTAAGTTCTACGAGTTGCTTGTCTTGCAGTAATGCAATTGTAACCCCACTAGAGGTTGAATTGATAATTAACTCTTTTACCAACAGCTACTTTTTTAGAAAAGATTGTTAAAAACAATCTCTTAATCAACAAAAGAAAAATAAACACAAAAACAATATGCTTAATATTTTATGCATATTGTTTTGTTAACAAGCTAAAAGCCTAGTCTATTTCTTCTTATGTCTGTTTTTTCTTAAGCGTTTTTTGCGCTTATGAGTAGCCATTTTATGTCTTTTTCTTTTTTTACCGCTCGGCATAACTTCTGAAATTTAATGTTTTATTTAATTATTTTAATTACTTAATTCTTTGATCTTACGATCAACAAATTCTGTTAAGCTAGGGTCTGCAGCCAGTTCTTTACTTTTTTGGTAAGCTAAAATCGCTTCGGGCTTTTGCCCTAAGTTTTCGTAGCTAGTTGCCAAGTAAAACCATGCTTCTGGCGTTGGCTTAACATCAATTACTGTTTTAAACCTCTCAACAGCTTTCTGAAACTGGCCTGATTTCATAGAAAACATCCCAAGGTTCATATTAGCTTTCTGGTTTTTTGGATCTTCTTTAACTACACCTAATAAAAGCTGTATCCCTTGCATAGGGTTTTGGGTACCGGTAACATAAGCAACGCCTAATCCTGTTTTAGCGTCAAGGCTGTTGGCATTAAACTTTAATGCTTCATTATAAGCATTAATAGCTTTGCTTACTAAACCTGCAGTAACAGTGGTATCACTATAGGTTTGGTAACCTTCTGTAAACCTATCGCCAGTTATTAGCCAGTTGGCATAGTTGGGTTCTGCTTTTGCAATTTCCTCATAAGAAAACGCGGCTGCGGCGGGCTGGTTTACATCATCCCATTTTCTAGCAATCTGTTTTTGAAGATCTGCTTTTTCAGCTCCGTCAGCATTTTCTGCTTGCTTTTCAAGCTTATCAATATCTGCAGCCAAACTCGCATTGATCATCTGCTTTGATACAGATGTAACTGCGTTTGCATTTACTTCTTTCGCATTGCCTGCTGTCGCAGTAGATGCCATCCCGGCTTTTTCGCCCTCGGTTTCCTGCTTCACTAAACCTTTAATATCCAAACTATACAAAAATACCATTAGTACTCCTACTAACCCTATTACAATGTATTGTTTAGATTTCATCATGGCTTTAAGCAGTTACAGCGTTTTTGTTACCGTTTTTAACTTTATCAACAAATACTTTTGCTGGTTTAAAACTAGGCACAAAATGTTCAGGAATAATTATTGCGGTATTTTTTGAGATATTTCTTGCAGTTTTTTCGGCTCTTTTCTTAACTACAAAACTACCAAAACCTCTTACATACACATTTTCGCCTCCTACCATAGCACCTTTTACTACTTTGAAGAACGCTTCAACAGTCTCTTGTACATCAACCTTCTCTATTCCGGTTTTGTTAGCAATTTCTGCTATAATTTCTGCCTTTGTCATTGATCTATTTTCTTTTAAAATTTATTATGTTATGCAAAGATTTGGGGTTGCAAAAGTATTGCTTTTAGTTGAGTTTGTAAAATAAATAACTTAATTTTTTATTTCAACCTCTTATTACACAACAATTAAGCATTTTGCATCGCTTAATTTTTACGTTAAAATTGATAAATGGCATTTAAAAACGAGCTAATTAGCTGGTACAGAAACAATAAAAGAGATTTACCTTGGCGCAACAGCACCGATGCCTATTTGATATGGCTTTCGGAAATAATATTGCAGCAAACTAGGGTTGAACAGGGAACGCCCTATTTTTTACGTTTTGCCGAATATTATCCAACAGTAAAAGCTTTTGCCGAAGCCAGTGAAGATGATATTTTACGGTTGTGGCAAGGCTTGGGCTATTACTCGCGAGGCAGGAATATGCTGAAAACTGCAAAAAAAGTAATGGCGGATTTTGGCGGGATTTTCCCAACCGCTTACACCGATTTAATTACATTGACAGGAATTGGCGAATATACCGCTTCAGCGATCGCTTCGTTTTCGGCAAACGAACCAAAAGCAGTTGTTGATGGAAATGTATATCGCTTATTGTCCAGGTATTTCGGTATCTCCACACCAATAAACTCCACCGAAGGTAAAAAAGTCTTTCAGACTTTGGCCAATGAAGTATTGGATATTAAAAACGCTGGCGAGCATAACCAAGCCATGATTGAATTTGGCGCATTACAATGTAAACCCAAAAACCCCAACTGCGAGATCTGCCCGTTCATCACATCCTGTTTTGCATATAAACATCAACAGATAAATGAGCTTCCGGTAAAACTGAAAAAACTGAAAATTAGGGAACGCCACTTCCAATTTTTCATCATCACTAACCACAAAAATCAACTTATTATAAAAAGACGTAGCAACAACGATATTTGGGCGGGATTATACGATTTACCAAGTATAGAGATTGAAAAAATCGAAAATGTAGCCCCGAATTTTGATAAGATTGAACATTGGTTTAAACAAATGCCAGTAATTAAGGCGATATCCGATGAGGTAAAACATATTTTAACACATCAAAAAATATTTGCCCGAGCAATAAATATTAACGTGGATGCTGATGACATAATAATGCAAGACGGCTGGCTTTGGGTTGGTTTTGATGAACTCGAAAATTATGGAATGCCCAAATTAATTTTTGACTTCCTAAAAAAAATCATAAATTGAATTAAAATTATAGCCAACAAATATGTCAGGAGTTAACAAAGTTATTTTAGTAGGCCACTTGGGCAAAGACCCAGAAATAAGACATTTAGACGGAAATGTTTCTGTTGCTAGCTTTCCTTTGGCAACGTCAGAATCGTACAATAAAGACGGAAAAAGAATTGAGCAAACCGAATGGCACAATATTGTAATGTGGCGAGGTTTAGCAGATGTTGCCGCTAAATATTTGCAGAAGGGCAAACTGGTTTATATTGAGGGGAAGTTAAGAACCCGTTCTTTTGAAGACAAAGAAGGTCATAAGAAATACAGCACTGAAATTGTAGCCGAAAACTTTACGCTTTTGGGCCGAAAAACAGATTTTGAAGGCGATACAGCTACCGCTCAAACAAATAACAACACAACAACTGAAACTACAGCAGAAGTGCCAAAAAACACTGGAACAGGCGAATTTGAAAAAGACGAGGACGAGAAGGAATTGCCTTTTTAATTCATTGGTCCAAATACAGAAAACAGCGACATAAGGTTGCTGTTTTATAAAATTCGCTTGCAATGCGCAAAGCATTAACTAATTTATAGGACGTAGTTTTTTTGTTCTGACCTATTTTTTTTATTTTTGATATCGCTTAAACCTTAGCGAAACCTTTTCCCATACCAAAATATTCTTAACTGCAAGTCGACCTATAGTCCACCCCAACTTCGCCTTTACTTCACATTAGTCTACCTTTCCTCCGGTCTTCCTCTGGGATTTCTCCGTAACACTCTTAAGGCGATGTGCGAACATGGGGCGAAGATGGTACGGAAGAATCTATGCCAATTGCCTAAGATTAAGTGTTACTATTCTTAAATGTGAAGAATGAAGTGACAGGGTCTTTTGATGACTTGTAGAAATTTATATATTTATAAAGGTAAATGTTTCGCTAATATCGCCGATGGGCTATTAAGGACAAACTGGTTCCCACTCCTATGCACACGGCTATTAACATCAACAACAATTTAGAAAAACATGAGAAAGATAATTGCAGGAATTAATTTGACAATTGATGGGTTCTGCGATCATACGGCAGTAAATCCAGACGAAGAAATACATTTCCATTATCAGGAATTGATAAATAACGTAGATGCGATTTTATACGGCAGAATAACATACGGACTTATGCAGTACTGGCAAGAGCTGGTAAAAAAACCATCTGGTGAAAAGGCCATGGACGATTTTGCTGTTGCGATGGATAAAATCCCGAAGATTGTTTTTTCTCATAAACTGACAAACACAGATCCGGCAATTACCGGATGGGACAGTGCCGAATTATCAGCCCGTTCTCTTGAAGAAACGGCTTTGGAGCTAAAACAACAGTCGGGGCGAGATATTTTAGTGGGTAGCAGGAGTTTAATTATACAGCTAATGAAACTTAATTTAATTGATGAATATCAGCTTTGTGTTCATCCTGTAATTGCAGGAGGCGGTTTGCCGTTATTTGAAAACATGGACGACAGAAAAATTTTTAAACTTATAAAAACCAAAACATTTGATAGTGGCGCAGTAATACTTTATTACCAACCATCAAACGTAAAATAACGAGGCAACACTAATACTTAACAAGAAACAAACAATTAGCCCTTTTAAGCTTAGCCTTAGTCGGAATATATCGGTAAAATTATGACAAGATTAGATCCTATAATTGCAGTGAAAGATGTTGAAGCAAGCGCAAATTGGTATCATAATATATTTGGTTTCAGAAATGCCCATGGTGGCAACACTTTTGCCGTTTTAGTATCAGACGACGATGAAATTACGCTCTGCCTCCATAAATGGGCAGAACATGGACACCCAACAATGGCAAATCCGGATATATCGCCCGGAAACGGGCTTCTGCTTTATTTTAGAACCGAAAACCTAGACAATATTTACCAGAATGTTTTACAGCTAGGTTGTGCAATAGAAGAGGACATTCACTTAAATTCAAATTCTTTGAAAAAAGAGTTTTCCTTTCGTGATACTGACGGATATTTTTTAACGGTTACCGAATTTCATAAGTACGAAGGATAACCATATAAAACCGAAACTTAAAAATAGCGATTGACAATGGAACAAAACAAAGAAGCGTATAACCCGAATGAACAAGGGCGCCCTACACCCTTTGCTCAAACTTATTTCCACGGAACAAAAGCCAGCTTAAAGATCGGCGATCTCGTTGAAGTTGGTTTCAACTCGAACTACGGAAAAAGAAGAAATGCGAAATACATTTTTTTATCAGCCACTTTGGATGCTGCAATTTGGGGCGCCGAACTAGCGTTTGCAGAAGGACCCGGAAGAATTTATTTAGTGGAACCAACCGGGCCAATTGAAGATGATCCTGACCTAACCGATAAAAAATTTCCAGGCAACCCAACGAAATCTTACCGATCAGCACATCCATTTAAAGTTGTGGGCGAAGTTAGTAGCTGGCAAGGGCATCCAACAGCACAAGTTAAAGTAATGAAAGAACACTTGGAAAAGCTCAAAGAACAAGGTATTGATTCATTAAACGATTAACCAACATAAGTTTTGGATCTTAACGTGAATTTACCCTCCAATGCCTCAACACAGTCTTTCCTGCCCTCATGCCGGGCAATGGCATTTACTTTTTTTCCGCAAAAAAGTAAACAAAAAACTCTCGACTACGCCCTTTGCTATTGAAGGAAGTGCTTTCACTCTTTTCACCTGTACCGCAAAGTTCTAAGGTCGAAAAAGACGTTAAACATTGGGTTGTGCTTATGCTGGATTGAACGAAAAACAGTCGCATTTTGCAATCTTTTACTTTTAAAACCTGTTTCTTTTGCTAAAGTTTTATCTTTACCGAAAAATATAAACCATTATGCTTTCCAAAATCAATTTCACGCAAACGCAGGCTTACGAATATCTTTCGAACCATTTGGTTGATATGGCAGATACCCACATGAAAGACCTTTTTGCTAAAGATCCAGAACGTTTTAAAAAGTTTTCAATCCAGTTTAACGATATATTTGTTGATTACTCAAAGAACAGAATTGACGATAAAACCATTGCGCTGTTGCTACAATTAGCTAAAGAATGCGATTTGGAAAATGCAATAAACTCCATGTTTAACGGCGAAGCCATTAATGAAACGGAGGACAGGGCTGTTTTGCATACCGCTTTGCGTAACCGTAGTAATACACCGGTTTTTGTGGACGGTAAGGATATTATGGCGGATGTTAACGAGGTTTTAGCGAAGATGAAAAAATTCTCCGAAGCCATTATCTCCGGCAATTGGAAAGGTTATACAGGCAAAGCCATTACCGATGTTGTAAATATAGGTATCGGCGGTTCGGATTTGGGTCCGGTGATGGTTACCGAAGCTTTAAAAGCATATAAAAATCATTTAAACCTGCATTTTGTTTCCAATGTTGATGGTACGCACATTGCCGAAACATTGAAGAAAGTTGACCCTGAAACTACCTTGTTTTTAATTGCATCTAAAACGTTTACTACGCAGGAAACCATGGCTAACGGACATAGCGCTCGTGATTGGTTTTTAAATAGCGGTGCAACTGAAGCTGATGTAGCCAAACATTTTGCAGCGCTTTCTACCAATGCCGATGGCGTAGGTAAATTTGGAATTGATACCGAAAACATGTTCGGTTTTTGGGACTGGGTTGGTGGCCGTTATTCTTTATGGAGCGCTATCGGGATGCCGATTGCCCTTTCAATTGGGTTTGACAAATTAGAGGAATTGCTTACCGGCGCTCATGAAATGGATAATCATTTCAGAGAAACCGAGTTTGAACAAAATATTCCTGTCATTTTAGCTTTAATAGGTATTTGGTACAACAATTTTTTTGAAGCTGAAACCGAAGCTATTTTACCTTACGACCAATATATGCACCGTTTTGCGGCTTATTTCCAACAAGGAGATATGGAAAGCAACGGTAAACATGTGGATAGAGCAGGAAATGAAGTTAACTACCAAACCGGTCCGGTAATATGGGGCGAGCCAGGTACCAACGGACAACATGCTTTTTACCAATTGATCCATCAAGGAACAAAATTGATTCCATGTGATTTTATAGCCCCGGCACAATCTCATAATCCGCTGGGAGACCACCATAAAATGCTCTTATCAAACTTTTTTGCGCAAACCGAAGCTTTAATGAACGGTAAAACCGAAGAAGAAGTAATTGCAGAGCTTGGAAGCAAAAGCCAAGCGGAAAGAGAAAAGATAGCTCCGTTCAAAGTTTTTGAAGGCAACCGCCCAACCAATTCTATTCTGGTTAAAAAAATAACCCCAAAAGTATTGGGTTCCTTAATTGCGATGTATGAGCATAAAATTTTTGTACAGGGTGTAATTTGGAACATCTTTAGTTTTGACCAATGGGGAGTAGAGTTGGGCAAGCAACTGGCCGGCAAAATTTTACCGGAGTTAAAAGAAAACGAAGAGATAAACTCTCATGACAGCTCCACCAACGGATTAATCAATCTATACAAAGCTTGGAGATAATCCCCAAATGGATAAAAAAACCTTCCTAACTTAATTAAGCAGGAAGGTTAATAAAACATAAGGTGCATAAATTCAGTAAAATGAATTATGCACCTTATTTATTTCTGAACTATCTTTTAATAAATTTAGAAACCTGTTTTTCTGAGCCGTTTTCAAAAACCAAAATATAAGTACCCGGCGAAAGTCCGTTTAAATTAATTTTAGTATTTGTTGATGAAATTGCTACCGGTAAGTTCAGGACTTTTTTGCCGTTTGTGGCAACAAGCCCTACGTTAGCATTTACCATAGCCTTTGCATGGATTATATTTAACTCGTTTGAAACAGGATTTGGATATAAAACCAAATTTATTCCGCTCGCCAAGTTTATTGATCTTAAATCACTATAAGCATTTTTACCGTCCAAATCAATTTGGTTTAAGCGATAATAAGAACTACCATCAAGCGGATTTTGGTCAACAAAGCTATAGTTATGAATACCTGCCGTATTTAAAGAATTAACCGTTCCAATTTGAGTAAATACTTTACCATCGCCACTGCGTTCAACTCCAAACATAGCTGTGTTTACTTCGTTTGTAGTTGACCAAGTTAGGTTTACCCTTGGAGCTAGTTCTTTTGTCGCCGTTGCTTTAAAAGTAAGGAATTTTAAAGGTAATATTTCAACCGGATTGGCCAGTTTACTAAGCGCCCCAAACTCGCCCACTGCCTGTACGGTGTATTTGTAGCTGGTATTAGGAACGGCAGTTGCATCGGTAAATTGGTTATTAAGTGTAAATCCTAATACGTTATTATTCCTAAATACTATATATAACCTGGTGTAAGACACGGCATCCCAAGTTAAATCTTTGCCACTCAACTGTAGATTCGCAGGCTGGTTAGGAGCCTCTGCCATTAAACGAGGATCCCAAGTGTCTCCACTTTTTAATATTACGTTCTCGTAGGTATAAGTTGCAGCTTCCGCATCTGTTAAACTACTTTTTGCAGTACCATAAACAGTAGTACCGTTATCGTCATATTGATAATCAGAAATACGCTGACTTAAATCTACCGGGTTTCCATTTGCATCCATGGTGTTGTAATCTGCAAAAACTGCCGGGATTGCACCCATTTTATAATACCAGCCTGAAGCATAAATACTTGTATTCTGACCTAATTTAGCATTGATAAATACGGTTTTAGGAGCATTATGCCACGGACGGCCCAAATATGTTGTCACAGAAGGTACAACTGATTTATTGATGATACAGTTGCTAAAAACATAACCCCATTCTGTACCTTCAAGATGATTCGGTGCTACAATATATCCGCCCGCATCGCGAGTAACGGTAATGGTATCTTTATCAAAAAATACATTTCCACTCCCGTAAATAAAATCTACTGCGCCCTCAACTCTGGTATCTTTAATATAATGCCTGGCTGTAATGCTGTTGTAAGCGGTTAAATAGGTGTCCTGATAACTCCTTAACCAGCAATGGTTCATGGTAAACCTGTCTGTTTTAGAGTATAAAGCTAAAGCTTGAGGCCCGGCTTGCTGCTCGTAGCCGAAACTATTTTCTAAAGTGATATTCTCAAAATAACAATCCGTAGAGTTTACAACCATAGTAGCTCCTAGGTCTACTGAGTATACGGTTGTCCCATGTCCATCATCTCCTGATAAACGATTATCGGAAATAATTACCCCATCTCTGCTTTGCCCAATCAAATGAATAAATGTTTTTGTAGCCGGGATATCGTGATGGCCTGTGTATTTACCGTTCTTAATATAGATTAACCAAGGTGTAGTACGGCCAGTTGGTGCAGCGGCAATAGCATCGATAACGGAGAGGTAATCTCCGGAACCGTCTTTTGCAACTACTGCATCAAATAGTTTCTTGGTTGGTTCTGATCTTACTCCTGTTTTAAAAGTAAGCGTTGTACCTGCAAAAGCATTTCCCGATTGGTCGGTTAGGGCACCTGCTGGTACCGTTAAAGTGTATTCTGTATCATAGTTCAACTTTTCATAAGTAAAAGTTGCTGTTTTTGAGCCAAACACACCGGTAAGCGTTTTTCCGTCTAAACTGATATCCCCTGCACCTGCTTTCACTTTTTCGTTAAAAGTTAAAACTACAGATCCATTCACTGTGGCTGTAGAAGACGCTTCAACTGGTACAGTAGACACTAAAAGTGGCGCATCAGTATCGTTTACAATTTCTTTATCAGCGAAAACAAAAATGTTAGTGATGGCTGTTCCGTCAGCGTCGGTGGCGTCTCCAAGAACTGGACTAGAAGTATCGCCAATCCATTTCAGGTAAACACGGGTTTGGCCTTCTGCATCAACCGGTAAAGTTGCATTTAAATCTGCCCAAGTGCTATTATATGCCGTGGTAATATCAACACTTGCAACATTATGATAGGTAACATCATCTAAAGAATACTGTAGTTTTTGAACAGAATAAGCCTGATAATTGGCAGTCATCATTGACTTTATCTGAATGTTCTTATATCCAACTGTTGAGAACGAAGCTTTATAATAACGTCGAGTGGTTGCAAAATCCGCTCCGGATGTCCATAACCTTGCGTTAGGGTACGACGGAGAAAAACTGCCAGCGTTCGCAAGCCAGTTTATTGGAGTTCCATCAGGCTGATAAGCCGAAATGACTCCTGTGTTTGTTGATTCTGAATAGAACGGTGCTGTTTTACCTTGCTTAGTCGCTTGATCTTTAAAATCCCAACCTACTATAAACGGAATTTCATCAAAGGTTGCAGTATAATTTACATCTGAGTTTACGATAACTGTCCGTTGAGGAGCAGTAGAATTATTTTCCCAGTAGCTGAATGTGGTGACTTGATTAGAGATGGCCGTCATAGTAACCTCTGTACCGTCTTGATATTGCCCACCAACAGGCTCAGGACTAAGTTGAACCTTGCCCCAAGTCGACCCTACTACGTTAAGCGTAAAATTACGGAGCACTACCGATTTAAAAACAGCTTTAATATTTTTGGCCGAACTCATGGTTACGGTATAAGGATTATCCGTAGATAAGTCTGCATCGCCATTAGCGGCATCCACCCATTTTACAAACTCGTAACCAATATTTGCCGTAGCCATTAGTTTTACGGCCATGTCTTTTTCGTATTTATCGCTATCCGGAAAACGAGCGATAGTGCCTGAATTAGCGACATTTACAGCTGTGGTTAGCATTTGGGGAGCTACAAAAGTATAGTTACCATAAATTTTAAGATCAAACAGATAGCCATTTTCTGTTTCTTTAACGTTTGTAAACTTTAAAACTACGTTGGTTTCGTTAATAATCCCGGTAACCTCTTGCCCTGCCGCAGGGTTAGCTGCCGCTGAAGACACCAATACCCAGTCAGCATCTGTGCTGTTCTTTTTCCAGAGCTTGTAGCCTCTACCGCTACCGGTTGCACCATGTTTAAACACTACTTTAGTAATAGAGTTTAAAGACGAAAGAATAATGTATGATGGTTGGTTTTTTTGTGATTGGGCATAGCCTAAGCTAACTTGTGTACCTCCAGCTGTTGGGGTGTTCGGCGGATAAACAAATCGGGTTGCGTCCCCTGCCGTTGGAACGACATTCACCTGAAAAAATTTGAAGAACAATTGTTCGTTAGAGAAATCTGTTGCTTTCTCTACTGTTTTTTCTGTAGTGGAAGTTACAGCATCCCAATCTTGAAAATCAGTTGAATACAGGAGTTTTTCTTCCTGCGCTTTCAGTTTTCCTACACAAACGAAAAATAAGAATAACAAGTAAAGTTTTCTTTTCATAATGTTTAATAATTGGTTATTTAATTGGTTGTTTTTGGTTAGAGCCTGTTATTTTTTAACGAACTGAACAGACTCTTTTTTATTTTGGTTGATAAAGGTTACTATGTAATAGCCTGCGGGCAAATTAGATACGTTAACTTGATCAAATGTGCTCCCAGTTCGTGAGCCAATATTGATTAAAACATCTCCTTTAAGGCTGGTGATATTTATCTGCGCTCCCGCCGATGAAGGTTGGTGGTTTAAAGTAAATCCTTCTTTTACTGGGTTGGGATAAACGTTTAAATGCTGAACGGCATTATTGGTAATAAAAATGACTTTACTGAATTTAAAATCCCCGTTGATATCCAACTGCTTTATTTTATAGTATGATACGCCTTCGGAAGAATTTTTGTCAGAAAAATAATAACGATGCGTTCCGGCTGTATTTTTTGCGCTTAAGGTTCCGATAGTGGTAAACAGTTCGCCGTCTGTACTTTTCTGTATTTCGAAACTGGAAACATTTATTTCATTAGTAGTTTGCCAGTTTAAATCGACTTTATTTGTAGTTGTAGTTTTATTTAATAAAGCGTCAAAACTTAAAAAATCGAGCGGTAAGGTAGCCGAGCTTTCGCCTGAGATGACCACATTTTTTTCTACCAGATACTTAGTAGCACTTCCGTCTCCTAAAGGCCACCACGGATATACCCGTAACGAAAAAGTAGCTCCGGCTTTTACCTTAATATCCAGTCCCGCATAGGCTATGTTTAAGTAACTGTTGTCGTTTTTCACCAGGGCCGGTAAAGTAATTGGCGTATCTCCGTTAAGCTTAACACCGGGCGTAGCAAAATTATCCAATGAATATTCTAGGTTGGCTTTCATGGTAGCGGTGCTTCCAGACGGACCAAAATCTAAACTTATGTCGGTAACTTTTAAGTCCTTGCCGCCCGCTGGCTGTACTTTATATTCAACCCACTGGTTGCTCACGTCATCAGATTGGTTTGCTGGCCAGCCTATAGGGGTGCTTGTGTTCCCTCCGTTAGGATAAACCCGTTGAGCTGTATAAGGCACAAAACTTCCGTCATTCGCACTTCCGGCGCTAAAACTTGCGTAGTTCTTCACTGTCATGTTTGGATCTGTGGTTTGGGCGGTAGCAATCACATCGCCGGTTACGGGCGCCGCCTCCTGATCCGAGACTAAAGGCCATGTGGCAGAAAATGTTGTTGCTCCAGGATTTGGTGGTTCGTTGCTAGCTACAATAGTATTTAGGTAGACCTCCAGGTTGGTGTATCCATCCGAATTACGGATGTTTCTATCGGAAGGATCATTCAGATCCAGTGCGTTCGCTGATTCATAAACATCTGGCATTCCGTCATGATCTGTATCAACCGGGGGCGTGGTGGATGCCAAAGTAGGCCACGCATTTACGGTTAAAGCATAAGCCGTACCATGCGGAAAACCGCCCTGTACATCTATAATCCTGCCGGTTCCGTTGCGCACATCGTTTATGATACGTTGGTCCAAGGTATCTCGAGCTGGCAACGTTGCGCCCACATTTGCCAATACGTCTATATAAGCTTGCTCGGCACTGGTTTCCGATGCCAAAACAGGCGCTACAAACGGAGTGCTTACTTTTGACTGAATGGTATCGGCCAATGAACCGCTTTTCATGGTTACGCTTTTCCAGTTTGATGCGGTGAAAGCAGGAGCGCCAACCATGTAATTGCCGGTCAAATAATATTTTGCATAAGGCTGGGTATCGCTATAATCAACACCTACCATTTGGTAAGGCCTGCTGGTGGTACTCGGCCCTTTTTTGAAATAGTTGTTTACAACATTGTAAAAACCGCCTTCTCCACCGTAAATATTGTTGATTCCCCAGTTATAAATTACGTTGTTTCTAAAATCACAGGTATCGGCGATGCCATTGTAAACTCCAGAAAACCTTGGACAACGGTTTTTAGCGCTCGCAATTAAATTGTGATGAAATGAAGCATGGCGACCTCCCCAAATTCCACCATAGCCATGATGTTCAAAATCAGTATCGCCGGTTTCGAAATGGTATGAATAGTTTAAAGGTTCCGAAATTAAGTTCCATTGTAGGGTAACACTGTCGCCTCTATAAACGGTAAGCGCCTCGTCGGTGCTCCAGCTTACCGAACAATGATCGATGATGATGTTTTTATGCCCTAAATCTCCCAATGCATCATCTCCACCGCTACCGTCAACCATGCCTTTATTCTGATTTTTATCACCCATCCTAAAACGTAGGTACCGGATAATCACGTTATCGCCACCGATTGAAACTGGATAATCTGCTATACAAATACCACCACCTGGTGCTGTTTGGCCAGCAATTGTAGTATTGCCTTTAATGGATAATCTTGAATTAAGGTGAATAGTGCCTGAAACCCTAAACACGATGGTTCTATAAGTTGCTGATGCTGATAAAGCATAACGCAAACTACCGGGGCTGTTTACGTCGGTTAAATTTGTGACCTCAAAAACTGTGGTCGGTATTGCTGATGTTCCTCTACCGCCAGAGGTAAACGCCCCTACGCCTTCCGCACCTGGAAAGGATTTTGTTTGTGCATTTACCGTTATAAAAACGCCAAATAAGATTATTATACAACAAAAAATGCCGAGTAATTTACTTTTCATATAATTTAGGATAAAATGAAATGGGCAACATGAGTACTTAGCGTCGTACTTTACGTTACCGGTTAATAATTAGTTTTTTGGCTTAATTAGCTGTATCAAAACTAATTGCAGGGCGGTTATAAAAGGTACAAAAATTGGTTTATAGGGATTAAAAACTGATAAAAAAACATCCAATTCTTAATACAGAATTATATGCTTGATTAAGTGGGTTCTAATCAAATCGATAACGGATAAAAGTAAAGACCAAGTTACGGGAACCAGTTGCCTAAAATATTGTTTTGTGTGTAGTCTTTTGCCTGTTCATCTGATAATTGATGAGACCATTTTACCCTAGATTTCGGTTTAAAACCCGGGCCCGAGTTTTGATATTCGGCGTAAAAAGCGGTAGTTTTGTTTTCTTCTTTTCCCCAAAAATCCCAACCTTCGGGTTTGATGAATGCCGGCATTTCGCAGTTGATATAAACTACTTTTGCATAAGGTCTCCACGGTCTTCCTAAATAATAGGAAATTCCATCTTGCCCAAAGATTTTGCAGTTTAAAAACACATATCCGAATTTGGAGGTTTGGGGTGTTGAAGCCGCCGTAATAAACTGACCACCTTTTTTGCAGAAAATTTCACAATTTTTAAATAGCGCTGTTGCCGAACCGAAAATGAAATCCGTAGTTCCTTCGATATAGCAGTCTTCATAAAACTGACGGCTTCCGGCTCCGTAAGTATAAAGTGTATCCTGAAAACCCAAAAACCTACAATTTTTAAAATGCGCTTTATCCCCAGCAACCCAAACCGCTACTGCCTGCCCAACAGTACCTGCAGAATTTTCAAATGTGATGTTCTCGGCAGAAAAACCGTTACTATAAATGTAAATAGAAGAAGAGCCTGATGTGCCAATATTTTTTCCATTAGCGCCCAGTTTGCTTGCATAATCATCATAGGTAAGGATGGTTTTATGCCTATCCTCGCCTATGAATTTTATGTTTTTCTTAGCTGCCGGGATGGTAATTTTTTCTTTGTAAATCCCGTTTTTGATATAGATGACAGAAATCTTATCGGAGCTATCAGCAACAGCATTTACCGCTTCCTGTACGGTTTTAAAATTTCCAGAACCATCGGTAGCAACTATATAATCGTAAGGCTTTGCAAATGCAACTACCGCCAGTATTAAAGAAAACAGAAGAGTTAATGTGCTTTTCATTATTTGAGTTGATCTTGGGTTTATTAAATATGAATTTTACCTCTAATGCCTTTTCAGCACAGTCTCGCCTGCCCTCATGCCGGGCATTGGCATTTACTTTTTTCATTCCTTTTTTATTGCACTGTTTGGCATTCAAGAGTGCTTCGCAATTTTTTCCGCAAAAAAGTAAACAAAACCCGAGCGGAGCGAACACATGAAAGCCTTTAAAAAACAATTAATAAATTGAATAAACTCTCGACTACGCCCTTTGCTATCAAAGGAAGTGCTTTTATTCCCTTCATCTATCCCGCAAAGTTCTGATGTCGAAAAAAGAGGTCAACATTGGTCTGTGCTCGGGCTGGATTGAACGGAAAACAGCCACAACTTGCTTATTCCGAACATATTAATTTAAAATTTTTCATTACTTGAGCTGGTTATCTGTAATGTCCTTAACTAAACTGTTGATATAAACTTCGATGTTGGTATAGCCTGTACTTAAATCATAATTGGCAGCATTGGCTACTTTTGGATCAAGTTTCTTTTCTGTTTCCCAAGCATCCGGCATTCCGTCGTTATCGGTATCTTTTGGCGCAGGTGCCGAGGCGAGTTCTGGCCATCCGCCAACATCAGCCTGGGTATCAATAATTCCATTAGTGCTTCCGTTCGAGCCTGATTTATAAAAAGTTCCGTTCCGGGCATGTAAAATAGTCCGAGTATCTATGGGGTCTCTTTTTAAGGAAGCGCCCGCATAATTCAGCACACTTTCGTAGGCTTTTTGGGCTGTTTGGGTAGTAACATTGTGATTGGTAGGATGCGGACTGCTCAACTTCATAGCGGTTTTGTCTGTCTCGGAAACGGTGCCGTAGCTACTATGGAACTGACTGAATACGCCGTAAGTCCAATTGTCATTGGTTGCGTTTGTACTGCCTTCTACATAATTACCGTCGATAAAAAACTTGCCCCAGATATCGTAAACCTCTGTACCCACGTTTTTATTTTTATCGATAGAAAAAATCCGATCTTTTTTGCCACTTGCGGGACCCGGCTTATAGTAGTTATTTACGAGATTGATATTCATCGCTTCGCCACCGTAAGAGCTGTTATTGCCCCAATTGTAGATCACGTTATTGCGGTAATCCACTAAATCGGTCAATGCAAATGCAGCGCCGGCATACTCGCCAAATCGCGGATTGCGACTATCGTGGTTTGCCATGAGGTTGTGATGGAATGATGCGTTTTTACCGCCCCAAACACCACCGTAGCCATGAGCGCCTTTATCATGTACCGAGTTTCTTAAGCTCTCGGCAATGATGCTCCATTGGAGGGTTAAATTTTCGTTGGCGTAAAAAGAAACACATTCATCTGTCGACCAGCTCATAGAGCAATGATCTACCATGATATTTTTATGGAATCTCCCGCCAAAAGTATCGCCTTCTACTTTCGCTACGTCGCCCATTCTAAAACGTAGAAACCTATAAATCACATTATCAGCATCATTTACTACGTCATAATCTCTTAAGCAAATTCCGTCTCCCGGTGCAGTTTGACCGGCTATGGTTATATCGCCATTTCTGATCTGAAGCCTGCTTTTTAGGATAATGGTTCCAGAAACATCAAAAACAACTATCCGTTTTCCGCTTTGATTAATGGCGTCTCTTAAACTCCCCGGGCCACTGTCGTTAAGGTTTGTTACTTTAATTACTTTTCCGCCTCTTCCGCCAGTAATGTCTTTTGCAAAACCCTCGGCACCGGGAAAAGCCAAGGCTTCTTCGGAAACTTTTACGGGCTTATCGTCGGGTATCTCAATTACTTCGTTGTTTTTAGGTTGTTTCTTTTTTTTGCAGGCCACGGTTGCGGTAAAAAAGAATAGCATTAAAATTAGGGCAATCGAATTTCTTAAACTTTGGATGTTTTTGGTCATGTGTATTATTGGTTTCTTTCGGAAGCGTGTGTAATTTGCACTGAAAGTTACAAGGGCTTTATAGTTTTCTATGAGATAGTTATTATAAAAAAAGACCTTGGTCTTGTGCCAAGGCCTCTTTTTTAGTGATTATAGTCTCCAACGCGGATCCCCGGCGTTACTTCTGCCTGGAAAACCATTATCGCTAATTTTAAAATTGAACGTGGATGGGCTGGTAAATACCTCTGTGGATGGCCTGGTATAAGCCGTTACATTGGCAAAGCCATTTGTTGCTGAATAATCTGATAGGGTAAAGGTGTTACTCACGTCAAATATTACGCCCGATGCGGCTTTGTAACCTTTTACAGCCGAACCTTTACCAACGTCATAGCCGATTCCGAAAATTGAATTATATATCTTAATACCGGCGGTAACGCTAAATGAATTAAAATTTATCAAATAATTCCCGCCAGAAGGGGCTTCATTAAAAGTACAGCTTTCAATTAATACTGAGTTAGCGCTATTTTTACTCGAAATAAAGTTTTCTACCCTTGCAAAAGTTGAGTTTGTGAAAACAAAATCGTTGATTTTAGCACCTGCATTATCAACGTTTATGATTCCGTAACCACTTATACTATTAATTTCAGAATTATTGATTTCGAATCTATCAATGTTTACGCCGCCGGTTTTTATCCGTACCAAACCCCTGAATTTTGAAGCCGTACAACCATCGAATTTTATTGTTCCTATATTGCATGCCTGAGAAATATTCATCACATATTTAGAGGCGTACCCGTCATCCGTAGTGAGCTTAACGTTTCTAAAAACAACTGAATCTATATTCGCACCGCTTGCTACATCAAAATTGGACGGTAAATTAATTACTGCTTGATTAGGATTAATGGGATCATTACCGCTTACAAATGTTAATGTTTTGTCTAATTGATAGGCGCTAGAAAGATCATAAGTTTGCCCTTTTTTAAGAATAACCGTACTTCCGGATGTTACCGTTGGCAAGGTATCTATCAATACATCTGGTCGTCCCTCTATTTCTCGTAAATCAACCAAAATGCCCGAGAACGGAGCTTTTGTTACATAATAATCGTAGCCACGTAAGATTTCACCACTGTAAAGCTCCATATAATATTTTGTAGTGGGTTGAAGATTTGATACCAAACGGTACGCACTATCTCTATCAACATCAGTTAAAGCTATTTCTTTTACTAGAGTTACTTTGTCTTCTAAATAAACCTTAATAGCCGTAACAGGTAAACCTGCTGTTTCCCAACTTACTTTTGCAGCCGCATCAGACAAATCATTTAGCGTTGGGCTGTTTAAAATTGTAGGAAATTTTGGCGTTTTAACCTCGCCCAAATCGGCAAATTTTGAGTTTTTAGTAGTATCAGCCGCAATTCCCTTTACTCTTATCTGGTACAATTGATCGTAAAGTAAATTTTCAAAAAGTGCGTAATTGGTATCTACGTCCATGCTTACCGCAACCGTTTTAAAGCTATCAATACTTAATTGAGCCGTGTAAGAAACCGCTTCTTTAGAAGCCAACCAAGTTACTTCTATGTAATTGCTGGGCGAATTGACACCGTCTTTTGCAACTGTGGGCCTAAATATCCTTGAGGCTTCTGGCAATAAATCTTCCTTTTTACAGCCTGATAACAACACCAGCGCTAGCAAAAATGTTCCGAGTATATTTCTCATAATAATATTTTTATTGTTATATTTTTTAATATCCATAACCATCGTTATTTACTACACCTAAGCTACTTGTTACGGTACTAGAGTGTACAGGCAAAATGTAACGTACCGGTAGCTGCCCGGTATTATCTGAATAACCTCTCCAAGTATTAAGAACAAACGCTGCTGGTCCTGATGTTTTGGTATCATATAAAGCTTTTGTCCAGTTTGCTCTTAGGTAACCGTCTGGGTTGTCTCCTTTGTTAGGGACATCTTTTAAATTAGCCGGAGCATCAACTTTTTTGTATCTGTTAAGGAATGTGATCGTTTTGTCTGGATTTTGTTTGTAGTACAATACATCTGGTAAATCAGAAAAAGTACCGACTCCTGCATTAGCGTCCTCACCCATTTGGGCTAAATCATTTCTGGCTTTGGCTATTTTTTCTCCGTAAAGATTCCATCTTTCTAGATCATATTTGCGGATGCATTCGCCACCAAACTCCCACGCTCTTTCATCTACAATAGCGTTAAAAAAACCTAAATAGTTTCCCGTGAGATTATCAACATAGTCATCTACCTTTACTTTCATTATAGCATCGGATACACCGGCAAAAGCCCTTCTTCTCACTTTTTTTAATGCTTCGATAGCAATAGAAGTTGGTCCTGTTGTACTAATCTCGTTTTCTGTTTCAGCAAGCATTAACAGAATGTCAGAATAGCGCATCATAGGCCAGTTGATACCGGTGCCTTTTGCAGATGCCGAGCCAAGCGGTGTAGGAACCAGTAACCTGTTCCATTTGTTTGGAGCGATAGAGGTAATTGCGGTAGGAGTTTGCTGCAATTCTTTATCATAATAAATGATAGAACATGTAGCTTCTAAGCGTGTATCAAGGGTATCAAATGAATGATAGTAAGTTGGGGTTAAACTTAAATAATTAGACCCCGCACCGTAAGGGTGTGTGCCGCCATCTACTCTGACCCCATTACACCAAGCAACGTCTCCAAAGCCTGGCTGGAAAGCAACTTCAAACAAAACATCATCATTTTTAGCAACTATATATTTGCTTTCATTTTCAAAGATTTTGGCGAAGTTTGGATTTAAGGTATGCGGTTTTAAACTTTCCAATTTTTTACAATAGGTATTTGCTATTTTGTAATAATCGAGGTAATCATCTTTTCTACGCATCTGATTATCTGGATATAACCAATAGCCTCCACGCATTAATGCTAAACGAGCAATCATACCTATTACAAATTCTCTATTGATGCGCTCTATCCCGTAATCTAACTGGTCTGCCCACATCATCTCCGGCTCTATTTCAATCAAATCATTAATTAAAAAAGTAAGGATGGTGTCTCTGCCCGTTCTTGGCAGGTAAAAATCATCACCAGCTTTTGTTGGCGTATGGCTAAAAGGAACGTCGCCCCAGTGGTTCATCAAGGCGTAGTACCAGTAAGCTCTTAGTGTTTTAGCTTCGCCCAAAAGTTGTTTGAAACCTGGAGTGCTTGCTAAAGCAGACTGCTGAAGCCCTTCCTCACAAATATTTGCTCTATTTATAGCGCTATAGGCATTATTCCAAACGGTTCTTAAATCTCCGTTTGCATCTGTAGCCTCAAAAGACCAGATATCACGCCGAGAATTATCTGGTGCCGCTCCCACTCCGCCGACTTCAACATCTGAATTGCCCGTAAAGTTGTTTGAAAGTCTTGAAGTAAAGGCATCCTGATTAAATAAAGCGTATATGCCATAAACAGCTTTACTTGCATCAGATTGATTACTAAAAATATAATCCTGTGTGAAATCTGAAGCGGAATCGTCAGTGGTGAGGAACTTTTTACAGGAAACTGTGGTAACGGAAACTACCGTTAGCATCAAAATAAATTTTATATATGTTTTCATATTATTTTATTTTCTAATTAAAAATTAGCACTTACGCCAAATGTGAAAGTTCTGCTTTTTGGGTACGACGAAAAATCGACGCCAGGAGTTAGCTGGGAATATGAGCTACTTCTGGTAGAGCTTACCTCAGGATCGTAACCACTATAATTGGTTAACACAAAAACATTGTAAGCTGTGCCGTAAACCCTCAGTTTGGAAATACCTATTTTAGATGTAAGTGACTTTGGCAGTGTGTAACCCAATGTTACGTAAGTCAACCTTAAAAAAGACCCGTCTTCTACCGCATCGCTAGAGAATACAGGAGAGGCATTCCCTGAAGAGAAAGGAGACCAGACTTTGGCGTTTTTGTTCAACTCGCCCAACTCGGCTAAATCTGTAACCAGAGCTCCGTTTGCGTCAATGTATTTAAAACGATCATCGTAATTCATTCTTTGTAACATATTGCCATAGCTGTTTCTGTAGTACATGTTAAAAGCTATTCGGCCAGTATTGTAAATGTCGTTACCGTAAGACCAGTTGAAGAAAGTTGACATATCAAAACCTTTATATGTTGCATTTACACCAAATCCGCCGGTATGCTTCGGAATAGCATTTCCAATTATCTTACGGTCTTTATCAGCTGTTATTAAACTGTCGGTATTAAGATCCTTAAACTTCATGGAGCCTGGCCTCACCCCAATTATTCCGCCCCCTAAATTGCCACTGTTTACAACTCCGTCTTTTAACTTATACGTTTTACTTACGGGATCATAAGATTCAAAATCATCTACGGTGTAAAACCCATCACTTACATAACCGTACATTAAACCTATTGTTTTGCCAACAGCAAATAAGTAGTCATCCTGCGTTTTCAAATCGGTACCAGCCCAGTTAGATTGAAAATAACGGGTGTCGTTATCGTCTAATTTTAAGATTTTAGGCTGATTAGCCCCAATATTGAATGATGCCGACAAGGTAAAGTCCTTTTTGTTGATCAGATTTGCATTCAATGCTAACTCAACTCCTCTGTTTCGTGTTTTTCCAAAATTGATGATTTGATTATTAAAGCCTGTGCTAGAAGGAATCGCATTATCTATCAACAGGCCTTCTGTAGTATTGTAATAAGCATCAAACGTACCTGTTAACTTATTTTGGAAAAGGCCAAAATCAATCCCGAAGTCATTCGAGATATTAGTTTCCCATTTTAAAGCCGGGTTAGGTAATGATTTATTGGCTACTACATAATATGGTTGTGCAATATCTCCAGCCCCGTAAGTTCTGTTGGTTGAAGGTTCAAATACGAAAAGGTACGAATTCCGGTCGATACGGTTGTTACCTGCTGCGCCAAAGCTCAACCTAAATTTCAATTCAGATAATACATCGATTTCTTTCATGAAAGGTTCCTCTGATGCCCTCCAAGCCATTGATGCCGCAGGAAAAATGCCCAGTCTATTGCCCGGAGCAAACATACTGGACCAATCTGCTCTTGTTGATAATGCTAAAAGGTACTTGTCTTTGTAAGAATAATTAACCCTTCCAAAAAGAGAAGCAGTGTTTTGTCCTTTGTAAACAGAGGTTTCTGACCTGTCCGGCGTACCTAGTTGCATATTTGCAAAAAGTACTTCTGGACTGATACTTTCATCAAAATATTTAGCCCGTCTAAAGTTACCATTACCAAAACCGGATACGGTTTCTTCGCCAATTAGTGCGGTAAAAGCGTGATCCTTGCCTAATTTGAATTTATAGTTTAAGGTGTTTATAAAGCGGTAGCTTTGTCCCTCGCTTTCAGTAATTTGTCCTAAAGGTTGGTTTCCGCCCACATTACGCGATTCACCAGTTAATGGTCCGTAATATCTTTTGTCATTCCGTGTTTTATAAGATGTTGAGAGTTCGGTCCTAAAATCCAATCCAGTGATAATGTTCCAATTTAATGCAGCATTTAGGTTTAAACTTTTTTCTATCCGATTTCTATAATCCTGTTTGGCATGTTCTACCGGGTTGATCAAACTTCTAAGGAATTCATCATAATCCTCGTCGCCAACAGAATTAGGATCTATTTCAATTTGATCAGCAATACCGTTCACCGGTCTGGTAACTATCCCATCTGATATCCTTAAACTCGAACCTCCAGAAGTTCCAGCTCCCATTACTTCGTTATTTGTATAACGGGCGCCCAAATCAAGTTTAAGTTTTTTTGATATTTCGTGGTTTAGCTTAAAATTCAAGTATAATCTTTCTACTCCCGAGTTTTCCAATAAACCATCATCCTTATTGTAGGTAGTGTTAAAGCTTAGTTTTGTTTTCTCCGTACCACCGCTTAAACTAAGGTTATGCTGTTGGCTATTTGTGCCTTGTCCGAATAATTTATTCTGCCAATTGGTTCCCTTTTGGCTCTTGTAAAGATCAAAATCGTCATATACACCGAAATATTTGGTAAGATTTGTAAATTCGGACGAGGTTGTTCCTCTTAAAGTAGCATATTCATACTGCGCTAAAACGAACTCATATGGAGAAAGTACGTCTAATTCTTTAGGCAGGTACTTGTTTTGAGTATAACCGTTGTAAGCAACTGTGGTTTTACCTGCCTTTGGACTTTTTGTGGTAACAATAATTACCCCGTTACCGCCGGCTGCACCATAAATCGCTGTTGCAGAAGCGTCTTTTAAAACATCTACACTTTCAATATCGGTTGGGGCAATGTTACTGATATCGTCAACAATAAAACCGTCAACAATGTATAATGGTGAATTGTCTCGGTTAATGGAACTACCACCACGCACCCTAATTACAATTTCTGCTCCCGGGGCGCCATCCACAGTACCAACACTAACACCGGGAATACGCCCGGTCAATGCTTCGGCAATATTGGATACTGGTGTTTTTTCTATCTCTGTCCCTTTAAGAGAACCTACCGAGGCGGTCAGATCCTTCCGGGCTACCGTACCATAACCAATTACTACCACCTCATTAAGGTTGCTAATATCGGTTTCTAACTTAACATCAATGTTGCTACGCCCTTTAACTGCGGATTCAAACGTTTTATACCCGATGTATTTAAACTGAAGCACACCATTATCAGGTACATTTGACAATCTGTACTTTCCGTTGATATCGGACTGAGTGGAGATCGCCGTCCCTTTTAAGTTAATTATAACCCCAACAAGAGTTTCGCCATTGGTTTGGTCGGTAATGGTTCCTGTAACTGTTTTAGTCTGGGCGAAGACCCCCCAGCTAACAAAACAACTAAGAAACAAAAGTAGTAGAACTTTTTTATTCATAATTTTTGGTTTTAGATTTTCAGCAATGCCTACACTGATTTGTAACAAATTGACAGTGGAACAATCGATTGTTATTCAGTTATTTCAGCAAAACTTGTTATTAATTGATATGGTTTAGTTATTGGTTCTTTTTCGGGTTTATCCTAGTTTATTACTCTTTTTATCAATTTTCTAAAACGGTCTCCAGCATCACCGTTTCAAATTCTTCGGCATATCGAACACCTTCAATTGATGCTATCAATTTCTCGGCTGCTACTTTCCCCATTTTAAATGCGTTTTGTTTGATAAAATTAGGAGAAGGGCTTAACAATTCGGAAACATCGGTATTGCTAAAACCGGCTAGCTTGATTTCATGCTCTAGCCTTAATTTTTTAAGTACCCGCAAACAGCCGAATGTTGTATTTTCGCAGGCACTAAAAATTGCATCTGGCTTGTTACCCGATTTTAATAGCGCTGTTAAAACCGCTTCGATATTTTCTGCATAATCTTCAAAACCGCAATACCTTATGCATAGTTCCTCGGACATTAAATTATTAGCGACCAACGCCTGTTGACAACCGAGTTTCCTTTGCTGTACAATAGAAAGATATTCTACAGAGCCGAGGAACATAATTTTTTTGCACCCGCTTTTAATCAGATATTCGGCACCTTCATAAGCGCCCTTAATGTTGTTGCTGATTATTTTATGTGCTCCACATTCTTCCAAAACACGATCAAAAAAAACAATGGGACTGCCTGTGCTTTGGTATTCATTAATATGACAGTGGTTAGTTGTGCCGGCTGCCAAAGAAATTAATATCCCGTCAACACGGTTTTCCATTAAGTGCCTAATATTTTCGGCTTCTCTAACAGCCGATTCGTGACTTTGGGTAATGATTACATGATAGCCGTTTCTGTACGCTACAGATTCAATCCCATCAATAACTTGAGAAAAAAATGTATTGTTTACGCTTGAAACTACCACGCCCAGCGAATAGTTTCTGGAATTTTTAAGAGTTACGGCAAATGGATTGGGTTTATATTTCATTGTTTCCGCCCGTTCTTTTACTATTCTCTTTGTTTTATCACTGATCTGGTAGTTATCAGAAAGCGCTCTGGAAACCGTAGAAATTGATACGCCCAAGCCTTCTGCAATATCTTTTAAGGTGTTTGGTTTATACATAAATCTCTTATTCTTTTTGAAACTCAAATGTGTTTATTGTTAGAGCGAAAACCCTTCAACTGCTACTTTATACGTGACGTAAAAATTCTTCCGTATTAGTGCGAAAAAGGCAAAAATTAAGTGCAACTGATAATTTAAACTGGCTTATAATTAGAAGTCCGAAATATCTTGGACATCGTTTAACAAACTTAAATATCAGGCTAAAAAATAGGGTTTCAATTTTGGTACAAAAGGTTCAAATTTTGGTAAAACAACTACTGTATGGCGTATATAGCCGGTGTAGCTAATCAAGGATTGGGTTAACCATTTACTTTTAGATGGTTTGCCTGTCGTTAAACAACCCGACATGGGATCTGGGTTGAACAGACTGTTTTGACGAAGAGAAAATTAGCCAAAAAAAAGAGCTTCCTGCCGATATAATATCGGCAAGAAGCTCTTTGTCGCTTATCTTTAACTTATAAATGCGCTCAACCCATTCTAAGGGTTGGCTAACCCATAACCGTTTGTGACTTTCCCTTTAGATTGTCTAATAGTTTCGGAAGGGATTGGCCAATAGTATCTTGGCGGATCACCGGCAGAGCTGATACCCGAAAGGGTATTTCTTAGATAGGCTGTCTCATAAGTAGCAATGTCACTGCCCCACTTTGTTTTCACGTAGCCTTGACTTTTTAATAAAGTAGCTTCTGCACTGATTTCAGGTATAAAGCGGAACAAGCCTTGGATAGCCAGGTTATGTTCGGTTCCAACTACCTTACCGGCTACAGCAGGTATTTTAGTATAGTCATATTGACCTCTCCATCCCGGATATAAAGCCGGATTAGTTATATCTGCATCGTAAGTTAATGGATTAGGTAAACTTACCCGCTTTGTCCAAATATAAGCAGGTATTTCATTACCATTGGGAAAGCGATGATACTCCTGAGTTCTGAGATCATTGATCATTGTGGTCATCTCCTGACGAATTGCAATCGCTCTTTCAGAGAAAATACCAGATCGTATTAAATCCCAACGACGTGTCCCTTCTCCTAAAAGTTCAAGTTTGCGTTCCTGCATAACCGCATCCTTTAAAGGCTGACCTGCTAACGCACCTAAATTATGTGACGCATCTCCAAACGCCCTCTCACGAATTTGGTTAACTAAACCAATAGCGTCACTTTCGCCCAGTTCTGCTTTAGCTTCAGCTAGCATTAAAATAACATCTGCCATCCGTAAAACAGGCCAATTCATCCCAGAATTTCTTTGAGATGCAACGAAAGGCGGATTCATCCGATTATCGTCCCATTTGTTAGTAGCTATTCCTCCTGAACTTTTGTTGCCAGGAACAAAAGAAAGCATGATTTCATTGCCGTCTCCCTTACTTCCGGTTACAGCAACACTGGCATCTCTTCGTTTATCAGCATCTGTATATTCTCCGTAATATACTGTTGGCATAATCCGAAGACAACCAAAAGTCTTAGTAGGAGCCGCGTTAGACCCGCCACCATCCGACGGCCGGCCAAAAGCATAAGGATATTCACCGCTAGTTAAAATTTGCCCCACTTGATAACTTCCCACTTCAAATACTGATTCAGTACTTACCTGCAAATCATGTTGGTATTGAAAATGACGCTGAAACGGATTATTGGCATAACTTCTTGCATCCGTGGTGATCAAACCGGCTGATCCTTTGTTGTCAATAGCTTTCTGTAAATAGGTTTTAGCAATTTGGTAATAATCCAGATAATCAGAACGTCTTGCATATACACATTGATTGGCTTCGTTACCTTTTTTAGTAAAAGAAACATCCCCATACAAACCTGAGATATCTGTACGTATAGTTTGGTAACCACCAGCATATAGTGCTATTTCTCCTATTAAGGCGTTACAGAATGTTCTGGACATACGCTCTGCCGTAATTCCACTTTCACCTATCTTATACATCAATGGCTCCGCCTTCTTTAAGCGCTCTATCAAGTCATCATAAATTTCAAATCGGGAAGTCAACGAGTAGTCTTCAGCGGTTGTATTTTCATAACCATAAGGAACATCTCCAAAGTGTTTAGTCAATTCAAAATAGAAAAATGCCCTCATAGTGACGGCTTCACCATATAGCTGTGTCCACTCTGATGTTCTTCCAGCTGCAACATCTTCTTTATAGGCAGCTTTCTCTGAAACGAGCGTAGCTACTTTGGCGGCTCTTCCTATTGAGGCATAAAG
Source organism: Pelobium sp. (assembly GCA_035496935.1). Classification (GTDB taxonomy): domain Bacteria; phylum Bacteroidota; class Bacteroidia; order Sphingobacteriales; family Sphingobacteriaceae; genus Pseudopedobacter. The sequence goes on along the minus strand of DATJED010000018.1, from coordinate 113,144 downwards.
GCCATTGAAGCCTGTGGACACCGCATCAATTGATATAAGTTCGGGCTTTAAAATAGCATTTAGGTTGTTGCTTGAATTATCTTCTGGGTACAATTCGGCATCTGAGCCGATGGGATCATTCCACCGGTAAATACCCATGATGCCATTAGTACGATAATTTGCATAACTCCAGGAAAGTATCTTAAATGTTTCTGCAGGTGTGGAAGTAACAAACTCATCATCCACACTGGATGGGCTTCTCGCATTTAAGAAATCCTCCTTGCACTGTGTAAAGGTGATACACAATACTATTCCTATGATATATTTTAAACTTTTCATAATTTTTTTGCTTTATATTAAAAATTAACGTTTAAACCGAATACAAAAGATCTGGCTCGTGGATAAGAACCATAGTCTAGTCCGATAGTTGGAAATGGTTGATTGTTGTAGGCTTCATTCGCACTAACTTCTGGATCAAGCCCACTATATCCTGTGATGGTAAATAAATTGTAAACACTTCCGTACACACGGATGTCGCTCAAGCCAACATTTGAAAGTAATGTTTTAGGAAGCCTATATCCTAGTGTTAGCGTATTTAAACGTAGGAATGAGCCGTCTTCAATTCCTAATGTTGAAGTTGGACCGCCCTCGCTATAGGATAAAGGTAAGGTTGCGTTAACATTAGCGACGTTCAGTTCTTCTGGTGTGTTTAAACGTACAAGCTGACCATTAACAACATCATATATCTTGTAGGCATTCTTCATAAATGCCAATTTATTCTCATAAACACCGGATTCCTTAGGGCCATATAAATTCACTAGTTTGGTTACGTTATAGACATCATTACCATAACTCCAGTTGAAATTCAAGCCTAAATCAAAGTTCCTATAACCGACATCAAAATTAACTCCCCCGGTATGGATAGGGTACATTTTACCAATTACATCTACGTCTTTATCATCGATTTTTTTGTTATCATCTACATCTTTATATTTAGGAAGTCCGGGGTAGGCGGTTTGTCCTGCAGGGCGGTTAGCAGTACTAAGTCCGTGTACTATCCCCATAAAATTCCCTAAATCGGCAACACCGGGTTTTAATGTATATACACCATTGTTATAGGTGAAATCTTCAGGAGTATAGTATCCTTCATAAGTTAATCCTCGTACCAAACCTACAGGCTGCCCCTCTTTTACGATATAATCCGAAGAGGGAAACGTTCCGGCGCTGTTCCAATTTGTCCCATAAAGCCCGGTAATACCTGAAGCCAGCTCATCGATATTGCTTCTGTTGAAGTTAATATTACCACCAGCGTTAATTCTCCAATCATCGTTTCTAAAAATAGTACCTGTCAGAGAAATTTCGATCCCTTTATTACTGGTTTGACCGACATTTTTAGTGGTAAAAGGGAAGCTGGTGATGGGTGCAATTGGAATTTGAGTGAGCAGGTCTCTGGTAGAATTCCAATAAAGATCAACAGTACCAGCCAATCTGCCACCAAATAAGCCGAAATCTGCCCCCAAATTACGTGTCACAGTCGTTTCCCATTTCAAATCAGGATTTAACAGATTTGTTCCAACCTGATAGGCGCCCTGAAGTACATGGTTGATTCCGTATTGATATCTGTTATCTGTTGTGGAACTCCAATTTTGTGCAAAAAGGCTGTTACTAATCTGATCATTACCCACTTCGCCGTAAGAGAGTCTTAATTTCAAATCATTTACCCAATTTACATTCTTCATAAACGATTCATCGGAGACTCTCCATGCGAAAGCCGCCGCAGGGAAAAATCCCCACTTATTGTTGGCCCCAAAATTAGAGGAACCATCAAAACGGAATGTAGCAGTGAATAAGTACCGGTCTAATAGAGAATAATTGGCGCGGCCAAAATAGGATAACATTCTGTTTGGGAAGCTAACATCTGATGAAAAAGCTGCCGAGCCCGAAGCATCATACTGGTTAATTTGGGCGAAAGCAGTTTCTTTATCAAAATTTGCAGGAAAACGTGTTGCTTGCACTGCGAGATTTGTTCCGCCTGAATTTGCAATTTCCTGTCCGGCTAAAACGGTAAATTTGTTTGAATTGTTTAAATTGAATTCATAATTCAAGGTATTTGTCCAACGGTAGTTCCAGCTATCAGATTTCCGATAATCTGCATCACCCGCATAAAGTACCTTACCAGTCGCATCTTCTACATAATTCTTATAGATAGACCCTGACCAGTATTTACGCTCATTCCACGCTGTTTTTACGCTAAAATCTGTATGATAGGTTAAACCCTTGGTAACGCCCCAGTTTAACGAAGTTATTGCTACAGCGTTTTGATTTTTATTATAAGGTTCGTAGTCCCCAATACGAGCAACAGGGCTATATCTATCCCACATTACTGTTTTTCCGTATTGTTCGATATTACCTGTTCTAACCGCAGTAGTATCTCCTAAGACATGAGATGTTGCAATTGGGCGAAAACGATAAGAGGTAGATAGCAAGGATCCGGAGCCGCTAGTTGTTCCCTCGTCTCCAAGTGTAGGATTTCTTGTATAGCGGGTATTCAGATCAAAAGTCAAATTTTCGCGTATTTTATGAGTCAGCTTAAATGCAACATTAGCTCTTTGGTAGTAAGAATTAATCTTCATTCCCTGATCATCGGTATAATTAGTCGAAAAAAGAAATTTTGTCTTGTCTGTACCTCCGGTTAGGGTTAAAGCATGATTCCAAGAGGTCGACTCATTGTATACTTGTTTTTGAATATCGTCTGAAGCCAAATTCCGATAACTTTCAATGCCGCCAGTGTTTGTTCCGGCATTGCCACCTAGACCGTAATATTTTTCGAACGGGGTCCGATAAGCAGTACCGTTTGCAGCGGCATTGGCCCAAACATAAGTCAAATAGTCATAAGGATTTAACGATTCAAGATACTTAGTGGGGGTATTAATTTTAGCATAACCACTGTAACTTACTGTTGTTTTTCCCTCTTTTGCTGATTTTGTAGTTACAAGAACAACCCCGTTAGCACCTCGGGCACCATAAATGGCGGTAGATGAAGCATCTTTTAATACATCAATACTCTCAATCTGATCACTGGAGATATCCCCTAAGCTGCCCGGAATCCCGTCGATAAGAATTAATGGCTGGTTACTTTGGGATATAGAGCTCCCTCCGCGAACACGGATAGCAATATCTGCGCCCGGCCGACCGTCTTGTGCAGTAATTTTTACGCCCGGAAGTTTACCCTGCAAAGCCTGAGCAACATTAGGAACCGGCGTTTCAACAATATCCTTTCCGCTTATGGAGGAAACCGCACCGGTAAGATCGCGTCTTTTCACGGTACCATAGCCAATAACGACTACCTCATTTAAAGACGTAATGTCGGGCTGGAGCTTAATATCTAATATAGCATTGGGCTGAGTCTGAACTGACGAACTTAAGTAGCCTAAGTAACTAACGTTTAAGGTAAGTGTACCTGAATTAGGCAGATTTTTTAAAGTAAACATGCCGTTCACATCGGTTAAGGTACTTGATTTTGCTCCCTTAACTGTAATTGTCGCACCAATAAGAGGATCTCCCGTTTGCTGATCTGTAATTTTGCCGCTTACAGAACTGCTTTGAGCAAAGACAAGTGTTGAACTAAAGCCAAATAGCAGTAGCACATAAATAAATAGGATTTTTTTTTTCATTTTCTAATTTGGTTAAGAAAGACCCACCGATTAGCCAACGACACCCCGAATAACAGTGTAAAATTGACATTGGTAGAGGCCTAAAGTTTATGTTGGTTACAATAAATTTAAGACAAATGTTGCGAAAGATAACTGAACTTCTGACCATAAATTACGCAAACGATGCCGGCATCGTTGCCGAATTTATAGTATGATAATATCCTATAACGCTAAATTCGATTTTTACAGGCTAAAATTGATAAAGAGGAGTTAGACTAAAGGAGTGGCACTGCCATTCCAACCGGCAAGCCTGCCTCGGTCTGTTCAACAGATTATTCGGTTTGATCAGCACATCTCTGGAAAAGTAATACGACTATTTGCCCGAAGCAAGCGCTCGTTGCAAACGAGCGCAGATGGAGCCACTAGGAATGCGATATACTAATTCTTTACCAATGCCATCTCATTAGCAGCCAGGATAAATGCGCCCATTCCTTTAGCATCGTCCTGAATTACGGGTTCGCTCAGGTAATATTCGTAGGAACCACTTCGGTAAGGCTTTCCGCCCAAACCCGAAACCTGTACTGTACCATTTAAATGCAACAGGCCAGCATTGTCTCGTTCTAGGAATGCTTTCTTAATTCCTTCAAAACCATCTTTTGCTACTAGAATATAACTTTTAGAAAGGCATCCTAAACGTACTCCTTTTGCCAATGTGTAAACAAACATGTTAGAGGCAGAAGCTTCGGGGTAATTACCGGCTTCTGTTTGTTTATCCAGTACCTGATACCACAAACCGTTTTTAGCCTGTACTTTTTTAACGGCCAGGGCGTATTGCTGTAAAATTTCTTCCAACTGTTTTCTTTTGGGATGACTTTTTGGGAAATAATCCAACACATCTACCAAAGCCATACCGTACCAGCCCATTGCTCTGCCCCAAAAATTAGGAGAAGTACCTGTTTGTTTATTTGCCCATTGCTGTCCTCTGGATTCATCCCATCCGTGGTAAAGCAAACCCGTTTTTGGGTCTCGGGCGTGTTGGTTTAATAGAATAAACTGATTGGCGATGTCGTCAAAATTTTCTGGTTCGTTAAACATTGCAGACCACTCGGCATAAAATGGCTGTCCCATGTAAATGCCATCTAACCACATCTGGTGCGGATAAACATTTTTATGCCAAAAGCCACCCTCTGCTGTGCGGGGATGGGTTTTAAGCTGTTCCCGTAAATGGGAGGCCGCTAATTTATATTTCTCTTTTTTTGTTTGCTGATACAAGAACAACAAAGTACTTCCATTTTTTACGTTATCGATATTATAACTCTTTAGATTGTAACGGGCAATTTCTCCATCGGACTGTACAAAAATAGCCATAATATGCTCCATATAATCAATGTACTTTTTATCGTGGGTGCGCTCATAAATGCCTGCCATCCCTTCAAAAAAAACGCCTAAATCATAAGACCATTTTGCTGGCTTTCCAGGTTCGTGAGTTAAAGAATCAGGCCATTTTACCATAATGGTTTTTGCCATATCTTCGGCTAACTGTCCAGCATTATTGGGTGTCTGCTGTGCATTTGCAGATGAAATAAAAGCTAATGCACAGCCTAAAACTAATAGTCTAAATTTTATTTGATTGCTCATTCGGTAGTAAATTTATAAACGCCTCCGGTAAACTTTAAATTCTGTTGCGCTACAGCTTGGGAAATACTCACTATAAAACGATTAGGAGATTTATTCTTTCCATATTAAAAAATTACGGATTTTTCGGTAGCGCCATGATTAAAAACCGGTTGGATTTCATTCTTTGGCCGATCAAAATTTTGTATTTCAATGTCTTTTGACGAAGCTCCGTTGATGTTTAAAGAGATTTTATTTGCTTGCTCAAACTTTACCCCGTCTAACATAATATCGGCTCCATTTTCAATGTAAACGCTAGTTTCTTTATCCTCTGCCAAAATGCTTGAGTTTTTGATAGCGATATTTTTAGCATCGGTAATTTCGATGGCTTTTGTTACATTTAAGCGCAGGTTGTCCATCTGTATATTGTCAACCGCCATTTCTGGTAATCCTCTGATAAAAACACCTTTGCTGGCTCCGTTGCAAACAATATTGCTAATTTCTATATCTTTAAACTGAGGCGTTTCTACAGAAACTTTTGGCACTTCCACTTTTTGATTTGGCAACGGCGGCTGTGTCCAGTAATACATATCAAAATAAATGGCTTCCTGTACAATGTTGGACATGTTGATATTTTTGATGTAGATTTTCTCGACTACCCCGCCCCTTCCTCTTGTGGTTTTAAACCGAAGTCCCTTATCTGTACCGATAAAAGAACAATCAGAAACAAAAATGTTTCTTGCACCGCCAGACATTTCGCTACCTACCACAAAGCCACCGTGACCGGCATATACCGTATTATTTCTGATAATTACGTTTTCTGTAGGCATATTTCTTTTTCTTCCTTCTTCATCTTTTCCGGATTTAATACAGATGGCATCATCGCCAACGTCAAACACAGAAGCTTCCACCAAAACATTTTTACACGATTCTATGTCGAGTCCGTCTCCATTTTGTGCATAATCCGGATTTTTAACTTTTATCCTTCTTATCGTCAGATTGCTTGACATTAGCGGATGCAAATTCCAAGCTGGCGAATTTTGAAAAGTAACATCCTGCAACAGTATATTATCACAACGGGTAATTACTACCAAATTTGGCCTTAGATAATCTTTTATCGGTTCAAAATCACTCAGATTTTTTGTTGAGCTAAGTAAAACAGAACTTTTCTCTATAAAAGCTTTTTTTGTTTTTTCTGATGGGAACCATAGCTTGCCATCGTCACTTACCAAACCGCCAGAAGCAACTTTTGTTTTCCACTCATTTTCGGTCAGCTTGTTTTTACCTACCATTCGCCAAGCATCTCCATTGCCATCTATAATCCCATTGCCGGTAATCGCGACATTCTTTACATCGGTGGCCATTATTGGCGATTCATTCCTTGCCGAAGGTTTTCCTTCATAGCTCCCTTCAATAATTTTATACTGATTAAAATCGGAGGAAAACTGTAAAAAAGCATTGTTTGCCAAATGCAGATTTACATTGCTTTTTAACTTTACAGGACCGGTTAACCAGTATCCGCTAGGTATTAATACTACACCGCCACCTTTTTGGCTACAGACAGTAATTGCTTTATTGATACTGTGTGTATTGAGCGTTGTACCATCCGATTTTGCACCGAAATCAACGATATTAAAGGTATCGGCTTTAAAAACGGGCTGGCTTATTTTTGGGAGATTTTCCCAGCTGTAATCCGCTATTTGTGCGTGTACAGTGTTGGTTACCAAACACATAGCGATTGCACAAAGACTTAAACTGTTGCTAAATTTCATTATTCTATTTTACTATTTGATTTCTTTTATAATTCCTGTTTCTATCAGCCAAGCTTCGCAAAGGTTTACCCATAAAGCGGTTGAGCCGGGATTGTTTCTTACGGCGATGGCATGTCCGCCCTGCGGAAAAACATGCAGGCTGGATGGAATGTGGTTTTCAAGTAAGGCATTAAAAAACATGAGGCTGTTTTTTGGCGAAACCGATCTATCGTTAAACGCGTCAGCAATAAAAGTTGGCGGCGTATAGCTACTTACTTGGTTTTGGAGCGAGAATTTTTCTATCAATGTTTTGGATGGGTTTGCGCCTAACAGATTTTCCTGACTGCCTTTATGGGCATAAGATCCCATATCTATTACCGGCGAAACCAGTATCAAAAAATTGGGGCGGTAGCTATAAACATCGTTGTTGTCGTTTACAGAAGCATAATCATCTTTTATGGTGCCCAAACTTGCGGCCAAATGTCCACCGGCAGAAGAACCCATTGCACCTATTTTATTGGTATCAATCCCCCATTTTACAGCATTTGCCCTAATGATGCGCATTGCCCGTTCTGCATCCTGCAATGGCGCAATTTCTCGTTGTTTTAAATCGGGAGAAATGGGCAAACGGTGGTCAAGCACAAAAGCATTTACGCCCATGGTGTTAAACCATTTTGCCAAAGTATTTCCACTTACTTCATAAGCCAAATGGTGATAACCGCCACCGGGGATTATGAGCACTGCGGCTTCTTTATTTTCCTGTTTTGAGGTTAAAAAAACATGGATTCCCGGATTAGCAACCTGCATTAAACGTTCGTTGCTGATGCTGTCTTTTAAGGCCAATCCTTTTGAATTTGGCATTTTCCCTTTGCTCCATAAAGGAATAAAATCTTGGGCCTTTATTGGTAGTACCGCAAATAACAGCAGTAACAGTAAAACTGAAATGGATTTTGCTATTTTCATGTTTATGGTCTTAAATTGATGTACAGCGAAACAGTACCATTGGTTAGTTATAGCTGCAATTAAACATAATCTTATCTGGTTTATAATAATTATGGAAAAAATCCAATTATATGTTATGACAAACTTAACGGATATTATTGCTATTAAAGACCGAACGTTGGAATGAATTGGTCTGAAATCTGGTAAAAAGAGTTTAATTTTTGGTAAGTAGAGGGTTTTGAAGCACAGGGTCTCATTAATAAACCCTCGCTAGGACAAAGTTCCTAACGGAGCAATCGAGGTATGAATGATGTTGAACTAATTAAACAGTTTCTGATAAATCAGCTGTTTTTCTTGTTCACAAATTCTTTGGGACTAAGACCGTATTTTGCTTTAAAGCAGGTGCTGAAGTATTTTGGGTTATTAAAACCGATGGCATACGCAATTTCGGAAACGTTTTTTGAGCCCGATTCCAGCATATCTTTTCCAATTTCCAATCTAGTATCCCGTACAAACTCAACCGGCGCCAAATTGGTCAAGCTCTTAAATTTTTTGAAGAAGGCCGAACGGCTCATATTCATCAAATCTGCTACGGTGTCGATATTAAAGTCTTTATCTTCTAAACATTCCCGCACCACTTGGATGGTTTTCTGCAAAAATTCTTTATCCTCAGGGGTAATCAGTACATCTTCAGCAATGTTTTCTTCATTTGTTATGGCTTCTCCGTTAACTACGGCTTTAAAAAATCTTTTTCTTTGCATCAAAATGCTGTTCATGGCAACGCTCAGCAGTTTCATATCAAAAGGTTTGGGCAAATAGTAATCTGCACCATATTTTAAGCCCATAATATGGCTTTCGGTAGAGCTTTTTGCAGTCAACAGAATTACCGGAATGTGGCTGGTTAAAGGGTTGCTCTTGAGCTTATTCAGCATTTCCATGCCGTCCATTTTTGGCATCATCACATCAGATAAAATTAAATCCGGATTGTGTTCCATAGCCTTTTCTAATCCTTCTTCTCCGTTTTCGGCGGTCTCTACCACAAAACTATCGCTAAATTTAAGTGCCAAAAAGCCCCGCAGTTCATTGTTATCTTCCACTATTAAAACCGATGGAAGTTGGGCATCTTCCGATTCTTCTATAACAAAATCGGATCCCTCGGACAGAATAATGTCTTCGTTTTGTTCGACTGCTATTTTAAAAGCATCCGGAGTTTCATCTACCAAATTTTCTAAAAATCTATCTATCTCAAAAACAATTTTTAGTCCTCCGTTGGTGTTGTTTTGGGCAGTTATGTTTCCGTTATGTAACAGCACCAGTTCTTTTGCCAAAGCCAAACCAATTCCAGAGCTTTTTACAGTTGCCTTATGTTCGCCTTCGTAATATATATTAAAGATGCGTTGCAGCTCATCTTCTAAAACACCCGGACCTTGGTCAATAATGGCAATCCTGCATTTTTTGCCATCATCAAATGCCTCAATGGTAATGTCAACAGTGCCTCCGTTGGGCGAAAATTTAATGGCATTGCTCAAAATATTGTAGATTACAATCTCCATTTTTTCAATATCCCAATGAACATTTAATGTACTGTACGGAGAAATTACCTGAACTTTTAAATCTTTTTTGTGGATTACATCTTCAAAATAACTAATCAGATTCTGCGAAAATGAGATGAGCTCGATATCCTGTGATTTTAAAGTCGCTTTTCCGCTTTGTACCTTTCTAAGGTCCAGTAACTGATTGACCAAACGTGTCATCCGTTTAGCGTTCTTCAGTACCAGTTTTGCATATTTTTTGCCTTTTGCCGATAGTTTTTCATGTTGTAGCACCTCGCCAATGGGGTTAACAATCAGCGTTAGCGGGGTGCGCAGTTCATGCGAAATCTGTGTAAAAAAATTCAGCTTTAGTTCCACCATTTTTTTCTCCATTTCAATCCCGTGGCGCAGTTTCAGCATGGTGTAAATGGTGCGCTGTATCAATACCAGCACAATTACTACAATAATAACGTATAAGGTATAAGCCCACCAAGTTTTCCATAATGGCGGATGGATGGTAATTTTGATAGAGCGGAACGGGATTGGGCTGTAAAGTTCATCGTTTAAACTTTTTACCTGAAATGTGTAATTGCCCGGAGGCAAATTGGTGTAAGTGATCTTCCGCTGGCCTTCGGTATTACGCCACACATTATCGAATCCTTTAATTCTGCAAACGTAGTTCTGTTTATCAGTTGATCCAAAATCGAGTACCGCAAAATTTATCGTAATGATATTCTGATTGTAATCCAAATTTAACCTGTTGGCATAGCTGATGTCTTTTTTTAGATATTCCGAATTCATTTCCCTAATGTCTTTTCCATTCACCTCAATGCCGGTAAACACCATATTTGCAATAGTTTTTTTGGAGTGGATGGAAGAAGGATTAAAGCTGAGGAAACCGCCTGTATTGCCGAATACTATGGTTCCGTCCGGCATTTTTACGCCCGAACTTTCCGAGAATGTAGCTTCTTCAGGCAGGCCATCGAAATAATTAAAATTCTGATGTTTTTTATTAATAGTGGAGAATTTTGAAATGCCGTTTTGGGTAGCAATCCAAAGGTTTTTATGTTCATCCTCTTCACAACTCAATAAAAAATCACTGGGTAAACCGTCTTTGGTCGAGAAATTTTGGAAGATTAAGCTATCTAAAGGGTTATTTCCAATCGCTAGGTTTAATCCTCCGGAAGAGGTAAGCACCCACATTTGGTTTCTAGAATCTTTGTAAAGGAACTGAACATCGTTTCCGCCCAAGCTATGGATATTGCCGGGCTGCTTTTTATATATTTTAAATTGATAATTTGCGGGAGAGCCAAAATTGGGATTAAAAACTAAAAGCCCTTCTGTAGTGGCTACCCATATATTTCCTTTTCCATCTTCTTTTAAATGCCGTACACGGTTGAAATTTCCGGGCGGATAGTTCTTAAACGAATTGTCCAACGTTAAAATACTCGTTTTACCGCCCCTGGATTGGAACAATATTAAGCCTCCGCCATAAGAGCCGGCCCAAATTCTTCCTTTGCTATCCTGCATAACGCTGTAGATAGAGTTGCCTACCCCTTTTTTTAGTATGTTGCTTGTGAAATAATGATTAGCAAGCTTATATTTTTGCTCGGTAGTATCAAGCGGTACAGCTTTATACAAACCGCTACTTTTTGTACCAAACCACATTGCCCCTTCCTTATCCTTAAAAATGGTATAAACTCCGGAACCGAATGAAATGGGTTTATCAAAAAGATTGTTTAGTACTTCGTTGTTTTTAATTACTTTAACTTCTTTGCCTTTGGTGCCCAGCCATAATCTGTTCTGTTGATCTGCAAAAATCCCACGAACTTCATTATCAACCATAATAACCGGATTGGGTTTTATGCTACGTTGCTCAAAATCATATTGCCGAAATACAATTTTATCAAGGCCTCCCTTATCTCCAACCGTCCAAACTACCCCGGGCGAATAGTAGAATGTACGGAAGATAAAGTCGCTCAGTTTCCTAGTTCCATGCTGGTCTTTATCTGATATTTTCTGCAGTGCTTCCTGTTTCGCATCGTAATACCTCAGACCAAACCGGTCTAAAGCAATCCAAACTACTTGATTTATATCTTCGTAAATAGAATAATTTGCCCCGGTTGATGCGTTGAACTGGTATTTACCCGGAGGAAATAATTCGGTCATCTCTTGTTTTTTTACGTCGAACAAAACCACTCCGTACCTTTCAGACTCTATCCACAAGTTTCCATTGCTACTTTCGAAGATGGTGTACAGCGGCGACTGGTCTTTGGTTTTCCCCAACAGAGTGGCTTTTCCATCTTCGGTTACCGATATTAGCTCTCCCATAGCTGTTACACAATAAAGTTTTTCTCCGCTTTTTGTAGCTTTTATAGCTGTTATCGGGCTTTCTGTTATTTTATAGTTATGGAATTCTCTTTCATTATAGCTGACAGAAAAAAGATTGGTTCCTTGAGTGCACCAGATTACGTTTTTACCATCGTCCATCTGTTCAACCGGGCTATTCCCAAAGCTTTTCACAACATGCGATTCGTAATCACAATCGTTTGTTTTTTTAAGCACATAAATACCTTTTGCAGTTGCCAACCAAACATTTTTCTGCTTATCAGTATGGAAAAAGGAAATTTTGTTAGTGGGAATATAATGGTGTGAAGGCTGATGAATGTTGAACCTTTTATATTTGGGATATTTACCCAAAGCATCCTGGATTAAAAAAACGCCCATATTAGATGAAAGCAGCCAAACCTGTTGGTTGGCCACTACAAAAATTCTGGTAAAAAGTGCGTCTTTTAAAGATTCATCTTGTAGCAAGGCTGGGAGGGCAGCAAATAAACCGGTTTTTTTATCGAACCTATAAACTTGGTTATCGTAACCTTTTACCCATAAAAAACCAGCTTCTTTATCTTCTATGATAACATCAATCCTATTACTTTTTAAACTGGAATTATCTCCGGGATACGACTTAAAGTTTACAAAATTATGCCCATCAAACCTGCTTATCCCGGCCCAAGAGCCAAACCACATAAACCCGTCTCTATCTTTAATAGCGGTAGTAATTTTGTTATCAGATAAACCATCTACGGTGGAATAGTGTTTAACGTTCACTAAATTTTGGGCGCTACAGTTCAACACCCAAAGGAAAAAAACCACACTCGAATAAAATTTGATATTCAAAACCATTAAAAAAAGTCCTTACGGTTAGTTTATAGCGGTGCTATGGTTCTTTTGCCTGTTAAAACGATATTCAATTGCTTTAGCAAGGAATTTTGGAAACGCTGTTTAAATATCGTTCTTTTTTCAACTATTTGAACACTTTATTTAAAAAGTCGATTGTTGTCTCCATCATTGGGTTAAACCACGGATGAAAAAACCAAAACGGGTGCGGCGTATCAGGAAATTCTTTTATTTCTGAATAAATTTTTAAGCTGTCGAGTTTGGCAATCATATCACTTCTACCTGCGTGGAACCTCGGGTTTGAGCTATTGATAAATAAAACTGGTGGTGTATTTTTATCTACATGGTTTAGTGGCGCTGCATCTTCCCAAGCTCGGGGATTTTCCTGATAAGTTCCGCCTAACCAAAGTGAAGCCGCCTTACCTTCAGAAGATTCTGGATGATGAAAGGCCAAAGTGCCATCAATATCAACAATTGCCTGCACTGCGCTTGATTCATCAGAACCTTTTAAATCTCCATCGTATTTAGCATCGAAGTTGGTTGTTCCTAAAAAAGACGCCAACTGCCCGCCGGCAGAAGTACCTAAAGAGGCTATTTTTGATTTATCGAGGTTAATAGCTTTAGCATTTTCACGCATCCATCGTAACGTTGCCTTTAAATCATAAACCGCAGCGGGATAAATTGCCTCCAACGATAAGCGATATTCTGGCGCTACGGCAACGTAACCATTTGCTGCAAGTACTTTAGCTATTGCTTCCATCTGCGATTTATCGCCCGAACGCCATCCTCCGCCATAAATCAATAAAACGCCCGGAAACTTTTTATGTGCTTTGGTTTTTTTAGGATAAAAAACGTCCAAAAGCAGTTCTCTTCCGTTAAGATTACTGTAAACAATATCTTTTTTTACGGTAACGTTTTTCTGCAAATCAGGATTTGCGATTTTTATGTACGGACGATATTTTTTCTCCTTTATATAAGTTCCATGCAGGGTGAAGGACGTATCGCGTGGGACTTTTATTTGTGCGGATGACGAAATATAAGTGAGTAAGAAACTTAAAATTAGCCAGTTTTTCATTGCTTTATAGCTTTTTCATCGCGTTAAATACCAGTCGAGCTACCTCCTTGCCTCCCTCAATCTGGAAATGTGTATTGTCATGTTGCCCTTTTGGATAGGCTTGATATTTTCCAGAGTCGAGGTTCATGAAGTATTTTTTACGGACATATTCTTCGCCTTTAGACGAAAAGAACTTCATAGAAAGCTCATTTAAATCAATTAGTTTTACGTTTAATTCTTTAGCAACGTCTTTTACAGCTTGCGGATATTCTCCGTGTACGTTGCTTAAACTTCCGTTTTCCCAGGGATAATTTCTTGCAACGGGAGTTAACAGAATAGGCAACGCTCCTTTTTCCCTGGTTTGATTTACATATAATCTTAAAAATTCTTTATATCCCGCAATATTTACGTAGCGTTCAGGCTTATCTTTTGCAGCATCGTTATGCCCAAACTGGATCATTACGATATCGCCTTTTTTCAGATTTTTAAAAACCTCAGCCCAACGTCCTTCTTCAAAAAAAGTACGGGTACTTCTGCCGCCTTTTGCCCGGTCGTCAACTTTTAAACTGTCTGCTTTCGTCACATTCCTAAGTTTATAAAGGCTATCTTCTGTCAGAAATGGTTGCAATACCTGCCCCCAGCCCACTAATGGAAATCTTTTGGATTGATAATCCCGTTCTAAAGAGTAATCTGCAACGGTAGAATCGCCAATGAGGTAAACCACAGCTATTTTCTTTTTAAAAAGTGTAAAAGAAGTTAGCAGGATAAATGCAGGTATAATTATTAATTTAATCTTTTTCAAAACAGCTAATTTAAATCCAATACTTATTTCAAAGGCTCTACCCTAAACCAATCTACATCTACATAACCAGAATCATTGATTTGAGTTTCTCTTACTGCATATAAACCAACTTTTGCCCCCACCCATTTTCCGGGAGTTGCGGTAAAAGTAGTTCCTGCATCAACAAAGTTTTTATTATCAAAACTGTACGACCAGTTGCATTTTGCCCCGTCACTTACTTTTACACGTAGATAAATGGCATTGGTTTTCAGTTTAATTAACGGGGTTTCCTTTTCTGCTTTTCCTTTTACTGCGCCTTCACAAACGGCATAATTTAAATACAAACCGTCGGTTTTGCTTTTTATGGAAAGTGTGCTATAATCCTGACCTAAAATAATTAGTCCAACCCTTTCGTTCTCTAATTTTTCGTTAGGAGTGAATGTAAGTTTTGCAGTAACCATAAAATGATCTGCCGGAAATTTCTGCCCTAAAATATTAGGGACATCCCACAAACTTTTGGCTTCCTGAGGAATTTGCTTGGTATATAATCTTAAATTACCGTGATTGCTTGCCATTGCCCAAGTACCATTAGGATTGGCCTGCCATTGCCATTGGCTGCCCAATATCGGAGATTCAAATTCGTCAGATTCTGCGGGGGTAACTATTGGCCAGGTTTTACCTACGTTCGGCTTTTTGTATTCCATAACCGGTTCTCCTCTGCCGTCGCCATCTTTATCTAAACCTATTACGGGCCAATCTTTTACCCATTTCATAGGTTGCAAATGCACTACCCTTCCGTACGCTTCTTTATCCTGAAAATGGAAAAACCAGTCTTCGCCGGTTTGGGTATCAACCCAAGCACCTTGGTGAGGGCCGTTAACCGTAGATTTTCCTTGATCCATTACATTTTTACGCTCATAAGGGCCGTATATATTTTTTGAGCGTAACACAAGCTGCCAGCCCGTAGGCACTCCGCCTGCAGGAGCGAAAATATAATAATAGCCATTCCTTTTATAAAATTTTGGGCCTTCAATGGTTGGGTCAGTTTCGTGTCCATCGTAAACAATTACGCTTTGTCCGGTAACTTTTGTACCTTCTGGGTTCATTGGCGCAATGGCAATCACACTCTTTATACCTGCCCGGCTACCGGCGTAGGCGTGTACTAAATAGGTTTTCCCGTCTTCATCCCAAAGTGGACAAGGATCAATCAAACCTTTTCCGGCGTAAACCAGCTCTGGAGACGACCAAGGACCGGTAGCTTCTTTAGCTCTGGTAACGTAAATTCCAAAATCCGGATCGGGATAATAAATGTAAAATTCCTTATCGTGATAACGGATGGAAGGCGCCCAAACCCCATTTCCGTGTTGAACTTTATTGAAAACATCTTCTGGAATCTGCTTTTGCAAAACGTGGGTAAGGATAGTCCAGCTTACCATATCTTTTGAATGCAATAAAGGCAAACCCGGTGTGTGGTTAAAACTGGAAGAAACCATGTAAAAATCGTCTCCTACTCGAATAGCGTCCGGGTCGGAGTAATCTGCGTTTAAAACCGGGTTTTTGTATTTCCCATTTCCTAAATCAGAAACCCAAACTTTAGAGACATAATTATTGCTTTGCTGGGCTTTTGCAATCGATAGACTAAATAATAAAGCTGGTACTAATAGGTAATTTTTCATCTGTTTACTTATTGTTTTTTAATGGCGATGAAGCAATCATGATTTGATAATCATTCCCCTGCGGGTTTTGGCAAAATCATGATGGTTTCATCTGTTTATTTTAATTGGAATTTGTCTTTAGGATAACAATTGGCTTGCTACAACAGCAATTTTAGCCATTAAGTTAATTATTACGAAGCAAACGCCCGGTTTAATTTGCGCAAACGTTGCCGGGATTGGTTGTCAGACTTACGATTTTTTGAAATCTACCCCATAGACCTTTCATATTCGTCCGAGTGACGAAACTCTTAACAATATATCAATGAATTTTAAACAAGCTCTAAAACTTAAAGCAACAGGTTTACCAGCTCCTCAATAGGCCTTAAATCTCCACTTTGCAGGTAATAATTGCTGGCATCCATCGGTATTTTTCCGTTTAGGAGTGCCTGTTTCGGGATGATGTGCTGATTCCTAATAACATGCTGAATGTCTGCTTTGGTAGCAAAACCGGCCAAGTCGGCAAACCATTTTTCCTTTATGATAATTTGCTTCAGCAAATCTTCTTCGACTTCTTCGGCATAATAAAGCCGGTTTTCTTTCATCAATTTCTTGCCGTCAGGCTTTATTCTTATCAGTACAAAATAATCATATTTAGCGTTTGCTGTTCCCGAATTTGGGATATAATTGCCTTGATGATTCCAATCTTCGGTTTCTAAAAGCATTAGATTGGAGAAAAAAGCGGCAGATTTGATGCTAATGCACTTTCCTCCGATTTTAAAATCGGAATCGTCCCAAATTCCTTCTCCAAAAACACGGAGATCGGGCAAATCAACTTCCATATTTTTGCTTTTTAGCCAATTGTAGAAAGCAAACTCCGCTAGCTTTCCTTGATAAGCATTGATGAAAATTTCTCCGTTTTTTCTTTTTAAGTTTCCGCCAGTTCTGTGGTTACGGTGATGACCTGCGTTTCCAAAGCTCATGTTAAACGCAAATTCAAAACTTGCTCCTATATGCTCAGGTAAAATTGCCTGATCTAAAAAGGTTTTTTTAGAGGTGATGTGATAAGTTGACGGAGCTACAAACTGGAGCTTGGTGAACATCTGAGAGATTATTGCTTATAGGCGAATTTAATAAATTTAGCCGATTAACAACGGCAATCGCAGAGCTGTTTTGTCCAGCAGCAAACGGTCGCAAAATCGTTGTTAATTTATTGCTTTATTGTATTTGTTCCTGTATTCCAGCGGCGAAATTCCTGTTATCTTTCTGAATATTTCTCTAAATGCTTTCAAATCCGAATAACCTACATCATACATTACTTCGCTGATATTTTTCCGGGTTGTTTCAAACGCTTTCTTTGCCGATTCAATCTTTACCCTTTGCATATATTCTAACGGCCTGTTCCCCGTAGCTTTAATAAACCGCCGGTCAAAGTTTCGCCTGCCAATGGCAAACTGAGAGGATAAATCTTCCATTGATATTTTTTTGTGCAGGTTAGTTTCAATGTAGGTTTGGACTTGCTTAATAACTTCATCACTGTGCGATTTTTGCCCCTCAAATATGATAAAAGCCGATTGGTTTTGCCTGTCCATTTCAATTTGAAACACTTTAGAACAAAAAATAGCCGTTTGCCTGTCAAAGTATTTTTCTACCAAATAAATAATCAGATTTAGAAAAGAATATGCACCTCCGTTGGTGTAAATTCCGTTTTCATCGGTAATTAACCTATCAGTTTGCAAATTCACTTTCGGAAACATCGTTCTGAATAGGTCTGCAAACGCCCAATGTGTGGAGCAGGTTTTACCGTTCAATAAACCTGATGATGCCAACAAAAAAGCACCTGTGCAAATACTCGCTACTTCTGCACCGTTTTTATATTGCGCTTCAATCCATTCAACCAATGGCTTGTTCCCTTCTATAGCCTTTTGGTAATTGTGGTTCAAAGAAGGAATAATCATAAGGTCGGTTTTTGTTATACTGGTGATATTTGTATGTGGTTTTACGCTGAACAATCCGCCATGGAAATCCACTTTTTCCGATACACCCACCAGCTCGATTTTGTACAGCTCCCTTTTGTATTTTTCTTTCCAATACGTATGAGCTCTCTTCAATATTTTGTACGCACCAACTATGCTACTCAGGTTGTTCTCGCCGTCAGGAACTATGATAGAAATATGTTTCATCTGTATTTTTCTTCAAAGATAGAAAGACAAAATGTCCAAATCAACCCTATGCAATGTCCAAATTGCACATTGCATGACGTATATTAAGACAATAACTTTGTCATATAAAATAACTTAGCCTTGGCGAATGTTCAAATCTATCTTACAAAACAGCAGAAGTTCACAAAAATGAAACAGGTTATAAATCTTACAACAATTGCCTCAATACTGTTATTAACGGCCTGTGCAACGCAAAAAGAAACAATAACCAATAAAAAAGAAACAATGGAAAATAAAAATTACACATCAACTATTATTGTTGATAAAGACGCGGCAACAGCTTTCAATGCTATTAAGGATTTCCGTTCATGGTGGTCGGTAGATATTGAAGGCAATACCGATAAACTTGGCGAAACGTTCTTATATCACTATAAGGATGTTCATTTATGTAAAATAAAACTCATCGAAATTATTCCTGATAAGAAATTGGTTTATCAGGTGATGGACAATCAGTTCAATTTTGTTAAAGACAAAAACGAATGGATTAATACAAAACTTATTTTTGATATTTCCGATGAAAACGGGAGAACGAAAGTGCAGTTTACCCATGAAGGTTTGGTTCCAGAATATGAATGCTATAATGTTTGTAATGATGCTTGGACGGGTTATATACAAGGTAGCTTGCAAAGTCTGATTACAACAGGAAAAGGAAAACCAAACCCTAAAGAAGGCGGACTTAATGCCGAATTAGTTGAAAAGTGGGGATTGCCCAAGAAATAGTTTCTTGGCTGTTAGCCTGCTAAAGTCATCTAATAGTGCTATTATTTATCAAATGTGAATTTACCTCCAAAGCCTTTTCAGCACAAGCCTTGCCTGCCCTCATGCCGGGCAGTGGCATTTACTTTTTTCCGCAAAAAAGTAAACAAAAAACTCTCGACTACGCCCTTTGCTAAAAAGGAAGTGCTTTTACTCCTCCATCTATACCGCAAAGTTCTGAGGTCGAAAAAAGAGGTCAACATCCGTCTGTGCTTGGCCTGGATTGAACGATAAAAAAGCGTGATCTGCATTGTTCTAAACATAGTGTCTCTCCACTATCTGGCGGACTGACATGACGTAGATTCAAAGCATCTGCATAAAACCAATTATTTAACCTACCTTTGCAAAAAATTATGCCGGTAAGATAAGACCGGGAAACCCACACATTATGAGTAACATATTAGCGATCGTCGGGAGACCGAACGTAGGAAAATCTACCCTTTACAACCGTTTAACAGAAACCAGAAAAGCCATTGTTGATGATTATAGCGGCGTAACCCGAGATAGGCATTACGGCATAGCAGAGTGGACTCACAAAAGTTTTACGGTAATTGATACCGGCGGTTATGTAGCCAATTCTGAAGATGTTTTTGAAGCCGCCATCAGGGAACAAGTTCATATTGCCATTGAGGAAGCTAACGTAGTAGTTTTTTTGGTGGATGTAACCACGGGAATCACAGATTTAGATGCAGACATTGCTCAGATTTTGCGGAAAAGCAAAAAACCCGTTTACGTTGCAGTAAACAAAGTTGACAACTATCAACTACAATCAGATGCTACCGAGTTTTACAGCTTAGGTTTAGGCGAAATTTTTTGTATCTCTTCCATGAGCGGTTCCGGAACCGGAGAACTTTTGGACGAGGTAATCACCAATTTTGACGAGGACAAAGTAGAAGAAAACAAACTGCCGGTTTATGCAATTGTTGGCCGCCCTAATGTTGGGAAATCATCAATGATTAACGCTTTAATTGGCAACGATAGAAACATCGTAACTGATATTGCCGGCACAACCCGGGATTCTATCCATATCCATTACAACCAGTTTGGGCATGAGTTTATGCTAATTGATACCGCAGGTTTACGTAAAAAAACCAAGGTTCACGAAAACATTGAGTTTTACAGCGTGATGCGTACCATTAAAGCTTTAGAAGAAGCTGATGTTATTGTGATTATGATTGACGCAGTTGACGGAATTGAATCTCAGGATGTAAACATTTTTCACCTTGCGGAGAAAAACAAAAAAGGCGTTGTAATTGTGGTTAACAAATGGGATTTAGTAGAGAAAGACCATAAGACTATTTTAGAGTTTACGGATAAAATAAAAGCGAAACTAGCTCCTTTTACTGATGTGCCAATTATTTTTACATCCGTAACGGAGAAACAAAGAATATTAAAAACAATTGAAGCCGCCTCAAAAGTTTACAACAATAAGGTTAAGAAAATTCAGACATCAAAACTGAACGATATTTTATTGCCTATTATTGAAAAAACACCGCCACCTGCAACTAAAGGAAAGCACATTAAAATTAAATACATCACACAAATTAATGCAACATCGCCAATGTTTGCTTTTTTCTGTAATTTACCGCAGTACATTAAAGATCCGTACAAGCGTTTTATAGAAAACAAATTGAGGGAGCATTTTGATTTTGAAGGTGTGCCGATTCAAATATTTTTTAGACAGAAATAGAATAAGTCCAAAGTCTTCGAGTCCGCTGTCGGCAGTAAAATCGGCGACAGAACTGCAGACACCGGCCTTAAAACCGCCGACTAGTTAACCATAAAACAATAAAAAACAACATGAGAAAATTTATCGTACTTTTTGTAGTAGCAACTTCTTTATCATTTGCGGCCTGTAATAATCAGCAAAAAACAGAAGAACAAATAGATTCTTTAAATCAATCTGCTGCAGATTCTTTATTAAATGCGGCTTTAGCCGATACTACGGTTAAAGATAACGTAGCAGTAGACAGTTTATCTGCCGACACTACGCATATCCACGTTCATTAAAATATATTAGATTATTTTGAAATTGAAAAACCCGGCTTAGGCCGGGTTTTTTAGTTCATGTAGTGCTTGGTTCACAAAAGCGTCATCTTCTGAATAGATGGTATAAAAACCTTCCTCCCCAAAATAATACCTAGCAAGCATTGCCTTAATCTGGCTAATAATTAAAGGTTTTGAAAGTTGTGCCTGCGCTTTACTAACCTCAACTTTTTTGGAAATACAATAGTTCAAAAAGCTGTTATAATTTGTATCCGTAAACTGGTAATTATCTTTAAAATCTTCTGCCGTTTTAAACTGATTGGTTTTTACGCTATTTGTTAACCTTCCGTACACAAATTCAGAAACCAAGCCTTTTGCGTTAATTTGCTGGTAAACATTTGTAAACCTCGAGGTATCTAAGGGCACAAAAATATCGGGCAAAATTCCACCGCCGGCATAAACCGTTCTGCCTTTTAAAGTTTTATACGTTTTTTGCTGGCTCATAAAAGTGCTGTCAGATAAAGCGCTGTCTAAAGAGGTATAATCTCCATGCTCAAACCTATGGCTGATTTCCTCTTTATAAGCTTTTATACCTTTACTGTATGATTTTTGAATTGATCTACCGCTAGGCGTGTAATATCTGGCAATAGTTAAATTCATAGCAGAACCATCACCAAAACCGAATTGTTCCTGCACCAAACCTTTCCCAAAAGAGCGGCGGCCAATTACCAAACCTCTATCCAAATCTTGGATGGCGCCGGCTAAAATCTCACTTGCAGATGCCGTACCTTCATCAATCAAAACAATCAGTTTCCCTTTTTCAAAAAGTCCGTCAGCGGTGGCTTTATAATCTGTACGGGGTTCATGCAGTCCTTTTGTGTAAACAATAAGCTGGTTATCTTCTAAAAACTGATCGGCCAAAGCCGTTGCCGCGTTTAAATATCCGCCACCATTTCCTCTCAAATCCAAAATAAGGCTTTTCATTCCCTTTTTTTGTAATGAAGCCAAATCGTCAATAAAATCTTCGGCAGTGTTGGCACCAAACCTCGTGATTTTTACAAACCCAATTCCAGGTCTAATCATGTACGCCACATCAATGCTACTTACCACAATTCGCCCGCGTTCAATAGCTAAAGAGATAGGTTTTTTAAATCCATTTCTTAAAACAGCAATATTAACCGTACTTCCGCTCCTTCCGCGAAGCTTGTCAACCATCTTATTTGCATCGTCTTTAACAATTACGCTCTCGCCGTTTACGGCAATAATTCTATCGCCTTTATGCACTCCTGCTTTTGCCGATGGCCCTTTTTCTTTTACTGATGTTACCAATAAAGTATCGTTTAACACGTAATACTCAATTCCAATTCCATCAAAATTACCCTCTAAATTTTCGTTCTGAGATTTTGCCTGCATAGGAGGCAGATAAACCGTGTGCGGATCCAAACCGTTTAATATATCATCAATAGCAAGCTTCTGTAACGAATCTGTATTTACAGAATCAACATAATTGCTTTTAATAACGCTTAAAATCTTATCTAGTTTTTGATTGTTGCTTATCGCAAAAGACGGAAATCCCGAATTACTGGTTGCCCTGTTCTGTTCGTAAGTTGCACCCAAAATAACACCAAAAAACACAGCTATTAAAGCTATAACAAAGTAACTAAATGCGCTTTTTGTATTGGGATTCATTATCGCAAAATAACTAATAATTAATGTGCTATTTGCAATAATAATGCTAAAATATATGGTAAATTTTAATGGGCATCTTAAATAATAAATCAAAGGCAAAGCAATCCAACAATTCCTTTTAAGTTATATTTTTCCGACTTTCGTTAAAAAAACACATCATGGCAATTGAAATAACAGAACAAGATTCGCTTTATGATAACTTAGAGCATAAGTCAACTTTAGAGATTTTAAAAAATATCAATCAAGAAGATAAAACTGTTCCGCTTGCCGTTGAAAAAGTAATTCCACAAATAGAAACTTTTGTTAACAAGGCAGTTGAAGATATGAAAGCAGGCGGACGGTTATTTTATATCGGCGCCGGCACCAGCGGAAGGTTAGGCGTTGTAGATGCATCTGAATGTCCACCAACTTTTGGTGTTCCGTTTGATTTAGTTGTGGGCATTATTGCCGGAGGAGATACTGCCATTAGAAGAGCCGTAGAAAACGCAGAAGATGATGCGGACCAAGCTTGGAAAGATTTGCAGAAATTTAACATCGGTAAAAATGATGTTTTGGTAGGCATTGCCGCATCCGGAAGAACCCCTTATGTAATTGGTGGTTTAAAAAAAGCCAACGAAATGGGCCTATTAACCGCTTGTATTGTTTGTAACGCTGATAGTGCGGTTGCTACAAATGCAACGCATCCCATCGAGGTTATTGTTGGGCCAGAATACCTTACCGGCTCAACCAGAATGAAAGCCGGAACTGCACAAAAACTGGTTTTAAATATGATTAGCACCTCCTTAATGATAAAATTAGGGAAGGTAAAAGGTAATAAAATGGTGGATATGCAGTTAACCAATAACAAGCTGGTAAACCGCGGAATTAATATGATTGTTGCAGAAACCGGGGTAAATAAAGAAATGGCGGCAGATTTGCTAAACAAATGCGGAAGCGTTAGAAAAGCAGTAGAAGCATATTTGGCAAGCCTTCAATAATTCAAAAACATGCATGAAATAGAGCCATACTACAAATGGAGGGACGATTATATAGCGGCAGAAGACGAACGCTCTCCCTTTTATGAAACAGAATATAGCGAGTTTGAGTACGATAAGCAGGTTTACAATTATTTGCTACATCCGCAATGGGACTTTTTTGGGTCAAACACGTTATACCTAAAAGTTCTTTTTGCAGATTACGACCGCCATTATGCCATTATCGAGTTCATCGGCGAATGGAACGACGCCATTAATAATGATATTATGTTACTGAAGCGGGAAATTTTAGAATCTATTATTGGTGAGGGTATTGATAAATTTGTACTCATCGGCGAAAACGTACTAAATTTCCATTCCTCTGATGATTGCTATTACGAGGAATGGTTTCAGGAAGTCGAAGACGGTTGGATAGCTGGTGTTAATTTTAGAGAACACGTGATTGACGAGTTTAAAACCAACAATATTGATTACTACATTAATTTTGGCGGTGAGCTTGACGACTTAAACTGGCGACAATTAAAGCCTTTACAATTTTTTAAAAAGGTAGAAGAGTTGCTTACTAAAAGACTGAATTAGTTAACAGTTTGCTCAGTAAGTATAAATCGGCAGAACATAAAAAAGCCACCTGGAATTTTAGTTGGCTTTTTTACAGATTTATCTAAACCTTAAGTTCATACTTAGGATATTTGAATTTAAACCGTTATTTCTAGCATAATGTCCATACCGCAATTCGAGCATGGATAGTTTGGCGATTCCCAACACGCCTGCTGGAGGTGCAAACCTGATGCCGGCGCCATAATAATCGCTGTGGAATTTGGACAAATCGTAATCACTTGTATAAAATTCTTGGTTTACTGTGTGTTCTCCATAAGCAGCAAAATAATCTGCAACCGTTTGTTGATAGTACCTATAAAAAGGACTAATGGAAGCAAACGGGCTCAATTTGACAGCGGTTTCAAGCTCAGCAGTTCCGGATTTTATACCCCAGTCATCTGTGTAGTACCTAAAAAAAGTACGGAACACTAAATTGTCGCCGAGAAAATAATTGAGTCTCGCCCCTATTGGCAATTTCAGCCGATGATCTGGCAGGTATTCTGCCAAATGTGAAGCATCGGCAAAGTAAACCCTTTGGTAGCGTGTAGCTAACAGCCCTTGCTGAAAAGAAGGTTCAACCATTAATAAAGCCTGAAAATTTTTAGTTATAACCTGCGATAAACTTATGGCTCCACTAAATGAATTTCTTGGTGCTCGATCATTCTGCTGATAGCCCAGACCACCGTTATTATCGGGCCTTAGTTCATAAGGTAAAATTACCTTCCAAGTATCAAAAAAAGCCTTTAGCTTAACGCTTAATTCCGTATTCTGACTTTTCGATGATTTAGAATAATGTAATCCTCCACCAAAAGAAGAGTAATCAAATTCCTGCGAGGTAGAAACATCAAAACCAAAACTTTGACCTTTTTGCTCATTTGCAATATCCCAACTTAAGGAAGGGTAAAAGCGCACATCTGAATGCGACGGTCCACTGTGCGTACTGAGATCGATATTATCCGAAGAGGCGGATGAATAGGTATCAATTCCCAGTTCTATATTATATGTATGCTTTAAACCCGTTTTCCCGTAGCGAGAGAGTCTTAGATCAAACGTATTGGAAAAATCCGTCAGCTTTTCTGTTCCTCTGCCCCCAGTAACTGCAGAATTGTCACCATCTTGGTTATAATAGCTGTTTACCAAATCGGCCTGTTCAAATTTAATTTTTCTTTTCTCATAAGGCACTGTATCTCTTTTTGCCTGTGCAAAACTTGCTACTATGCCTAAATAAAACATAGCTACTGTTAGCGAAACGTATCTCATTTGGTATATTTTAGGAACTTGATTTTATAAATTTAAGGGATGCAATTAACGGTCTTTAATTTTTAAAATTTAATTCAATTGCAACCGCAACCACCGCCACTTTTGCCACCGTTCGCCCCAGACGAACCCTCGCGATAAAGCTGGAAATTCTGTTCAAATTTTTCGGCGTTTCTGGCACCGAGTTCCATTTCGGCGTCCTTTAGCTTAATTTTCTCATAATTTTTCACATTACTGCATGAAGCAAGCGTAGCTAAAGAACAAGCTAGCACTGTGTAAAAGGTAGTTTTTTTTATGTTCATTGGAGCTGTTGCTTTAGGGTTTCAATATTTTAGATTAATATTATTTGAGGTGTACAACCTGTTTTGCTCATCAATAATAATGCAAGCAATATTATTTAGCTGGTTAATAAGATCCATGCCTACTTTTACGCCCATTACCATTACTGGCGTTGTCAGCACATCGGCCAATTCGGCTTGCGGACAAATAATGCTTACACTTTTAATTCCGGAAACGGGGAAACCTGTACGCGGATCGATAGTATGAGCGTAGCGCTTGCCGTTGATTACAGCAAACTTCTCGTAATTACCAGAGGTTGCGATGGACATATCACTGATATTCATATAAGAAAAAGGCTGGAGTTTATGTCCGGGGTTGGCAATACCTACTGTCCAAGGTTCGCCATTTGGCTGGTTTCCCCAAGTTGTTAAATCTCCGGAGGCATTTACAATTCCTCCAACAACACCCGCCTTTTGTAGCACCTGTTTAGCTCGGTCAGCAGCGTAACCTTTTCCTATTCCGCCAAAACCAATCCGCATCCCTTTTTTTCTTAGAAAAACGGTAGAAGCTTCAGCATCCAAAATTACATTTCTGTAGTTAATAAGCTCCACCGACTTTTTGGCCAATGCTTTATCTGGCAATGCGTCCATATTTGTATCAAAGTTCCAAAAACGTTTGTCTAAAGAACCGTAAGTTATATCAAATGCACCCTGGGTAATTTCTGAGATACGCAGGGAACGCCGAATAAGGTGAAAAACCTCTGCATCAACTTTAACGGGTTTAACACCTGCACTTTCGTTGATACTGTTTGTTTGGCTATCCGGACTAAAGGTGGTAAGCAGTTCTTCTATACGTTTAATTTCTGCCACTGCTTGTGCTATTTTTTTTTCGGCAAAAGTTCGGTTATCTGCAACTACAGAGATTTCGAACTGATTACCCATCAGTTTCATCGACTGCTTAAAAATAGCAAGTGCTGAAATATCAATGGATGGCATCTTCTATTTGCTTAACAAATTCTTGAGAGGAACAACCAGGGAAACCCTTCCATTCTTTGATTACTTTTCCTTGTTCATCGACTAAAACAGTTAGCGGGAAATCTCCATCTGGATTATACTTTACTGCCAAATCATTATTTTTTTTAAGCTGTTCTTTCGAAAGCTGATTCTTTTTTAATCTTGGAAAATCAGCTCTAACCAAAACTAAATTTTTATCGGCATAATTTTCAAAAGCTTCCTTTTCAAAAATCTCTTTATGCATACGGATACATGGTCCGCACCAATCAGAACCAGAAAAATTGACTAGAATGTATTTGTGGCTTTCGTTGGCTTTTGTAATTGCTTCTTTAAAATCCAGAATCCAGGAATTCCCTATAACAAAAGATAAGAACAAAACGGTTAACATTTTCATAAGTTTCAAATTATTGTATTATTAAATTTCAAAAGCAAGCTAAATATCGAAGCTATTCCCTTACCTTCAAAATCTAAATTAATAACGCATAAATATCTAATTTAATACTGTAGATTTTCTGAATTTAGATTTTTAATTAGATCAAGATGTAAAAACAAACTTTATTACTTTAGCTTAGCTATTGGATTAGCCAAAAGTCAACAATGGGCAGATTATTTATGGCTTAAACTTACCCAATGATATTTCAGCTTAGTAATGAACCTGTTTTTCCGGATCCGGCACTTGCAGAAGAAGATGGATTATTAGCCATTGGAGGAGATTTATCCCTGGAAAGATTGGTTCTTGCTTATCAAAACGGGATATTTCCTTGGTTTAATGAGGACGATCCCATTTTATGGTACAGCCCCCCAGAACGATTTGTACTTTATCCCGAAGAAATCAAAATCAGCAAAAGTATGCGACAGGTTTTGCGTTCTAAAAAATTCAAAGTAACGCATAACCAGAATTTTAAAGCGATTATCCAAAATTGCGCAGAGAGCAACCGAGTAGGACAAGACGGCACCTGGATAAATTCGTTAATGATTGATGCTTATTTAAATTTACACAAAAAAGGTTTTGCGCACTCCGTAGAAGTTTGGGAAGAAGACGAAATAGTGGGTGGATTATATGGAGTTTTAATTAATCAGGTTTTTTGTGGCGAATCCATGTTTTCACACAAAAGTAACGCTTCAAAAACGGCGTTGATCTGGCTTTGCCAAAATGTCAATATCAAATTGGTAGACTGCCAAGTTTATACGGATCATTTACAACGCATGGGCGCAAGAATGATTCCCAGAGCGGAATTTTTAGACTTTTTACGATAGCCAGTTTTATTCCCTAAAAAATTCAAAACAATTTCAGACTTATGGAGTTTTAAAAAATCGTAAGTCATATTATTATCAAAAATTCTTCATAAAAAATCCCCGGTTAATTAACCAAGGGATTGTCTCTTTCTACCTAATTCGAAACCTATTGATACTGTATATAAATTGGTTTTGGTGTAAGTTTCAGCAATTCCTCTGGAGTCATCATACGGTTTGGCGCTTTCTTTATATCGTTTTTGTAGAAAAGCTTAAATCCTACAAACTGCACAGGTTCGCTATATAAATAATGGCGATACGTTCCTTTTTTTAATTCAGGCTCGCCCCAGCCGTCCATATGCATTACCATTTGCACTTCCTTTTGTTTTTTGATGTTTTTGTAATTGGTAACCATGCCTTGCGTAAAGCGGTGAACCACCAATATCTTACACGGTAAATTGTTTTCTTTTACTAGTTTGGCTAAATAGCCCGAGGCATAATTAATATCCGCAGCGTCATAAGTACCTATTTTTGTACCCGGTCTGGCGCCTGTTTTCATGGAAAATTCAGGATCGATACCTAAATTTACGTTAGGCAATTTCAAATATTTCTCTAACCGAGGCAACTCGTTGTGTAGGTTACTTAAAGCTACCTGTACATCCAAGAAAACAATGGCATTGTGCATTTTTGCAATAGTTAAAGCAGAATCAATCTGACTATCCGGCATCCGGTTAATGTAATAATTATCTTTCCCGGGAGTTCCGCTGGCTACTGTAGCAATATAATGTACCGCCGGAACCGATTTTATTACAGAATCTGCCTTGTTCCATCTTGCTACCTCGGCGTTTAAGCGTTTCCACATTTCTTTAGGTGCGTACTCGCCCAAAGCGCCCATTTTTTTTGAATACAAATTGCCATAATAGGCGATAATCCTGTTAAAAGGTAAAATCGCACCGTTAATAGGTAAAGGGTCATTTTTTACCGGCCACTTACCTGTGGTATCGCCATTTGCCAAATATTTTTGCAACTGGTAATATTTTGCAGAATCTACCGGTTTGTAAGGATTTTCTTTTGTTTCGGCAACAGCTTCAACTTTGGTTGAATCGTTGGTTTCTCCAGTGTTGGCCTGCGTGTTTTTACTGCCTGAACTGCCCGAGCATGAACAAAATAATGTTGCGGCGATAACTAATTGCGGCAAAAGGATATAATTTTTTTGAGATAACATTCTTTTAGAAATTAAAGGGAAAAGTAAGGCTAAGCTTTGGTGTTTTTAAAAAAAGATTTCAACAATTGAACAAACTAAATTTGCCGAAAACACCTAAGGGTAAATTAACTCCGCTACGGGCTTTTAAATATAGTTCGCCAATGTTTAAATTCTGCACTTCGGGGTAAGCACCTCTTATTAAATTCTCTACAATAATGGAGGAAAACCCTAAGGAATAAGTATTTAAAATCAGAAAATGTTCTTTTGGATCCAGCAATTGCACCACGTCACGCATCATTTCTTTAATCAAGTCTTCCAACTTCCATTTTTCGCCTTTAGGGCCGTGACCGTAAGCCGGAGGATCCAAAATAATCCCGTTATATTTTTTGCCTCTTTTTAATTCGCGTTGCACAAATTTCAAAGCATCTTCTACTACCCAACGGATGTCTTTTAAACCAGAAACTTCCTGATTTTCATTTGCCCAAGTTACTACCTGTTTAATAGAATCAACATGGGTTGTATCCGCTCCAGCGGCCTTTGCAATTAAAGATGCGCCACCGGTATAAGCGAACAAATTAAGTACTTTGGGATCTGGCGTTTTAAATTTTTTGATAGATGAAGAAATGAAGTCCCAGTTTACGGATTGCTCCGGAAAAATTCCGACATGCTTAAAAGACGTTAAAGCCAACCGAAATTTTATAGCAACGTCATCATTTTTGTATTCGATATGCCAACGGTCCGGTGTCTTCGGATTTTTTTTAACCCACTCGCCACTGGTCGCAGATTTGCCTTTAAATTTGATGTGATGCATTTTTTGCCACTCACTTTCGGGCAATAACTTGCTCCAAACCGCTTGTGGCTCGGGTCTTATCAATATTAAATCGCCAAACCGTTCTAACTTTTCAAAATCTCCGCAGTCTATCAGTTCGTAATCTTTCCAATGTTGCGGAGTAAGTGCTTGTATATTTGGCTGCATGCGTATTTAATTTTGAATGATTGAAGTCTGAATGATTGAATTTTTGAATGAGCTAACAATTGAACTATTTTTTAAGCAAGGTTTCCATCAATTTAGTGGCAAAAACAAATTCGTTTAGCTCTTTATTATCGGTGGAGGTAATTTCATCTTTTGAGCCCTCCCACCATTTTTGTCCTTGGTGCAGAAATAAAATATGCTCGCCAATTCCCATTACCGAATTCATATCGTGGGTAACGATAACCGTCGTAATTTCATATTCCTTAGTGATTTCAGAAACCAATTCATCAATCATGATAGAGCTTTTCGGGTCTAAGCCAGAGTTTGGCTCATCGCAAAAAAGATATCTTGGCCGCATCGCGATGGCTCTTGCAATCCCTACTCTCTTCATCATTCCGCCAGAAAGTTCTGATGGATAAAGATTGTTTTTACCGGCAAGGTTTACGCGTTCTAACACAAAATTAACCCTATCTAATTTTTCTGCCCTACTTTGGTTGGTAAACATATCCAACGGAAAACGGATGTTTTTTTCAACCGTCATAGAATCAAATAATGCAGAACCTTGAAAAAGCATCCCAATTTCCTTGCGAATTTCGATACGTTCTTCGGTATCCATAGCCGTAAAATCCCTACCATCGTAAATGACTTTTCCGCTATTAGGTTCATGCAAACCCACCATATTTTTCATCAAAGTGGTTTTCCCAGAACCAGAACTTCCAATAATTAACGAAGTAACGCCTGGTTTAAAATCGGCGGTGATGCCTTTAAGCACCTCATTATCCCCAAAACTTTTGTAAATATCTTTAACCTCAATCATAATAAAAGCTGTGCGATAATGTAATCAGAAATTAAAATAGCAATACAGCTTATTACTACCGCCTTTGTGCTCGAGTTGCCCACTTCAATAGCGCCACCATCGGTAAAAAAACCTTGGTAAGCCGAAACCGTGGTAATTATAAACGCAAAAATCAGCGCTTTAACCATTGCCACCACTAAGGTAAAAGGGATAAAATCTGTGGTTAAACCTTGTACAAATTCTGCCGCCGTTACCGCTCCAGAAGCTACACCGGCTAAATAACCCCCAAAAATACTCAACGCTATGGCTACCACAACCAAAATTGGGATCATTATTACGCCACCCAGTAATTTAGGTAGAATCAAATAGCCCGGGGCATTTATACCCATTATTTCCAAAGCATCAATTTGCTCGGTAACACGCATAGTCCCTATTTGCGAGGCAATACTGCTTCCAACTTTTCCGGCCAAAACTAGCGAACAAATGGTTGGACTAAGCTCTAATATGGTCGAATCTCGGGTAATACCTCCTATAATTGATTTCGGGATTAAATCGCTAGTCAGCTGAAAAGCGGTTTGTACGGTGGTTACGGCTCCAATAAAAATGGATATGATGCTGATGATGCCTAAAGAACCTAAGCCTATATCTACCATTTCTCTAAAAACCTCATTTTTATAAATGCTCATTTTTTCGGGTCGCCTAAAAACGGCCTTCAGCATTAAAATATATTTTCCGAAATGATAAAACACCATATAAATAAATTTGTGTAAAAATAAGCTTTTTTATCAATTGCAATTATTAAACCTAAATTGCCCAAAAATCAAAAAGACATGAATATTTTAATAACCGGCGCAACAAAAGGGATTGGAAAAGCGGTGGCTGTAGAAATGGCAAAAAACAATCACTCGCTTGCCTTGTGCGCTAGAAATCAGAAAGAACTTGATTTATTAAAAGAGGAATTGCTTGCGATAAACCCAAAAATCGAGGTATTGACAGCTAAAACAGATTGTAGCATTAAACAGGAAGTAGCCACTTTCGCTGATAAAGCAATTGCCCAATTTAAAATTATAGATGTTTTGGTAAATAATGTCGGCGTATTTTCCCCTTCCCCAATTTTACAGGAAAGCGTTGATATGTTAGATTTTCACTTCAATGTAAACGTTGTTGCGCCTTATATTTTATACAAAAAATTAGCTCCATTGATGATTAAACTCAACACCGGACATATTTTTAACATCTGCTCTGTGGCAAGCTTACAAACAATCGTTGGTGCAGGTTCTTACTGTGTAACAAAAGCTGCTCTGCTTAGTCTTAACAATATCATGAGAGAAGAGACCAAACCTTCGGGAGTAAAAGTTACGGCAATTATGCCTGGCTCAACGCTTACTTCATCTTGGAATGGCACAACTATTTCTTCTGATAAATTTGTACAGCCCGACGATGTTGCAAAATCTATTCTACATATTATGCAATTGAGTAAGGGTGCAAATGTTGATCAATTAATGATTACGCCACAAAGCGGGCAGATTTAGAATTTAAAGAGATGGATAAGAAATTAACAAGGGATCCGCAGGATAAAATGATAGCAGGCGTAGCTGCGGGCATAGCAAAATACTTTCAGCTAGATGTTACATGGGTGCGCATTGCATTTGCATTGGCCGCTTTTTTTGGCGGAAGCGGTTTATGGATTTATATAATTTTATGGATTGCTGTGCCAGAAGATTATAAATCGCCATATACCTATACCGATTACCGGATGGAGCGGGAAGAACCAATCCAGCCGGTTAATCAAAATAAAAACAGCGCTAACATGAGTTTGTTGTTAGGTTTTCTGCTGATTGTAATGGGCGCTTATTTTTTGTTGGGCGAGTTTGACCTGTTGCCTTACTGGTTCAAATTACGCAAATTATGGCCTCTGATATTTGTAGTTTTCGGCCTAATAATTTTATCGAAAGCTAAAAAAAACAAAGAACCTTTGGACAAATCTGAGGATAAAACTCAAAAAGAAGAGCCTATTGACATCATCGACCCCGAAAATCCTAATCAAGAATAAACATGAGAGCAAGTAAAATTTCGTGGGGCATTATTTTCATTTTTATTGGAAGTGTTTTCCTATTAGAGAATTACGGTATCATTGATTTTAGCTGGAGTTATATCTGGAAGTTTTGGCCGATTATCCTTATTGTGATGGGTATAAACATCATTTTCTCTAGGTCAGATTCTAATACCGGAAAGTGGCTGGTAATTTTAACAACGGTTTTTGCACTGGGCTTATTGGTTTACGCAAATTTAGACGCTCCAAGAACTATCAGCAGGCATTGGTCTTACAATTTTGATGATGATAATGAAGAAGTTGACACCGTAACCTCAGAGGGTAAATCTTTTTATCAGGAAGATTTCGATGCGAAATTTAAAACTGCAACTTTAAACATCAATGGTGGTGCAAGTAAGTTTATTATTAAAAACGGCGACAAAGATCTGTTTGAATCATCTACTCAAAAAAATCAAAACCGTTATTACCTACGCAAAACCGACGCAGACAGCTCCGTTGTTTTAAACTTCAACTCGAAAAACAAAAACAATAGCTTCGATTTTGACGATACCGATTTGAGTAAAGTGGAGATGAAAATCCATCCGATGCCATTATGGAGCATAAACTTAAATATGGGCGCCGGAAAAGCAGATTTTGATTTAAGTAACAACCGCGTAAAGGAAATTAATATTAAAGGCGGTGCAGCAGATTTTCAAGTAAAATTAGGCGCTTTGTATAATGATGTTAATTTATCGGCAGAAACCGGAATTTCCAAGGTTAGCATTTTTATTCCTACAGCATCGGGCTGTAAAATAAATACTAAAACGGGTTTATCTGCAAAAGATTTCCCGGGCTTTTCAAAAGCGGAAGACGGAACTTTTACATCTCCAAATTACAGCTCGGCAACAAATAAAATTATGATCAACCTAAAAGGTGGATTGAGTGATTTTGAAGTGAAACGCTATTAAAATGAGTTAAGTGCGTTAAAAAAAATGAAACCACATAAATATATAGACTTTATAAAACTCAAAGGACGACATTGTTGGTTAAAGCTTGCTTCAGCCAACTGTGTGTGGCTATAAAACCTTTCGTAAATTGAATGCCTATATTTCTATGTGGTTTAAAAATTATGTGCCAAAATAATGAGCCAAAATTCTTACTATCTGGTTGTTAACGGAAAACCAACCGGGCCTTTCACACTCGAAGAATTAAAAAATGAACCTATTAAGCCACATTCATTTTTAAAAACTCCGGAAATGGATGACTATAAAGAAGCGCATGAAATTGAAGAATTACGTACACTGTTAGGCTTCGCAAAAGAATTTACTGCTCCGCAATATTACGCCGGTTTTGATTTGCGTTTGTTGGCAACTGCTATTGATTGGTTTATCGTCTTCGGGATTTTTGCTTTTTTTGAACTATTGGTGGCGCTTTATGTGGCAGACCAAAACGCTACGCAACAAAATATCATAAGCGGGATATTATTGCTCCCGTTCCTTAAAATGTTTTACAATATTTACATGGAAAACTACCAACAAGCAACCATCGGCAAAAAATTGCTCTCCATAAAAGTTACAGATACACAAGGTTTAAAGCCATCGCTCAAACAAATCATCAACAGAAATCTTTCAAAAATCTTGAGTACTTTACCGTTTTTTGCCGGGTATTTATATTTGTTTCTCAACAAAAAGCAACAGGCTTTGCATGATAAATTGGCAGAAACGCTGGTGGTAAAAGATAGATTGATTTAATAAAACTATAATGATTTTCATCACACAACTGATTTATATTATAAACGGACAAGAAAAAATTTTCGACGAATTTGAAAACATCGCCATCCCAACCATTTCAAAATATAACGGAAGGCTTTTATTACGAGTAAGACCGGCAGAAAGCAATTTTATAGAGAGTAATATCGAAAAGCCCTATGAAATTCATTTGGTAGAATTCCAAACCGTTAAAGATTTCGAAGGTTTTAAAGAAGATGAGGAAAGAAAACGTTTTTTACATCTTAAAGAACAGGCAATAAATACTTCCATTTTAATCCAAGGAATTCAAATCTAAAATTTCTTGGTGCATTAAATCCAACCTTGTTCTCCTACCATTTCCTTGTTTAAATTCGAGACCAAACCTCGCCAAAAAAGGAATAATTATTGACATCTAATCTCAGACATGAAAGAAACTGCCAAACTCAGCAAACCTCAGAGCTGGAGAAAATGGGGTCCTTATTTATCAGAAAGGCAATGGGGAACAGTTAGAGAAGATTATAGTGCCAATGGCGATGCTTGGAATTATATCTCGCATGATATGGCCCGAAGCAAAGCATATCGCTGGGGCGAGGAAGGAATTGGCGGAATTAGCGATGACCAACAGATTTTGTGTTTGGCAACTTCTTATTGGAACGGAAAAGACCCGATTTTAAAAGAACGTCTTTTTGGATTAACCAATCCCGAAGGAAACCATGGCGAGGACGTAAAAGAGCTTTATTATTATTTAGATAACGTTCCCTCGCACAGTTACATGAAATTTCTGTACAAATATCCGCAAGGCGAGTTTCCATACCAACAACTTTTAGATGAGAACAGGAAGCGAGGAAAACAAGATCCCGAATTTGAGTTGAGTGATACCGGTTTATTTAATGATGATAAATATTTTGATGTTTTTACAGGGTATGCAAAAAACACAGAAAACGACATTTTAATCCAATATACTATCCATAACCGTGGCGATGAAGAAGCAACGCTACATTTTTTGCCAACACTTTGGTTCAGAAATTCCTTGGATTGGAAAGAAAACAACCGCCCAGTTATTTCTCCTTTAGACAGCAGTGTTTTAATGCTACAAACAAAAAAATTAGGCAATTATTACTGCTATTTAGAGAAAGAGGCGCCATTTTTATTTACTGAAAACGAAACCAATTATAAAAGACTATACAACGCCCCAAACACATATGCACATGTAAAAGATGCAATTAATGATTATGTGGTTTACGGGAAAAAAGATGCCGTAAATACACAGCAAAACGGTACTAAAGTCGCTATTTATTACCAAAAGCAAATCCCTGCAAAAAGTAGTATCACCATTAAATTGCGTCTGATCAACAAAAAAAATAGTGCTCCTTTCAAAGACTTTGATAAAATTTTTAAAAGTCAGCTTTCACTGGCCGACGATTTTTACGCTGAAAAGCAAAAAGGAAAAACCGATGATGAAAAACTTGTGCAAAGGCAGGCTTGGGCCGGAATGTTATGGAGCAAGCAGTTTTATTGCTATTATGTAAACCAATGGCTACATGGCGACAAAGGCGAACCAAAACCTCCTATTGGTCACCAGTTTGGCCGAAACCTCGATTGGAAACATTTAATGGCCTCGGACATTATTTCTATGCCCGATAATTGGGAATATCCGTGGTTTGCGGCTTGGGACCTGGCTTTTCATTGCATCCCCTTGGCAAGTATTGATATCGACTTCGCAAAACAGCAAATCCTTTTGCTAATTACCGAACGCTATATGCATCCAAACGGTCAGTTTCCGGCTTACGAGTGGAATTTTAGTGACGTAAATCCCCCGGTACATTCTTGGGCGGCATGGAAAATCTATCAAATAGAAAAAGAAAGCACCGGCAAAGGAGATCTGGTTTTTCTTGAGAAAATGTTCCATAAAATGCTGCTCAATTTCACGTGGTGGGTAAACAGAAAAGATATTGAGGATAACAACATTTTTGAAGGCGGCTTTTTGGGTTTGGATAATATCGGAGTTTTCGACCGAAGCAAACCCTTACCCGGCGGTGGCGTTTTAGAACAATCTGACGGCACCGCCTGGATGGCAATGTATGCGCTTAACATGATGCGGATTGCCATGGAGCTATCTTACCATAACCATGTTTACGAGGATATGGCAGTGAAATTTTCTGAACATTTCTTTTATATCGCAGGGGCCATGGCCAACATGAACAACGTAGAGGACGCTGGACTTTGGGACGAAGAAGACGGCTTTTATTACGATATGTTGCACACTAACGATGGCGATTGGAAACGGTTAAGACTAAGAACTTTGGTAGGTTTACTGCCTCTTATTGCGGTAGAAGTAATTGAAGAACGCAATTGGAAAAAATTACCTCAATTAGTTTCACATATAAAATGGTTTACAAACCAGCGTCCTGATTTAGCCCGTTTAGTAAGTAATTGGGAAGGCAAAAACAACGAAGGAAATCTTCAGTTGTTGAGCTTGCTTCGCGGCCATCGGATGAAATGTTTGCTTCGCAGAATGCTGGATAAAAACGAATTCTTATCGGATTTTGGTGTTCGATCCATTTCCAAAATTTATGAGGAGAACCCATTTATTTTTGAGCTTGGTGGCGAAACTTTTACAGTAAAATATACGCCCGCCGAAAGCGATACAGGAATGTTTGGAGGAAACAGTAACTGGCGTGGCCCGATTTGGATGCCGGTAAATTATTTGCTGATAGAAGCTATGCACCGCTTTCATGATTATTATGGCGATGACTTTAAGATAGAAATGCCAACAGGCTCCGGAAATTACACCACCATAAAAGAAGCTGCCAACCATGTTTCCAAAAGATTGACTGCTATCTTTTTAAAAGATAAAGATGGAAAAAGAGCAGTTTTTGGCGATAACAAAAAATTACAGCAAGACCCGCATTTTAAAGATTACATTCTATTTCACGAGTATTTTAACGGAGACAACGGAAAAGGTTTAGGCGCAAGCCATCAAACCGGCTGGACTGGCTTGGTTGCGATGCTGATTTAAGACTCTGCAATAATTGAGATTCATTTATATTCTTATTGAGACTCACATCCACAGAGAGTTGCTAAACTAAAATTTACACTCCCGTTACCTCACAAAATTTATTCTAAAATTAAAGAGACTTTTTTTGTTAAATTTGTGCCTTATGCAGTCTAAAATCACTCAATACACCGCCGAAATCAATGCTTTTGAACCCAAAACGGCAGAAGAATTAGAAAGCTTCCGCATCAAATTTTTAGGTACAAAAGGCATCGTAAAAGATTTGTTTGACGAGTTTAAAGCCGTATCACCCGAAGAAAAGCGGGTTTTAGGAAAGGTACTAAATCAGTTTAAACAATTGGCAGAAGCTAAGTTTAACGATTATAAGGATACTTTTACCGCCAGCGCTGCACAAGCCAACAAAGACGATTTAACCTTGCCGGGCGAAGGATTTGAGATCGGCGGTCGCCACCCACTAAATTTAGTACGAAAAGAAATTGTAGAAATCTTTAAACGCCTAGGTTTTGTTTTAGCCGAAGGGCCAGAGATTGAAGACGATTGGCATAACTTCTCGGCACTTAATTTCCCTGAAGAACATCCGGCCAGAGATATGCAGGATACTTTTTTTGTTCAACAACCACAACAGGAATCTGATAAACCGGAAGAAAAAAGTGCTTACGCTTTACGTACCCACACTTCATCAGTACAAGTCCGCTTAATGGAGGCTGGTAAACCACCTTTTAGAGCCCTAATGCCCGGAAGAGTTTACCGTAACGAAGCTATTTCTGCAAGGGCGCATTGCTTTTTTCATCAGGTTGAAGGACTTTACGTGGATGAAAACGTTTCTTTTGCCGATCTAAAGCAAACCCTATATTATTTTGTTCAGGAATTATATGGCGAAGGCACTAAAGTACGTTTCCGCCCATCTTATTTTCCTTTCACAGAACCGTCTGCCGAAATGGATATTTCTTGCACCATTTGCAAAGGCGCCGGTTGCCAGATGTGTAAACACAGTGGCTGGGTAGAAATTTTAGGTTGCGGAATGATAGATCCGAACGTTTTGGATAACGTCAACATCGATTCTAAAAAATATACCGGTTTTGCTTTTGGAATGGGCATCGAAAGAATCACCAATTTAAAATATCAGATTAAGGATTTGCGTTTGTTTTCTGAGAACGATGTTCGTTTCTTGAAACAGTTCCAAACCGAAGTGATTTAAAATGAAAAAACTAATTCAATTCTTTTCTGTAATTATACTTTTATCGGCTCAATCTTGCGGTAAGGAAGGGAATTATATTGATGATGTTCCGGTAGATATAAGCATTACAGCTAACAGATTTACGGAACTCACTGGTGCCGGTGGTTATGTGCTATTAAAAGGTGGTGTAGCGGGGATTATTCTATATCGAACAGAGACAGGGCAATTAGTTGCTTATGATAGGTGTAGCACCTATAATCCAGACGGTAAGTGCGCTGTAAATGTTAATGAGCCAAGTACAATTGCGACGGACCCCTGTTCAGACTCTTTTTTTAATTTGAAAGATGGTTCTGGATCTTCTCTCCATGGCCCAGCGACACGTCCTCTAAAAAAATATCTAGTCACTGAAACCAGCTCGCAAATTAGAATTTACAATTAATTTATGGAAGTAGATAAAATCAAAGAAAGTATAAAAAAAGCCGCTCAAGATCTTTTCCGTAAATATGGTTACCATAAAACCAGCGTAAATGAAATTGCCAAAAGAGCTAAAATAGCAAAGGCCACGATTTATAAATATTTTGAAAGCAAGGAACTGGTTTTACACGCCATTTTGATGGATTATTTGAAAGTAAGCATCAACGATTTGGTTCATCAGGATAGCAAAAACATTAACAAAGAAGAACATTTAACTTTATTGATTTTAAGAGTAAGCAAACTTTCATATACCGTCTGCAACGAGTTTATCGGCTGGGATTTCATCAGAGAATCTGCCAATGCACAGGAATTTTTAAAGAATCTTTCGGATGAACTGGAGCGCTTACTTTATCAGGAATTTTTGGGCATTGAGGAGTTAAATATCGATGAAACCTATCCAGAAAGATTGCGGTTTTTAATTAAATCCAGCAAAAGCATTATTTTTTCTTTTGCTTTTACCTCTGTTAGCGATGCCGATGTTCGTAAGAATTTTATTTCTTTCCAAAAGGAAATTTTGCCTTATTTGGTGAAAGCTGCGTTATAAAAATTGAAAACTCGAAATATTAAAGTCGTAGACAGCGAGGTTACACCTTGTTTTTTTCTCTGGATTTTTTATAAATCTTTACTGCCATCATAATCACAACAGCGAAAATCACTAAACCTACCAAACCATAAATCCAGTCGATTGCGCTTTTCAAAATCACCGTAAAAACTATGGCGACTAAAAAAATGGTCGCAAGCTCGTTCCACAAACGGAGTTGAGTACTTGTTAGCCAGAACCCGCCATTTTTCAACTGTGCAATAATTCCGGCACACATAAAATGATAAATCAGCAATCCGGTAACGAAGGCCAGTTTTACCCACATCCAATCGGTGTGTAGCAATCCCGGATTTAAATAAAGCATTGTCAAACCGGCGCAAACCGATAAAATCATTGCCGGTGTGGTAATGATATTCCAGAGTTTACTTTCCATTACCTGAAACTGCTTTTGCAAAATCAAGCGTTCCTGTTCCGGCTTATTGTTGGCTTCGGTATGATAAATAAATAAACGTACGATATAGAACAAACCGGCCATCCAGCTCACTACAAAAATAATATGAATAGCAAGTATGTATCTGTACATGTTTAGATTGTTAGGTGGTTCGTTTGTTAGGTAGTTAGGACTAGTTGATTTAGATTATTTTTAGAGGGTTCGATTATTGATTTCTGAATACAGATGAGAGCAGTTTTATACATTCTATAAGCCTAAAAAATAAAAACCCGACCACCTAACTATCTAATACCTAAACTCCTTTACCACATCAATAGCATATTTTACGTTATCAAAAGGAATATCGGGCATTATGCCATGACCTAAATTAAAAATAAATCCGTTTTCACCACGCATCCGCTCAAACAGACGGTGGATCCGTTCTTTTATTACGTGTTTATCTGCATATAAAATATGTGGATCCAGATTTCCTTGAACAGCGATATTTGATGGAATACGGCCTTTGATATCTTTTAAATCAGCATTCCAATCTATAGAAATTACATCTGGTTTTGCTTCTGCCATTAAGGGCGCAAAAACGGAACTTCCTTTGCAAAAAGAAATCACCGGAATATCTTTTCTGTTTAGTTTAGAGATAATTTCTGCGTTATAATTATGCGAAAACTCCTTATAATCATCCCAACATAAAGAAAGTGCCCAGCTATCAAATAACTGCACCGCGTTAACGCCGGCAGCAATTTGTAAGTTTAAATAATCAATGGTAACCGCAGCAATTTTGCTCAATAATTTATGAGCCAACAACGGCTGGTTATGGATAAAAAGTTTAGTCAGCTTAAAATCCTTTGAAGAACCACCTTCAATTAAATAGCTCATTACCGTAAAAGGCGCACCGGCAAAACCAATTAACGGAATAGAACCGTTTAAACGCTGTTGAATAACTTTAATGGCATCAGCAACGTATTGAAGCTCATCCATTACCTCAACATTTAAATTGTCGATGTCTTTTTCGTTTTTTATTGGATTGGCGAACTTTGGCCCTACGCCTTGGGTAAAGCTTAAATCGCCACCCATTGCCTCGCCGGTTACCAGAATATCGCAAAACAAAATAGCGGCATCAATTCCTAATAAATCAACAGGCAACATGGTTACATCCGCAGCAATTTCGGGTGTTTTGCACATTTCTAAAAACGAGTATTTGTTCTTAATTTCCCAATACTCGGGCATAAAACGACCTGCCTGGCGCATCATCCAAACCGGTGGACGCTCTGTTTGTCTTGAAAATGCCGCATCTATAAATAAGGAATTCTTCATCTAATCTTCTGTATTTCTTTTTCGATATTACCTAATATGCTTTTATATTTTGCCGTTAACGGCAAATTTTCTGCTTGTTTAATCCACACCATCCCTTTTTCCTTGTCCTTATTCCTCAAACTGATATTTGCTAAGTGCATTAATGCTACACCTAAATCGCTAGCTCGCAAACCCAAAACTGATGCTTGGCCTAAATAATATTCGGCCTCATCATAATTGGCATCAGCTACCGCGATACTGCCCAACATAAAATGGTAATAGGGTTTTCTGCGTTTGTTTAAAATCTCGGGATTTTTTATGCTGTGCAACAAAGCTTTCGCTTTTGCGTAATTTTTGATTTTAAAAGCTTTTGCGGCTAAAATAACTGGCCCTTCTTTAAAATATCCCCAAATAACCAAACAAATAAACATCCCGCTTAAAGCGGAAATTTCATAAACTTTTAGCCACGCAGCTAAGCCGGCAACCAATGCCAGCAACACGCAAACTAAAACCCTCGCTTGGTTGGTGAACATTTTTAAGAATGCCCGTCGGTAAATTTATAGCCTACCCCACGGATGGAATGGAAATAAATCGGATTTTTTTGGTCAGGCTCAAAGTATTTTCTGAACGTTAAAATAAAGTTATCAATTGTACGGGTTGATGGATAAACATCATAGTTCCAAACCGTTTCCAAAATCTGCTCACGTGAAACCGCTTCGTCTTTACGCTCAATCAAAAGCTTTAACAGCATGGTCTCCTTTTTGGTCAAAGCAGTAATTGTTCCGTCATCATTTTTAAGCTCGAACGAGTTGAAATAAATGGTTTTATCGCCAATTTTGTAGGAGTTGATTTCTTTTAAATCATCGCCTTTCATGCTTCTTTTAATCAGATTATTGACTCTTAAAATCAGTTCCTCTAGATTAAAAGGCTTAGTTAAATAATCATCGGCACCCTTTTTTAAACCTGTAATTCTGTCTTCTGATGTATTTTTGGCAGTTAAAAACATGATGGGCACTTCGCTGTTTTCTAAACGGATAGTTTCAGCAACTTGAAAACCATCAATTTCGGGAACCATAACATCTAAAATTATAAGGTTAAATTTCTCTTCCTTATATACTTTAAGTGCCTTTTTACCATCAGTTACAGCTCTAACAAAAAAGCCTTCCATTTCTAAATTAAGTTTGATGGCTTCTAAAAGATGTTCTTCATCTTCCATCAATAAAATTCTTTGTTTTACAGACATGTTCTTTCTATTTAATTAAAAGAAACTTCAAAAACCGTTCCTTTTGGTTGGTTATTTTTAACTTTTATTTGAGCCTGATGATGATCTAAAACTTCCTTCACAATAAATAATCCTAAACCGGTTCCTTTTGTTTTACGAGTATCTTCGCTACCCACTCTATAAAACTTATTAAATATTTTGGGTTTTTCCTCATCAGAAATCCCGATACCTAAATCGGCAACCTTAAAACATACTGTTCCGTTCGGCTTACGGTGCAAATCAACGTGTACCGGCACACAATCTGGCGAATATTTTACGGCATTTTCAATCAAATTTGTTACCACAGATGCCATTGCAAATTGATCTCCGGTTATAAAAACATTTGGATCAATAGACGTAATGATCGATTCTTTGCTACAAACATGAATCTGCAAACGCGAAACAATTTTTTCTACCAGTTCTGATAAATTTAACTCTTGTTTAGGAAAACTGTACGATTTATTTTCAATTTTAGTGGCCAACAGCATATTTTCCACCAGATCATCCAGTCTTTCGATGTCCAATAAACATTTAGCGATAAAACTGCGTTGCTGTTCTTTATCCAGTTCGCGTTTGTTGATGGTCTGCAAATACAGTTTAATAGATGCCAAGGGCGATTTAAGCTCGTGAGTAACAGAAAGCAAAAAGTTTTTCTGTTGATTGCTGATTCTTTTCTCTCGGTTAATTGCCTGATGAAGTTTGTAAATTCCAAAAATCATCAAAGTAATAAAAACAAAACCTTCGCCCATTACCATGCCCCTGCGAATGGGTTGCAGTTCGATCAATAACGCTGCCCACCAAAACAGCTGAGAAACAGCATAAAAAACTAAGGTGTAAAATATGGTTAAAGGTTTTAAACGCATGTTATTTGCTTTTAAATACAATATCTAAACATTCAAATATCGCTCGTTTAGCTTTTTCGAGATCCATTTTACTATGTGCTGCTGATACAAAACCAACTTCGTAACCTGAAGGACCAAAATACATTCCTCGATTCAATAATTCGCGGTGCATCAATTTAAATTTGTCCATACTTGCTGGGTCAATAGCTTCTGATGTCCGCACTTTTTCTGCATCGGTAAAAGCAAACCAAAATATAGAACCAATTTGAAAAACCTTAAACTGGTAATTTTTAGAGCTAGCATAACGCTGGATGGCGTCGGTAAATTCCTCGGTTTTGGTATTGAGATCTTTGTAAAAATTAGATTTTGCCAATTCGCTCAATTGCGCAATACCGGCCGCCATTGCAACCGGATTACCGGAAAGTGTGCCTGCCTGATAAACTGCGCCATCTGGAGAAATATTGCTCATTACCGCAGCAGAAGCACCGTAAGCGCCCACCGGCAAACCGCCACCGATAATTTTTCCGTAGGTGATGATGTCTGGTTGGATATCATAATAACCTGCGGCGCCTTCAAAACCTACACGGAAGCCGGAAATTACTTCATCAAAAATTAACAAAGTGCCGTTTTCGGTACAAATTTCTCTAAGAAACTCTAAATAATCGGCATCTTGCAGAAGCAAGCCATTGTTTGCAGGCACTGGCTCAATAATTACGCAGGCGATTTGATTTTTAAACTGTTCAAAAGCTGTTTTTACAGCTGTTTTATCATTTAATGAAACCACAATAGTTTCGTCCGCAAAAGCTTTTGGGATCCCGGCCGATGAAGTTTCGCCGAAAGTTACCAAACCCGAACCGGCTTTCACCAATAAAGAATCGCTGTGTCCGTGATAGCAAC
The DNA here is from genome assembly GCA_035496935.1 of Pelobium sp. Lineage (GTDB taxonomy): Bacteria > Bacteroidota > Bacteroidia > Sphingobacteriales > Sphingobacteriaceae > Pseudopedobacter. The sequence continues at coordinate 68,301 of DATJED010000018.1, read as the reverse complement.
CTTCAAACTTGATGATTTTATCTCGTTTGGTGGCTCCTCTGGCCAAGCGAATTGCCGACATTACCGCTTCTGTTCCGGAACTGGTAAATCTTATTTTCTCAATAAATCTGTTGTTTTTAATAATGAGTTCGGCAAGTTCTGTTTCCAGTGATGTTGGTGCGCCAAAAGACATTCCGTTCTGCATCACTTCAATTACCTTTTCTCTAACTTTTGGGTGGTTATGGCCTAAAATCAATGGTCCCCAAGAACAACAGAAATCAATAAATTCGTTTCCATCGGCGTCCCATAAACGGCAACCGTCACCTTTTTCTATAAATAATGGCGTTCCATAAACAGATTTAAAAGCCCTTACGGGGGAGTTTACTCCGCCTGGGAAATATTGTTTTGCTTTTTCGTAAAGTTCGGCAGATTTTTCTCGGTTGATGTCGGGTTTTTCTCCGTACACCAAAGGTGTTTCTTCGTTGCCTGTATTGAATATATTTTTTATTGAATCGAACATTTTTTGAGAGCGTAAACTGATTAAATCCACTTATTTTTTAAAACTTCTTTGGCGTGATAGGTCAAAATCACATCGGCACCAGCTCTTTTAATTCCCATTAATTTTTCTACTGTTGCTTTTTCTTCATTTAACCAACCTCTTTGCACTGCTGCTTTAATCATGGCGTATTCGCCACTTACATTATAGGCTGCAATTGGTAAATCAAAATTGTCTTTTAACAATTTTATCACATCCAAATATGCCAAGGCCGGTTTTACCATCAAAAAATCTGCACCTTCTTGTGTGTCCAAAGCTCCTTCAATTAATGCTTCCCGCTGATTTGCCGGATTCATCTGATAAGTTTTTTTATCACCAAATTTTGGAGCAGATTCTAATGCATCTCTAAAAGGTCCGTAAAAAGCACTGGCATATTTTGCCGTGTATGACATAATAGAAACATTACTGAAACCTTCCGTATCTAAGGCTTCACGGATGTATTGCACTCTTCCATCCATCATATCTGATGGAGCTACAATATCTGCACCAGCCCTTGCGTGAGCGACAGCCATATCAGCTAAGATTTGTAAAGTTTTATCATTTACAATTTCGCCATTTTCTACCAAACCGTCATGACCGTCACTGCTGTACGGATCCATAGCGACATCGGTAACGACACAAGCTTCCGGAAAACGGGATTTTACTTCTCTAATCGCTCTTAGATACAAGCCTTTTTCATTTACACTTTCGCTGGCGGTTTTGTCTTTTAAAGCTTCTTCAATATTCGGAAACAAATCAAAAGCTTTTAAACCCAGTTCCATACAACTTTCCACCTCGCGTAAAAGGTTGTCAATAGAATATCTAAAAATCCCAGGCATAGAAGCAACTTCAGTTTTTTGCTGATTTCCATCGACAATAAACAATGGAAATATAAAATTAGACGCATGAAGGTGGTTTTCTTGCACCATATCCCTAATCACCTGCGATTTCCTGTTTCTTCTTGGTCTGTTTAACATTTTAATTCTTGCTACTTGATACTAAATACTTGCTACTAAACAACGTCAATCCCAAAAACCACTTCTGCCAAACCAATTTCATCTGGCGAAGCTGGCAAAATATATTTAACGCCCATTTCATCAAATTTTTGGCCGGTTGATTTGCCAATGGCAACTACTTGCTGGCCAGGTTGTAATAAATTATCAGCAAAATAGGCATCCACATTTGACGGACTGGTAAAAACCAGTACATCTGCATAGGTCGGTTCAACTTCTTCTTCCAAGATGGTTTCGTAAATTACCATCTCAACAATTTTTGTATCTGCCGAAAGGCTTTTTTGAATGCTGCGCAAAGAATCTTTTGCTAATGGGAACAAAACTGTGGTTCCGTTTGCAACTGCTGCAAATTCTTCAGAGATTTCGGCAGTATCGCTACTTTCGCCTATAAAAGATACTTTCTTGCCTAAAGCCCGTAGCGCATCTTCGGAACCGCGGCCAACGACACCAAACTTAACGTCCTTTGGCAACAATGGATCTAATGAAAAGAAGTATTCAATTCCGTTTTTACTGCTAAAGAAAATCCAGTCAATCTGCTTAAAAACGTAGGAATCCAATTTATGAATGGTAGGCACCGTTCTAATTAAGGATTTTGCCTCAACTTCAATATCATGTTTGCGTAAGGATTTGCCGAAATAACTATGTTCACTTAGTTCTCTTGATATAAATACTTTTTTAGGAAGCTTACGATTCTCTATATCAAATTTATTTAATATAATTTCGGCTAAACCTTCGGTGTCTTTCGCGGTAATGTAAAGTCTATCCGGGAAATCATCCTGATCTACAGATTTTGTAGTCCAAACGTGGAACAAACCATCTTCATCCTTCTCGCAATAGCAACCTAATGGCATGTGACAGCCACCATCAAAAAGATTTAAAACTTTGCGTTCAACACCAATTCTTTGGGCAACGTCTTCATCATGAATTTGCTGTAAAACATCAAAAAGTTCCTTATCATCTTCTCTAATCTGTATAGCCAAAACTCCCTGAGCAGGTGCAGGAACAAGCTCTGCCGTAGGTTCAATTTCTTCGATATAAAACTCGGATAAATCCAAATTTAAACGGCTTATTCCGGCTTTTGCCATAATAATGGCGTCGTATTTTTCGTCTCTTAATTTTTGGATACGCGTGTTTACGTTTCCTCTTAAATTTTCAAATTCTAAATCAGGGCGAACCGCTAAAAGCTGCGATTGTCTGCGGTTAGATGATGTACCAACGGTTCCATTATGTTTAACGGATAACTTCTTAGAAGAGTCTACGCAGTCCTTTAAAATCAGGATTACTTCTGAAGGATCTTCTCTTTCTGAAACTGCAGCGATAATTAATCCCGGTGGATTTAACGTTGGTAAATCTTTGTGCGAGTGTACGGCTAAATCAATAGATTTTTCGAGTAAGTGTTCTTCTAATTCTTTGGTAAAAAAACCTTTGCCTTCTAATTTATCCAACCTAAGGTTTAGGATATTATCGCCCTGAGTTTTGATAATCTTTAACTCGGCTTGGATATTTATTGTTGCAAGCTTATCTTTTATATGGTTTGCTTGCCATAACGCAAGCTCGCTACCTCGTGTTCCTATCGTGATTATTCTGTCCAAAATGTATGTTTATATTGCAAAAATAGAATTAAGAATGACCTTTGCATACTGATTTTCAGAAAATTAGTGGTTTGAGCTAATTATGACTTAGTCGTTATTAACTAAAATATTTTTAGCCATAACCATTGGAACGCTAATGTACTTTTTTTCCATATAGCTCATTACTTTTTCCAATACCAATCTCGAATTTTCGTCTAAACCGTTCACTTCATCAGCAAAAACAGAAGTTAGCGCTCTTTCTCTGATTTCTTTTATTTTAACAGGTACTTCGCTCATAGCAAGTTCTACCCGGCGCTGCTTTAATATTGGCTTAAACTCTTTAATGTTTTGCTCAATAATTGCTTCGCCATTAATTAGTTCGTGGTAACGTTCTTGCAAATTCTTCTCCGCAATTTCTTTTAAAGATTCTACTTCAATATATTGTACGCTATAGTCTGTCAATACTTGTGGAGCCACATCATTAGGGATAGCCAAATCAACAATAACTTTAGAAGTTTTATCGCCATTTAAAAGTTTAGCGTAAAGTTCTGAAGTGATAATTGGCTCTTTAGCCGAAGTGCAGGTGATAATTACATCAAAACCTTTGTCAAAATTTTGAAGCTGTGCAAGTTCAAACGCTTGACCACCCAACTCTGTTGCTAAATTTTGCGCTTTACTGAAAGTTCTATTAAAAACCGAGAAGTTAGTGTAGGTATGTTTTTTTAGGTATTTAGCGATATTTTGATTGGTTTCGCCGGCACCAATAATTAAAATCCTGGACTTGGAACAAACGTTTAACTCTTTTAATCGGCGGTAAGCTAAAGAAACTACCGAGATAGGATTTTTAGAGATATTTGTAAAGGTGTAAACTTCTTTAGCGGTTTTAACTACTCGGCTCATCAGCAATCTTAGGTAATCGCCGGTAAAGCCTTTCAATCTACAATCTTCGTAACTTTTTCTTACTTGGGCTAAAATCTCTTTTTCGCCTACAACCAAACTCTCCAAAGAGCTAGCCACACGCATTAAATGGTTAAGCGCTTCCTCTTGCTCAAAAACCAATGCGTTATCTACCACAAAATCTAACTGAGTAGTAAGCATTTTTTCGCCGTGTAAAGCTTCTAAAAAAGAGCGGACAAATTTTTTGTTTAAATCCTGACTTGCAGTGAACACAAACTCAACCCGGTTACAGGTTGCCAAGTAAAATATTTCTGGAATATCAAATTTAGATTTAACAAATCGAAGCCTTTCCTCTGTGGCTTCGTTGCACAAAACCAAACATCCTAATTCTTTCAAATCAATTTGTTTGTGCGTAAAAGCTATAACCTTTAAATCCTTCAATTATGATATTTTTAAACCGCTACAAAAGTACTCTAGGAGGCTATACAATATGTCAATCATTTGTCAATTGAAGCAATTTAGAAGTAGTATAAATAGCTTCTTTGTGCGCAAGATCATTTTTTGACTTAATGTTTAGAATTTTAAAAATCGTTATTCCAATTATATCTTCTAAAGAATGATAATTAGTAACTAGGTTAAACTTTACTTGATTAAATTATATAGCTCATCTAATTTAGGAGACAGTACGATCTCAATTCTACGATTTCTACTTCTGGCCTCAGCACTGTTGCCCAGTTCAATAGGTTGATATTGTCCTTTCCCGGTTGCGGTTAAGCGCTCTGGCGAAACACTTTGTAATTCTGTTAAATAACGCACAACAGAAGTAGCCCGTAATACGCTTAAATCCCAATTGTCTTTAATTTGGCCCAAATTCCCAACTTTTTGATTGTCTGTATGGCCTTCAACCGCGATGTTAATTTCTGGCTGTGTATTTAAAACCTTGGCTAATTCTTGCAATGCCTGCTTTCCCTTATCATCAATAACAATTGAGCCTGTGCTAAACAAAAGCTTATCTGTTAAGGAAACATATACTTTACCATTTTTAATCTCCACAGTTAGCCCGCTTTCTTGGAAACCTAATAAAGCTTTCTGTAATTTTTCTTTTAATGCATTGGTGGCTTCGTCACGCTTTCTTAAAATTTCTTCCACCTCTTTTAGTCTTGCCTCACGCTTCTGTAAATCAGCCGAAAGCTTATTAATTTCGGAAGAGCTTTTGGAGCTTAATGCGGTATAATTAGTGTTTAATCCTTCTAACTGGCCACTTATATCAGCAATTTTCGCATGTAAAGTAGCGGTATCGGTTTTTAAACTAGCAATCATTTCCTCCAAAGACTGGATTTTAACATTTGCATTATCCCAACCTACGTTTAAAGAATCTTTTTGTGAAAGTAGCGCCTCATACTTCTTTTTTGAGAGGACCACGCAAGAACTTGAAAACAGTAATATGCATAATGCGATTAAAATATGTTGCTTCTTCATTCGGAAATAATTTATTTCAATATATAAAAAATTATAAATTCTATTGGGTTGATATCGCTTCTTGTAAAAAATCATTTAAAGGCATAATCTCTTTTAAGCTATTCATAATATTTTCAACTGCATCAGTACTTTGTAATTGCTTGTCTGTAAAATGACTGCTTACCGTAAAACTTTTAAGCTTTAGCAATTCAATATTTGGATGAGTTGCATCGTAATTTTTAGGTGTAGTTTTTAACTTATCTGTTTGTTGTAAACCTTCTTTAAATATATTTTTAAAGCTTTGTTGTTGCAAAATCTCAATTAATTTATCGGCATTATAATCAATCTCCTGCCTAATTAATTTTAAATGTTCGGCATCTGGCATCCACATTCCACCTGCAACAAAACTCTGGTTTGGTTGCAATTGGATAAAGTAACCGGGACCATGTACTCCTTTTGGACCTGTTGGAATACTGATACCGAAATTTGTTTTGTATGGCGCTTTGTCTTTACTGAATCGTATATCGCGATAGATCCGCATCACGCTTTTTTTACCGGTAAGTTCTGAAGATATTTTAGGATTAAACTTTCGGAAAGAATTGATTACATCCTCTGCAAAAAGTTCTACATTTTCTTTTGCAGATAGATAAAGTGATTTGTTTTCCTGAAACCACTCTCGGTTATTATTAGCTTGTATCTGATTAAGAAAATCGAAAGTTTGTGGCTTAATCGTGGTCATAATGCGGAAAATACTTGATTTTTGGCGACAATAAATGCAGAAGTATTACTCTTGAATAACGGAAATTCACAGGTGCTATAGCTAAACTGCAAGCAAAAATAACTGCAACATAAACCCAAGGCGACTCAGTCTCCTTTGTGATTAAATAAGTTAAAATTCCTACGGTAACCGCCAAGGCAACGTTGATGGCATAGCCAACATACATTGCCGCATAAAAATAACCCGGCTCTAACTCGAACTTTAACCCACATTTAGGACAGTTATCATACATCTTTTGCGATGCAAATCCGTACATCGACGTTTTAAACATATCGCCTCGTCTGCAACGCGGACACTTAGCATGAATTATTGCCTGTATTTTTGGGGTTTCTGCCATGATAATTTAATTCTAAATTCCTTTAGTTTAGGTTAATCTTCTCAGTTTTAACATCAATCATCACTTCTTTTTTACGGTATTTTTTATACCATAACACTCCAATAGCCATAACCGCCAAATAAGGGGCTGCCAACAAATACATTATGCCTCCATTTAAACCTGAACCTGTTTTGCCACCAGCTTTTAGGTTAGACTCAATCGTGGCCTGACACATTGCACATTGTGCGAAAGTGAAATTAGCAACAAAAACCAAAGCCACTACAAAAAAAGCAGCTAAAATAACTTTTGAACGTTTCATGCTACAAATTTAAAAATTATAATAAGGAGCTATCATTAAATATACAATTACGCCTGTACTTGTTACATATAACCATACAGGATAACTCCACCGCACCAATTTGCGGTGTTTTTCTACCTGCATTTTAAACCCTCTAAAAAAGCTTAGTAATATTAAGGGCAAAACGGCTGTGGCTAAAACAATATGCGTCCCTAAAATAAAGTAATATATATAACGGAGATTGCCCGCAAGTATTTTTTCACTATCACTAAGGATATTGTTATGATCAACGTCTCCGAATTTAGTTTCGGGGGCGAAATAATGGAAGACTACATACGAAATCAGGAAAATAGCAGATAGGCAAAAGGTTAAAATATTGATGCGCTTGTGTACTTTAATATTTTTTTGTTTGATAAAATACAGAGAAAGCAACAGCAAAAATGTACAGGTTGCGTTTATAATTGCATTAAGCTTCGGGAAAAAGTACACGAAACTAGGTGTTGGTATAGTTACCGGAATAAGCTTTCTATTTAAAACTGCAACTAAAACAAAAACTATTATAGAAACACCAGTAATTAATCTAAAAATTGCTTTATCGCTCATTATCTGAATCTCAAAATATTATTAAAACTCTGCCTTTATCTTACGGAGTTCTTCGGTAATTAAAACTTTAATTTCGTCACTTATCCGTCTAATCTCATCTTCTGAGGTTCCGGTATAGTAGCCTCTAATCCGGTTTTCGGCGTCTAAAAGAATAAGTTTATCGCTAAATACAAAATCACCGGATGTAGTTTTAAATGCGTTAACAAACAACTGATTACGGGCAAAAGGAAAAGTAACTGATGTATCTGCGGTTAAAACAACCCATTTCTGAGGTATTGCACCAACCTTATCTGCGTACAGTTTTAACTTTTGGGAATTGTCGTTTTCAGGATCTAAACCAATGGAAACAAACCTGATTCTTTTGTTATCCTTAAACTGCTGTTGTAAATTTTGAATGCCCTTATTAAGCGCCGGCACTACGTTTTTATTGCTCGTGTAAAAGAAATTTACGATAGTGAGCATTTGTTGTGCTGTAGAAAGTTTTACCGCTTTTCCTTCCGAATTATTTAGTACAGGGAAATTGATTTGGTGATAAATTGTATCAGGAATTTTCACACCACGTTTTGTATGAAAAGTTGATGCAACTACTCTTGGCCCAAAAATAGGCAATGGTTTATACCTGTTTTCACCTTTTTGCTTTAGTAAATAATACAAAAATCCTGGCAACGCTAATATGGTTACCAGGATTAATATTTTTGCTAAAGGAAATTTATTCCCACTCATAGCGTCAAATGGCTATTCAAATAATTTCCTTCAATCAGCAACAATATTATAAAATAAACGATAAGAATGAGAGAAATTAGAATACCTGCTTTAAACGCATACTTTTCAAATTTTAAGTGCATAAAGAAAGCTACAATGTAGTATGCTTTAAACAGCGTTAATATTACGTAAATAGAGTTTCTTACTAAATGGGGCATTACTGTTTCTGGCACACCTAAAGCAATGATAAACTCAAGTACGGTAATTGCTAGCAGTATGAAGAATACTTTCCATATTTTTCCTTTTGACATTCCTGCATGCTGTTCTTCATGCGCTAAATCTGTATTTTCTAAAGACATTTTTTTTGAGTTTTAAAATTATACCAAATAAAAGAACGTAAACACAAACACCCATACCAAATCTACAAAGTGCCAATATAAACCAACTTTCTCAATCATTAAATAATGCCCCCGACGTTCAAAAACACCTGTTGTTGTCATCACTAAGATTATGATATTGATAACAACCCCGGTAAATACGTGGAAACCATGGAAACCCGTAATAGTAAAAAATAAGTTAGCAAATTGCTGTGTGCTTACAGCATCTGAACCTAGTTCTTTTAAAACTTCGGCACCTGGAATTCTACCCCACCAAAAACCTTCATGGTGTAAGTGTGTCCACTCTAAAGCCTGACAACCCAAGAACATTAAACCACCAACAATGGTAGCTATCATCCACCAGGTTACTTCTTTCTTTTTATTGCGATGCCCTGCTTCTACGGCTAAAACCATAGTAACAGAACTCATGATTAAAATAAAAGTCATCACTCCCACAAAAACCAATGGTGCGCCATGATCTGTTACGCCCGGTATAGACTGAAATACAATATCAGGATCAGGCCAAGTCATTTTACTGAAGCGTTGTGCTCCATAATAAACTAAAAATGCAGAGAAAGTAAATGCGTCTGATAAAAGGAAAATCCACATCATCAGTTTACCGTACTCTACAGAGAATGGCGACCTGCCTCCACTCCACGGGGTGGTTTTAACTTCGTCTAATTGTGCTGTTGTATCCATTAATATTAATTTGTAATTTCTGTGTAAATTCTATTGATTCAAAAGTAAGAAAAGGTATAAATAAATCCATACAATATCTACAAAATGCCAAAAAATAGAGGTAATCTCCATTCTGAAAGTATTTTTGACATTAGGTACCGGGCCATAACTGCTTTTAATGGCTGTTAAAATCATAATCAAACCCGCTACGATGTGTAAAACGTGGAACAGTGTAAATGCGTAAACAAAGCTAATGGTGGCGTTTGAGTTAACGAAAAAGATGCCGAGGTTAGTCCAAACAGTCCATCCATAAATTTGTAAACTAATAAACACTAAGCCTAAAACAAAGGTAACCCATAACCATAACTTCTGTTGTGCAAACTGTAGCTTTTTTGAACTCAAGAATGCTTTGTGCATAGTTAAGCTGCTGATAATAATAACAACGGTGCTATATATAAAAACCTTTGGTAAATCAACATTTAATGATTTACCAGCACCATCACCTGCGTAAACAATAAAACCGCTCGTTAGGCCCGCAAAAAAGATGATGGAAGAAACAATAAAAAGCCACAGCACAAATTTCTTAGGTTGCAGATTATGTCTATCGAAATCTTTATTAAGTACCATATTCATCAAGTTAAATTAAACAAAAGCACCAGTTGTACTACTGGCAAATAAATAAAACTGCCAAACATCAATTTCCTGGCCGATTTGACGTCTAAGTTTTTCGCCAGCATAAAAGCTTGATAGGAAAATATCAGGCCCATCACCAAAGAAACTAAAGCGATTAGGTATCCACCAAATCCAAGGAAGGTGGGTAGTAAACTTACGGGGACCAAAATCAGCGTTGATGCCAAAGTGACAACCGCACTTGTTCTGTCTCTATGGGTTGTTGGTAAAAGTCGAAAACCGGCTTTCTTATAATCATCATCAATCACCCAAGCAATTGCCCAAAAATGCGGGAACTGCCAAACAAACTGAATACCGAAAAGCACCAAAGCAATGGTATCAATTTGTCCGTGTGAAGCTACATATCCAATTAAAGGAGGTAGGGCTCCCGGGATTGCTCCCACAAACACAGCGATGGGCGATTTTCGCTTCATTGGTGTATATAAAAAAGCATAAAGAAAAATCGAAAAAACCGACAGGATTCCTGTAAGAAGATTCAAGCTCCCAAGTAAATAAGTGCCGGCAATCCCCATCACCAAACTTAAAACTAGCGCTTGTCCGGTTGTCATTCTTCCAGATGGCAAAGGCCTATCAAGCGTTCTAGACATTAGCTTGTCTAAATCTTTTTCAATAATTTCGTTAAATCCGTTTGCCGTACCAGTCACCAAAAAGCCCCCAACAATTAATTTTAGCCAATTCATCCAATGGATAGAATCTTGATAATGTTCGCCGATTAAAAAGCAGATAGAAGCCGAGAACACTACCAAAAGCGTTAACCTTAATTTTATCAGTTTTTTAAAATCACTAAGAAACTCCCTCACTATAACCTGATTAAATTTGATTTTTTGCTATAGAAAATAAACAACATATAAACCTGCACCGCAAATAAAACTGTGGCCAAAAGTACATGTGCGGCCTGCGCCCAAGCAGTCAATGCAAAGTACGCCAGAGCCAAACCAGTAATTACCTGAAGTGCAAAGATCATTAGCATCCAAAAAGCTAATTTAGCTACTAAGCCTGTGATATTGTATCTTTTTACCAGTATAAATAGCACTAAACTAAGGCCCAAATATAGCCACACTAATTGTTTATGCTGTGTAAATATTCTTCCTACTTCTATAAGCCAACTGCTACGCATCAATTCCGGAAAATTCGACTTTACAGCGTCCACTCCTTCCCTTACTTCAGTACCGACGGTGATCTGCCATAATGATACAGCGATCGTTAATAACGATGCAAATCTTAAATAACTCAATTGTTTACTGTTGACATACAAAGTCTCTTTAGGTAGTTTTACTAAAAAGTAGGTGTATAAAGAAATGCCTAAAATTAAAACTGCCACCAGCATGTGTACTGTAATCATCCAGGCCAGTAAATTTGTTGAAACTACAATTGAACCTAACCAGCCTTGAAAACCTACTAAAAAAAGATTTAACGCACTCAGCCAAAAAACAACAGGTTTGCTTTTAAATAATGGAATTGAAAAGACAAAGCAAAGCATCAAAAGCAAACCAGTTGAAGCGCCGATTAGCCTGTTTACATATTCCGTATAAGTTTTGGTAGCGTTAAACTCTTCCGGAACTTTTATACTTTCATCGTGGCGGACCTGTACGGCTAAATCTGCATAACCCGTTTTATCTAATAGCTTGGCAAAACGTTCGTTTTTTTCGATTCTTTTTTGTAAATATTTCTCTTTGTAATGTTCTGGCAATTGCGAAACATCCGTTGGCGGAATGTATTGGTCGAAACATTTAGGCCAATCAGGACAGCCCATCCCAGAACCAGAGCTACGCACTACACCGCCAGCAAGGATCAATAAGAAAAGAGCTATCAACGAAATAAAATTCGCAGATAAAAAACGACTTTCAGCCTTTGAATACATTTCAATTTTATAAAATTGGGGTATCCGTAAATTCTACTGAATACCCCAATTATAATTTATTCAAATAATTGTGTTATTTGACTTCTTCAGAACTGCTTATTCTGTTATGTTCTAAATTCCATTTCTCCTGAATTTTCTCTGCAGCTTCATTCCCCTCAAAATCATGAGGCAGGTTTGAACTCATTGTTTCAGAATGTGGTGTTGTTTGTGGAATAAAATCACTATGGTGTCCTGGTTTGCTATAATCATAAGCCCAACGGTAAACAGTTGGGATTTCTCCAGGCCAGTTTCCGTGGATACGTTCTACCGGTGTAGTCCACTCTAAAGTATTTGCATGCCAAGGGTTTTGGGTTGATTTCTTTCCGAAGAAAATTGAATAAAAGAAATTAACCAAGAAGGCAATCTGTGCAACTGCTCCTAAAATTGCAGACCATGTAATAAACACGTTAACTGATAACCATCTCTGCATTGATTCAAACTCTGTAAAAGCATAATATCTACGTGGTACACCATCTAAACCCATAAAGTGCATTGGGAAAAACACCAAATAGGCAGAGATAAAAGTTAACCAAAAATGCAAATAACCAAGTTTGACATTCATTAAGCGACCGAACATTTTTGGAAACCAGTGATAAACACCCGCTACCATACCAAATATTGCGGCAGATCCCATTACCAAGTGAAAGTGAGCTACTACAAAGTAAGTATCGTGTAAATGAATATCTAAAGCGGCGTTACCTAACCAAATACCGGTTAAACCGCCGGAGATAAAGAAAGATACCATCCCTATTGCAAAAAGCATTGCAGGGGTAAATCTTATATTTCCTCTCCATAGCGTTGCCAACCAGTTAAAAGTTTTTACGGCAGACGGTACTGCAATGATTAACGTTGTAATCATAAACACCCCTCCTAAAAACGGATTCATACCAGTAACAAACATGTGGTGACCCCATACAATAAACGATAAACTGGTAATACCAATTAGCGAGTAAACCATGGCATGGTAACCAAAAATCGGCTTCCTTGAGTTTACCGACATCACCTCGGAAATGATACCCATTGCAGGCATAATTACGATGTAAACCTCTGGGTGACCTAAGAACCAGAACAAGTGCTGCCATAAAATTGGGCTACCTCCTTCATGGGCTAAAGCTTGTCCGCCTATAAAAATATCAGAAAGATAAAATGACGTTCCGAAACTTCTGTCAAAAATCAGTAATACCACACCTGCAACCAATACCGGAAAAGACAGAATACCTAAAACAGCGGTTAATAAAAAAGCCCAAATAGTTAATGGCATTTTCCAAAGATCCATTCCTTTGGTGCGCATGTTCAAGATAGTTGAAACATAGTTTATCCCGCCCATTAAAGAAGATGCAACGAATAAAATCATAGAGATCAACCAAAGTGTCATCCCAAAACCAGAGCCAGGCATTGCTTTCGGTACAGCGGATAGAGGTGGGTAAATTGTCCAACCACCGCCCGCAGGTCCAGATTCTACAAAAAACGTTGAAAGCATAATTACTGATGCTATAAAGAACAACCAATAAGAAAGCATATTCATAAACGGCGAAGCCATATCACGGGCTCCAATCTGTAGAGGAATCAGTAAGTTTGAAAACGTTCCGCTTAAACCGGCTGTTAATACAAAGAAAACCATGATGGTTCCGTGTATGGTTACCAGTGAAAGGTAAAAATTCGGGTCTAATCGTCCTTCAGGTGCAAATCTTCCTAGCAAAACTTCCAATAAAGGGAAGCTATGATCCGGATAAGCTAACTGAATTCTGAAAAGAATAGATAAAATCATTGCAATAACCGCCATTATGATACCCGTAATGAGGAATTGCTTTGCGATCATCTTATGATCCTGACTAAAAACATATTTAGTCAAAAATGTTTCATGATGATGTGCATGATCATCATGGTGAATTGCTGAAGGGTTATTTATTGCAATTGTTGACATAGTCTCCGTCTGTGTTTTTAATCTTAGTTGTTTAATGCAATTTTGCTATTTGAATTTTTTACATCATCCTTCATTGCTAACTGATATTCCTTTTTCATATCCTCGGTAACAATAGGTTTCTGTTCTTTAATCCATTCTTGATATTCTCTGTTTGATACCACACGTACTTTAAACTGCATGTTATAGTGCGATCCGCCACAAATTTTAGCGCATAAAAGTAGGTAATCAAATTTAGGATCATCAGTATCCTGACGCATTTCTTGTGTGGTTTTTGTAGGTGTAAATTGGAAATAAGTTGCCATACCCGGAACGCAGTTCATCTGCACTCTAAAATGAGGCATATAAAAACTGTGGATTACGTCCTGAGAACCCAAAGTAAAACGGACTGGCTTATTTACAGGCAATACAATTTCGTTAACCTTTAAATCGTCATAATTTGCCTTGTCGGATAGATCTAAACCTAAGCTGTTTAATCCGTTAAGACCACCTATTAATTTAAAGTTTTTTCTGCCGTTCACATTATCTTTCCCACCGTATCTTACGTCCCAAGCAAACTGATGGGCAGTAACATCAATCTGGATTGCATTTTTGGCATCCTTTTTTGATATATTGGTAATCCCTCTCCAAGTAAAAAATCCCATTAAAACCAATACCGTTAATACGATTGCCGGGATAACCGTCCAATATTTCTCTAACGTATTGTTGTGCGGATAATAATAAGCTTTTCTCTTTTTGCTACTATTGTATAAATAAGCAAAAGAGAATAAAGCAATGTGCGTTAAAATCAAAACCACAGTTGTAAGAATCATGGTTATACTAAACATGGAATCAATTTTAGCACCGTGTTCAGACCCCGCTTTAGGCAAAATCAACGCTCCTTGCACTGTGTAAGACCAGTACACGCCGTACATCCCAACAATCAGTATAATACCAAATAGTACACCGTTGATCCTGTCCCACTTTATACCACTTCTTTTACCTTGTATTTTACGTGTTAAATCGTAAACACTCAAAATTTTACCCACAATGCCAATAAAGAAGCAAAGCAATAAAAACAAAAGCAGATAGTAACCAACTGTTGTCCAAAGTCCTTCATGCTTGGCAGCGTTTTCGGCAATTTTTGCCGTTTCTTCTGCCATTACCTCTGAAAAGGAAAACGCCGTAACTGTTCCTAAAGCAAGTAAACTTTTTAAATTAAAAAATCTTTTAATGTTCATTATAGTCAATTGTCCTATTTATATCGAATGGTTCAAACTCTCTTCTAAGAATGGGTGATTTTTAGGCGCTAAAGGAGCTTTGCTCAATGATGCTAATATCGAGAATGTAAACAAGCCAGCAAATCCTAATAATGTTCCAATTTCTATAATTCCAAAGCCGGCTGCTTCGCCAATTGTACCCGGCATAATCATCATGTAATAATCTAACCAATGCCCTAGTATCAATAAAATACAAACACCTAATAAAATATTGGTTTTTCTTTTCGCATCTCTCGACATCAAGATTAACACTGGCGCCATAAAGTTGATAATCAGGTTTAACCAGAATAAAGGTAAATAAAATCCTTCCCATCTTTTGAAGAAATAAACTGTTTCTTCTGGAATGTTTGCATAGTAGATTAATAAAAACTGGGCAAACCAAATGTAGGTCCAAAAAATAGAGAACGCAAAAACAAATAAACCTAAGTTATGGATATGACTATCTTTTATCCACGGCATGTGGCCGGCTTTTCTAAGTAAAATTACAACAATACTAATGGCTGCCATTCCGGAAACCCACATTGCTGCAAAATTATACCAACCAAACATAGTTGAAAACCAGTGTGCTTCTAAAGACATAATGGTATCAAAAGCCCATAGTGGGGTAGTGAATCCAAAAATCACCAAAAATATTACTGAATATTTTATGCTTTTGTCATAACTTTTTAAACCTCCATGAATGTCTTCGTTTACAGAGAGTTTAGAAAGCAATAAGCCGAAAATGCTATAAGCACCCAGGAAAACTACTAACCTCGCTATGAAAAATAAAGGACTTAAGTAGAATGCTTTTGAAGGGCTGAAATGTCCTTCTCCGCCTTCTGCAACATGGTTCCAGCTGTTATAAAGGTTATGTGAAAATAAGCCCGCAACTACTACGATGATTAGTATGATGCTTGCGAAAGGCAAAACCTTAGAAAAAGCTTGAGGTACTCTTAGTAAACTTGCTGACCAGCCTGCTTGCGCAACGTACTGTACGGCGCAAAAGAATAATCCTGCGGCGCATACACAAGTAAAATAATAACTCATTAAAAGCAAGTTAAGGAAAGTACGCTCCACGTGTCCCGTTAAAAAGCCATAAACAACGGCCAATATACCTATAACGATACCTATTAAGCTAAATGTTTTGGCTTTTCCGCTAAAACTAAATTGCTCTGAAAAATTATATGAATGATGATGAGCTCCCATATTTTTATTTAATCGATTATTGTCCTTTTTGTAATTCGTGAACATACATTACAACCTTCCATCTTTCTTCTGGAGAAAGTTGCGATGCATAAGACCCCATTAAGTTTAAACCGTACTGAATAGTATGGTAAATTTTTCCGTCGGTTAAATCTTTCATTAACCCACCTCTTGACGAGTTACCTGTTGAGTAAGATGGCGGAGCAGGGTATTTACCCAACTCTACAATATGCCCGTTTCCGGAACCATCTCCGTGGCAAGGTCCGCACATTGCAACATATAGTTGTTTACCTTCGGCCAAATTTTCTTTAGTAACCGGAAGCGGGTTTGTTACAGAAGCACTTGCAGCTTCGTACCCTTCTGTTGTATTTGGGAATTCGTCAAATCTGGTAAAACCGATTGGCGTTGTACCCGCAGGTGGCACCTGAGCCGTGATACCGTTCTCAAAATTCTTGTTCTTTTGATCCGGATTATAAGCTATCGGGTAATACATGTTAGGTGCATACTCTAAGCCTCTACTCCTTTTATCATGGCATGAGCTGAATATAGTAGCAACAGAAATTGCTATAAGTGCTAATCCAAAAATACTTGTCTTATTCATAACTTAGATATTTTCTATCGTTGTGCTTAATTTCTACAGCACCAGCTTCTTTTAATAAACTATCAACTTGAGCACTGTCTGTAACTGTATTGGCATCAATTGCGATTACAAACCTATCAGCAGTAGCTCTAAATTCCATTACTCTAGGTGCTCTTCCCGGAAATAAATGATTTCTGAAGAAGAAAGCAGCAACCATTCCTAACGCACAAAAAAGTACGGTTAACTCAAAAGTAATCGGGATAAAGTTTGGAATGGCAAAGTTTGGTTTACCACCAACATTCATAGGCCAATCATACACCATTACAAAATAAATCATGCTGAAAGCGGTAATTGTACCTGTAATTGCACAAATAAACGCAACGATACCCAACCTGCTTCTTTTAATGCCTAACTTATCTTCAATTCCGTGTATAGGCATTGGCGTATATACATCGTAAATACCGATTTTATTTTCCTGTAGCTTATCAATCCCATGCATCATATGATCGGGATCATCAAATAAACCTAATATATATTTTATTTTGCTCATGTTTAAATTTTTACGTAGTCAGCTTGTTCAACACTGTCATAAGCACCTAAAGACTCTATGTAATAGTCAGCCTCTTCTTGCTTAACCTTGCCTTCATCAATTAGTTTCTTTTTAGATTGTTCAGACGCTGTTTTAACAAGTAACCTAACTTCTGCCATTGCAACTGAAGGCAATACTCTAATAAATAACAAGAACAACGTGAAGAATAGTCCAATAGAACCGATGAATACTGATATATCTATCCAAGTTGGATAAAACATTGCCCAACTTGAAGGCAAATAATCTCTGTGTAATGAGTTTACGATAATCACAAAACGCTCAAACCACATACCTATGTTTACAACAATTGATAAACACCATGATATAGCAATATTTGTTCTGATTTTTTTGAACCAAAGTAACTGAGGCATCAATACGTTACATCCGTACATCATACAACCTGCCCACCAGTAAGGTCCAACAAATCTTCCTAAGAAAGTGTATTGCTCATACTCAACGCCTGAATACCATGCGATAAAAAACTCAGATAAGTATGCAACACCTACAATTGAACCAGTAAGCACAATGATTTTGTTCATTGATTCGATGTGGAACATGGTGATGTAATTCTCCAATCCTAAAACCTTTCTGGTAACTAACAATAGTGTTTGAACCATTGCAAATCCAGAGAAAATCGCCCCGGCAACAAAGTAAGGAGGGAAAATAGTAGTATGCCAGCCCGGAATAACCGAAGTTGCGAAGTCCATAGATACGATAGTGTGAACCGAAAGTACTAACGGAGTTGCGATGCCAGCTAATATCAAAGAAACTGTTTCAAACCGTTGCCAAGTTTTTACTGACCCGTTCCATCCGAAAGAAAGAACTGAATAAATTCTTCTGGTTAAACCTGTTGCTCTATCTCTAATAGCTGCGATATCTGGTAATAAACCAACATACCAAAAAACTAACGAAACTGTAAAGTAAGTGGAGATTGCAAAAACGTCCCAAACTAATGGCGAGTTAAAGTTAACCCACAATGACCCAAACTGGTTTGGAAGTGGCAATGGCCAGTAAGCCAACCATGGACGCCCCATGTGAGAAACTACGTAAGTTGCCGCACAAATTACGGCGAAGATGGTCATCGCCTCGGCAGATCTGTTAATGGAGTTCCTCCAGTTCTGACGGAAAAGTAACAATACTGCGGAAATTAATGTTCCGGCATGACCAATACCTACCCACCACACGAAACCGGTAATATCCCAGGCCCAGCCAACTGTCTTGTTTAATCCCCAAGCTCCAATTCCATTCCAAAATGTATAGCTAACAGCAAATACCCAAAGGCAAGCGCCTAAAGCCGCAACGATAAACCCTATCCACCAAGCTTTATTCGGCTTGTTTTCCACTGGCCATAAAACATCATCCGTAATTTTTGCATAGGTGATGTTTTTACCGGTAATTAAGGGTTCTCTTAATATTGATTCGTTATGAGATGACATATCTTAAATTATATTTTTAAATATTAAGCTTCTTGAGATCCTGTATTAGTAATTTTAGTCATATAACCAACTCCCGGCTGTACGTTCAACTCTTCTAACACATAGTAAGTTCTTTCATTTTTTAACGCTTTTGATACCTCAGAGTTAGGATCATTTGCATCTCCAAATACAATTGCATTAGCTGGACAAGTCTGCTGACAAGCAACTTTAACATCGCCATCTGCCAATACTCTTTTCTCCATTTTAGCTTGTAGTTTACCAGCTTGAATACGTTGGATACACATAGAGCATTTCTCCATTACTCCACGGAAACGTGTAGTAACATCCGGATTCAATACCAATTGTGTAAACTCATTATTTAAATAATTGTCAAAACGGGAATCATTCCAGTAGTTAAACCAGTTGAAACGACGTACTTTGTATGGACAGTTATTTGCACAATATCTTGTACCTACGCAACGGTTGTAAGCCATGTGGTTTAAACCTTCCGTTGAGTGGACAGTTGCTAAAACCGGACAAACTGTTTCACAAGGTGCATGATCGCAGTGCTGGCACATCATTGGCTGATGTACAACAGACACATCTTCCATTGTTCCTTGGATGTCAACAATCTCGTTTTCTCCTGTAAGGTGCTTTCCGTCGTCGTTAAAAGTATAGTACCTATCGATACGTATCCAGTGCATCTCTCTACGGCGACGAACTTCGTCTTTACCCACAACAGGAACGTTATTTTCGGCGTTACAAGCTACAATACAAGCACCACAGCCGGTACAAGCGTTCAAATCGATAGCCATCACCCAGTTATGGCCCGGCTGATCGTATTTACCCCACAAATCGTACTTCTCGTGTTTCTCGTCGTTGTTGCCACTACCGTGTGCAGGATCTTTTTTGTATTCTGCAAAAGTAGCTTCGCGGATAATATTTCTTCCTTCGATAGTTTGGTGCGTTTGCGTTAAAGCTAACTCGTTATATCCACCGGTATTGCTTACCGTAACTGTGTTCGCAAAATTTGCGATCCCCTGATTATAAGTTATAAAAGGATAAACGTTTTGGCCGACACCATCAGCTACTTTACCTGCTTTTGTTCTACCATATCCAACTGCAACTGAAATAGTTCCTTGCGCCTGCCCTGGCTGGTGTAAAACAGGTAACTCAACACTATATTTATCGGTTTTTATCGAAACTACATCAAACTGTTTCAATCCTAGAGACTCGGCGAATTTAGGGTTAATAGCCGCATAATTCTCCCAAGTTACTTTTGATACCGGATCAGGAGTTTCTTGCAATAAAGGATTGTTAGCTTGCGCACCAGAACCTATGGCTACTGATTGATAAATATGTAACTCAATATCTTTCGCTAAAGCTTTGCCTTGTTTTAAAACTTCAGCAGCATCAACTGAACCATTAAAAGCATAAACTCCACCCGTTTTTGCCGGCAAAGCTACAAAACCGGTTTGTAGAACATCATCCCACTTTTTACCTGCTGTTGCTAGAACTGATTTTTCCCAGTTACTTCTAACAAAAGCATAATAATCCTGGTTCGGATAATTAGCCCAAATTAATAGGCTTAATTCTGCCTGGCGGGTATTATAAATTGGGTTGATTGTCGGCTGTACTAAAGTGTAATATCCTTCAATTGCGTTTTCATCGCCCCAAGCCTCTAAAAAATTGTGGTTAGGTGCAACTACCTTACATAAAGAAGCTGTCTCATCTTGTCTATCGGCAAAAGAAACCGTTAAATCCACTTTTTTGATTGCTTCTGCAAAATCTTTTGCTAACGGGTGGCTATAAGCAGGGTTAGAGTCTAAAAACAAAACCGCTCCAACTCTTCCAGCTTTCATATCTGCCAAAAGCAATGAGAAATCATCGTCTTTACCAGCGTACTGATAAGATGGATTGTCTAAATCTATTGTTGTTCCGTAGCTACCTAAGAAGCTGTTAATTGCATTTACTACTGTTTGTGTAGCAACACTATTTGAACCGGCAACAACTAAAGCCGCACCTTTTGCTGCTAACAATTCTTTTGCCACTAACTTGATTGCAGCATCTGCAGGTTTGTTGCTTAAACTTGCTCCGCTAACCGATGTTCCTGTTAGCTCTGCGTATAAACTCAAAATTGCAGCGCCTTCTTCAGAAGGTTTTATTGCAATTCTTGAATCGGCATTGGTACCCGTCATACTCAATCCGGTTTCGAATTGAATGTGTCTCGACATCTTTTTCTGATTTAAAGATGCGATGCTACGGTTGCTTACATATTGCTTGGTAAATTGAACAGGCGATATCCAGCTTCCTAAAAAGTCTGCTCCAAAACTTACGATAACGTTTGCTTTATCAAAACGATACTGCGGTAAAACAGCTTTTCCGAAATTAGCTTCGTTTGCCTTAATAATACCTGAATAGGATACCGCATCAAGTGTTACGTGTTTGGTAGCCGGATACTGAGCTGAAAACTCTGCAATAACCGCTTTTGTGGATGGGCTGTTAATTGTTGAGGAAACCAATGCAATAGCTTTACCAGAAGCCTGTACTTTTGCGAGTTCACGCTTAACATAAGTATCTACATCCTCCCATGAATATTCGGTACCACCTTTTAAAGGTCCTTTTAATTTAGATATATCATAAAGATCTAAAACTGCAGCCTGACCTTGAGCGCTTAAAGCACCTTGATGAATTAGACACGATGGATTTCCTTCTATCTTAATTGGACGACCCTCTCTTGTTTTTACTAAAATACTTCCACCTTTATAACTAGAAGCATAATAGTTAGGAACACCAGGAGTTACTTCCTCTGGCTTAATTAAGTAAGGGATAGATTTTTGAACGGGTGCAACATTACACGCTGCTAAACTTACCGCCCCCAATCCAAAACCCATGGCCTTTAAAAAATCTCTACGAGGAGCAACAGAATTTAATCCTGTTCCTTCTAATAGTTTTTCTACAGGAATCGGCTCGGCAAATTCGTTTTTACTATGTTCCGCGAATTCAGGAGTATTATTTACTTCCTCTAAACCTTTCCAATATTTCTTTGTGCTTTCCATTTAAGCTATATAAGACTGTAATTGTTTATTGCTAATTATTAATAATGACATTTACCACACTCTAACCCGCCCAATACCGCAGCTGTCACTTTTTCTCCTTTTTTGATTTTGTCATGTGCAGCAATTACTTGATCATAATAAGCATTGCCTTTGGAGTTCACCTCTGTTTCTTTATGACAGTTGATACACCATTTCATGGTCAACGGAGAGTATTGATATACTTCTTCCATAGTCTGGATTGGACCATGGCATTTCTGGCATGCTATACCAGCAACATTTACGTGTTGCGAGTGGTTGAAATAAGCCAAATCTGGAAGGTTATGAATCCTTACCCATTCAATCGGGCGAGTGTTTGTTCCGTATTTTTGAGTTTCAGGATTGTAGTCCAATGCGGTATAAATTTTTTGGATTTCTGGAGAAATTTCACCGTTGTATTTGTCTGTTGCCTGTACATATTTATGGCAGTTCATACAAATATTTAAAGACGGAATAGTTGCATTTTTAGATTTCCAAGCACCTGAGTGGCAGTATTGACATTCTATTTGGTTAGTGCCTGCGTGTAGCTGGTGAGAGAATTTAATTGGTTGTACCGGTTGGTAACCTTGCTGAACGCCAGTGTTCCATAAATCCATATAACCAAAAGAACCTAAAGTAATTAATAGTGCAAGTACTACAAAGAAAACAAACTTTTTGTTTTTAGCTAACTTCTTAACTACTGCAAACCTGTCTTTTTCTTCTTCTTCAACTTCTTCCTCTTCAACAAAAACGTTTTGCTCTTCTTCTTTTTTAACTAATAAACGCTCTAAAGTGCCAATTACCCTATTTAAAACCACAATTACTAAAAATGCGATTAAAACAACGGCAACTAAGCCTATAATCATAAAGCTACTTACACCTGTATCTGCAGGCGCAGCACCTTCGGCACCTGCCGTTGCTCCAGCTGCGGCTGCAGGCTTTTTATCGCCTGCCTCTTTAATGTAAGCTAAAATGTTGTCAATGTCGCCATCACTAAACTGAGCGAATGACGGCATAACTGTTTTGTTGTATTCTTCAAAAATCGCAACGGCGTCCTTATCGCCAGAAGCGATTAACGCTGTAGAATTTTTGATCCACTTGTGCAACCATTCTTTGCTTTGTTTTTCGTTTACACCTGCCAACGCTGGGCCTAAAACTCGTTTATCTAAAGCGTGACAAGCACCGCAATTAGATTTGAACAACGCTTCACCGGCTGCAGCATCTCCTGCCGGAGCAGCACTAGCATCGGCCGCAGGAGCGGCAGTTGTAGCAGAGTCTGCCGGAGCAGCCTGACCAAAAGTTAAATTAACAGCACTTATTGCGATGACAGTCGCCAGAGCTAAAGGCTTTAATAAGCTTCTAAAATGAGATGAGAAGTTTCTCATATTGAGTTTGTTATACAAAAATTAAATTATTAAGATTATAAAAATGTTGATGATCAAATACACCTGCCCCATTTTTGAATCACAAAAGTATAATTATTTACCGTGTGGCTGACAATTTGATGACTGATTTTAATAATTTAGAAATATTCTAAATAACTTTTGTTCGGGGTCTGAACGCATTTGAGGCTACATTTGAACTATTATTGATTTCGGGATGAAAAGAATCACATAAAAACAAAGCTCAGCATCATTGCATAAAATCATTTTATTTGCTATATGTTTTTAGACACTATGCTAAAAGCTTTTCTATAGCTTTTTTTATCCTATCAAAACCAAATTCGCTAACCACTTTCTCCATCAAATTGTTCACTTCTTTTAAATTGAGTTGGCCAATGCTTCCTTCGTGAGTGTGGTTAATTTCATACTTGCCTCCAAAATCACCTTTTTCTATATCCATACCCACTTTTTTATACGCTTCTCTAAAAGGTGTTCCTGCTAAAACCAATTTGTTAACCTCCTCAACAGAAAACAGGTATTGATATTTGGTATCATCCAAAATATTGTCCTTTATCCGGATATTTTTCAGCATTAGCTTAGACATATCCAAACAGGCCATTAAACTTTGGAAAGCCGGGAACAAAGTTTCTTTTTGCAGTTGCATATCGCGGTGATAACCGGACGGCAAATTTGTGGTCAACAGCATAATCTGATTCGGCAGTGCCTGTAATTGATTGGTACGTCCACGAATCAATTCCCAAACATCCGGATTTTTTTTGTGAGGCATTATACTGCTCCCCGTTGTAAGCTCATCCGGAAAAGAAATAAATCCGAAATTTTGATTCATAAACAAACAAGCGTCCATTGCCATTTTATTTAATGTGGCCGCAATTGACGACATCGCCTGAGATAAAATGCGTTCGGTTTTACCACGCCCCATTTGCGCATAAACCACATTATAATTTAAAGTTTGGAAACCCAACAATTCGGTAGTCATAGTCCTGTTCAATGGAAAAGATGATCCGTAACCAGCAGCGGAACCCAAAGGATTTTTATTACAGATTTTAAAAGCCGCAAGCATCAGCTCTAAATCATCAACCAAACTTTCGGCGTAAGCGCCAAACCACAGACCAAAAGATGACGGCATTGCGATTTGCAAATGCGTATAACCGGGCATCAGTTTTTCCTTATGTTCCTCTGCTAACTGTGTTAAAAGATTGAACAACTCCTGTACAGAAAGTACCATTTCTTGGATTTGGCTCCTAAAGAAAAGCTTTAAATCAACCAAAACCTGATCATTACGCGAACGCCCGCTATGGATTTTTTTTCCGGCTTCACCTAATTTCTGCGTTAAAAGCATCTCCACTTGCGAATGCACATCCTCTACCCCATCTTCAATCTTGAAATCTCCGTCCAATATCTGCTGATAGATATTTTTCAGCTCTTTTTGGATCTGCACTAAATCATTGGCACTCATTAAGCCAATACTCTCCAACATTTGGGTGTGCGCCAAAGAGCCCAAAACATCAAAAGTTGCCAAAAACAAGTCCATTTCCCTGTCTTGCCCTACTGTAAAGGTATCTACCTGTTGATTTGTTGATGTTTCTTTTTGCCAAAGTTTCATATCGCCTTTTTGCTTTTTATCGATTTGCTTGCAAATATAAATTTATAAAGTTTGATTTTATTGATTTCTTGGTTTTCTGCATACCCTCACTCACCACCGAATGGAAATTGTTGGAGAGGACTGGCTTTTTAGTTTCAGACTGCTTGATTAATTGTATTTTTGGATTCTGGCGATGATTTGAGAAAAGGTTTATATCTAAAGTCAGCGTAGAATATTAAAGCAAGAATCAATGGAAAATAAAATTAAAGTTGGGCTAATGGCTTACGGAATGTCGGGAAAGATTTTTCACGCACCGTTTTTTGAAGCGCACAAAGGCTTTGAGCTGACTGCAGTAGTGGAACGTAGCAAAAACAAAGCAGCGGAAGATTACCCGAATATTATTACTTACCGGGCAATTGAGAAATTATTGGCAGACGAACGTTTGGAGCTTATTGTGGTAAATACGCCAAATTACACCCATTACGAATATGCAAAAGCTTCGCTTAACGCTGGTAAAAATGTGCTGATAGAAAAACCGTTTTCTGTTACCAAAGCAGAGGCAGAAGAACTTTTTTCATTAGCTTTTAGGAAAGGACTAAAAGTACTTGCTTACCAAAACCGCCGGTTTGATAGCGACTTTTTAGCAGTGCAGAAAGTGGTAAAATCCGGAAGGTTGGGGAAAATTACAGAAGCCCATTTGCGTTTTGATAGGTACAGGAACGAAATCAGCGAAAAAACTTTTAAAGAAGAACCCATCCCCGGCGCTGGAATTTTTTACGACTTAGGAGCGCACATGATTGACCAAGCAATTGCGCTTTTCGGCATTCCGTCAGAATTTCATAAAACTTATGGCAAGCACCGAGCAAATACAGCGGTTGATGACGTTGCCCATGCGCTCCTTAAATACAATAACGGTTTAAATGTTTTTGTTACGACTAATATGTTGGTTGTAAAGCAACAACCGGCCTATGTTTTTTATGGGATTAATGGCACATTAACAAAAAACAGAACCGATGTACAGGAACCACAACTTTTAGCCGGCATGAAACCCAACGATCAGGACTATGGGAAAGAAAAATCCGGCGACGAAGGAAAGCTTTATACTTTTGGAGATAAAGGCGAAGTTATTGAAGAGCAAATTGCTTTAGAAAACGGAAACTATATGTTGCTATTTGATGAAGTGTATAACACAATAAGAAATAACGGCGAATACTTTGTTAAACAAAACGATATTTTGGGACAGCTTTCTATTTTAGAAAAATAAGGCGATTGTCTATAACATATATAACATGAAGTACCAATTAGGAGAATTTGTGCGCTTTGTTGATGAGCGGAGAGAGGGTTACATCACCAAAATAATTAGCGATGATATGGTGGGCGTTACCGGCGAGGATGATTTTGAAATTCCGGTGATGATCAGCAATATTACCAGGGTACACGGACATTCATCAAACCCAAATACCAATCAAAACGAGACAGAAGAAAAGACTGACGTCTCTAATTTTGTGGAGCGAGGTGTTTTTTTAGCTGCAATTCCTGATGCAAACAAAGGCTCAGTTGTTCATTTTTATGTGATAAACGAAACATCGTACCAAATGATGCTGAGTTTAAAAACCTTAACCAAGGATGTATATAAAGGCGCATTTTTTGGAGAATTGGCCTCTCAAAAATCAGTTAAAATCTACAGCGCAGCTTTGCCGGAACTAGATTTATGGCCAACGCTTAATTTTCAGTTGCTATTTTATACAACCGCAAACAAAGCACCTAAAAAACCACTGGAATTTACCATAAAATTTAAAGCCAAAGATTTTGCCGGCAGTAAACAGCAAATTCCAATCATAAAAGCAAACGGCTGGCTTTTTAGAATGGATGAGCCCGAACTAGTTTTGGATGCACAAAAAATAAAGGAGAGCTTTTTTAAACCAACCGCAGAAAAACCAGTCTTGCAAAAACCGGCTAAAGAAGTGGATTTACATATAGAGAAACTGCGTGATGATTACCAATTTTTGAGTAAAAGAGAGATAATGGACATACAGTTGGAACATTTCAGAAAAAATTTAGAAGCGGCTATTGTACATCAATTTGTGGATATTGTATTTATACATGGCGCCGGAAACGGGAGTTTACAACACGAAATCCATAAAGCTGCCAGCAAAAATTCGCAGGTAAAAACCTTTATGGATGCGCAAAAAGAAAAATTCGGCTACGGCGCAACCAAAATTATTTTAAAATAATTTCTATTATAATCCCTTTTTCTATTTTTAGGAAAAATATACGCATCTATGGAATGGCTAACTAATCCGGAAATTTGGATTTCCCTTTTAACCTTAACAGTTTTAGAAATTGTTTTAGGGATTGATAACATTGTTTTTATTTCTATCCTTTCTGGAAAATTACCGGCAGAACAACAAAATAAAGGTCGCACAGTGGGTTTGGCTTTAGCCATGATTACACGGGTTTTATTATTGCTTTCCTTAAGTTGGATTATGACGCTTACCGCTCCGTTGTTTAACGCGGGCGAATGGATTGGCGTACACAGTGAAGCCTTGTTAAAGAAACTGGCCATTAGTGGCCGAGATCTAATTTTGATTATAGGCGGACTATTTTTAATTTATAAAAGTACCCATGAGATCCACGATAAATTAGAGGGCGAAGAAGAAGATGCAACTGTAAAAAAAGTTTATTCTTTTTCGGGTGTGATATTTCAGATCCTGCTGTTAGATATTGTTTTCTCTTTAGATTCTGTAATTACTGCTGTTGGTATGGCGGATGAACTTTGGGTAATGATAGCCGCAGTAATTATTGCGGTAATTGTAATGATGTTTTCTGCTAAAGCTATTTCTGACTTTGTAAATGATCATCCTACGGTTAAAATGCTGGCTTTGTCTTTTTTATTACTGATAGGCGTTTCGTTATTGGCGGAAGGTTTTGAGCAACACATCCCGAAAGGTTACATTTATTTTGCAATGGCTTTCTCTGTTTTGGTAGAGTTTTTAAACCTCAAAATGAAATCAAAATCAAAACCGGTTACCTTGCGCAAAACGCCACACGAGCCGAATAAATAACAAAGAATAGCTACATCGCTTTCGTAATTTTTTCGTTTTCAAGAATTTTCAACAACAGCCTTTCTTCATTAGTTAGGCTGTTTTTATTGCTTTCTCTTACCTTATATTTATGCAAAACGCCACTTTGGTGAGCGCTAATTACCGACGGATGTATGTAATACTTTTTACAGACTGTTCGGGTATTTCCTAATTTAGCAGCTACATTATCAATTACTTCTACCACCTGTTTTTTTAACTGGCTTTCGTTTTCCGCAGCTTCTAACTCCTTAAAAGCACATAAAGCATTTACACTACCTGCCCAGGTTCTAAAATCTTTTGCTGTATAATCTTCGCCGGTAATCTCTTTTAAGTAATTATTTACATCGCCACTATCTATTTGGTAGTGTTTTCCATCCTCATCGTAATACTGAAAAAGCTCTTTTCCGGGTATATCCCTACATTTTTTCACCAAATTAGCCAGCTTCCTGCTCTGCAATTCAATATCGTGGTAAACACCCTTTTTGCCTTTAAAAGCAAATTTTACCTTAGTGCCATTAAATTTTACATGCCTGTTTTTAAGGGTACTTAAACCAAAAGATCCGTAAAGCTTACTGTAACTTTCGTTACCAATTCTAATATGCGTAAGCTCTATTAACTTCACCACCAAAGCCACCACTTTTTTAAAAGGCAAGCCCTTTAGTTGTAGGTCTTTTTCAACTTGTTCTCTTATTTTTGGGAGGCATTTGGCAAAATTTCTGAGGCGGTAAAACTTTGCTTGGTTTCGGATGCTGTTCCAATCGGCATGGTAACGGTACTGTTTTCGTCCCTTTACATCGTAACCGGTAAATTGTAGGTGATTGTTTGGGTAAGGCGCTATCCAAACGTCTTCATAAGCTGGTGGAATCACCAGTTTTTTAAATCTTTCTAAAAGTTCTTCGTCTTTTATTGGATTGCCTTCATAATCTTCGTATTTAAACCCTTTTCCCGCTTTTTTTCGGTAGTAACCTTTGATGCGATCTTCGGTATAACGCAGGCCAACCGCCTTTGCGGTTATTCTGGCATCGCTACCAATTTTCTGAAGTTTGTTCTCTAATCTGGTCATAAAGATTTAAAAATTAAATCTGTCTAAAACCAGACCAGTTTACGGCAGTTAACGTTAGTGCTTGTTTGCCAATAAAAACCTAATGATAGATGCTTCACCGGTTTTAACCAATTTTTGCGTAGCGGTTTTTGTTGCTACGGTGGTAGCTAGTTCGCTATCTGCTTCGGTATTGTTTGATTTAAAGCTTAACGATAACAGCATTGCAAAAAGCACAGGGACAATTAGCATTAGAAAAGGAGATACGGACGTGGTTAATTTTTTCATTAGTATATAATTTGAATCTTATTTTTGGTTTGATGATCAAATATTCAAATCTTTAAATTGCTACTAAAATCTATTATACCAACTGCTAATTTCTCAAGATAAACGCCTTTTTGTACCGATGATTTGGTTCCGTGGCGTTGGTAGATAAAAATTGGGTGTTCGTCTAAAATTGCGGGAGTTTATTTTTCTTTAGCTATTTTTATTTCATGGGCAGGTTACAAAAGTTTATGCTTCATATAATGGTGTGGTTATTTTTAATTACGCTTTTTACATTTGTGGCAACCGGCGGTTTTGAAAGCACTAAAGGAGTTTACATCCTTTTTATTGGGCTTTCTTTGCTAAACCTCGTTATTTTTTACCTCAACTTGTACCTATTAATTCCGCTTACGCTTGATAAAAGAAAGTTTTTTTTGTGGATGTTGGGTTGCTTAGCAATTGTTATTGCATTTTTGGCAGTTAAGTACGGATTTACTTTTTATATGTATAAGATAAGTGGCTTAAAAATGATGGCCCGCGAAAAGGAAATGATGTTTGCTGAGCCTGAAAAGCAACTGCTAAGTACCTTTATTACCAACGGTTTTTTTGTGTTTTTAAGCACTGTTTACAAATTCACAGTGGACTGGTTTTTTAACGAACGCGAAAAAACTGAGCTCGAGAAACAAAGTTTAACCGCTGAACTGGCGTTTCTAAAATCACAAATTAACCCACATTTTCTTTTCAACTCGTTAAATAATATTTATTCTTTGGCCTACCAAAAATCTGATGCAACGCCCAATGCCATTCTTAAGCTTTCGGAAATTATGCGGTATATGCTCTATGAAAGTAACGACAACCGAGTTGCGTTGGAAAAAGAGATTACCTATTTAAGAAGTTTTATAGAATTGCAGAAACTGCGCTTCAAAGGAAAAGCTTATGTGGTTTTAGAGGTAGAAGGTCAAATTGCCGATCAAAAAATTGTTCCCCTGCTGTTGATTTCCTTTGTAGAAAACGCTTTCAAACACGGTTTGGCTACCGATAAGGAAAATCCTATTCATATTAATATTTCGGTTTTTGAGGACAATATGCTATTTACCATCAAAAACAAAAAAAATCTGCAAAACAAAGATCAAACCGGCGGAATTGGAATGGCAAATGTGGTGCGCAGACTGGATTTAACCTACCCGAATAAATACAAACTTGCCGTTGAAAACCGGGAACACGAATATTTTTCTGAATTATATCTAAATTTATAGCATGATCAAATGTTTGATAGTTGATGATGAGCCTTTGGCGTTAGATATAATTGAAGATTATATTTCGAAAATCCCTTTTTTAACGCTTTATAAAAGGTTGCAGAACCCTATTGAAGCGCTTACTTTGGTACAGGAAGAAAAAATTGATCTGGTTTTTTTAGACGTTCAAATGCCGGAACTAACCGGAATACAGTTTTTAAAAATCGCTAATAATAAGTGTAAGGTAATTTTAACAACCGCTTATCCGGAATATGCTTTAGACGGTTACGAACATAATGTGGTAGATTATTTACTGAAGCCTATTGCATTTGATCGCTTTTATAAAGCCGCACAAAAAGCGCAGGATTTGTTCTGCAATGTGCCCTCTCAGCCCTTACCACCGGCAGAAGTTATCCCGAATAACAATTTTATCCACGATTTTATTTTTGTAAAAACGGAGTACAAAATCCAGAAGATTTATTTGAATGATATCCTATTTATTGAAGGTTTAAAAGATTATATTTCTATCTATACCAAAACAGAACGTATTATTACTTTACAGAGCATGAAAAAAATTGACGAGGCTTTGCCTAATCATTTGTTTGTGCGGGTTCATAAATCGTATATCGTAGCTTTGGATAAAATAGAAAGCATTGAACGTAGCCGGATTACCATTGGGGACAAGGTAATACCTATTGGAGATACACACCGGGATTATTTTTTTAAAATGATTGAGGATAAAAATGTTTAATACCTTTATACATTCGGATTTAAACTGCTATCCTCATCTAAAGAAACTTAGCTTTTAACTCGGGCGTTGGTACTATGCAATGTTCTTTTTTACCAAACCATTTATAGCGGTGTTTGGCTATCAAGTCATAAATCCTATTTCTAATAAATTCCGGAAAAATATACCCTAACTGAAGCAATTTCCAGCTTCCAGTTAAATGCGAAGCTATTTTTAAAGCAGCGTTAGATTTGGTAAATACGTCGCCATTTTCAAAATATACGATGGTTTTTAAATTCTCTAAATCGGGATAGGGCTTTAGTAAATTTAGTCCGGTTTCGGACTGTAGGGAGGCAAAACGGAAAAAGTCATTTTTATCTGCAACAATAATGCGTTGCACAAAGCCATTGCACAAATTGCAAACACCATCAAACAAAATTATACCGTTTTTTTCCATTTTATTTTACCACAGAGTTTTGTTTTTGTCAATCTGAGCGAAGTTGAAGATTAACCGCAGAGAACGCAGAGTGCACCGAGCTGGTTGAGACTTACGAAGTTTCAAAAACTTCGTAAGTCTGTAATTGATTACTTCTTCTCTGGTAATAAAATCAATTTGATAAAATTATCTTCGTTCAAATATTTATTTGCCGCTGTTTTTGTGCTGGCATTGTTTACTTGGCTAAGGGTATTGGTATAAGTCAATACCTTTTTTGGGTCTTCATTATTGGTATAAGCATCCTGCAAATATCCCAACCAAAAACCATTTTCTCTTAGTTGTAGCTCTAGCTGGCGCATTTCTTCTGCTTTAAACTTTTGTATGTCATCTGCAGAAGCGCCGTTCTTTTGCAATTCTTTAACCTCGTCAATTGCTG
Organism: Pelobium sp.; assembly: GCA_035496935.1. GTDB lineage: Bacteria > Bacteroidota > Bacteroidia > Sphingobacteriales > Sphingobacteriaceae > Pseudopedobacter. The sequence goes on along the minus strand of DATJED010000018.1, from coordinate 36,281 downwards.
CGGCAATTAATTTATCCACGTTTGCAGATGCGCAACTGAAAGAAATACTTACGCTGTATTGCGATTTCGGTTCGTTATCATAACTCACATTCACCCGCGGACTATAAACGCCACTTTCCTTCTCTCTTAAACGTTCCAGAATTTTGATTTCCAAAATAGCTTTAAGCGCATCTAATTGTAGGTTTTCTTTATCCGAGTAATTGTAATTTCCATGATAAACCAAGGAAACATTTGCTTTATCCTCTAAACCTTTGTAAACTTTTTTAGTGATATCGCCCGAAAGTGGCTCTAAACCTAAGTCTTTAAAGGATTCTTTATGTTTACTTGTGTCTGATGGTAGGCTCGCTAAATAAGTAGCTAACAATGGTTTAATTTCGTCCGTTTTAAAATTGCCTACAAAAGTAAAAGTGAAATCTCCGGCATTTGCAAAGCGTTCTTTATAAAAAGCGATGGCTTTATCTAAATTAATCTGGCCAAGCTCTGGAATTGTAATCTGTTGCGCCCGTTTTTTATAGCTGTTTAAAACTGCCGTCGCAGTATCCTGAAAAACTGCCGTTGGTTGTGTTAATCGGTTACTCAAAACAGTTTCCATACTTTCAAGCTGCGTTTTTAACACGCTTTCATCTTTTCTCGGAGCCGTAAAATATAGATGCGTTAACTGTAAAGCAGTTTCTAAATCTTTAGGGCTGGCAGACCCGCTGATTCCCTCGCTGTAAGTGCCAATGTAAGGACTAACGCTCGCTACTTTCCCCGTCAAAAGTTTGCCTAATTGGCTTTCGTCAAAACCGGCAATGCCAGATTCGCCAACCAATTGATCCGCCATTTGTGCCGAACGGAAATTTTCGTCAGGAGCTAAAGAAGTTCCTCCTTTGCTTGTTGCGGTAAAAATAATCTGGTCGTTTTTAAAATCCGTAGGTTTTAAAATCACTTTTACTCCATTAGAAAGTGTAAGTTCGGTAACGCCAATTTCATCAACTTTTTTCTCGCTAACAATAGTTCCCGCAACAGGTTTATTTGCCATCAAGGGTTTATCAACCGTATTATCAACGTAGGCCGTTACACCTTCGCCTGCGGTTTTAATCCATGTTAAAAAAGTGGCTTCATCAGGTAAATTTTCCTTTTCCTTATCCGGTGCTTGGATAATGGCAATCATGTTTTCATCTGTAACAAAAGTGGCTGCCAGTTTATTCACTTCCTCTACAGAAATGCCGTTCAAATTTTTGGTATAAAAATCATGAATGTAATCAATACTTGGTATCGCTTGACCTTTTAAAAAACTATCTACATATTGTTGTACAAATGTTGCTGACTTAGTTTTGTCTTTTTCTTTAAACTGTTTATCAACCCCGGTTTGTAAATTTATTTTTGCTCTTTCGAGTTCTGTATCGGTAAAGCCATATTTTTTCATTCTTACATTTTCGGCAATAACGGCTTTAATTGCACCTTCTAAACCCTTCGCATCTTTAGAAACGGCTACGCTGTTAAACGCATCTAAATTCAACAATCCGCCTTGGAAAGAACCATAGTTGCTCTGCGCAAAAACGAACGGCGCATTACCTTTTTGTACAATTTCCGTTAAACGATTGCTCAGCATCGTATTAATCAAATTGGTCAAAATCTTAGTCCTTAAAGCTGCCTCGTTGTTTTCAACTACTTCTGGGTGCTTGTAGGTAACAGCCGCAATGTTGTAGGGAAATTCAGAGTCGGTAACTATTTTAACCAGTGGCTCGGCATTATCCGGAATACCATACTCTTCTCTTTTTCTTTCATTTTCGGGATTTTTTAGATCCGAAAAATTGTCTTTTATCAGTTGCTCAACCTTGGCAACGTCAAAGTCGCCAACAGCAATTACAGCTTGTAAATTGGGGCGGTACCAATCTTTATAAAACTGTTTGATGGTTTCGTATTTGAAGTTGTTCAAAATATCCAATTTACCGATAGGCAATCTTTCGGCATATCTTGAATTGGCCAATAACACCGGCAATAACTGTTTGCTCATTCGTTCTTGAGCATTTTTCCCACGTTGTCGGTCTTCTTCTATAATTACGCCACGTTCTTGGTCAATTTCTTTGTCATCAAAGCTTACATAACCAGCCCAGTTTGCTAAAATATCAAAGCCTTTTTCGAAAACCGTGGCGCTATCTGTAGGCAAAGGCAACTGATAAACGGTTTGGTTGAAACCGGTATAAGCATTCAAATCTGCTCCAAAGCGAACGCCTGCTTTTTGCAGATAGCTTACCAATTCATTTTTCGGGAAATCACGCGTTCCGTTAAAGGCCATGTGTTCGGTAAAATGTGCCAAACCTTGCTGGTCGTCATTTTCTACAATAGAGCCCACTTTGTTTACCAAATAAAGTTCTGCCCTGTTTTTAGGTTCCACATTTTTACGGATGTAATAAGTTAAACCGTTTGGCAATGTGCCAATAATTACGCTACTATCTTTTGGGATTGGAACGTTTGCCATTTCAGCCGTTCTGTTATTTACTTTTGGGCTACAGGCCACAAAAAGCAAAATAAGTATTGTATAAATAAGCTGTTTAATTTTCATTTTTTTAATCAGGATTTTAATGATTATTTATATCGATTTTAAGAATTTATCTACGGATTTAATGGCATTTTCGGTTCGGTTTTCTGAACCCCCAACTTCTTGGTAACAAGCGTTTAACGCTTTTAACTCTTTACGCCAAATATCCATAAAATAATCGCCTTTACCTTTAAAATTTCTTAGCGGATCATCCTGCCAAGGTAAATCGTTTTTTAGCAATATGTAAAAGTCGTAAGCGTGAGATTTCAATTTATCCAGTACTATTTTAGGCGTTTGTTGAAACATTTCGTCGCTCCAGATTTTTACCGTTAAAAAAGTGGTATCGCAAATTAACAAATTCTGTGTGGTTATGGATGTTATGGCTTTCTCTAAAGCAAGCTGACCGTAAAACATATTGAGTTCATCCTGCAAAGTGCAGTCTTGACTGAGGTTCTCGCAATAAAAGCGGGAATATTCTGGCACCCAAAGAGTTTGGTAATGCTTCGCTAAATCTTGAGATAAGGTAGATTTCCCGGTGGACTCCGGACCAACAACGGCAACTTTGATTAGTTTTTTATTCATTGACCTAAAATTCAGCATTTAATCGGTATTGCCGAAAGCTACTTCTACAAATATAGAAGGTTTGCTACAGCCCTAAAACAAAAAATCTTATCCCGAAAGAATCAGAATAAGATTTTGTTGAAATATATGCTTCGCTAATTAGTAGTTGTAGGGGTAGTGTTAAATCCTAAGCTGGCTTTTATGCTTAAATCTACGCTTAAATTATTCTGTAAAACGTAATCAACACGCACTCTCACCGTCCCGCTTTTTAAATAACTATCTAAAAATTGGCTGTTGTCGATGTCCAGCACCAAGCTGTTTCCAACTGTTGAGGCAATATCATTGCGTGATGCCACCATTACCTCATTGCTTCCGTTTAAAAGGTAAACTTTAATAGATTTAAAAACGCCTAGTTTCTGATTTGATGGATTTACAGACTCGATTTTTGCTGAATTGATCCTCACTTGGCTAATTTGATCGGTATTGGAATTTGAACCTGTAAAAATCTGATCAAAACTACTCGCCGAACTTGTTGCCGAATAATTTGTCCCGGTGCTTTGATTTGCCGGAATAATTAAAGTTGCCGTATAAGGAAAAGTTGATTTAACGATGGATTGTAACGTTGCACAACTGCTTACAGTTGCCACTATAAATAATAATCCAATAATGTGCTTTTTCATGATAGCTTGTTTTTTAAGCAATTGGGCAAAGATTATTCCAAATATTTTCTATTATTGACTTATTAAACCCAAACCATGAGATTTCCAGTAATTTTTGCACTACTTATAAGCGCAGTTTTTTGCCAAGCGCAGGAAAAAACTTCCGTTAAAACTTTCTATATTAAAGGCGACGAATCGCCCACCGCATCTTACGGAAAAAGGGTCAATAATATTGATAGCGCTAATTACATCCGCACTGTAGCGCTCAGTAAAAACAATGAAAACTTATACGATGTTAATGAATACTATCTAAACAAAAACATAAAGCGCATTGGAAATTCTTTGACAAATGATTTTGCGCCAAAATTTAATGGCAATGTAATTAGCTATTATAAAAGCGGTAATAAAGCCGCTGAAGAACTTTACGTTAAAGGCTCATTAAACGGAGTTTCCACCTACTATTATGCTAACAAACAGTTAAAGAAACGGACTAATATAATCCTTGAAAAAGGGAAGTACAACGAAACCGTGTTAGAACTTAACGATTCGTTAGGAAAAGCTTTTTTAGATGAAAATGGAACTGGTAATTTTAAATTAATTGCAGATAACGGCGATTTAGTTGAAGGTTTCTATTTAAACGGAAAAAAGGATAAAGATTGGAAAACCATAAATGTTACACGGAATGAAACTTATTTTGACGAATACGATGCAGGTCAATATATAAAAGGCAGGACTATCGATGCAGCCGGAAAAGTTTTAACATATGATAAGCTTGAAACTATGCCCACGTTTAAAGGAGGCATCCAAGCTTTTGGTAAATTTTTATCACAGAATTTACGTTACCCACCCGAAGCCCGAGATAACAATATCCAAGGGAAGGTATTTTTACAATTTGTTATAGAAAAAGACGGCAGTTTAACGGAAGCTAAAGTAATAAGAGGTGTAGGCGGTGGATGTGATGAAGAAGCTTTAAGGGTAATTAATCTTTCTCCAAAATGGAGTCCAGGCGTACAACGTGGAAGAGCTGTTAGAGTAAGTTATACAGTTCCTATTTTCTTTCAGCTACAAAATAACAAATCAACTACTCCCTCTTCAACAAGAAAGCCATTCGGTACACGCTGATAGGCTTACATTAACCGCAGTCCTGAAAAACAATAAATTCTAAAAAAGATACCAAAAAAAACTTTTCAATCCCTATCTTTGCATCCCGACAAACAAGTCGGGATTTTTGTTTTATCACAAAGCGTAAAATCCCCTTAAAATTACGCCATGCCAAAAAATAACTCCATTAAATCAGTTTTAATCATCGGTTCAGGACCTATTATCATTGGTCAGGCCTGTGAATTTGATTATGCCGGTTCTCAAGCTTCCTTATCTTTGAAAGACGAGGGGATTGAGGTATCCATTATCAATTCCAATCCTGCAACCATCATGACAGATGAGGTAATTGCAGACCACGTTTATTTAAAACCTTTAACTGTTGCGTCTTTAGAAGAGATTTTACAAGAACGCCACATTGATGCAGTATTGCCAACCATGGGCGGACAAACCGCTTTAAACTTAGCTATTGAAGCAGAAGAACGCGGTATTTGGGAAAAATACGGTGTACAGATCATCGGTGTTGATACTGCTGCAATTGAAAAAACAGAAAACCGTGAGGCTTTTCGCCAGTTAATGGTTGACATAGGTATCGGGGTTGCCAAATCTAAAATTGCAAACTCATTTTTAGAAGGTAAAGAAGCCGCACAAGAAATTGGTTTTCCTTTGGTGATTCGCCCGTCCTACACTTTAGGAGGTTACGGAGGCGGTTTCGTACATAAAAAAGAAGATTTTGACGCCGCACTTTCTCACGGATTGCAAGCTTCGCCCACTCACGAGGTTTTGGTTGAACAAGCGGTTTTAGGCTGGAAAGAATATGAGTTAGAGCTGTTGCGTGATAATAAAGACAACGTCATCATCATCTGCTCCATAGAAAACTTTGACCCGATGGGTATCCACACCGGAGATTCCATCACCGTAGCACCGGCAATGACATTATCTGACCGTTGCTATCAGGAAATGCGTAACCAGGCCATCAAAATGATGCGGGCCATCGGTAATTTTGCTGGAGGCTGTAACGTACAGTTCTCGGTAAACCCTGCTGACGAAAGCATCATTGCCATTGAGATTAACCCGCGTGTTTCTCGTTCTTCGGCTTTGGCATCAAAAGCAACAGGCTATCCAATTGCAAAAATCGCCGCCAAATTGGCTATCGGTTACAACTTGGACGAACTTGAAAATCAAATCACAAAAACAACCTCAGCATACTTTGAACCTACTTTAGATTATGTGATCGTAAAAATTCCTCGTTGGAATTTCGATAAATTTAAAGGCGCAAATAAAGAGCTTGGTTTACAGATGAAATCCGTAGGCGAGGTAATGGGAATTGGCCGTTCATTTATCGAAGCTTTACAAAAGGCTTGTCAGTCTTTAGAAATTGGCCGGGCAGGTTTAGGTTCAGACGGAAAGCAAAACCGCAACATCGAAGACATCATGTACAAGCTTGAGCACCCAAGTTGGGATCGACTTTTCGCTATAAAAGATGCGATGCGTATGGGCGTTCCGGTAGAATCTATCCGTAAAGTAACCAAAATTGACCGCTGGTTTTTAAACCAAATTCAAGAACTGGCTACTTTGGAACAGGAGCTTAAACGCTATTCTTTGAACAATATCCCTAAAGATTTCTTCTATACCATTAAGCAAAAAGGTTTTTCTGATGTGCAGATTGCCTGGATTTTAGGTAATGTAACAGAAGATGATGTTTACGACAGAAGAAAAGAGTTGGGCATCAAACGTGTTTATAAAATGGTGGATACCTGTGCGGCGGAATTTCCGGCACAAACGCCATATTTCTATTCCACTTACGAAGGCGAAAACGAATCAAAACCATCTGATAAAAAGAAAGTAATTGTTTTAGGCTCGGGCCCCAACAGAATTGGACAAGGAATTGAGTTTGATTATTCTTGTGTACACGGTTTAATTGCCGCACATGAAGAAGGTTACGAATCCATCATGGTTAACTGTAACCCCGAAACGGTTTCTACCGATTTTAACATGGCAGATAAATTATATTTTGAGCCTGTTTTTTGGGAGCATGTACGGGAGATTATCGATTTAGAGCAACCAGAAGGTGTAATTGTTCAGCTAGGTGGTCAAACAGCTTTAAAAATGGCTGAAAAACTTCACCAAAACGGCATCAAAATTATCGGAACTAGTTTCGAGAATATGGATATTGCCGAAGACCGTGGAAGTTTCTCTGATTTGTTAAAAGATTTAGATATTCCTTACCCTAAATACGGCGTTGCCGAAAGTGCTGAGGAAGCAATTGTAGTAGCTAACGAAGTTGGTTATCCGGTTTTGGTTCGTCCGTCATACGTATTAGGTGGCCAAGGGATGAGCATTGTAATTAACGACGAGGATTTAGAGAAAGCGGTGGTAAAACTTTTGGGCGATTTACCTGGAAACCGTGTGCTGATTGACCATTTCTTAGATAGGGCCGAGGAAGCAGAATCTGACTGTATTTTTGATGGTGAGGATGTGCATATCATCGGTTTAATGGAACATATCGAGCCTGCCGGAATCCATTCTGGAGATTCGAGCGCCGTGTTGCCAACCTTTAGTCTATCCGCTGCAGTTGTCCAAAAAATGGAAGAATATACCGCTAAAATTGCGAAAGCTTTAAACATTAGCGGTTTAATGAACATGCAATTTGCGATTAAAAACGAGATTGTTTACGTAATTGAGGCAAACCCAAGGGCATCACGTACTGTTCCTTTTATCGCCAAAGCGTACGGTGTTCCTTACATCAACATTGCCACAAAAATAATGTTAGGCACTAAAAAGTTGAAAGACTTTAACATTGTTAGGAAGCTGGAAGGTTACGCAATTAAAGAACCTGTTTTCTCCTACAATAAATTCCCTGAGATTCAGAAAGAATTGGGTCCAGAGATGAAATCAACCGGTGAAGCCATCCGTTTCATTAAAGATTTAGAAGACCCATATTTTATTCAACTATCCAGAGAGAAATCGATGTATTTGAGTAAGTAAGATCTCCGAAGATCAAAAACCTTCGGGATTCTACTAAAATAAAAAAGAGCAAGTCTTAAGACTTGCTCTTTTCATTTCCTACATATCTAATTTAACGATTCATTAAAATAACACAGTATCGCTAACTTCTTCCTCAATCTCGTGTTCTGTATTATATTTCTTTTGTTTTTCAATTGCTTCCAGCGTTTTGTTACACGAAAATCCATTTTTCGTCACCTTTACAGGAATCAAAGAATCATCGCTAGCTTCTTCATCGATACAATTATCCAGCTCGTACCTAAAAAGGCGATTTGCCATTCGTTTTTCAATCAATAATGTGCTATTGATAGGGATTTGCAGCTTAATATCAACTTTTTGACTGCGCCACAAACTTGCTCCTTTTAAACCAAAACGGTAGTCGAAAGTGAGTATCGAATCTTTTTGATGATAGTAATAATCTATTTGATGCGCATTTTTTAAAGCCTGATTGAAATTGCTTCCGCGGGCAGCATAAGTTTTAGATAGAATAGGAAAATCTCCTTCGCTTATTTTAAGTTCAAAATCTAAATTGTTTGGCGTGTCAAAATCTCTATCGCTACCGGCTATTGTGATCACTTTTGCGCCCAAGCCATCGCCAGAAATATTTTCCTGTACGGTTCTTTCGTCACCTAGCTTTAATATATAAGTATTTGCCGAGTTAGCTTTTAGGGTTAAAGATTCACTATAACTTGCCTCCTCTTTAAATTCGGTCGCATTTTTCGCTATACAAAAAACACCAACCGCTACCGCTAAAATCCACAATGTAGCTAAGCCGAAACTAACACTCCTGGAAATTGTTTTGCTATTAAAAACCAGGCGTAGCAAAAGAAAAAGTAAAGCTAACAGCGGCACTACGATTACCAAAAAAGAGCAGATAAACAAAATTGGACGCAATGGCTCGTTAATGATGTTTAACGGAAATATCGTAGCAATATCTGTATTGCCGGCATAGCCTAAAAATACCATCAAGAAGACGAAAGCTACAGTTAGTAAAATTCCGATAAATACCATTAAACAAATGCCAATAAATTTAAAGACCATTTTGCCGGAGTTACCTAAAAAATTAAACAAACCTTCAAAAACATCTCTGATAAAAGAACCCAGTTTATGAAGCGCAGGTACGTTCTCCCTTACATTTTTAAAATTTGATTTTACTGCATTAAGTTCTTCTTCGATATTTTTTTGGAAAGCCTGTAAATTTATTTTTTCGCCTTTCATTTCCATTTTTTCAGTTCTGGTTTTGGCTTTTGGCATCACAATCCAAAGCAAAGCATAAGTTAAAAGCCCGAAACCGTAAAAAATAAACATCAAAATGAAAGCTATGCGAACCCATTTTGCATCAATATCAAAATAATGTGCAATTCCGGCGCAAACACCGCCTATAAACCTATCTTCGGCATCTCTAAATAACTTTCTCGGGAGTGGCGTTTCGCTATTTCCGCTCAAATCATAATCTTCTTCCTCCCCTGTTTCAAAATCAGCAGGTTTTCCCATCCGCTGTGTCACATTGTTTACATCCGCAACAACAATTACCTGCTTATTTTCAGTTAGCAACAGTTCCGATAGCATCTCTGCAATCCGACTTTCAATATCGCTCACAATCTCAAAATTGTCTTTATAGCTCCCAAAATGCCTTTTTATGTCGTCCATGTAGCTTTTTAAAAGCTGATACGCGTCTTCTTCTATATGAAAAATAACGCCGGATATATTTATGATAATTGTTTTATTCATGACTTTTGCCTTTTTTATTTTGTGATAAATCTCTTTTGCCGATGCTATTTTGCACCGCGTATGCTAAATCCTCCCAAGTTTGATCGAGTTTTAAAAGCACTTCTCTCCCGCTTTCAGAAAGTTCATAATATTTTCGGGGTGGCCCCGAGGTAGACTCTTGCCAGTTATAAACCAGCAATCCGTTATTTTTCAACCGGGTAAGGAGCGGATACAAGGTACCCTCCACAATTAATAGCCGGGCATCTTTTAATTCTTCAATAATGTCCGAGGCATAAATTTCTCCACGAGATATAATGGAGAGAATGCAGTATTCGAGGATACCTTTCCTCATCTGGGTTTGCGTATTGTCTGCTAACATATGGCAAAGATATATGTATTATTTGGTAATATGCAATACATAGTACTAATATTTTAAAAATTCCTTTTTGCAAACTAAAAAAATGTATCTCGGGAATCTTTTAAATGAGATAAGCTGAAGTGAGAAAATAATCTAATGAACAAATTTGAATCAACTTTAAGATAATCTGGAATATCATTTTCAACGATTTAAATCGCAAGGATGCATTCCTCAATCGTAAAATCAGCAAGATTTTTTCGATGTAACAAACAAATTAAATATAGGGGCAAAAAATTACTATGTTAGCATAATAAATTTATTAAAAATAAAATTTATATAACAAAAAGGCCATTATGTTGCATTTATGACAAAATAAGATTGGTTTTTTGTAACAAAAATGATATAAAAAAGGCAATTTATTACTAATTTTTTAATACAATGATAATCAGCATTTTAAGATAATTTGTTAAAAAATGTTAAATATTTATTTGTTTTTAACCTTAAGGACTTGGTATATTTAATTTAATTAACACTTATTACTAAAAACTTTATTTTTTAATTGTATGAAAAAACTTGTACAAAGTTTATTCGTCTTGTTGCTAATAGCATCTAGTGTGCTAGCCCAAGACAGGCGGATAACAGGAAAGGTAACCGCCGCTGAAGACGGCCTACCATTACCTGGCGTTTCGGTTAAAGTAATTGGAACAAATCAAGGAACTCAGACAGATGCAAACGGTAATTTCGCAATTTCTGTTCCTGCAAATGCCAAAAGCTTAGAAATTTCTTATATCGGCTTTGCGAGTCAAACCTTGCAGATTGGAACACGGAGTGTTTTTAATGTTGCATTGGCTAATGATGCTAAACAATTGAGCGAAGTAGTTGTAACAGGGCAAGGTATTGGAATTGAGAAAAAAAGACTATCAACAACTGTAGATAAGATTACTTCAGAAGAAATAGCCTCTACTCCTATAGTACAATTAGATCAGTTATTACAGGCTAAATTACCTAGTGCTCAGATTAGGTTGGGATCTGGACAACCTGGAACCACCTCTCTTATCCGATCTAGAGGGTTAGTTTCTGCCAATTCATCGCCTACACCCGTTATATATGTTGATGGTGTTAGAGTCGATAACTTAAATACACAAGCAAACTTGTCGTATGATTCTGGAGGTGCACAAAGTAGTTCAATTCCTGATATTCCAATTGAAAACATCGAGAGTATTGAATTTATAAAAGGGGGAGCTGCTACCACTTTATATGGTGCAGATGCAGCAAACGGAGTGATCCAAATTTTTACAAAAAAAGGGGTTGCCGGTAAGCCTGAAATTAATTTTGAATTACAACTGGGTGCAGTTTCAGGAACTAAGGATTATTTAAAATATAATGAAACTGCCGATATATTATTCAAAACTGGACTATCTCAAAGCTATCGCTTAGGACTTAGTGGAGGATCGGATAAAACCACTTATAGCTTTTCCGGAAATATATATCAAAACGACGGTTTCAGACCAAATAATGCACAGAAAAGATATAATTTCAGAACCAATTTAAGCTCAAAGTTAAATGATATTGTAGCTTACAGTGGTTCGTTCGGCTTTTCTGCAAATCAATTTGGCAGAGATGATAATGCGAATTCATCAGCAGGATCATTTGGTAACTTAGAAACAGGTGCTTATGGAGACCTTAGCGAATTTACTTCCTTCCAAATCGATAGTCTTAAAAATAGAGTTATTTCTCCTATACAAAGAAATGTAAATAATTTAGAAACCGTTAGACGTTTTCAAACAAGTCAATCTTTTACAATTACTCCAATGAAAGATTTAACATCTAAATTTACATTTGGTATTGACTCTAGAAATAGTGAACAAAAACAAATTGCAACTAATGCGTATCTAATAGCACTTGAATTTGAAGCTCCCGGCACCGTCGACCAAGGGTACATTGACGTATATAATAGAAGTTTTCTTGGTTTAACTGGCGATTTCAACACTCAATATAAGGCAGAGCTCAACGACTTCTCTTTTATATCTACCGTTGGAGCCCAGGTTTTCAGAAATATAGATAAGCAAAATGCGCTTCATGGAACTAACGTTACAGAAGGGTCTAGATCTATAAATAACTCGGCTTCAACTACCTCGGAAGATTATGAGCAAGTTTTGGTTAATTACGGATTTTATGCTGCAGAGAATATAGGCTATAAAAACAAACTCTTTGCAGAGTTTGGACTTCGTTTTGATGGGAACTCTGCATTCGGAAAAGACGTCGGTCTACAATCTTTTCCAAAAGTAGGATTGTCTTATAATATATCTGATGAAAGCTTTTTTGTAAACGCCATCCCTTCTAAAGTAATTTCTCAGTTAAAATTGAGAGCAAATTATGGGCAGGCCGGACAATTTCCAACAGCATTTGCGAACGATAGAACATTGACTTCGAATCCTTTTTTGGGAGTGCCAGCTTATAACTTAGGGCAGGCAGGAGACCCAAATTTACGTCCTGAAACGACTTCTACCTACGAGGCTGGATTAGATTTAGGGCTTTTAAATGGTAAAATGAATATTTCTGGAACTTATTATCAAACCAAAACGGAAGATGCGTTATTTTTAGCTCCTTTTACGCCGTCTTATGGTCTTAGTAATCAGTTAAGAAATATTGGGGAAATCTCTAACAAAGGATGGGAATTTGCCGCATCATATCATATTTTATCAAAAAAAGATTTCGATTTAAGTTTTAATGCATCATACAACCTATTAACTGAAAGCTTAGTAACCTCAAGCGGAGGTGCGCCTGAATTTTCTATCGGAGGGTTTACTTTCTTAGGTTCTTTTGTAAAAGAGGGTAGAGCAATTGGATACTTAAGGGGAAGTAAACCAACTTTTGCTAGTGATGGCACCTTAGAAAGTTTTGAAGCTAATGCCGATCTAGGTAGCCCAATACCTAAACACTTTGGTTCAATGGGACTGAATTTTTCTTATAAAAACAAGTTAAATTTATCCATAACGGGAGATTACCAGATGGGAGCCTACGGTGTGAATGTTGATGAAGTGCTAAGATATTTTAATGGACTCCAAGACGACAGAATCCCTGAAGCCTCTTTAGAGGAAAGCTTTTTTGATATTGCAGGGGTATGGGTGGAAAAAACAGATTATTTAAAAATACGTAACATATCTTTATCTTACAATCTGCCAAAACAGTTCACATCTAATGCATTTAAAAATGTAGAAATAGGGGTTATTGTTTTAAATCCTCTGAATTTTTATTCTTCAACTTTTGACCCAGAGATAACAGGGTCTGGAGCGAACAAACAGGGAGGAGTATCTGTAGGGGGGTTTGGATTCGGAACTGAATCGCTACCAAGGCAATTTATAGGTTCTTTACGAGTTAAATTTTAAACGGAAGAGTTATGAAAAGTAACATATATAAAATATTTGCAGCATCACTATTAATATTTAGCAGTTGCAGTTTATTGGATCCAACAGAAGTTGTGAATCCGAATTTAACAGAAGATAATATCCTGGGTACAGGCTCAGCAATGACTCCTTGGATTAATGGAATGGAAAGACAATTGGCATTAACTTATAATGAACTTATTGTTGTTAATGAAATAGCGTCTGATAACTACGCCAATACAGAGACCTATTATAATCAATCCTTTGATACTCCCGTCTTTAATAACACAGACGAAAATGTTAACGATGTTTTACAAACTATTTCAAGGTTGAGGGAAAGTGCTATATATGGATTGGAAGTTGTGAAACCAAGCGATGAAAGTACCACTCCTGATCAAGAGGCAGAACTTTATTTCTATAAAGGTTTGTCCCACTTATTACTAGCAGAGCTTTTTGTAAGTGCACCGGCAGAACCCGATGGTGCTCCTGTTACGGCCGCAGAACAAATTGGTATGGCGGTAGAAGCGTTTAAAAGCGCTTTGGACATATCAACCAATGCAGACAATAAAGTTGGATATAATATAGCATTAGCAAGGGCATATTATAGAATTGGAGATAAGCCAAATGCTCGTACTTATGCTAACGCGGCAATATCACAAGGTGCCAATTATGTTAGATTCATTAAGTATGATGGATTAAATTTACCTGCAAACGAAATGCAGGTAGCCCTTGTCGACAGAGGAAGTTTCGACGATTTGCAACCTCTGCCGAGACTAGATTTCCTTGATCCAAAATATTATGCAATTACTGCAACAGATAATTCAAACGTTCCACTTTTAAAAATTGAAGAAGCTCATTTGATCTTAGCAGAGGCTAATTTATCAGACGGTATTACTGGACTTCCCTTAGCACTAATTAATATACAGAATGCTTTAGGTGTCGTAAGCAACCGACCAAAATCAACCTTCAATGATCAAGTTGACGGCAGAACTCAGGATGATCCAGGCTCAAGACCTAATGAGGCAGGAGTTACGGTGGCAGCAGGCCCAGGAGAGATGCGAATACCCGGATTGGTTTTAGAACGACAGGCCTCTACGGTAACTGTACCAACTGTTTCAGGTAGCTCAATTAGTTCGGCAAATGTGACTTTGGTCAACTACCCCTCGGTAGATGCTGCTTTAGAACTATTATATTTAGTAAGACAAGAAATTTTCATTGCAGAGGGCAGACGTTTTACTGATTTAGGTCTAAGGTATCCTGTGTCCTATAATGAAATAGTAAGTAATCCAAACATCAATGAAGGAGATCCGGCTACAGTAGGCCAAATACCTAGCTTTATACCGAAAGCTAAAGGAATGGATAGCTTTACCTATGATAAGGATGAAGGAACAGCAGTAATTACTACTAACATGAATAAAGTATTAGTAGCAAATAAAAATGATGCTTCAATTATGCCATTCATTAACTAGACGTATACCATACTCTCTTAAGTAAACCAACCTCATGAGTTCCTACTCATGAGGTTTTTTTAATTAACTCCATTAAAAACATCCCATTTCCTCCCCCAAACCAAAATCCCTATCTTTGCGTTTTCAAAATTAAAAACCCAAAATTTTAATGGCGCAATTCAAGTCTTTCCTCTTCTCAATTTTATTCCTCAGCATATCGCTAATATCTTTAGCACAAAATATTTCTCCGAAAAGAGAGTTCCGTGGAGTTTGGGTAGCAACCGTTGTAAATATTGATTGGCCAAGTAAAGCTGGCTTATCTACGCAACAACAAAAAGATGAGCTTATTAAACTTTTAGATAAACACCAAGAGGAAGGAATTAACGCCATCATGTTTCAAATACGTCCGGCTACCGATGCTTTTTATGCGAAAGGCACTGAACCTTGGTCGCAATATTTAACCGGGAAACAAGGGCAAGCACCAAACCCTTTTTACGATCCGCTACAATTTGCCATAGAAGAATGCCATAAACGAGGCATGGAACTTCACGCTTGGTTTAACCCGTACCGAGCAACTTTTGACGGAAAGGACGAAAACATCGCTCCAGACCACATCACCCGCTTAAAGCCCAATTGGTTTTTTAAATACGACGGTAAAAAGCTTTTTAATCCCGGTTTACCGGAAGTAAGAGAATATATCAACAGAATCATCTTGAACGTTGTTGATAATTACGATATCGACGGTGTTCATTTTGACGATTACTTTTATCCTTACGCTGTTAAAGGGCAGTTTATTGACGACGAATCAACCTTTTGGCTATACAACAGAGGCATAAAGGACATCAAAGATTGGCGCAGAGACAATGTAGATTTATTAATTAAAGCTGTAAACGATAGCATACATGCCCATAAAAGCTACGTAAAATTCGGTGTTAGCCCGTTCGGCATCTGGAAAAACAAATCTCAGGACCCGGAAGGCTCTATTAGTTACGGTGGTGATTCTTTTTATGGAATTTACGCCGACTCAAGAAAATGGGTGCAGGAAGGATGGGTTGATTATGTTAACCCGCAAATTTACTGGGCTTTTGAAACAAAAGCAGCTCCGTACGCAAATTTGGTAGACTGGTGGAGCAATAACACTTACGGAAGGCATTTGTACATTGGCCATGGCGCATATAAGGTGAATGCAACCCGAGAATTGGTTTGGAAAAACGCATCGCAAATTGGTCGACAGATTACCTATAACAGGGCAAACCCGCGGGTACAGGGAAGCGTTTTCTTTAGCTCTAAATCGCTCACCAAAAATCCATTAGGTATTTCGGATACATTGAGTCAGCATTACTATAAATACCCCGCTTTACCTCCGCTAATGCTTTGGCTTGACTCGGTAGCCCCAAACAAGCCACAAAACTTATTGGGTATTGAGGGAGACAGTGGCGTTTTGCTGAGCTGGAAACTTCCATTGCCAGATAATAAAAATGAGAAAGCCTATGGTTTTGTAGTTTACAGATTCGATGAAAATCAAACAATTGATGTTACGGATGTTACCGCTATTAAAAAAATATATTACGGAGATATAACATCATGGGAAGATACCACTGCCGAAAAAGGTAAATTATATACCTATATAGTTACTGCATTGGATAGGGTTAAAAATGAAAGCGAACCTTCTGTAGCGTTTAAGATAAAGTTAAAGAGAGGTCAGGTAAAATAGTCAATTCTCGAATATTGGGGCCACCGACTTTCTCGGGCTTTGTTGTGTTGGAGGCAGAGTCAAAGCACCTTCAAGTAGGTATGTCTATCGCATGGCAACATTGCCTGTTGGATGCTTTCTTCGCCAGCATGAACGCAATGGGCACTCCTCCCAACAAATCATACCATAAACATAAAATTAATTCAAATAGGTAATTAAAAGATTTTATCCGTAAACTTGCTTAATAAAGACGGTTTTTGAACTGTCTTTTTTTTGTTTGATACATTATTATCCATACAAATACGTTAATGTTTCCTGTGAGTATAGAATTCGAAAAAATAAAGAACATGTTAAAAAGAGTTTTCTTAGGTTTATTTATTGCTGCTACCATTGCATGTACAGCTGCGCCACGCCTTACTAATATTGATGTACCGGGTTCGAACAATTTAAAACCGGATCCCCGCCAAGAGAAAGTTGCCAAAGAAATTGCCGGCTTGGTAACTACGCTCAGCTACAAAAAAATTGACTTAAACGATTCAATAAGCGACGTGATCTTCGATAATTACCTTAAAGAAATGGACGGAAATAGAAGCTATTTTTTGGCTTCGGACATTAAAAACTTTGAACAGTACAGAAATACATTTGATAACGATTTAAAAAACGGCGATTTAAGTGCGGCGTTTTTCATGTTTAACACTTATCAAAAAAGATATAATGAAAAAATCAATTACTCGCTTAAACAACTGAACAATAAGTTCGATTTTACCAAAAACGACACTTACGTTTACGACAGATCCAAACTGCCTTGGTTTAAGAGTCAGGCAGAAAGCGACCAATCTTGGCAAAACAAAGTAAAATATGATTACCTGAACCTAAAGCTTACGGCTCAAAAAGACTCTGCAATTCAGGCATCCTTAAAGAAAAGATACGACAACCTTTTGTCACAGTCTAACAAAATAAACAATCAGGATGCATTCCAGATTTTTATGACGGCTTTTACTAATGCCGTTGATCCACATACCAGCTATTTTAATCCGGCAAACGCAGCCAACTTCAATATTGATATGGCAAGGTCTTTAGAAGGTATTGGCGCAACGCTAGCTTCTGAAAACGAATTCGTAACCATAAAAAGTGTAGTTACAGGTGGCCCGGCCGATAAAAGCAAGCAGCTTAAAATTGACGATAAAATTATTGGCGTAGCACAGGGAAATGAAGATTTTGTTGATGTTGTAGGCTGGCGTTTAGATAATGCCATTGAATTGATCAGAGGGAAAAAAGGGACAACAGTTCGTTTAAAAATTCTTTCAAAAGATCAGGATTTATCCGCAAAACCAAAAATTGTGACAATGGTGCGTGAAAAAATCATTTTGGAAGATCAATCGGTTAAAAAGAAGATAAAAACATATACCAAAGACGGCAAAACTTATAAATACGGTATTATAGAAATTCCTGCGTTTTATGCTGATTGGGCGGAGATGCAAAAAGGAAATCCTAACTATAAATCAACAACCAGAGATGTTAAGGTTGTGATAGATTCCCTGAAACAGGAAAAAGTTGACGGGCTAATCATTGACTTAAGAGGAAACGGTGGCGGTTCCTTAACCGAAGCCATTGATCTTACAGGTTTGTTTATTACAAAAGGTCCGGTGGTGCAAACCAAAGATTATAGAGGAAAAGTTGAAGTTGACGAAGATGAAAATCCAAGCGTTTTTTGGGATGGCCCACTAGCCGTTATGACGGATAGATTTAGCGCATCCGCATCCGAGATTTTTGCCGGAGCGATACAGGATTATGGTCGGGGAATTATCGTTGGAAATACAACTTATGGCAAAGGAACCGTACAATCAGCTATTGCTATGAAAAGGATTGATCCTGATTTTGCTGATAAAAACGACCAAATCAATTTAACAATGGCCAAATTTTACCGTATCAGCGGTAGTTCTACGCAACATAAAGGTGTAACACCTGACATTGAATTTCCAACAGTTTTCCCGGCAGATAAATACGGAGAAAGTTCTGAAAAATCGGCACTTCCGTGGGATGAAATTGCAAGTAGCAAATACACCAAAATTGCGGATTTGAGCAGTACTATTGCCGAGCTGAAAGCACAACATGATGCCCGCATGAAGACCAGTAAAGAGTATACTTATCTTTTACAGGATATAGAAGAGTTTAAAAAACGGGATGCCGACGTTTCTTTACCATTAAACGAAGTTGCACTTAAAAAACAACGTGATGATTTAGAGGCCAAAAACCTGAAACGCGAAAACGAACGCAGAGTTTCAAGAGGCTTGCCTCCAATTAAAAAAAGCGATGAAAAAGTAAAAGAAGACAACTTCGATTTTGTACAGGATGAAACCGTAAAGATCATTACAGATTACATTACAGACCCTAAAATTGTAAAGAAATAATTTAAATTTTCAGACTTCCGAAGTTTTTTAAAACTTCGGAAGTCTTATTAAGAATGCCACCCCATGCTGACGTTAGGAAGCATCTCACAAGCAGAGTTGCCATGCTGATGAATGCTATAAGTAAGATGTTTCACTTTGTCCTATTTGCTGTATTTGGTAATTACTTGCTACAGAAACACTTACAAAATGTCGTTTGTCCTGCTGAGCGGAGTCGAAGCATAAAGCCCAACGCTCCCCTTCGACTCCGCTCAGGG
The DNA here is from genome assembly GCA_035496935.1 of Pelobium sp. Classification (GTDB taxonomy): domain Bacteria; phylum Bacteroidota; class Bacteroidia; order Sphingobacteriales; family Sphingobacteriaceae; genus Pseudopedobacter. The sequence continues at coordinate 17,173 of DATJED010000018.1, read as the reverse complement.
TGACACCCCTTGAAGTTTTTAAACTTCGGAAGTCTTATTACCTATACAAACCCTTACTTTCAATAAAATCAATCACTTCATCGGGTAAAAAGTATTTTACGCTTTTACCATTTGCTATAGCTTTCCTTATAAAAGTGGAAGAAAGCTCCATTAAAGGCGTTTCTGTAATAGTTATCGATGGATGATTGGCAAGTTCCAGCTCTTGAAAACCCGGACGTGGATAAACGTAAATATGGTAGTCTCGCAAAATGAGTTCGTAGTTTTTCCACTTTTTCAAGGATTTTAAGTTATCGGAGCCCATAATCAAAACAAACTCATGCTCAGGATAAAGCGCATGCAAATGTGTTAACGTATCAATAGTGTATGACGGCTGTGGCAACTTTAGCTCTACATCACTTACCGCAATATTTTCAGCGTCCTCTGTAGCAAGTTTTGCCATCTCCAATCGGTCGTAAACCTGAATTAGATCCTTTTTCTCTTTAAGCGGATTATGTGGCGAAACTACCAGCCAAACCTTGTCTAAAGCGGTATGGTTCGCTAAATAGTTGGCAATAATCAAATGTCCGGTATGAATTGGGTTAAAAGACCCGAAAAGTAATCCTATTTTCAATTTTATTTTTATTGATGTTTATCTTTCGATTTCTTATGAAGGCGGTACGCCAACGAATTTCCGAAATTAAAACCATAATTAATTATCTGCCTCCTGGCGGACAGTTTTCCTGTAAAAACTTGGTATAAGTAAAAGCCAGATGCTGGCTAGTTCTTGCGCCTTCATTTATGCTGTGGGTACGGTTGGGATAGCTCATCATCTGAAAAACCTTTCCGTATTTAATAAGCTCATTAATCATTTGTTCCGCATTGTTATAATGTACATTGTCGTCACCGGTTCCGTGTATCAGCAACAAGTTTCCCTCAAGATTTTTAGCATGAGCCAAAGGCGAATTATCTACAAAAAAATGCCGGTCCTCTGGCAACAAACCCATATAGCGTTCCTGGTAAATATTATCATAATTCAGTTGGTTATCTACCGCTGCAATAGAAATTCCGGTTTTATAAATCTCAGGATATTGCATCATCAGGTTTAAAGTGGATGACCCTCCCCCGCTCCATCCCCAAACTGCAATTCTATCGGCATCTACAAAATTCCATTTTAAAATTTCTTTTGCCGCCATCGCTTGGTCACGGATGTTGATATCGCCTATACGATGATAAATTGATTTCCGCCATTCCCTACCTTTTGGCGCAGGTGAACCACGCCCGTCTACCGAAATATAAATGTAACCGTCATCCCGCATATTGCCCGCATACAGCCTGTTAAAACCAGTTCCGAAATCATCTGTCACGGTTGCACCGCCCGGCTCTCCGTACACATAAAAAACCACCGGATATTTTTTTGAGGCATCAAAGTTATTGGGCTTAACCATCCATCCGTCCATCTCAATTCCGTCCTGAGTTTTCACTTTAAAAAATTCAACCTTTGGCGCAGGATAGTTTTTTGCATTTTCGCTTATTTCTCCGCCACTTAAACGCTTATGGGTTGGCAAAGCAACTACATCACTTATCGGAAAAGTAGTTGCATTGGAATAAGTATGAAAAGCCAATTTGCCGTTTGGCGAAATATCATATTCATGAGTTCCACTTTCGTTTGATGGCGTTATACGAACGGATTTTCCACCGTTTAAACTCACTTTATATAAATAGCATTGCGTTGCATTATCGGGCGAAGCCATAAAATAAATCTGCGCATTTTTTTCATCTACCCTATTCAACGAAATCACATCAAAATTATCTTTGGTAAGCAAAGTTTGTTTTCCGTTTAAATCAATGGCATAAATATGTCGCCAGCCGTCCTTTTCGCTCAGCCAAATAAATTTGTTGCCTTTATCAATCCAGTTCCAGCCTATTGCTCCAACTTTTGCATCAACCCAAGCTTTATCGGTTTCGGTATAAATAGTTTTTGCAGTGTTATCCGCAACGTCCAGTAGCATTATTCTACTGGTATTTTGTCGGCGATTCAGTTGCTGAATAATCAATGCCCGTGAACTGTTTGCCCATTCCATCCGTGGAATATAATTTTGGATTGCATCGCCTGGCACCTTCATCCATTGTGTTTTTGCCGTTGCAACATCCACCACACCAATTTTACAGGCGCTTGGATCCTCTCCCACTACCGGATATTCTACAGGTACCGTAAAAGGATATAAGGAATCCGTATTGTTAATCATCAAATAATTTTTGATTTTACGGGCGTCAATCTGCCAATAAGCGATGGATTTGCTATCAGGCGACCACCTGAAACCATCCCGGCAATCAAATTCTTCCTCGTAAACCCAATCAAAAGTACCGTTGATTAAGCGTAAAGTTCCATCGTTAGTTAATGCCTTTGTTGCACCGGTGTTTAAATCTTCTACATAAATATTATGGCCACTCACATAGGCAACTTTGGTGGCATCTGGCGAAAACTTCGCAAACATTAAAGACGAAGCGGGCTTATCTTTCCCAATTTGTTTTAAGCTATGATCTTTAAGATTGTAAACCCAGAAATCGCCACGGGTATCGTAACGCCAAACCTTTTTGGTATTGGTATTTAAAAGCACTTTTTGGTTTCCGCCGGCAAATGCAAATCTTACTACATTAAGCGCTTTTCCATCTGTACCTACAAGATCTTCTTTAGCAATTAAAACTGACGTTTTGGAAGTTTCCTTCGCATCGCGTTCAACGATGTTGCCATTCCCCACCTCCATAATTTTGTTGCCATCTAAAGACCAGTAGGTTTCTTGTCCCCATTGTGCGAAAAGAGGCGAAGAAAGGACAAGAAAAAAGAGAAAGAATAAAAGCCTCACCCTAAGTCCCCCTCCGAAGGAGAGGGACTTGCTTGTGTTGTGGTTTGTTTGGGGAGTATTGTTCTGGGTAAAATTCATGTTTGTTCTTTTGATTGTATAACGAGTTACCAAACAGCTCTGCGAACTGTGTACTTTCTGTGGTTAGACTTCGACTCTGCTCAGCCTGAAAGGGACCACCAAACTCTGTGGTTAAAAAATCAAAAATAACCGTTTCAAATCGCAAAAAGCAAAGCCGAGCGGTAATTCAACGTAAAAATTTCACTGATATTAATCTTTAACGGTTTTATTGGTATTAAAAAGCATCTTGATAATTGCTAAAACAATAGCAAAAATCATAGCTGAGAAAAACCCTGAAGTATGAAAGCTATCCATCCAAGAATCAACCAGCAAAATCATCAGTACGCTTATAATAAAAGACATTAGGCCCAATGTTAAAAAATTGATGGGAAAGGTTAAAATCCGTAAGAGAAAGCCGATGGTCGCATTTGCTAAGGCCAATAAAATACCCACCAAAATTGCGCTACCAAAACCATCAACGGTTACGCCGGGAATTAAAAAGGCGGCCAGTAAAACGGCAACACCCATAATCAAGATTTCAATAATCAGTTTCATTTTTTTAATTTTATAAGATGTGGAGACTCAATATAGTTATTTTGTTAATTTTATCAACGTCTTGCAACCATTCCGACAGCAATTTATTAGCCAATAAAATTGAGATTTCAACCAGTTCAGATTCTTGTTGTATTGTTATTAAAAACATAAACAAATCTGTTGTTAAAACCTTAGTTACAAATAGTTTAAGTGAAACTCAGTGGCAAAATAATATAGCTGTTTACAGAAAAACAGCTGATGAGGATCTACAAGACTTAGAAAAACCCTTGGCAGGTGATTACAGCTTAAAAGATAATGAGCTCATTTTTACACCAAAAAAGCCATTTAAAAAAGGGGAACGTTATTTGGTAGAAGTTTACCTACAAAACCCGGATGACGGTTTGTTTAGCAAATTAAAAACATCAAATTCGCCATTTAAACAAAAACCTATTCAAAAAATCATCAATTTTTAGATATGGCATTATCAGATCCTTTAGCAGAACGTATGCGCCCGCATTCTTTAGCGCAATATACCGGGCAACAGCATTTAGTTGGCGAAGGTGCTGTTTTACGAAAAGCCATTGAAAATAACCATATCCCGTCCATGATTTTTTGGGGCCCGCCCGGCGTTGGAAAAACTACGCTGGCTTTTATTATTTCGCAGAGTTTGGATAGGCCTTTCTTTTCTTTAAGTGCAATTAATTCGGGCGTTAAGGATGTGAGGGATATGATTGAGAAAGCGGCGCAATATAAAAAAGGCGGCATTGTACCCGTTCTGTTTATCGATGAGATTCACCGTTTCTCCAAATCGCAACAAGATTCTTTATTGGGTGCGGTAGAACGGGGTTTAGTAACTTTAATTGGTGCCACAACAGAAAACCCATCGTTCGAAGTTATTTCGGCTTTGCTTTCCCGTTGCCAAGTTTATGTTTTGCAGAATTTGAGCGAAGATGAATTAATTAGTTTGTTAAACAACGCCATAAAAAACGATGAGGTTTTAAAAACTAAAAAAATTGAACTTAAAGAAACCGAAGCGTTAATAAGATTATCAGGCGGAGATGGGCGTAAGCTTTTAAATATTTTTGAGCTTTTGGTGAATTCCACAAACGAAAAAAAAGTGGTAATTACCAACGATTTTGTGCTGAGCCATGTGCAACAAAATATGGCGCTTTATGATAAAACTGGTGAACAACATTATGATATTATCTCGGCCTTTATAAAATCTATCCGCGGAAGCGACCCAAATGCCGCCGTTTATTGGCTGGCTAGGATGATTGAAGGTGGCGAAGACCCAAAATTTATTGCCCGTAGACTGCTGATTTTAGCTTCGGAGGATATTGGAAACGCAAACCCAAATGCCTTGCTGCTGGCGAACAACTGCTTTCAAGCGGTAAACGTAATTGGCTGGCCCGAATCGCGAATTATTCTTTCGCAAGCGGTTACTTATATGGCTTCATCAGCGAAAAGCAATGCATCTTACGAAGCAATTGGAAAAGCCCAAGCTTTGGTAAAACAAACCGGAGATTTGCCTGTGCCTTTGCATTTACGAAATGCGCCTACCAAACTGATGAAAAATATGGACTATGGTAAAGACTATAAATACGCTCATGCTTTCGAGAATAACTTTACCGAGCAGGAATTTTTTCCGGAAAAACTAAGTGGCACCAAACTTTATGAACCTCAGCAAAATCCCGCTGAGCAAAAAACCAGAGCACATTTAAAGGAGCTTTGGAAAAAGAAATATGGTTATTAAACCGGCTACTTCAGTTTAGCAATATATGCATATTAATTGTCTTCCTGAGCGAAGTCGAAGGATCATTCGCAAAGGCTTCGACTCCGCTCAGCCTGACACTATACATTACACGACACTACTACTTTTCTACAACGGCTCTAACTTCGGTTTCTGTTTTTCCCATTCAATCCAGCCCAAGCGCAGACCAATGTTAACCTCTTTTTCGACATCAGAACTTTGCGGCACAGAAGAAGGAAGTAAAAGTACTTCCTTTAATAGCAAAGGGCGTAGTCGAGAGTTTTTTGTTTACTTTTTTGCGAAAAAAAAGTAAATACCGTTGCCCGGCATGAGGGCAGGCAAGACGGTGCTGAAAAGGCGTCAGCGGTAAGATGACCCAAAAATCACTTTACATAGGTATTTATTTAGCATGCCCCAATTGCAAGTGAGATGTCTCCTATCGTCCGACATGACGGGATAGGGCGGGGGGTTGCTTAAAACTAGCTATTGTTTCTCTACAACAGCCCTAACCGCTGTTTCTGCTTCCTTTATTACTTCTGCTACATCTCTGTCCAACGGTTCAATCGGGTTTAAAACCGTAAATTTTATTGGTACAAAAGCATGTAACCAAAGCGTTCCGTTTTTTACCACTTTCCATGAATTTTCAATCGCCACCGGAACAATTAAAGCATTTGGTGCTTTTTTTAGGATAGTTGCGATGCCTCCCATCTGAAAATCTTTCATTTTACCGTCTTTAGAACGGGTTCCCTCAGGAAAAATCACGGCCGACCAATTGTTGTTCTTCATCCGCTCGCCCAATTTCATAATTTCTGATAGTGATTGTTTTCTGTCCTTACGGTCGATGTTTGCACCACCGCCGTACTTTAGGTTGAAGGATATGGAGGGAATATTTTTGGTGAGCTCTATTTTAGAGATAAACTTTGCATGATAATCTCTTAAAAACCAAATCATCGGCGGGATATCGTACATACTTTGGTGGTTGGCCGTAAAAATGATGGGCCTATCTGTCGGTAAATCCTGATGGTTTTCAAATTTTACCGTTCCTCCTAAAACATAATAAGCGCTGGTTAAGAAGAAGTTCATGACATCTACAATCCGCTTGTGAGCACTATAACCGCCCATTTTTAAACCCAACCATTGGATAGGGTGAAAAATAATTAAGATCAAAAAGAAAGCAAGATGGTGTAATGGGCTTAAAATAAAACCAAAAAATCTACTCATTTTGCAAATATATTTTTAAAAACCTTCTCGTAATAATTTAACCCTTAAAATGCCTGCAACAGTTAACGAATCGGTAATTTGTCCGTTAATTACCATTTGGTAAACTTCTTCAAATGGGATTTTTTTAACTTCCAATTGTTCTGTTTCTTCTGGCTGTGCTGCAAATTGCTCAAAATCATTTGCCAGATACAAAATACCAAGTTCATCGCTTACGGAATTTGAAAGGTGCATTCTCAGTAATTCTTTCCAGTTTTTAGCAACCAAGCCGGTTTCTTCCAATAACTCCCGCTTTGCGGAATCTAAAGGGTTTTCATTTAGCGGTCCGCCACCTTCCGGAAGCTCCCAACTGTATTGTTTCAACGGGAAACGATACTGGCCAACCATAAAAATTTGGTCGTCTGTATCTATGGCAATAATCCCGATGGCGAAGTTCTTGAAATGCACTTCACCGTAAATTCCCTTTCCGCCGGATGGATTAATTACTTGGTGTTCGGTTAAACCGATCCACGGATTATCATAAACTTTTTTACTGCTGAGGGTAATCCACGGATTGATCTCGTCCATCAAAATCAGTTAAAAATCAACGCTTATTTTTCTTTTTGGATTTAGCAACGAGGTTAGCTTCGGCTTTACGCTTCATTTCTTCCCTTACAAATTTGATGTGTTTTATCTTATAATAAACACTCAGTCCAAACGCCGCTGCGCATAATAACGGAATAAAATAATAATTACCGGCTTTGTAGCCATAATAGCCCATCGCCGCAGAACCGATAATTAAAATATTGAGTATTACGCTAAAAAGAATGTGTTTACCCATTTTAGTAAACCTGCATATCGTTATCAAACTCGGCGGCCCAAGCCAATATGCCTCCTTTTAAATTGTATAAATTGGTATAGCCCAGATTTTGCTCCAACTGCATACAAGCATTTGCACTTCTTGCGCCACTACGGCACTGCATAACCACAGGAATATCTTTTTTGATTTTATCTGCCTCAATTACAACGCCCGCCAAAGGAATGTTTTCGCCTTTGATGTTCGACATTTCATATTCAAACGGCTCACGAACATCAATCAATTGAAATTCTTTACCTTCATCTTGCCATTGTTTTAATTCTTCAACGCTTATTTCTTTCATGTGATTTTGATTTTAATATACCCTCAAATTTATGAAAATTATTGTTTGCTATGGGAATGGTAATTCAGCGGAAAGTCAGAAAAGATTTTTAGGCTGGTATCCGCCTTATCGTTAGGCATATTTTAGGTTGGCATTCTTTAGTATAGTTTTTTTTAGATTATAATTTGGAAGACTTTGGCTACAAGTATTTTCGAATAAGACAGGCTTATTCTTCTAATATCCGGTTTTTCAAATCCATTGTCTCATGTAAAATCCTTATAACTTCAACAGCATTTTCGTTAAGTTGCCTGTAGAAGATCAGATGTCTATTAGCTTTAATCCCAAACAAATCCTGGGCAATACCACCATAATTTTTTCCTAACCCAGGGCTTTCAGCTATTAATTGACAGTGTGAAGTCAACATTTCATAATACTTATCGGCTTGTTTCTCAGACCATGTGTTAAAAGTATAATTCCAGATTTTCGATAAATCCTCAACTGCTTTATTAGTCAGTCTAAACTCAGGCATTTTCGTGTTTTTCTGCCTTTAGGTTTTCAAGATGCTTTTTAGGGTCAAAATCGTTTGCTGTGCCACTATCAATCCCTTCTTGAATCGCCGTCCGCAATGCCATAACTTTACTTTCTTCTTCCTCCAACAGCCTTAAGCCAGCTCTTATTACTTCGCTAACATTTTTAAACCTTCCTTTATCCACGCTGTTTTTAACGAATTGGTCAAAGTAGTTTCCAAGTGATATTGAAGTGTTTTTGCTCATTTTAACATTCTTTAATCAAAAGTACCAAAAATTGGTAGAATAGAAAAATTGTTGAATTGGAAACGTTCTCTGTCTTGCACATGCTTGACATTATTTTGTCTAACTCAAGTAATCCCTCCTCAGATCAAATTCAAAAAAGCACTTATAAAACTGTTTAGCCTTTGGGTTTCAAGGTCGGTTAAATTACCTTGCCCATCAAATTTTCCTTTTATTCCTTGAATCAGCAAAGTGGTTTCGTTGGTGAATTTGGCCATCATTGTTTTCATGATCAATTGTAATTCTTCGTGTCCTTTTTCTCCGCTTGCTGAAGCAGTTATTAAGCCGCTTGGTTTGTTGGTGAAAATTGTTGTAGAAATACACCACTCAAAGGCATTCTTTAATCCACTCGGAATGCTAAAAACGTATTCAGGCGTACAAACTATTATTCCGTCTGCATTTTCTATTGCGTTTCTAAATTCCAAAATCATTCTTGGCGGATTTTCTTCTGAAAGTTTCGGATCGAAGTGAGGAAGCGTTTTTAAATCGTTAAAAATGGTTAAGTTAAACTCGCTTTCTGCTAAACTTGCAATTTTCTCAACGAGTTTTAGGTTTGCAGAATTGGAACTTGCACTGCCAATAATTACAAATATATTTTTCTTGTTGTTCATTAAATTTGTGCATTTCTGGTTGTGGAGATTTCAGTATTCCATTGCAAACAGTCCTGGCCTTCAGTGATTATTTAAATCACCCTTAATAGGAGCGCAGATCATCTCATAGCAATAGAAAGGTAAACTTCTGCTCGAGAAGAAGATTTATCCACATTTTATATGTCTTTTCAATTTCCATCTGAGCAATTTAATGAATGACTTCGAACTTGAAAATAATAGCAAGCATTGCCCATGAAAGGGTAGCGTACTAATGATCCTTTCCTTGATAAATCCACATTGCCTTTGTTTCTCCAGCTCGTTCAAATCCACATTTTTCGTAAAAATCTATTGCTTTTCCATCTGCTACTAAAATCTGCTGATGAAAATCAACATATTTTTCTTGGAATCTTTTTAAAATAAGCTTCCCAATACCTTTTCCATGAAAGTCGGGATGAACTATCAAATGAGGATAATAAACAACCAAATGTCCGTCAGAAAGCGCATTTCCTAATCCAACGAGTTTTTCGTGATACCAAGCCGTAACGAAAGAATGTGAATTTAACAAAGCTTTGTACAACTGCTCGGGTTTTTCTGCAGAAGACCAATGATTTGCCTTGTAAAGCTCGATTATATCTTCCTGCCTAACATCTTTGGTCTCTTTTATAGCAAAGTTCATAATAGTTATATAGGCTTTAGAGCTAATTTGCTAGTTGGTTTATATTTTAATATCTCAAAATTGCGCTCGTTTCAACGAGTACTTAAAGTAGCTGTACATGTTTCAGCCCTTTATTTTCAGAAAAAATGAAGATTCTACTTTCATCTCAATAAAATAGAGAACCCATATTAAGCACTCGTTGCAAACGAGCGCCAGTTAAGCCGTTTAACAATTTTCTGTTTACTCCGCCTGCGCATTTACTACCTTAGGTTGCCCAATGGTGTTATAAGTGCCCTCACCGTTCAATACCGTTGCCATTAAGCTTTTATTGGCCAGCAACTCCATCGCTTTTTTAAGTTCTATATCGTACTGGAAGCTTTGTGTAGTTCTGCCTTTATCAAAATAATAACGTTGCGCAATTTCACCTTCCAAAACTCTTTTAATTTCCGGCTTGTAAGTCACTAAATCTGCCTCTTTACTGGTCGTTATTTTCTTTTTTAGATTTTCAAAATCCGTTTTTATCGCATCCCACTTTTTATCGTCTTCGGCATCAAACTTTAAATCAACTAAAGATTTTTCTGTTGCCGTTTGGTAATTGTAATCCTTTTTATTCAGGTAGTTTACAAATTCTTGATATTCAGCATCGCTCAAAACAAATTTATCTGCCGACGCAATACTAGGGTGCTTGCTTACAAATTCGGTTGCATAATCAAAAATTAGGTACTTGGTCACCAAAACCTGAGTGATTTCATGATATTCGAAGGGTTTCACATAAAAATCGGGGTAAATACCGCTACCGTTATAAACAGATCTCCCGCCCTTTGTTTTAAATACAGATAATAAAGAATCCGGTAATTTATCTACCGAGCCATCATCATGGCGGTGCGTGTAATCTAAAGCTTGTATGCATCGGCCGGAAGGCGTATAATATTTTGCCACCGTAATTTTTACAAGGCTATTGTAAGGCAAATTAAACGTTTGCTGTACCAAACCTTTCCCGAAACTGCGCTGACCAACAATTACTGCCCGATCTAAATCCTGCAACGAACCTGCAACGATTTCAGAAGCAGAAGCCGACCGGTTATTTACCAATACTACAATTGGTAAATCAGTTGCAATGGGATTGCTTGGCGTTTTATAGCTGATGGTTTTATCAGGATTTTTACCTTTTTGTACCACCACTTCCACATCCCGATTAACAAAAAGGTTCACTATTTTAACTGCTTCCTGCAAAATACCGCCACCGTTATATCTTAAATCCAGGATTAAACCTTTTGGATTATTTTTTTGAATCTCCAACAAAGCATCCTTTACCTCCTGCCCGGAGTTTTCCAGAAATTTATCCAGCTTAATGTAACCGATGTTATCTGCAAGCATGCCGTGGTAGCTCACATTTGGCTGATTGATATCGGCCCTAAAAAGGCGCTTTTCGATAACCTTGCCATTTCTTTCAACAACTATTTTAATAGGCGTTTCTTTTGGACCTTTAAGCAGCTGGCTAATTTCGTCGTTGCTTTTGCCAACAATCTTTTGGTCATCAATGCTAATGACCTCGTCTCCCGCTCTTATATCGGCTTTTTGTGCCGGATAACCCTCAAACGGATCTGAGATAAAAACTTTGCCATCTCTATGAATTACGCCCGCCCCAATACCACCGTATTGTGTGCTCACGTACTTCATTTTATAATCTTCAATCTCCGACTCGGGAACGAACTCTGTGTAAGGATCCAGATTCTCCAGCATGGCGTCAATGCCGGTGCGCATCAGTTTCGAGCTATTTACTTCATCAACATAATTGATGTTCAACTCTTTGTAAACGGAAGCAAAAATATCCAGGTTCTTAGAAATCTGAAAAAGGTCTTCCTTGAAAGAAAAGGTTAAACCGGCTATCAGTAATAAACCTAGGGAGAGTTTTATATGTTTTTTTATCACATTCATTAGCGCACAATTGAGTTTAAATGTACAAAATTGAATAAGACTTTTTGGAGAATTTTGAGTGCTATTTAAATTATCGACTTTGTGATGTGTATCCTTGGCAATTTCGCACAGTCTTTTCTGCCCTTATGCCGGGCAGTGGCAGTGACTTTTTTCATTGTTTGTTTATTTCACTGTTTGCATTCAAGAGTGCTTCGCAATTTTTTCCGCAAAAAAAGTAACCAAAAACCCGAGCGGAGCGAACAGATGAAAGCCTTTTAAAACAATAAACAAATTGAATAAACTCTCGCCTGCGCCCTTTGCTAGGGAAGGAAGTGCTTTTATTTCTTCACCTATACCGCAAAGACCAAGGGCGAATTCAGCGGTGAATGATGGTTAGTGCTAGCTAGATAGGGGGTGGTTATATAAACTTAACAAATTGGTTTTCTAAAAATAAAAAGGCATCAATCTCTTTTTAGAAATTAATGCCTCAGAATTTATTTTAGCGGTGCTTAAAGCTTACAACCGATTGTTCTCGATATTTAATAAACCTTTTTTAAGTGTAAAAACTACGTATTCTCTTTTACGCCTTAAACGTTCCTGCAAATGATTAATCAACTTCTCTTCTTGCCCAGCTTCAAAAGCTAAATCCTCATCGCTCAAATGGTTATACTTTCTCTTAAGCTTAATTTTTAGTCTGTCCCAGTCTGTATTGCTAATGGTAATCTCTGCCATGGTATCTATTTGCCACAAAAATAACATATTGGTTGCGAATTAGAAAATTTATAGTTTTAATTCCCTTCACGTAATCATAACGAATATGTTGGCATGGTATTTACTATTTGCTTTTCGGGTTTTATTAATTTAAGTCAACCACTTTATGAAAAAACTATTTATGATGGCCTGCTTAGTGCTTTTAGGTTCTGCCGGAGCTTTTGCACAATTTAATCTAGGATTAAAAGCGGGTTTAAATTACACCACCATCAAAGCTCAAAACAATGAGTTTGATGAAAACGGCATATTGGGTTATCAGGCCGGAGTTTGGGCTCGCATTGGCACAAAACTTTATTTACAGCCCGAAATTTATTTAGGAACAAAGGGTTCTAAAATCGAGTTTGAAAGCGGAGGCTCAACGTTTAAAACGAAGCAGAAGTTTACCACGCTTGATGTTCCGCTTTTGCTGGGAACTAAATTTGGAACCGATAAACTAAACTTCAGGATTATGGCCGGACCAGCTTTTCAGTTTAATTTAGATGAAAACAGCAGTGCTTTTAATCAAGCTACCGATCCGGATTTTTATAAATACCGAGATTATGTTACCAATGGCCAAATTGGTGCAGGTGTAGATTTAGGAAGTTTATCTGTTGATTTACGTTACGAAACCAGTTTGCAGGACATTAATAAAAACGACGGGCAACGCCAAAGCTTATTGCATTTGAGTGTTGGTTATAAGTTGTTTTAGGCTTCGACTTCGCTCAGCCAGACAAACCGGCTCCGCTCAATCTGACATTATCTATTACGTCTAAGCAGGTTCTCTCGCAGAGGAACCTGCTTTTTTTGTATTCATTTTATAAATTGTCTTGTCCTAAAATAAGTTTACAATTTATGTCCTAGGGTATTTCGCAGAAGACCCTGCGGTTTTTCCTCTATTAAAAAAGAAGTCTAATATTAAAATCTCCCCGGCTCATTGCCGCAAGATTTTATATAAATCGAAGAACTTGCCACGCTGTATCTCCCGCGGGCGGGAGAATCAAAGAGGGTGGTTAATACGCATTGTATTCATTAGTATTTTCCTAAAACAAATACCTCCGTCCTCGCCAGCAAAACCATACAAAAACGACGATGATCAGTCCTCCAACAATGGTTAATGGCAGATGCACTGTGGAAACTGCTTTACTTTTTTCTAAACGTTTCCGTACCTCGCTTTTATTTTGCTCACTTGCACCGGTGGCTTTCTGCTCATTTACCTGAATTTGCTTTGCCAAATCCTTTTCTTTATGGATCAGATAAAACTGGTAGTTGCCGGCTTTTCCAAACAAACCGCTATCTATCTGCCATTTAAAAGGTGCGTCGCTATGTATCCACACTTCATCTACCTTTAGCCCTTCCCTTGTTTGGTAAATACTGCTTTTCAGTTGCTGATCGGTCTCCCATTGTGCCTCCAAATTTTCTTGAAACAAAGAATCTGTTTTTACCCGCTGTTTTTCTTTAAAAACTGCACAGCTCGAACAGAAAAGCATCCAAATTAAAGCCATCCTCTTCATGGTTTGGTTTCCTCTCTTCCTTTTAACCAATCAGCGTAAGCGTAAATACTTTTTGCCAGTCGCCTTTTACGGTAAACGCCATCGCCTTCTCTGCCCCCGGCAATATTAGTGTTCCCTTCAATGCTGATGATCCAGCTTCCCTGTTGCTGTTCTACCAATCCCACATGTGCAATACGTTTCAGGTTTGGGAACCATATCCCTAACACATTTCCGGTTTGGATGCTTTTGGTGTTCACTTTTGGGTTAAACAAGGCCGGACTCCAACCTGTTCTCGGCTGTTCATAACCTCCTTTCTTAAATACCCAGCTCACAAAAGCGGCACACCAAGGCTGACCTTCTTTTAGTCGTACCGTTGCTAAATAAGCCGCTACGCTTTCGCCGTCATTGCGCCCGCTCTGTTCGCGAATGCCTATTTCTTTCCGGGCAATGGTTACCAGTTTTTCCCGCTTAAGCTCCTCTGCACTTAGCAGATGGCCATTAGGCAGCCGATAGCCGCCAAGAGCAATAAGGCAAAGGATGCCCAATAAAATACGTACTGTTGCCATAATGTTAATGTTTTAAATTGTGAAACCATGCTATTGATCCCTTGCAGACCCAGCCGTTTTAAGATGTCACTGAACAGATAGGCGTTCAATAATAACAGGATGAGGAATACCAAAATAGATAATAAGATCAATGACCAGACCCCAGCATCGGGCAGGGCGGCGGTGGGGTCTAAACGGTAAATCCATAAAGGAAGGCTTTGGTTGATCAGCATTCCGGTCAACAGCAATAACAGCACAGGGTGCATGTTGAATACAGGCAGCAAACTGCGTAGCCTGTACTTATTAATGATGAAAGTTGTCATGGTGTTTTATTTGTTGAACAATGTTCCTTTTAAGTTCGATATTTCAATTCCTATGAAGAGGCAGACCGGTGACCAGATCAGTCCAATAAGCCAAATTATCGGAAGCTGGCTCTATCGGGAGGCTGTAAAGCCTTAGTCTATAACGCTGTTCGCCATCGTTATGCCACGAGCCTGAATATCGGATGCATCGGTCCTGTAGCAGTTGTATTAAATCCTCTTTCAGCTTTCGTAACTGAATCCGGTTTAGCCCCTTTTTCAGCAATACCCTAAAGCAAAGAGCCGGTTTTTTACTTTTTAACAATAAGCAATAGTCGGCTTCGCTGAGCAAGCTCATCTGCAAGCCATAATACCAGTTGCACAGCACTTCTTTCTCTTTCGCTAAAAAATGGTAGAGTATGGCTCTGGCCACTTTAAAATTGCCCGCAGGCAGTCCCTTAATAATTGCCACGGCATCTTTTTTATAAAGCTTCATGGCCTGTGTGTAGGTGAGTGATACTTTCATGGTTTCTAATTTTGTTATATTATTTTCAAAAGAGGTTGTCTAAAAAGGCACAACAGTTCGCATAAATTGAGTTCGAATGTGTTCCTTAGTAGCATTGAATAGGCTTCGACTCCGCTCAGCCTGACATAACACTATTTTTTAGACAACCTCTGTATTTAAGGGTGTTTAGGCAACGGCTACGCTACCTGCATATTTACTGTTGGATATATCTTTGCCATCGGCCGATGACCAAAAGATATAGGCTTCCACAGTCTCACCGCTAAACTCTGCCGGCAATTCGAACGCAAGCACCTCATCCAACCTGGTTGCTTCCGCCGAACCATAAACAGACTCACCGGAACTTGGGCAAAAAGCTACCACTGTTAGCTGATCGGTATCCTTCGCTTTTCCTTTTCCTGCGTTGTTTGTCCAGGCCAGATTCAATGTTGCTGCTGTATCTGATGTCGCAGCTAAAGAAGTAACTCCCGGCAAATCGCCTCTGCTCAGCAGTACCATGCTATAATCTATTTCTAGGTTTGGCGTAATGCCAGTCAGCGCATTTTTAAGGTTATAAGAATGCGCACTGTTATAGCCGGTTTTACCATTAGCATAGTTCTTAAAACCGATCTCCAGAATAGGCTTTACCGGATTTAAAAAAGCAGTGATCATTGCAAAACGAGCCTGTTGCTCCAATTGCTTTTCGCTGGCGTTGGCATTTCCCCGTTTCGGCGACAGGCTCCGCATGTAATTGATGCCCCGCCATGAAGAACCGATTACGGTTCCAACTTTTCCTGAAAAGGCACCTAATATGCCCTGTGTGTATTTTCCCATGATGTTAAAATTTAAATGATTAAAAAAATGCAAAAGCTTCTGTTATAGCGCTATAGGTCTTTTGTCTGCTCCAAATGTAGAAGGGTAGTTTATTCCAAACAAGGATTCGGAAATTCATTGCCGAACTTTGCCGGGTTTTGCCGAATATTTCCACATTCTCCTATATTTCTTCGAGACCGCTTCGGGACGGCTTCGGGAAAACAGGGGTATTTCTCGAAGGATTGTGGGAGAGGGGTGGGAGAAGATATATTTTTGTAATAGGATTTTTCTGCGTCCAGTATCTCCCTTATGACGTTCAAGCAGGGTCTGTTGCAAACGACCCTGCGTTTTTTTATTTGAAATTTATTTTTATCATTGAAATTTCCCCGGCTCATTGCCGCCGGAAAGGCTATTACTTTCCCATTAGCTGGAAAGTAACAAAGAGCCACCGCTGCGCCGCTTGCTACAACGCTAGTGCTTTTGCTTCTTCACCGTTACCGCAAGCGCCAAGGCGGAATTTATCGGTTACGGAAAGGTTGTGCTTTTAAGCTATGCTGGCACTCTTTTTTAACGTTTAGCAGGGCAGTCAGCAGATCTCGGCATTAGAATGTTTGGATTGGAGCCCGGTAAATCTTCCGCATTCCGCTATTGAGGCATTCAAGAGTGCTTTGCAATTATTCGGTTTTTTTTGTTGTTTTTCTTTCGTCCTCATGAATGCTTCGCAGTTTTTCCGCAAAAAGTCACCAAACCCGAGCGGAGCGAACACATGAAAGCCAATGAAAAACTATTATAAATTGAATAAACTCTCCGCTGCGCCGGTTGCTACAATGGTCGTGGTTTTACTTCTGCATCACTGCCGCAACCACCAAGGCGGAATTTATCGGTCACGGAAAGGTTGTACTCTTAGTTTGTTTGTGGGCGCTCCTATTTTTGCACTGCCTTTCCATTCAGCCCGTCATCACGAGGAGGGTAACGACGTAGTGATCTATTTGTTTCTTGCACTACCGTGTCTGGTATTGGCACCTTTTATTTTATCTTGAATTTTATGATTTGTCTTCTTTTAAATCTCCTCCCGGCTCATTGCCGCCGGAAAGGCTATTACTTTCCCATTAGCTGGAAAGTAACAAAGAGCCACCGCTGCGCCGCTTGCTACAACGCTAGTGCTTTTACTTCTTCGCCGTTACCGCAAGCGCCAAGGCGGAATTTATCGGTTACGGAAAGGTTGTGCTTTTAAGCTATGCTGGCACTCTTTTTTAACGTTTAGCAGGGCAGTCAGCAGATCT
>DATJED010000017.1:0-41704 GCA_035496935.1 Pelobium sp. | reverse complement strand
AAATGCATCACCGTACTTAATAATACCTGCTTCAATCATCTCACGTAAAAGGTCATTACCTTCACGAGTACGTTCGCCCACACCAGCAAACACAGATAGACCGTCGTAAGCTTTTGCGATATTATTGATCAATTCTTGAATTAATACAGTTTTACCAACACCGGCACCGCCAAATAATCCAATTTTACCACCTTTTGCATAAGGCTCTAACAAATCGATTACTTTAATTCCTGTAAAAAGAATCTCGTTCTCGGTTGAAAGATCTTCGAATTTTGGAGGATGATTGTGGATCGACTTTCCGTTTGTGTTGTCAATATTTTCAATACCATCAATAGCCTCACCAACAACGTTAAATACACGTCCTTTAATGGATTCACCAATCGGCATTTTAATAGGAGCACCGCTATCTACAACGTCCATCCCTCTAACTAAACCATCTGTGGAGTCCATGGCAACAGCTCTTACCCTGTCTTCGCCTAAATGTTGTTGAACCTCTAAAACAATTTTTTGTCCGTTTTCTTTAGTGATGACTAATGCATTAAAGATTTTAGGAAGTTTTGCATCTTCTGCAGAGAAACTAACGTCGATAACTGGACCGATGATTTGCGCTATTTTTCCAATATTTGGCATATTCTATGGTATTTTTTTTAAAATCCCTTGTTTTTTAGCCTATTAGGGCTTTTCTATTTGAGTTCGCAAAATTACGTTTTATTAGTTAAAATCAAACATGATTTTTTAAAATGTTTTTACCGATTAAAAAAAAGATGCAACTCTGGTTTTACAATCCTCATATCCAAAAGTTTGGCATCAACTTTATATCATTTTTATAGGTTTTAATAATTTGTATCATTTGAAATAAAATACTACAGATTATTCTTCCATTTGATATTTTAATTTATTATGTTAGCATAATAAATTACTATGCTTACATAATAAATTTAAGGGCTTATTAAAGCCAGTTAAACCAAATTATTTAATCCATTAAGAAAAAACTCTTATGATAAAAAAACTACTGTTGGGGGCTTGCCTAGCAATGCCCGCCACAATTTTTGCACAGGGCTTCCAAGTAAATTTACAGGGCCAAAAACAAATTGGTATGGCCGGCGCCGGTGTAGGTACGGTAATGGATGGTTCATCTATCTTTTTTAATCCTGGAGCCGTTAGCATGTTAAAGGATAATGAGATTAATTTAGGCGTTAGTCCTCTGCTATTTAAATCTGCCTTTTTACAGTCAGGATCATCGACGGTTGAAAACAATAAAAATGAGATAGCGCCACCTTTTGAAGCGTATGCCGTATGGGGACCAAAATCTGGCAAATATAAATTAGGAATTGGTGCTTACACGCCTTTTGGTGGTTTAGTAAACTGGGGCGACCAGTGGTCTGGAAGATATTCCTTAATATCGCTTAATTTAAAAGCTATTTATATACAACCTACCATAAGCGTTAAAATTACCGACAATATAGGTTTTGGGGCAGGTTTTGTTTATAACCACGGCGACGTGAATTTACAAAGAGCGGTTCCAATAACGCAATCTAACGGACAGGACAGCAAAGCGACTTTGAAAGGTTCTGGAGAAGGCTACGGATGGAATGCTGGTGTTTATTTTAAAACGCTTTCTGGAATTACAATTGGCGTAACGCACCGCTCTAAAGTGGTGACCAAATTAAATGGCGGAGATGCAATATTTGAATTCCCTTCAAGTATTCCCGCAGCTAGCTTACCTACAAAATTTGATGCAGAATTGCCATTGCCAGCTACAACGAGCTTAGGCTTCGGATTTTATCCTTCTGCAAAAACAACTGTTGCTTTTGACATAAACTGGGTGCATTGGAACGTATATAAAGAATTAGCTTTTGATTACAATAATAATGCTACTGTTCCAGATACTAAATCACCAAGAAATTATAGCGATGGTGCTTCTCTTAAATTAGGTATTAATCAACAACAAACTGAGAAGCTGGCTTTACGGGCAGGTATTGGTTATGCATTTACACCGGTTAAAGATGGCTACGTAACGCCCGAAGCGCCAGATGCAAACCGATTGATTTTATCCGCTGGCTTAGGTTATAGCTTCTCTAAAAAGTTTGTGGTTGATCTTTCTTTCCTTTACGAAGCAGTAAAAGAAAGAACACAAACAAATATGGAAAGCGGTTTAGCAGGGACTTTTAAAACCCACGTTTACATTCCAGGAATTGGCATATCATACAAGTTTTAATCACAATTTAGGACATACAAAATGAAAAAATATAACAATTTAAAGTTGGTGCTTGCTGGTTTAATTTTAATCACAGCGGCCTGTAAAACAGAAATTGATGCGCCAGCAGTAAGTAAAGGAGGTGCAGATTTTACAAAATATATAGCAATCGGAAACTCTTTAACTTCGGGATATGCTGATGGTGGACTTTACCTTGAAGGTCAGTTGAATTCGTATCCGAATATTATTGCTCAGCAGATGAAAGCTGCCGGTGGTGGCGATTTTAAACAACCTTTATTTACCGAAGCTCAAAGTAACGGTTCGGGTTATTTAAGATTTGATGGTTTCAACGCCGATGGATCTCCAAAACTAGTTCAAGTAACAGACAAACTTGCTTACAGAAACACAGCTAAGCAATTCACTAAATATACTGATGAGATAAACAACCTTGGTGTTCCCGGAATGCGGTTAGATTTAGCCGTATCACCGTTTGCTGTTAGTTTTAGTGCTCAAAACCCTTATTTTGAACGCTTATTGCCTGATGTAGAAGTTGGCACAAAAACCTATCTGCAATTTGCCGGTGGCAGAAACCATACTTTTTTCACTTGTTGGTTAGGTAATAATGATGTTTTAGGTTGGGCAACTAATGGTGGGGTATCGGCCGGAGACCCAACAAAAACCCTAACCTCAAAAACTAATTTCACACAGGCTTATAATGCACTTATTGCAACATTGACCGCTCAAGGACAAAAAGGTGCTGTTGCTAATATTCCTGACGTAACTGCAATTCCTTACTTCAACACAGTAACCGTTGCAGCTATAAATGCTGGTTTAAAAGCAAATCCTCAAACCACTAATTATAGTTTACTCATAAACGCATTAAATCCCACTACTGGTCTTCATTCGGCAAGACCGGCAACTAATGAAGATTTAATAGTATTAACGTTTAAAACCGCAGATATTGGCGTAAACGGATACGGGTTAAGTCCTCTAAATCCAATAGCAGATAATCAGGTGTTAGACAAGGCAGAAGTCGCAATTGCTCAGGATTTTGTAAATAGCTATAATGCCACTATCAAATCCGTTGCAGAGGCCAAAGGCTTGGCGTTATTTGATGCTTACACTTTTTTAAACTCTTTTAAAGGAGATGGTGTGGCTATTGACGGTGTTGAATTTAATTCGGGATTTATAAAAGGAAATGCGTTCTCTTTGGACGGAGTGCATTTAACACAAAAAGGCTACGCAGTGGTAGCCAATGGTTTTATTAAAGCCATTAATGCAAAATACAGTTCAACTTTAAATACCGTTTCGTTAGCAAATTACCCCGCGGTAAAGTTCCCCTAATCAAACGTTTTCGACAAAAAAGAGGCTGTCTCAAAAAGCGAGAACAGCCTCTTTTTTATCAACTTATTTGGACAGGCGTTGGAGAACGTCTTCGTTAAGCGATTCTCAAGCTGTCTATTTTATTTTTGAGACATTCTCTTTTTTAATACAAATGGAAAATTTAAACTTCATAAGTAGTAGAAGAAGTATCCCCACCTCTGCCAGTCCAGTTGGTATGGAAAAACTGGCCTCTTGGTTTGTCTATTCTTTCGTAAGTATGCGCACCAAAATAATCGCGTTGTGCTTGTAATAAGTTTGCAGGTAAACGTTCTGTTCTGTAACCATCATAGAAATTTAGTCCCGCACTTAAGCAAGGAACAGGTACACCGTCCATAATTGCAGCAGAAATAACTCTTCTTAAACCAGCTTGGTGTGCTTTTACTTTTTCGGCAAAGAACGGATCTAACAGTAAGTTAGCTAAATCAGGATTTTTGTCATAAGCTTCTTTAATATTGCCTAAAAATCTGGAACGGATAATACATCCACCTCTCCACATCAAAGCAATACCTCCGTAATTAAGATTCCATTTGAATTCCCCGGCTGCGGCTTTCATTAATTGATAACCTTGTGCATATGAAATCACCTTAGCCGCATATAAAGCATCTCTTAAATCATCTAACATTGCTTTTTTGTCTCCAGAAAAAACTGGCTTAGGTCCTGTTAGAATTTTCGAAGCTTCCACACGCTCATCTTTTAATGCTGATAAACATCTTGCAAATACAGATTCGGTAATCAATGTTAATGGAATACCTAAATCCAACGCAACAGTGCCCGTCCATTTACCTGTTCCTTTTTGCATTGCGGTATCTAAAATTTTATCAACAAGTGGCGAACCATCAGTATCTTTAAAAGCGAAAATATCACGGGTAATTTCAACTAAATAACTATCTAATTCTCCCTCATTCCACTCCTTAAATACTTCATGCATTTCATCAGCAGACATTTTTAAAACGTCTTTCATGATTTGATAAACCTCGTTGATCAATTGCATATCGCCGTATTCGATACCGTTGTGAATCATTTTCACAAAATGACCGGCACCGCCTTCGCCTACCCAATCGCAACATGGAACACCGCCGTCAACTTTAGCAGCTATGCCTTGAAAAATTGGTTTTACCGCAGGCCATGCTTTTGGTGAACCGCCCGGCATAATAGATGGGCCTAATAAGGCACCTTCTTCTCCACCAGAAACTCCCGCTCCAATAAATAACAAACCTTTACTTTCTACATATTTTACTCTGCGTTCGGTATCGGGGAAATGAGAGTTTCCACCATCAATAATGATATCACCTGGCGACAATAATGGAATCAATAAATCGATAAAGATATCAACAGGCTTACCAGCTTTAACCATCAACATTACTTTACGCGGGCTTTTTAAAGAAGACACGAAATCTTCTATAGTGTGCGCACCATAAATATTCTTGCCTTTTGCTCTGCCTGCTACAAAGTCTTCAACTTTATCAACTGTACGGTTAAATGCACTTACATGAAAACCTTTGCTCTCCATGTTAAGGATTAAGTTTTCGCCCATTACGGCGATTCCAATCACGCCAATATCAGATACTGCTTTACTCATTTTAAGGAATTGAAAATTTAATATTAACCTGTTTTGGATGTTACCACCGTTAAACAGGATTTTATTTACGGAATCAAATCTAAGGATACATTTTTTAAAAGAGAGAAAAATGCCCAATTAATTTCCATAGTGGCATTTTACCATCGAGGCCGACGTTGAATATAAAGATGCTCCAGTTTTTGAAAATTTTATTAATCGTTTGGAGGCTAAATGATAAATTAAAAAGTATAAACCCAACACAGAAGCATTATGGCTTATACTTTTGGTAAACGGTATTAAACTGCTTTTACTAAAACATCAATATTTCCTCTTGTTGCTTTTGAATAAGGACAGCCTTTATGAGCAGCATCGGCAAGTTTTTGTGTTTTTTCCAACTCGAAACCGGGAATATGTACATGAATTTCTGCAGATAATTGAAAAGAAGCTTCGCTTTCCTGGTTAAAGCTCACGTGAACTTCGGCAGTAGCGTCACTAACATCAACACCGTCACGTTTTGCTACTGAGCCCAATGCGCCTAAATAGCAACTTCCCCAAGCGCCCGCAAATAGCAGTTCGGGGTTTGCAAAGCCATCTTCGCCGCCCATAGCTTGTGGTTTTTTCATTTGGAGATCAATCACCCCGTCCGCAGATTCAATATGTCCATCTCTCCCTCCTTTTGCAGTAACTACTGCCGTATATAACTTTTTCATTATAATAGCTTTTAAAAAAAGTCGGCTTCACCACGAAGCCGACTCCAAATTTTCATAGGTAAATGAAAATTATTCCGCTGACGCTTCCTCATTAACAAAAGACTCTGCAATCTTTGTTAAAGCAACGTCTGTTGTTTTTTCGTTTTCTAAAGTTTTTGTGAGTAAATCGTAAACTTCTGTGTGCCCCATTGTTTTTGCAAACACGCGTAAAGTTCCGTAAGTTGCAATTTCGTAGTGTTCTGCTTTTTGTGCGGCCAATATTAAACCGGCATCCCTTACCATTGTATCTTTGTCAGTATCTTCAATAACCGAATTTGCTTCAGCAATTAACCCTTCCATTGCATCGCATTTTTTACCGCTTGCCTTTTCATCCAAAAGTTCAAACACTTTTTCTAAAGTTTGCACATGTTTTTCTGTTTCTTGTGTATGCTTTTCAAAAGCTTTTGCCAGTTCATCACTGGTAGCAGCCTTTTTCATCTTCGGAAGTGCTTTAGCTAGGTGGTTCTCTGCCCAATAAATATCTTTTAATTCATCGATGAAAAATTTATGAAACTCTGAATTTTTCATTTCCTCTGATACGTTTGATTTTTTTTGTGTTGCCATGATGTTTTTTATTTAAGATGTATGAATAATGTTTGGTTATATAAAAACAACTAAAATGCCAAAAACAGCACCATCGTTAAACGTGAAATGTTTAAATCTCATGAAACATTTTTAAATAACACCCGATAAAAAATGTAGATATTAACTGAGAGTGTTAAACGGTACAAAAAGGATTGTAGCTTAAATAAGTCAGCCAACTATTTTTAGGCAACTTTGCAAATGTGAAAAATAGTTAAATACCGGATTGATGCTTATATTAAAATAAGGTTTATTATTTTCGCAACATAATTATCGTTTTATGGAAGAATTTGAAGACAGCAGAGCATCTAAGAAAACTAAAACTATTTATATTTCTACCGTTGTAAGTATTTCTTTGGTGTTGCTAATGGTGGGCTTATTGGGGCTTATCATCGTCCACGGAAGAAAACTATCTAATTATGTTAAAGAAAACATTGTGTTGAATGTAATTATTAACGAGGGGACAAAGGAAGTTGATATTTTAGCTTTACAGAAACAAATCGAAAAAAATAATTACGTAAAATCTACGCAATATATCAGTAAAGAAATTGCAGCCCGCAATTTAACCAAAGATTTAGGCGAAGATTTTATTAAATTTTTAGGTTATAACCCGTTACTTTCTTCTATTGATGTTTACATGAAAGCTGAATATGCCAATAACGAAAGCATTGAAGTTTTAAGTAAAAGCCTGCGTAAAAACCCCATGATTAACGAAGTTCGCTACCAAAAATCATTGGTAGATATGATTAACCAAAATATAAAAACCATTTCAATTGTAATATTGGGTTTTGGTTTTGTATTGTTGATTATAGCCGTTGGGTTAATAAATAACACCATCCGTTTGGCTATTTACTCGCAACGTTTTCTAATAAAAAGTATGCAACTGGTGGGCGCAACCCGTAGTTTTATACGCAAACCTTTTATCAATTACGGAATTTTACACGGCTTTATTGCCGGCTTAATTGCTGTAATTTTATTGATCCTTACCTTATATTTTGCGCAGCAGCAAATTCCCGAACTGGTTATTTTAACCAACTATTATGAATTTGGTTTGGTATTTTTAGGTGTAATTGGCGTAGGAATTTTAATCTCGGGGCTAAGCACCTATTTTGCGGTAACCAAATATTTAAAACTTAAAGTTTACGATTTATACAGATAAAATCATGGCTCAAAAATCAAGTTCAACAGAAAACAATACAGCACATTTTGTTTTTGAAAAACAAAACTACATTTTAATGATTGCCAGCATTGTGGTAGTTATTATCGGCTTTATTTTAATGAGCGGCACTACCGATATTTACAGTTTCAGAAAAATTATATTGGCGCCAATTGTTGTTATTGGCGGCTTTGCATTAGGTTTTTTTGCAATTCTAAAGAAAAGATCTAAAAGCTAGATGAACATTTTTGAGGTAATTGTATTGGCCATTATTGAGGGCCTTACAGAATTTTTACCGGTTTCATCTACCGGGCACATGATTATTGCCTCCTCTCTAATGGGCATCCAGTCAGACAACTTTGTAAAACTTTTCACCGTTGCAATTCAGCTTGGTACTATTTTATCGGTTGTTGTGCTATATTTTAAAAGATTTTTCAGAACATTTGAGTTCTATTTTAAGTTGCTGGTTGCTTTTATCCCTGCCGTTATTTTTGGTTTGCTTTTTAGCGATAAAATCGACGAACTTTTAGAAAGCCCGATGACGGTTGCAGTTTCTCTTTTAATTGGCGGAATTATCCTACTTTTTGTTGATAATTGGTTTAAAGATGCCGATGTTGATGATGCAGATAAAATTAGCTACCCAACGGCGTTAAAAATTGGCATCTTCCAATGTTTAGCGATGATTCCGGGTGTTTCCCGATCAGGAGCTTCAATTATTGGTGGTATGACTCAAAAACTAACCCGTAGAGCAGCCGCAGAATTTTCGTTCTTTTTAGCAGTGCCAACTATGTTTGCAGCCACCGCAAAAAAACTTTTTGATTTTTATAAAGACGGACATACCATTACCTCACAAGAGCTTAATCTATTGCTAATTGGAAATGTAATTGGTTTTGTGGTAGCCTTAATTGCCATTAAAACTTTCATTAATTTTTTAACAAAACATGGCTTCCGCCTATTCGGGATTTACCGAATTATCGTTGGTGCTATTATTATTGTAATGATTTTAAGCGGCCATAGCTTGAAAGTGATCTAAGCATGAGCGAAGAAAATCCAAAGAAAGTATTTCCGAAATTTAATTTTACCCAAGGCGAGGTTTTATTGCTGAACAAACCTTATAAATGGACGTCTTTTGATGTTGTGGGCAAACTGAGGAATTCTTTTAAACCGCTAAAGTTAAAGGTTGGGCATGCCGGTACTTTAGATCCTTTAGCTACCGGATTGTTAATTATTTGCACCGGAAAGCTTACTAAACAAATCGACACTTTCCAAGCCGAAGAAAAAGAATATACCGGCACTTTTACTTTAGGTGCAACCACGCCATCTTACGATTTAGAAACTGAAATAGACCAAACCTTCGATATTGCCAATATTACAGAAGATTTAATTCTAAATAACTGCAAGCATTTTATCGGCGATTTAGAGCAGTATCCACCTGCGCACTCAGCAATAAAAGTTGACGGAGAACGCTTATATTTAAAAGCCCGACGTGGCGAAGAAGTAGAACTGAAACCACGGAAAATAAGTATTACCGAATTTGAGATTACTAGAATAGAACTCCCGGAAGTAGATTTTAGAGTAGTTTGTAGCAAGGGAACTTACATACGTTCTTTAGCAAAAGATTTCGGCGAAAAGCTTGGAGTTGGGGCGCATCTGTCAAAACTTAGGCGAACCAGAAGTGGCAATTTTAAAATCGAAGATGCTTTTGAAATTATGGAGCTGGTGAACCATGTGCGAGAGATTAAGAATGAAGAAGGGTTTAGTTAATTTTGAATGAGTGAAGGATGGAAGGATTGAATAAATGACTGAATTTGAATGAGCGCAAGGATTGAATGCTGAGTAAAGTATCCTTGCAAATCAATTCAGACTTCGGACAACCGACACCTAACAGCGGACTTAAAATAAAATGCAAATCTATCATCATATAAAAGATTTTAAGCGCTTAAAAAACGCGGTGGTTACCATTGGTACTTTTGATGGAGTACATTTGGGGCATCAGCAAATTATTAAAGAACTTGTTGAAAAATCTAAGAAAAATGGTGGCGAGTCCGTTATTTTAACTTTCTTTCCGCATCCGCGGATGATTTTGAACCCGGAAAATCATGAATTAAAAATGATTAATACCATGGCAGAAAAAGCAAATATTCTGCATCATTTAGGTGTCGATCATTTAATTATTACACCTTTTACAAGAGATTTTTCAAACCTTAGTCCCGAAGCTTACATAAAAGAGGTTTTGATTGAGCAAATTGGGATGAAACAAATGGTAATTGGTTACGATCACCGTTTTGGGAAGGATAGAAGTGGCGGTTTGGCGCAGTTGAAACAGTTTTCGGAACTTTATGAATATAACGTAACCGAAATTCCGGAAGAAGATGTTCGCGACCTCGCCGTTTCTTCCACCAGGATTCGAAACGCATTAAACATCGGTGATGTTGACGTTGCTAACGATTTAATGGGGCATCCGTTTACTTTATCGGGAAAAGTTATCAGAGGCGATCAAATTGGCAGAACTCTAGGTTATCCTACCGCAAACCTGTTCATTGAGGAAAGCTATAAACTTATCCCATCAGATGGAATTTATGCCGTTACGATCGAAATTCTAGAATCAAGGAATAAAAATCAAGAGCTCTACAATCCTTATCAACCCACGAGTAAAAAAAACCTCGAAAATAAATCTCAGATTTATAAGGGAATGGCCTACATAGGTCACCGCCCAACAATCAACGGGATGAGCCAGAATATTGAGGTAAATATCTTTGACTTTGAGGGCGATATTTATCACCAAAATCTAACGTTAAATTTCCTGCATTTTATTCGCCATGATATAAAATTTGAAGGGCTAGAAAAACTGGCCACACAGCTTGGAAAAGACATGTTGGCAACGCTGGCGTATTTTCACCACAGGAACCAATAGTAAGCCGCACAATAAATTTTATGCGGCTTTAAGTTAAACAATCCTATAAAGCTTCGGGGGATAATGGTAAACTGAACACCAAACTAATATCATGGGAGGAATGTCCTATCGCAACATCGCGGTTAGCGTTAAAATTATAACAGTAACCAATTTTTAAATTGTCTTTTTTACCGTTAAGCTGATACTGAAACATCGGTCGGATTAACGATCGGGAAAAGTTCTTCAAATTATTACTATTTGCTTCTGCGCTCCTACTATTTTCTAACGACTGCCTGAAACCTAATCCAAAACTTACCGTGTTGTTTAAGGTTAACATCAAATTCAAATCGGCATAGCTTATACCTCCAAAATTGCTGATATACAATACACTTGGATTAAAGACTACTCCACTATCGTATTGCATATTTACCCCGGCCAATAAATACATGCTTATTCTCCGATAAGCCGAGGGCGTAGCATTGTCAAAATCATCGCGGTTTTTATACTGCGAAAAAATATTGTCGAATGAGGCGCCAAAGTAATATTTCTTCTCGATACTCGCTAAAAACCCAAACCTCCCGTTCAATCTGCTGTTGTAAACACTGCTTTGCGCTAATGGATCATTGTTTTCCGAGGTAATGGCGCCAGACAAATCAATGTCATACTGTTGGATTCCCAAACTAAGCGATGATGAGAGCATTGTTTGCTCGGAAACCTTGAGGTGATATGCATAATTAATATAACCAACAGTATAATTATCATTACCAAAAGTACTTCGGATTACGTTGATGCCCATGCCCGATTTGGCTTTTTCTAACTGAATGTTTGCGCCAGCAGAAATTACGTAAGCGTTATTGGTTGCCTGTCCCCCGCCGAGCATTTGATAATGTAAATCTGTCTCTAGTTTATTATCTAATCCAGAGAAAGCAGGGTTTATAAACGTTTTATCAAAAATGAATTGGCCTCCCTGTAAATCTTCTTGCGCAAACAGGAGATTAACGCTCGCCGTTAATAATAAAACAGCTACAATTGTTTTTTTTATGAATGTTTTCATGACTTGTTTGTAGTGATTTATTGATAAATAATTGAAAAATAACCCTTAAATACCTGCTCCTCACCGTACTTATCAACTACTTTCAAAATATAACCGTAAGACCCTGTCGGCAAATTACCTCCGTTCCAGTCGTTCTGGTAATTGATTTTGTTGTAAACCTGATTGTAGTTTTTATTAAACACCATTAAGGAGTTTGAACTGTAAAATTCGTTTAATCCCACAATTTTAAATACATCATTTATTCCGTCTCCGTTTGGTGTGAATAGCGTTGGTATCACCAATTTTGTTAAAGAAAAACGTGGATCTAATACTGTGATTAAGATTGGATTAACGGCGTTGTTCTCTGCGTTAATATCATTTCTAGCGTTAACTTTCGCTGCTCCTAAGCTTAGTACACCGATTTTTTTTGGTTTAAGTACCACATTAAATTGCTTTTCTTCTCCCACTTTGATCGATGGAAAATCAGCGGAAAGCGTTCTATCTATAAAATTGTACGCCAGCCCGCCATCCTGAGAGACGATATCAAAATCTTCACTTAATAAATCTACTAACTTTACATCCAACGCAACATCATCACCGTCATTCTTGATCTTCAGCGTATAGTTTATCAAATCATTGGTAGTAATTTCGTTTTTTCCGATCTGGCTTGTTGCTGCCATATCCGCAGTTCCCTCTAAAACCAATATTAAAGGATCTTCTACAGAACCAATAATCTGATCGCTCGACTGAAATAAGTCTTTATCGGTAGCCAGCGTGGCTCTTCCATTGGGCTGCGCAAAACTGCCGTTGACTTTAATTTTGCCTTTGGCTGATGCCACTTTAACTGTGGCAGGTTTTATTAACTGGGCTGTGTATAATTTTTTGGTAACCTTATCATAAACCTTAACAACAATGGGTTTCCCTTCTTGCAAGGAGTTGCTGGTAACCGGTAAAAAACCTACCGAAGCCCCGTTTGGTAAATCGGTTTGATTCACAATACTTACAAGCTTATCATCTATATAAACATATAGCTCGTAACGATTGTCCGCATTATCCACTATTGTACCGCCTTGGTTAATCACTGATGTTATGGACATACTGTTTTCAAACGAAGAGCTGTTAACACTTAAGCCGCTAAATACTGTGCTAGCCACAGAAGAATGGCTGTTATTGACAATTTGTTTCGCAGTAGGAACAAACTGTGGCGTAACTGCAAAGGTATTTGAGTTGCCAATTAAAGCGGGATCATACGGAACTATCGGCATCAGGAAATTATCCTGCGTTGTAAAAATCCGATACCCTTTTCCTGGGCGTAAATATTTCAAACTTCCCTCCCAGCTTTTGGTGGTAGCATTATAGTTTGCAAATTCATCCTGGCTAACTACTTTTAAACCATCCTCGGGATTAAAATTCTTAAAATAATTGCCAAGCTCCATGTTCATTGGCATTGGATAACCTACCCAATTCCAGCCTTTATTTAATTTTACGTTGTACTGTTCCGATATAAAATTTCCTAAAACTTTGATGGTATCGGGCCTGCTTACGTTAATCATGTAACTAGAAGAAATTTGTAAACTATCCAAATTCCCTACCCAACCTAATTGCTCTGAGTACTGGCTGTAGGCGCTGTTATCGTTTAAAGATTTTATAACATCGCCTTCCTTTGATTTTAAGGAACTTAAAATATTCTTTATACTAAAATCATTATTTAATACATCCAAAGAAAACCAGTTCCAACCTTGCTTTAGCGGGATAGTTTGGTACACTCCTTCCGGATGCATCACCAGCGGACTGTTTAAACTGCCGATTAAGCTGTTGGACAAGAACGTTAATCGCTCTTTCGATTGATATTCGATACCCGGAAATGCATCCCACAATCTA
Organism: Pelobium sp.; assembly: GCA_035496935.1. GTDB lineage: Bacteria > Bacteroidota > Bacteroidia > Sphingobacteriales > Sphingobacteriaceae > Pseudopedobacter. Next base: position 28,272 of record DATJED010000017.1, on the reverse strand, counting down.
AAACTCATTTGTTCTGAGGAAGTGTTATTTGAATATGCCGTAATGAAGGCAACATATTTTTTCTGAACCTCGTCATATTGGAGATTGGCAACGCCTCTTACTTGATTGCCCACAAACACAGCGATTTTGTCGTTGATATCTTTGGAAGTAAGGGTATCGGTTTGGTTGACGCTAAATTGTAATGTTAATCCCATGTTGTATTTGTAATCAGCTGGGTTAACTGTCCAGTTTGGTCGTTCCTTTAACACATTTACGGTAACATATAAGTACTGCACTTTACCATCAATCTTGGCGATTACAGTATCTTTATACAAGCCGGTGTTAAGGTTTTTATTAACTGCAAAATTGAGGTTGATTTCTCCCCGCGGAACAATATTCTCCGATTTTAAGGAAGGCACCAACCAAACCGGAACTTTAATAAGCTCGAACCGTTGAACTAAGGCCGATTTATTAATAAGCTTTGCGCTAAACGAACTTTGCAGATTTTCAGTGGCGTTAACTATTACGTTAGACGGGTTCCAATAAACCGAGCTTTTGTTAACTACAAAGTTCCATTTAATACTATCGCTCACGGTGTTCCCATTCGCATCTACAAGGTTGGCAAGACTTGCAACTAACTCTTCGTTCTCGTAAGCATTCAATGCGTCCGCATTTACTGGTATTATTTCGAAATTCCTTCCATCACTAATCACCTTAACCGGAATTTCTTTACCGTCCGTTTTACTAATGAGCTTTGCAATAATCGGTTTTGCAGCATTATTAAACACAATATCTTTGTTGAAAGTTACCCCAATTACATCAGCTTGTGTTAAAATACCATTTCTTGGAGATGGTAAGCCAAATGCAACTGCTGATTTCCGATCAATTTTACCAGTATAAATCGGCGAATAATTTACATCAACACCTTTACATACAGCAATAGCCCTCACCTGATAGTTGCCATCTGGAAGGCCGCTTACGTCAAAAGCGTAATCGTAATACTTGTCTTTTAACTCTGATTTTGGGAAGGTGGCAGCAGTAGTCCATTGGCTATTGTCAAAATCAGTGTTTAATTTCCGATATTCCAGTCCAACAGTTGTTAAAGGCGATGCAGCCGAAGCATCAAATTTACTAAAGGCTACAAACAGCTTGTTTCCGTTAGATTGATTAACTACCCAATTGTCGCCCGGAATAAATAAATCAACTGTACTGCATTTGTTTTGAAAGTATGCATTGACCTTAACGCTAGGCTTGGCGATATCGTCCCCAGAAATATCGGCTAAGGAATTATCACAAATAGAATAAATCAATAAGGAAAGACTTTCATAGACGCTTGATAACGGCCCTCTGGTTACTTCTACAGGTAGTTTGAAACTTTTACCAGTTGGTATTGAAAAAACTGCGCTACCGCTTGTAACATCCTGTCCAGCAACCAATACACGAGCGCCAAAAGGATTGCTTGCCGGATCCAATTTAATGGCGTATTCTACCGTTTCGTTGCTTTCACTCCTGTTTGCGATGGCTATTTCAAATTTTGCTGTTTGATCTGATGGTACATTACGCTGTTCGCTTGTACCTTCAATTTGAATTGCCGGAAGATGCCTGTATTGCGTGTTTTCTTCATGCGGACAGCTTGACGTTCCGGACTTAGTTCTAAATACCGGTGTGCCCGAAGCTTTGTCTTCAGCCAAAGTAACAGAGAAAAAATCACCGACATCATTGTCTTCTAAATGGTATGTTGTGGTTACTTTGCTCTGTTTTTCTCCAGAGTTTACCTTTAGTCCAGTAAATCTAAACTGCCCCAAAAAGCCGGTTGTGTTTGAGTTAAAATCACCTGCAGTAACTTCTAGCACCGGTCCCACCTCTGCATTCATATAATTTGAAAAAGTTCTGGTTTCATCTTTTAAACTATCTATGGTTAAGGTGTTATCGTAAATGGCACCGGCACTAAAAGATATATTTCCACCAACTACTCCATCTGTGTCGGGAGGAAGTATCCTTCCTTTCGCCTGTTCCCGGGTAAGCGCATTGTCCGCTAAGGTTTTTTTCCATGCTTCAATACTTGCTTTATTTTCCAACTGCCTCTTATTCATTTCTTCTACCGCATCTGCAGAGATTGTTTTGTCACCAGATTGAATTTTAAACTTCGCTTCTTCAAATGCGGTTTTAGTAATACTGTACAAAGTTTCTAATTGTGGAATTATGGTGTTTTTTATTTGATGCTCCGTATATAAAAAGGTAGTAGCAAATCCGGTGTAATCTACAGCAAGGGATGTGTCCCGCTCAATTTCTTTTTTTATGGGGTTGTACCCGATGACATCTGTTAAAGCATAAATCATGTTTAAGGAAGCACCCACGTAAACATCGCCATCTGCACCCACCAAAGTTTCCTCTCCCGAGGTGGAAAAGGTTTCATCAAAAGTAGTCGTTACTGTAAGACCCGTGGAATTATCGATATCTTGCCCCCCCTCTAAAGAAGCCTGTAATCTTACGGCGGTACCTACACCCCCAACAAAAGGTATTCGTGAACCAAAACCTAATTTTAGATCAGTAAAAACTTTGTCTCCGCCACCGATACTCACAGCAGTTGTTGTGGTTGTAGTAATGCTTGTGCCTTTTTGTATCGTTGCAAAAGAACGGTCTCCTGGAGGGTCATGCAAAACGAAAAACGGCAATTCGGGAGTTTTTGTTACAAATGTTGCCGTTCTGGCTTTCTCTCCTAGAACGACTGCACTGTACCCAGCTGAAATTTGCCGAGCACCTATTTTGCCAACTATCTGAAAAGACTTTTCAAACGGCGCTTCTAAAACAGGTTCGCCCACGTTGAGCGTATATTTAACTACGCCGGACGAATCCAATTTAAAATCTTGCCGGTTGGCAATATCAGAGATGTTATCGTAAATGTAAACCGAACCTGTATCTAAATCGCATTGATAAGACACGCCTGCGTATTCGTAAAATTCTTGAATTTTGATATAAACCGAAGGTTTGGTTCCTTGCTCAAGCAAAAACTTATACTTATTTGCGCTGGTAATAAACAAAGAATCGGCAAATATGGAGTTATCATTATTTATTTTTAATCTCAACTTATCATGATAAATAAAATCAACGCTTGGTATTTTAGCAGTCTTTACCGCTTTTTTCATGTAAACCGTTTCTTCCCTACCAGGTGTGATATCTAATCTGCCGTCCGGTCTTCTAATGGTATCCGGTTTAATTTGAATTATCGTAGCATATTTTACGGAATCTACAATGGTATCTCGTACCGAAAGATTAGCTTCCAGCAAGGCATAATTTTGTTTAAAGTACTCCAGCTTGTTTGAATTTATCATAGGCTGGCCCTGTGCGTCTTTTTCTTTGATTAACGAAACCTGCACTTGGTAGCCCGTAGCCGGCAGTACCAAGTCCATCACCCCACGCTGTGTTTGGTTCGGGTGCGGACTGCTTTGAAAGTTGTTTGAAATGATAGTGAATTTTTGGTTATACCGTAACGTCTCACCTGCATTTGTAACGCCATTGCTCTTTGAGTTTACAATAACGTTTACGCTTTCGCCGATGGGTGCATCGCAACTTGCGGCAACTTTTATACGTAGCGTATCCTTTTTCGTATCCTCAAAATTAATATCGGAAACAAGCGTATTAACCGTAACATCTCGACTTGGAGTGGTGGTACCTGCTCCAAAAATAGGATGATCTTTAAACTTCAGTTCTACCGTGTGAGTTCCCGACTGCAAAACAGAAACACTATATGAACCGTCCGCTTTACTTTTAACATTGCTATTTTTACCATCTAGCCAAACCTCAGCATCGGCTAAAGGCAATTTGATTGCCACGTTGTTTGAATCTATTATTGGAGAAAAATAAACTTTACCCGTAATGGCTAATGATGCGGTATCTGTAAAATTTATATCTCTGATATTATAATCATCCAAAGCTAGGTTTCTCGAAAGTGAATCTGGATCAAAACGCTTTTTGTTGTAGCCTGGAAAACTAGGTTTTAAAAAAAATGAAGCGCCTTCACCGTAAAAGATATTTGGTATCTCATAGTACCCGTCTGCGTCTGTAGTTGCGGAATAATGATATACAGAATCTGTACCGCCGGAACCATTTGCTAATTTAAGTTTAGAGTATGCGGATATTTTAACACCTGCAACACCTGCATTTGTGCGTCCTTTAACAAAACCACTAAATTTCCCGTTAGGTAAGGAGCGTCCCTGTGTAGCAGCTGTTTGAAAGTTATCTAAACCTGGGTTGCTGCCATCAGAAACAAATCTTAAATAATAATTGTAAAACACTCCAGGAGCTACATCACTATCATTGTAAGTTGTGGCTGTTTTTGTAATATCAGTAATTAGAACCCCGTTTCTATAAACATTTATTGCTTCAATTCCCTTTAGCGTATTAAAAGACGGCCATTTCAACTTTACTACATTTCGCTGATTCGTAGTTGCTGTAACTGGGTACGCATCTGGAGTTATTGAAAAAGAGGATCCTGCAGTAGGTGAGGATTCATCGCGAGTCCAATAAGTAGGAGCATTATCTCCAACAATAGTTGCAACTTCATATTTATAAGCTACTCCGGGCAATACAGTCAAATCTTTATAGCTTAGCTGATTTCCCTCTACAGTTGCTATAACGGTTCCGTTTCTTTTGATTTTATACTGAATTTTATCATCTGAAATATCAGTACCTTTTAGCCACGTAAGCGTTACATTAAACGCCGGAGTTGCAGTAAACGTGGCCGATAAATTTGTTGGCGCTTTAATTTTGGGGATATAATAAAATAAGCTTGAGTAAGCCCATTTAAATGTACATCCTCCGGATGGCGATCCCCAATCATAATAAACCTGAATATATCCGCTACTGTTGGGGCCTAATTCATAATTAAAGAAGCCGGCAGAGGGAGCATTTTCTTGATAGTTAACCACAAATTCTTTACCACTCACTCCTAGGTCTGTACCGGTAATGCGATGTCTCCTACTAGTACACGCAATTGCTCCGCCTCTGTCGTAATAAGGCAAATTGGCATTCCAAGAAAGTTTCACGTTAAAATCGGAAGTAGTCTCTAGCGTGAATTTTCCTGTAATTTGTGAATCGTCGCGTTGGGCAAGCGCCACAAAGCTTAGTTGCATAAGGATGAGGAGCAACGCCAGTTTTGAAGTGCTATTTTTTGCTACCCAGAAAGTTAGTAAACTATTTATCATAAGCTTATGTGAATTAATATGTGATATTTGAAAAAATTATTTGAAAGACTTTTGAAGTATAGAAGTTTGTTGGCAACGAGATTTCTTTTGACAAAGAAAAACACAAAAAAATAAGCGGACAATAGCTGATTCAGCTAGTATATTTGCTGGTTTTTAAAATTTGTAAAAGAACCACAAATCATATGACCATTGTACAACTTTCTAAAAAATAAAAATGTTTATTACTCATTTTTTAATTTTACGCTAGTAAATTTTATTGATTTGCGAGAACAACATTATTAACCACCAATTTTATCTGGCCCTCAACCGGCTAAAAAATCTTAAAAAAACGAGATAACCAATGGAAACAACAGAGGATTACCAGATCTCTAAAATTTGGCGAAAAATAGCTGCCGTTTGGGCGGAGGTTTATGATTCGCCCAGTCCTCGCTTAGAATTCCCAATGAATCTTGTGAATTCTATGATGACCACTATGATAGCGGAACACAGTAACATAGTTGTTCAGATACTGGACGTAAAACGATCTACAAGTTTATATATATCTGAAAATGTTGAGGAATTTACTGGTTATACTGCCGAGGAGGTGAATAGCTGGGGCGGTTTTGCTTGGTTAAGAGATTTAAATTACCAAGAAACTGAACTACATTTGAAAAGCGTATTAGCCCTAAGCAAATTGTTGCCAGAAAACAGAGAGCAAAGGCATTTAAGCTCTTATTTGGTGAATGCGGGTTTTAAAACAAAATCTAACGAAGAAAAACGCTTTATATATTCTAATTGCAACATACGTTTGAACGGTACCGACCCGTCGGATTTTCATTTAATGCTTTGGAAAGATGGTACCCATCTGTTTAAAACTAAACAACGCTATGTTAGGCATATCATCGGGTTAAAGGATCCGAAGATTTTTTCTTACCATCCTGACAAAGGTAAGATTTTAGCACAAGACTTAATTTCTGAACGAGAGGCGGCAATTATTAAACTGTTGAAAAAAGGGTATGAAAGCAAAAGCATAGCTGAACAATTGGCAATTAGCCCACTAACGGTAGATAACCATCGTAAAAACATTCTCAATAGATTGCAACTAAATAACACCCATAATCTGTTGGAACTCGCTAAGTGTATTAATCTTATTTAAATTTACATTATTTTGTCTTTGCTAATTAGAGGTACGTAAAAGACATTAACAATGAAACTTGATAGCGATAAGGCCGAATTTTTAAAAGAAACCATCCAACACTGGCAAAATAAAGGAATTATTAATCCCGAAAAAGCGGAAGAGCTCAAAAACAGCTTTACCGTAAAATCTTTCGACTGGCAAAAGCTAGCTCAATACGCCATTTATATTTCTTTAGCTTGCGGCGTTTTTGCATTAGGTTCCTTGCTCTTAGATAAACAAATCACTAAAATTCTGTCATCGCTATACAGCACCCCAAACATTATCATCTGTATTTTATCATTTGTTGCCGCCGCTTATTTTTTGGTTGTTGGAAATAAAAGACGACAAACAAAATCGAAACAGATTTTTAGTAACGAAGCAATGCTTTTCGCTGGTGTATTACTAATTGCAAACGGTTTGGCCTATTTAGGAAAAACCATTGATAAAACTTCGGAAAACTACGCATTACTGTTTTTAGTAGCTGTACCTGTTTATGCTTTTTTAGGTTACTATTTCAAATCGAGGTTAATCTGGAGTTTTGCATTATTTTCTTTCGGCGCATGGTTTGGCACACAAACCAGCTATTTAAGCAAAAACAATTTTTATTTTTTAGGAATGAATTATCCGCTTAGGTTCGTTTGTTTTGGAGTCTTACTTACCGCATTCTCCTTCACCTTTTCTTATATTAAAAAACTAAGGGAATTCCAGTTTACCACCTACTTTATTGGGTTATTATACACCTTTGTTGCACTTTGGTTGCTTTCTATCTTTGGCAATTTCGGCCGGATTGACGACTGGTACAAAGTCAATCAGCTCAGTATGTATGGCTGGGCTAGTTTATCTGTATCGATATGTTTATTAACCTTTTATTTGGGATTTAAATATAAAAACGAGCTTGCCCGGGAGTTTGGCGCCACATTCCTTATTATCAATTTATACACCCTCTTTTTCGCATACTTTTGGGATGCATGGCACAAAGCCGTTTTCTTTTTAGTGCTAGCGCTATCTTTTTGGCTCATCGGAAGAAAAGCCGAAAAAATATGGAATTTGGAGTTTTTAAAAGAGGATGATAAAAAATAGAGTCAAGACTAATCTTCCATCATCCTTTGCTAATGCTAATGAAATTTCAAATAATTATACCCAGAGTGATGTTTAGTAAGCTGCAGTAAATCTTTCTCTTCTATGTTGCGGGTTTTCCGCTTCATCTAGAATAACCACTGCCAAATCTTCTACTGACAGTTTAGATTCCTTTTTATCATTAAATACAGGATTATTTTTTCCTAACCTAAACTTACCTGTTCTGCCAGTTGTTATCCCCGGATGCATTTCCAAAGCAGGGCTAAAAAAAGTCCAATCTAATTCTTTCTCCTGTTGGATGAAGGTAAGATAATCTCTTGCGGCCTTAGCTCCAGCTTTGTATTCTTCTGGGAAACCCACTGTATCTACAACTTGCAATCCTGGCGCAACGTATAAACTTCCTCCTCCACCAATTACAATTAACCTTTTTTCCGCTTTTTTAACGGCCTCTTGTATTGCTTTAGAGCCGGCTAAAAAATCGTCGTAAATATTTAGATTGGTCCATCCAGGGTTGTATGAACTAATGACCAAATCCTGGTTTTTTAATAATTCAGCAGTTGCCTCTATGTTAAATATATCGGCTTTTACTTTGTGCAATTTTTCGCTATCTACCGTTAAACCCTCCACATTCCTTGCTATGGCAGTTACTTCATGCCCCCTATTTAATGCCTCTGTTGTAAGAGCTTTTCCAACGAAACCTGTGGCTCCAATAATTGCTATTTTCATGATATTTATCTTAATGTAATTTAATTTGTTACAGTTATATTTAAAAAATTAATCGAATTTATTGCAAAACTCTGCCAAATTTGTTTTAGCCAGTTTACTTAACATGGCCTCTTCTACTTCCCGATATAATTGGCTAAGATTTGTATTTATTGCTTTCCCAACAGGGCAGTTAGGATTTGGAATGTTTTTCGCCAGTGATAAAACAGGATTTTGATAAACCAACTTAAAAAGCTCTGCCAAGCTGATTTCCTCAGCTTTTTTTACCAAAAAACAGCCTCCATTCTTTCCCTCTTTGCTATCAACATATCCTGCTTTCCGGAGTTGTATAATTTCTTTACGGACCAAAACAGGGTTGATATTAATGCTCCCTGCGATATAATCAGAAGACAATAGCTCTCCCCTACTTTTACAAAGCAATGTAAGTATGTGTAACGATATGGCAAATCTCCCGTTATTCATTCTGTAATTTTAATTATTACAGTTCAAATGTACAAAGATTTTATTTCTTCATAAATTGTTTAGAAACTGATTACTTGAAGATGACAATCCCGGATTAAGTACTGATTTGAAAAAGCGACAAAATTCTTTTCGTTTCAGAATCCAACAACGCCTCGTTTAACTTTGAATCAGCATATCGGCAAAAAAAGCGGTAATATTTAGTTTTGCAATAATGATTTAATGAATTGCTGATATGGATTAAAGTTTTTTCTGCTGGATTTTGTCGCCATTTTAATTGATACAAAACATAATAAGCGATATATTTAGATTTTAAAAACACTGAATCGGCATAAACCTCAATAAAAATAAGCAGATGAAAAAAACGCTATTAATACTTTGCCTTCCCTTACTTTTTCTTGTTTGGGATTGTCATGCGCAAAGCAACGGAAAACCAACACAAAAAAATCTGGAAACAATGAAAAAGGAAAATATATACCAGTTTAAAGTACATGACCTAACGGGAAATGAATTTGATTTTTCCACGTTAAAAGGCAAAAAAATACTTATTGTAAATACAGCGTCCAAATGTGGGTTTACTCCTCAATACAAAGATCTGCAGGCCATTTATGACCAGTACAAAGACAAAAATTTTGTAATAGTAGGTTTTCCGGCGAATAATTTCAATAATCAGGAACCGGGATCTAACCTAGAAATAGCAACCTTTTGCGAACAAAATTATGGTGTTACTTTTCCGATGATGGAAAAAATTTCGGTAAAAGGAGAGGATATGAGCCCCGTGTATCAGTTTCTGACGCAAAAATCCAGAAATGGTTTGCAGGACAGTGAAGTAGCCTGGAATTTCCAAAAATACCTCATCAACGAAAAAGGGGAGTTAGAAAAAGTAATCGCTCCAAAGGTTGTTCCTACCAACGATGAAATTATTTCTTGGATTGAAAAGTAAACTTAAAAGGCCTTCCGAGGTTTTAAAAACTTCGGAAGGTTGATTTCAGAAACTTTAACTCAAAACATATTCCAATTCCATTTCATCCAAACTGCACAACAATTCTTTTGAAATATTAATCTGCCGGCTTTTGCTTAGCAAATCAACCTGCAGTTTCTCTTTTCTGTCCACCACCACAAAATTGAGTTTTTTAGAACCGATATGAGTGTTAAATATCTCATCCAAATCACCAATTAAATCAGCGTTAATGTGATCTAATTCTAAGCGAATATCAATTTTGTTGGACTGCTTTTCTAAAACATCCCGCAGATCAGAAAAATCGGTAAAAGTGGTTCGGTGACGTTTTGTACCATCCGGGTTGGTGAAATAACCTACATTTCCTTTGATATATAAATAATTGTTCGGCACTAAATGATGTTTGAATTTCAGGTAATCATCCCTAAAAATGGCAAACTCAAAAGCATCGTCATAACCTTCTAACTTAAAAAATGCATAACCTCGTCCGTCTTTGGTTACCATGTGGCGCACCGAAGTTACAATTCCGCCAACTTTAAACTGAAAATCGACGCCATTATCAATTTCTGCAAAAATATTGAGGTTACCTTTTGAGCAGTACTTGTTCAGCACCAGTTTATATTCATCCAACGGATGCCCCGAGATATAAATGCCCACTACTTCTTTCTCTTTCGCCAACTTTTCAATCAAGCCCCACTCTTCGCAATCGGTTAAAGATGGTTCGGGCATTTCTACAGCTGTCCCTCCTCCAAACAAACTAGCTTGCGATGAATTCTCGTTTTCTTTATGCCTAGCGCCATATTTAATAGCCTGTTCTAAAACAATGGAGCCACCATCTTCATAAAAATATTGTGCCCGGTGCGCTTCAAAACAGTCAAAACCGCCGGCCAATACCAGGTTTTCAATCGCTTTTTTATTGGCTGCCCGCAAATCCACACGCTTGGTAAAATCAAAAATTGATTTATAACGAGCATTTTTCCGGTTCTCAACAATCGTTTCTACGGCGCCAGCTCCAACACCTTTAACCGCACCCATCCCAAAACGGATGGCGTTATTTTGGTTTACAGTAAACTTATGGAAAGACTCATTCACATCAGGACCCAAAACTTCAAGCCCCATCCGTTTACATTCTTCCATAAAAAAAGTCACCTGCTTAATATCGCTCATGTTGTTGGAAAGCACCGCAGCCATGTATTCTGCCGGATAGTGCGCTTTTAAATACGCAGTTTGGTAGGCAATCCAAGCGTAACAGGTAGAGTGTGATTTGTTGAAAGCGTAACTCGCAAAGGCTTCCCAATCTTTCCAAACTTTTTCCAACACCACCGGATCATGACCTTTTTCTGCAGCCTGGGCAACAAACTTAGGTTTCATTTTATCCAGAACGTCTTTCTGCTTTTTACCCATCGCTTTACGCAAAACGTCGGCTTCACCTTTGGTAAAACCAGCCAAACTTTGCGATAAAAGCATCACCTGCTCTTGATAAACCGTAATCCCGTAAGTTTCTTTCAGGTATTCTTCACTGGCGGCGATGTCATATTTAATTTCCTCCTCGCCGTTTTTCCTGCGGATAAAACTCGGGATATACTCAATCGGACCGGGACGGTAAAGTGCGTTCATGGCAATTAAATCTCCGAAAACAGTAGGCTTTAACTCCTTCATGTACTTTTGCATTCCCGGCGACTCGTATTGGAAAATTCCAACAGTTTCGCCTCGCTGGAAAAGCTCGTAAGTCATTTCATCATCAATCGGGAAATGGTCTGGATCCAGCTCAATGCCGGTTTTCAGTTTTACCAACTTAACGGTATCCTTAATCAGCGTAAGCGTTTTTAAGCCCAAAAAGTCCATTTTTAACAAACCGGCACTTTCAACCACCGAGTTGTCAAATTGGGTTACGTATAAGTCTGAATCTTTGGCGGTTGCAACCGGAACAAAGTTGGTGATGTCACTTGGCGTGATGATTACTCCGCAGGCATGGATTCCGGTATTACGAACCGATCCTTCCAAAACTTGAGCCTGGCGCAAGGTTTCGGCACTTAAATCTTTTCCTTCGGCGATGCCTTTCAGCAGATTTACGGCTTCCAGCTCTTCAGAACGTAAGGCGCTTTTTAAAGCGGCATCATCCAAATTAAAAATTTTTGCCAGCTTCATGTTGGGGATGAGCTTTGCAATTTTATCAGCCTCAAAAAGCGGTAAGTCTAAAACTCGGGCGGTATCCCGAATGGAAGATTTTGCCGCCATGGTTCCATAAGTAATGATCTGCGCAACCTGACTGGCTCCGTATTTATTGATTACATAATCCATCACTCGGCCACGACCTTCATCATCAAAATCGATATCAATATCGGGCATGGAAACCCTATCCGGATTTAGGAAACGCTCAAAAAGGAGATCGTAAGCGATGGGATCAATATTGGTAATTCCCAAGCAATAAGCCACCGCAGAACCCGCTGCCGAACCACGGCCGGGACCTACGGAAACATCCAGTTCTCTGGCTTTTGCAATAAAATCCTGAACAATCAAAAAATATCCGGGATAGCCGGTTTTCTCGATGGTAGCAAGCTCAAAATCTAAGCGTTCTTTAATTTCTGGCGTTATCTCATCGTAGCGTTTTGCAGCGCCTACATAAGTTAAATGTGCTAAATATTTATTTTCTCCACGTTTTCCGCCATCTTCTTCGTCCTCGGGCACTAAAAACTCTTCTGGAATATCAAATTTTGGAAGTAGCACTTCGCGGTAAAGCGAATAAGATTCTATTTTATCCACTACTTCCTGAATGTTGGAAATGGCTTCGGGTAAATCGGCGAAAATCTTTTTCATTTCATCGCCCGACTTAAAATAATATTCGTTATTCGGCATTCCGTACCTAAAACCACGTCCACGACCTTTCGGCGTAGCCAACTTTTCGCCATCTTTTACGCAAAGCAGAATATCATGGGCATGGGCATCCTCCTTGTTTAAGTAATAGGTGTTATTGGTGGCAATTAACTTTACGTCGTGTTTTTTGGCTAGGGAAATTAAAGTTTGGTTAACCCTGTTTTCGTCCTCCTGCTCATGGCGCATCAACTCCATATAAAAATCATCGCCAAAAGTGATTTTCCACCACAGTAAGGCTTCCTCTGCCTGGTTTTCACCAAGATTTAATATCTTATTTGGGATTTCGCCATATAAATTTCCAGAAAGTACAATGAGATCTTCTTTATACTGCTCAATAACTTTTCTATCGATACGCGGAACGTAGTAAAAACCCGCTGTGTAAGCAATAGACGACATTTTCGCAAGGTTGTGGTAACCCTTTTTTGTTTTGGCAAGCAACACAATTTGGTAACCGTTATCCTTACGCTTTTTATCTGTATGGTCGTCACAAACAAAAAATTCACAACCTACAATTGGTTTTACAATGGTTTCTGTTGCCGGTTCTCCTTTTGCAATGGCTTCTTCGTTTTTAGCTTTTGCGGCCTTGTTATGGTTCATCGCAGCGCTTACGAAATGGAAAGCGCCCATCATATTTGCATGATCTGTTAAAGCAACGGCAGGCATTTTATGAGCAGCGGCGGCTTTTACCAAGTTGGCAACCGAAATAGTGGACTGAAGAATAGAAAACTGCGTATGGTTGTGCAGATGCACAAAATCTACATCGGCTAAATCGGCTAAATTAGCAGCGGTTTCTTGCTGGCTTATTCCACCGTTTTGGTTCGCAACTTTTAACCTTGCGGATGCTTCTTTTAAATTGGTGTGCTTTAAACCTACCAGCTGTATCGGCTCTGGATTTGCAGTTTTAAATTCTACAAAATAACTTTCGTGGCAATTTAGGTCTGTTACGGTAAAAACATCGCGTTTTAATAGCTCAAAAAAACAACGTGTGGTAGCTTCAACATCGGCGGTGGCATTGTGTGCTTCTGCGAAAGGCTGGTTGAATAAATATTGATGTAATTCTGTTAAGTTAGGGAGTTTAAATTTTCCGCCACGTCCGCCGGGCAACTGCAATAAACTTGCAGTAATCTCGGTACAGGTATCTAAAACCGGTAAATCAAGCATGTTTGATTCCACGCCTAAACGGTAAAATTCTGCGCCCATAATGTTACGGTCGAAACCTAGGTTTTGGCCGACAATAAACTTGGCTTGGCTTAAAGCGCCGTTGAATTTCTCTAAAACTTCTGCTAACGAAACCCCTTCGGTTGTTGCTAGTTCTGTGGATATTCCGTGGACTTTTTCAGCATCGTAAGGAATGTTGAAACCATCGGGTTTAACTAAATAATCTTCATTGGAAACCAAACGGCCCATATCATCATGTAATTGCCAGGCAATTTGGATACATCGCGGCCAATTGTCCGTATCGGAAATTGGGGCGTCCCAACGTTTAGGTAATCCGGTGGTTTCAGTATCAAAAATTAAATACATAATTATGGTATGTTGTTGTTTATTAGAAAATTAAAATCGCGGAAGGGAAATCCGGTGCAAATCCAAATTTACCAAAAAAAAGGAAGGTTTTGTAGGTGTTGAAAAGTTGTTTTTTGTTATAAATCGGTCGTCATCGCTGATCCGCCAATTGGCGGAGAAACATCCTACATGTAAATTATTAAATGCTATATGTAGACTTTGCTCGTGAGACCTCTCCTACCGTCGAGATGACGTAAGTCGAGAAAAAATTATCAATAAATTAGGAATTCTCAAGAATTGACGCTTTTTAATTTTTCTTGTTACCTTTTCGCAACAGCCCAACTCTATATCAGTAACAAACAATAATTAAAAAGATATGGAAACACTAACGTTAAATCAGAAAATCAAACCTACATTTAACTTATTAAAAGCAGTTTTTGTAGTGGTACCTATTGTTGCAGGGGCCGACAAGTTTACCAATTTATTGACCCAATGGGATAAATATATTAATCCTACTTTGTTGGAACTATTGCCTTTTTCAGGTCATACGTTTATGATGATTGTAGGCGTAATAGAAATTGTGGCAGGTTTAATTGTACTAAAGAAACCCGAAATTGGTGGTTACATTGTTGCAGCATGGCTGGCATCAATAGCACTGACACTTATTTTTAGTTTAAACTTTTTGGATGTTGCAGTACGGGATTTAGTGATGGCGATTAGTGCATTTTCTATGGCGAGACTTGCAAGAGCTTTTTATTAAATGGTTAAAATGGAATTACCTCAAAAATATACTGACTTAGAACTTGTACAGAAGGTACTTGCTGGCGATTTATCATTATTTGAAATGGTAATTAGGCGCAACAATCCGTTTTTGTACCGGTTAGGACGGTCGTACAATTATAATCATGAGGATACGCAAGATTTGATGCAGGATACCTTTGTTGATGCTTACACCAATCTTGCTACCTTTCAAAACCGTTCGAGTTTTAAAACTTGGATTCTTAAAATCATGCTTCATAACTGTTTTAAAAAGCAAAAGAAATGGAGTTTTAACCATGTGAAAGCAAATGAGATTAACGAAAAATCTGTTCCTATGTTTAGTGATGACAACCATACAGATACTACAAAAAAAGTGCTGAATAAGGAGTTAAGCGCTGTTATAGAAGGCGCTCTGCAACAAATTCCGCTGGATTACCGCTTGGTTTTTACGTTAAGAGAAAGCAGTGACTTAAAAGGCGCAGAAGTTGCGGAAATTTTAGCAATTAGCGAAGATAACGTTAAAATGAGACTGAGCAGAGCAAAAGCAATGCTTAGAAAAGAGATAGAAAAAATTTACTCGAAAGAGGACATTTACCAATTTAACCTAATTTACTGCGATTCAATGGTAAACCGGGTAATGGAAAAAATTAAAAACACCCTATGAAAATATATGCCGAAGAGGTAGATAAATTTGGTGAAGACCATCTTTCTACTGGTTTAGATACGCCAATGCGTGAAGATGCTTTTTTAATGAGCGATACCGAGAAGATTGTACAGATTGAAGAAAATTTTAGAAAAATAATGCATGTTTTGGGTTTGGATTTATCTGACGACAGCTTGAAAAATACACCCCACAGAGTTGCTAAAATGTATGTTGAGGAAATTTTTAGTGGATTGAATCCCGCAAATAAACCTCCAATTTCGATGTTTAAAAACAGTTATAGCTATAACGAAATGTTAATCGAAAAAAACATTACTTTATATTCTTACTGCGAGCATCATTTTGTGCCAATTATCGGAAAAGTCCACGTGGCTTATATTTCTAACGGCGAAGTGATTGGGCTTTCAAAAATAAATCGGTTGGTTCAGTTTTATGCTAAAAGACCACAAGTGCAGGAACGTTTAACACAACAAATTGCACAGGGGCTAAAAGAAGCTTTAAATACCGAGGATGTTGCGGTGATGATTGATGCCGAACATCTTTGCGTAGCTTCCAGAGGAATAAAAGATACCAATAGCAGTACCGTAACGGTTAGTTTCTCGGGGAAATTTAAAAGTGAAAATTCGAAGTCCGAGTTTCTATCAATTATTAATAGCACAAAATAAATAAATTAATTATCATGTCACATATCGTCAAAATTACATCTCTCAAAAAAATCACTCATGATGTTTTAGAAATCAGGGCCGAAAAACCAGAGGGCTACAGTTTTGTGCCCGGTCAAGCAACCGAAGTTGCGATAAACCAACCGAACTGGCTCAATGAAAAAAGGCCTTTTACGTTTACCTGTTTGCCTAAACACAATTATTTGGAATTTGTGATTAAAACATATCCAGACCATAATGGCGTAACTAACAAACTATTATCGCTTAAAGCCGGTGACGAGTTGATTTTGGATGATTCTTGGGGAGATATTCATTATAAAAACGAAGGTGTGTTTATTGCAGGAGGAGCCGGAATTACGCCTTTCATCTCTATTTTTAGAGATTTAGCCGATAGCAATCAAATAGGAAATAATAAACTAATTTTTGCTAATAAAACAAAGGCCGACATTATTTTAAAAGATGAATTAGCGGGACTACTGAATAGTAACTTTATAAATATTTTATCAGTCGAAGAAGATACCGAGTTTGAACACGGTTATATCGATAAAAATTTCCTAAAAAACTGCAGATTGGATTTCGATAAATACTTTTATTTATGCGGACCAGAGCCTATGATGGAGGCTGTAGAAAAGCATTTGAGAGCTTTAGGGGTTAAACAGGAATTTATTGTAAAAGAGGGATTTTGAGAGAAAGTTAATGAGTGAAGGATTGAATTTCGAATGAGTGAATCATATAAAGTAGCAAGTATCAAGATTTAGATATGCGATTGAGATGTGAGACTGATTTGCAAATGGTTATCAATCCTTCAATCACTCAATCTTATTCATTTTACAATGACTAATAAACTCCTAACTCAACTACAACAAGTCCCTAATGGCCAATGAACTTTCTTAAAATATATTAACTTCTCTTTCCAGCCTTACCCCAAATTTTTGATAAACTGATTGGATAATATTTTCCGATAAATCAAAAACTTCTTTGCCGGTAGCATTGCCGTGATTTACCAAAACCAAAGCCTGATTTTTCCACGTTCCGGTTTCACCTACAACTTTGCCTTTCCAATCACACTGCTCAATTAGCCATCCGGCCGCCAGTTTTATTCCGCTATCTACAATAAAATGTACAACGTCTGGGTATCGCGAATGAATTTGATCGAACTCTTCTTTTGAAATTACAGGGTTTTTGAAAAATGAGCCTGCGTTACCAATGGTAGAAGGATCTGGAAGTTTTGAAACCCGGATTTCTGAAACCACTTTGCTAACATCTTTGATATTTGGTTCAATAATCCCTTGTTTTTCAAGCTCGGCGCTGATAGCACCGTAGCTAATGTTAATGTTTTCTTGAGTAGAGAGCTTGAACTTCACACTACAAACAATGTACTGTCCCTTTTTTTCTTGCTTAAATATGCTTTCGCGATAAGCAAATCTGCAATCGGCATTGCTGAAATGCACAAAATTTCCGGTTGCGATTTCAAAAGCCTCGCAACTTTCAAAAACATCTTTCAGTTCCACACCATAAGCGCCAATATTTTGTATGGGCGAAGCGCCAACCGAACCGGGAATCAAACTCAAATTTTCAACACCAGCAAAGCCCCAGTTTACACAGTAATTCACAAAATTGTTCCAAATTTCCCCAGCTCCGGCTTCTACGGTAACTTCCTCATGGTTGATGCGATGCTCAATTCCACGGATATTAATTTTAATAACCAGTCCATCAAAATTTCGGGTAAAAAGCATGTTGCTTCCGCCACCTAAAACCAAACGATTAATGTTATGCCATTTGTTATCTGCAAAAAGTTCTTTTAGCTCTTCTTTATGATTGATTTCCACAAAAAATCTGGCATAAGCCTCAATACCAAAAGTGTTGAAGTTTTTTAAAGAAACGTTTTCGTGGATTTGTAACATGGGCTTTTTTTAATGATAGAATTTTGAAGTGTATGATTGAATTTTGAATGAGTAAATGCTTTGCTAACGGCGTCAGCAAATCAGTCTCATATCTTACATCTCAATACGCATATCTAAATATAATAAAATGAGCTGGCTAAACTATTTTCGGATAAAAACAAACTTACCATCTGGTTCAAGTTTCATAATGGTTGAAGCCTGCTTTCTTTCGGATACCATCTGTTCCAAATCAACAACGTAATCTACGCCTTCAATTATTTCTTGGCTAATTTCAACGAAATTCCCTGGGGTTGCTTCCCCGCTAATATTTGCCGATGTTGAAACAATGGGTTTACGGAAACGCTGAATTAGTTGTTGACAGAAATCATGTTTCGGAATTCTTATGCCGATACTTCCATCACTATTTATCAGGTTGTTAGCTAAATTCTTTGCACCCGAATAAATGATGGTCAAAGGCTTTTCGGCGTATTCTATCAGATCATAAGCTACATCGGGAATTTCCGAAACATAGCTTTGCAACTTGTTATCAGTATCTAATAAAACAATCATGCTCTTGCTGTCTTCCCTCCTTTTTAACGCATAAACTTTCGCCACAGCTTCGGCATTGGTAGCATCGCAACCTATTCCCCAAACGGTATCTGTTGGGTAAAGAATTAACCCTCCCTGTTTCAAAACTTCTAAAGCTTTGTTGATTTGTTCTTTGAGCATGTGCAAATATAGGGTTTGTAGTTAAAATCATATCCGCCATTGCAATGTAAATGTTATCTTAGTCAATCTTTGCTACAATCTATTTTTCAATTAAACAGAATTAAAAAAATTGTAATCAAAATGCTGAACAAAGTTGTTGTTTATACTGCCATTTTCGGAGATGCCGTTAAGCTTTATCCCCAAAAAAAAATTGAAGGGATTGATTTTATCTGTTTCTCTGACCGTGAGCATGTAGCCGATGGATGGACCGTTAAAGTTGTTCCGGAGCATGTAAAAAACGATCCAATTAGAAACAACCGCTATTACAAAATTCTTCCTCATCTCCATTTAAAAGAGTATGATTACAGCATTTATATTGATGGCAATTTCGTGGTAGTCTCCTCGCCCATGTCGATAGTTAAAAGCATAAAAGACACACATATGTTGGTGTTTGACCATCAACAAACTGCAAAAGATCCACGCAATTGTATTTACAAAGAACATGAGGCCATTCTAAAACTTCATCAGGAAAAAGGAGTTTTAAAGGATGATTTGGATATCATCAATCAACAGATAGCGTCCTTTAAAACACAGAATTATCCTGCAAATAACGGCTTAATAAAAGGTGGTGTTTTAATTAGGAAACACAACGAGCCCGATGTTGTAAAAACGATGGAACGTTGGTGGCATTTTATTGCAAATTTCAGTAAAAGGGACCAGCTGAGTTTTAATTACGTAGCGTGGGAACAGGATTTTAAATTCGGTTATATTCCTGGTGACATTAGACGCGGAAACCCTTGGTTTTACATGGTAAGCAAAGCAGATAAAAATCTAAAGTTCAGTCTATTTAAATTTGCACTGCGTAAACTTTTTTTAAGAAGTTAAGTTTAGGTTTAAAAGCCGTTCTAAACTCTGTAAAAATCTACCGACTCTTTCAATCCTTCATTTAAGTCATACTCTGGTTGGTAACCAAAAACCCTTTTCGCTTTTGAAATATCAGCCAAACTATCTTGTACATCGCCGGCTCGTGGCGGACCAAAAACTGGGTCTATTGATTTCCCGAGCATGTCATTTATTTTAACCCAAAGTTCCTGCAGGTTTATACGTTCGCCAAAAGCAATATTGCAGGCTTCATGTTGCGTTAAATTTTCTACCAACATTGCCTTAACGTTTGCCTGAATTACATTGCCAATAAATGTAAAATCTCTGGTCTGGTCGCCTTTTCCGTTAAGCGTTGCCGGTTTGTTATTTAAAGCAGCTGTAAAAAAAAGGGGAATTACCGCAGCATAAGCCCCGTTCGGATCTTGCAAAGGACCAAAAACATTGAAGTAACGCAAACCTATTGTGTGAAAGGCGTAATGCTTGCTAAAAGTATCTGCGTAAAGCTCATTTACCGCCTTTGTAATTGCATACGGAGACAAAGGTTTTCCGATATTCTCCTCTACTTTGGGCAATATCTTGCTATCCCCGTATATGGAAGAAGAAGATGCGTAAATCATGCGTTTTACTTTTGCATTTTTTGCAGCTTCCAAAACATTTAAAAATCCATCGATGTTTACTTTGTTGGTAGTAATTGGATCTTTTATAGAGCGTGGAACCGAACCCAATGCAGCCTGATGGCTTACATAATCGATACCTTCCATTGCTTTATTGCAAGTTTCCAGATCACATATATCGCCCTCTAAAAGTTCAAAATTTGGGTTGGCTTTTAACGGCTCGATATTGCTTAAATTACCTGTTGCCAAATTATCCAAAACCCTTACCTTTTTTGCTCCGTGATACAATAGGTAAGTTGCCAAGTTGGAACCGATAAACCCCGCTCCTCCGGTTATTAAAAATGAAAATTTTGAAATATCTTGATAATGGTATTGCGCTTTTATATATGAATTCATTTTTTTTTTAAAGTCTTTTTGATATGATATTTTTTGGCAAGCTTCCTTTTACATCGTAAATAAAGGTTTGCGAATTACTATGCGAAGAAAAATCAAAGGATTTAAATTCTTCATGAGCCACTGCATGAATAATTGCATCAAACTTAACATCAGTAATTTCAGTTATTTTATTTAGATGAATCTGATATTCTTCCTCAACATGGCTAATATTCGCCGAAGGGTCTACCACCGTAACATCCAAGCCAAATCTTTTGAGCTTAAAAATAATATCAACTACTTTTGTATTACGCACATCGGGGCAGTTTTCTTTAAAAGTAACGCCTAGGACTAATACTTTGCTTCCTTTAATTTTAACATCCGCATCAATTAATCCCTTAATTACCTCGCCTGCGATAAAATCGCTCATACCATCGTTGATTCTTCTGCCCGCCAATAAAATCTCTGGATTATAATCAACTTCTTTTGCTTTTTGCGCAAGATAATAAGGATCAACACCTATGCAATGGCCGCCAACCAAACCGGGTTTAAATTTTAAGAAATTCCATTTTGTACCTGCGGCTTCTAAAACCTCATGTGTATCAATACCTAATCGGTTAAAAATCAACGAAAGTTCGTTTACAAAAGCAATGTTTATATCCCTTTGCGCATTTTCTATCACTTTTGCGGCTTCGGCAACTTTTATTGACGATGCTTGGTGCGTTCCCGCAGTGATAATGCTACTGTAAAGTTGGTTGATTTCGGTTGCAATTTCTGGAGTTGAACCCGATGTTATTTTTAAAATTTTAGTAACCGTATGTTCCTTATCGCCTGGATTAATACGCTCCGGCGAATAGCCACAGAAAAAATCCTGGTTAAAACCCAAACCGCTTGTTGCTTCCAATACCGGCACACAGTCTTCTTCTGTACAACCCGGGTAAACGGTAGATTCGTAAATTACGATATCACCTTTTTTAAGTACCTTACCTACTACGCTACTCGCTTTTTTAAGCAAAGTAATATCCGGATTATTATATTGATCTATAGGAGTTGGAACGGTGACAATAAAAATGTTGCAGTTTTTTAGCAAGCTTGAGTCTGTGGTAAATGTCAGCTTTTTTGCATTTGCCAATTGTTCGCTAGAAATCTCTAGCGTATGATCTTTATGGTTTTCAAGTTCCTGAATTCGTTTTGGATTAACATCAAAACCAAGAACGTCATACTTGGCCGCAAACTCAACAGCGAGCGGTAGGCCTACGTAACCAAGCCCTATAATGGCAATTTTTTTATCTTTTAAATTCATCAATTTTTATTACAAAGTAGATTTGTTTAATTTTTGGAGACCATTTTCACAAACGAAAAGATTCATTTGTTGCTTGGCTTCCATAATGGCAATATTTTCTTCCTGAGACACCCAATTTTCCTTATGATGTAAGTGGTATTGTACGGCAAAATTCCGAATCGATTTTAGTTGATAGCCCAACCCTTTAAAGCGCCAAACCAAATCTATATCTTCGCCAATTGCCGGTAGTTTATAATCTTCATCAAAACCATTTATCGTAATTAAAGCGTCTTTATAGCAAGAAAAGTTGCACCCTTTAAGCCAACGCATTGTTCTTTTTTTTGCCAATTTGCCCAAAAAGCTATCAGGACTAAAATACAGTGCTTCTTCGAAAAACTTTACCCCATCCTTAAAGACAGCAAATGTGTTTAACACAAAATGCTTTTCAAATTTCAACAAGTTGGTATTCCTCAGTTTGTCGCTGAAAAGAGGCCCTAACTTTACCCTTTTGCCGGCTAAAATTTTATCGGATTCGGCAAAAGCAATATGGTTTTCTATAAACCGATGATGCAAAACACAATCGCCATCAATAAAAATCAGATAATCGTTTTTTGCATTTCTTATCGCATTGTTTAATGCCTTGTTTTTTTGCCAGCCCAAATCTGGCTGAGTCAGATGCACAAGATTACGAGCTGTAGAATATTGTTTTAGAAATAAACGCATTTCTTCACTGTCGCCATCTTCGGAAATAATAATTTCATCTGCCAGAACGGTTTGGTAAGCCAATGCGTCCAAAACAACCTTTAAGTCTTTGGTATTTTTATAGACCGAAATAACGAGGCTAACCTTCATTTTTCTTCACCACTCCGTAAGGTGTAAAAATAGATTTCTCTGTTTTAGTAGCTTTTCTAATCGCCTTATTTTTATCGATGGATTCTTGCGTTTTGTAACCGCGTTTATGGTCCAGATGAACAACAATGGCGCTATATCTCAGTTGTATGGACTTTATTCCTAAATTAACCAATCTTTCACCAAGTTCCCTATCCTGCCCACCGTATTGCATTCTTTCATCAAAACCGTTTACCTTAATAATATCCGCTTTCCAACCAGAAGAGTTATGACCGTTCCATGTAGCTTTTGTTGGGGTAATAAAGTTCATGAATTTCTCAAAAAAGCCCGATGAACTCAGCTTATTCATCTTAAACGTTTTTGCTACCCCGTTTGCATAAAGCCAATCTTTTTGGAAAACCTCCTGATTATGAATATTCTCCTTTTTAATGGCTTTACTGGTATGCATAGGAAGCATAAAATAACCTCCCGAAATAAAATAGCCCGATTTTTTGTTGTTTTGATGTATCTCTACAAAATTGTTTTTTGGGATACAATCCCCGTCCGAGAACAAAAGATAATCTGCTTTGGAAGCTAAAATTGCCTTATTTAAGATTTCAGATTTTTGAAAACCATTGTCCTCATGCCAAACATGAGTGATCGAAAGTATGCCCTGAGCCTGAAATTTTTCGATCAAATCTTTTGTTTCGGCGGCAGAGCCATCGTCCGCAATTACAATTTCAAAGTTTTTATAAGTCTGTACTTCATATCCCCATAAAACTTTTTCTAACCACTCGGGGTGATTATAGGTAGATATTATTACAGAAATTGTAATTTCACTTTTGTTAGCCGCCATTTATCGGGTAAAAATAAACAATTGCGTGTTCAAAAAAAATATAATAAATAATCTCGTTATAGCGCTTCTTTTGGCACTTGCCATTGGTTTTTTTGTATCCAGAGCAATGGTATCAATAGCAACCATCGTTTTATTTTTGCTGGCGGTTATTTATCAATTGAAATTTAAAAAACAATTATTTAGCGGAGGCAATAAAAACACTTCAGTTGCATTTTTTTGTTTTTATCTGCTTATCATGATTTGTAGTGCATTTACCGGCGACCTTGATTGCGTCACCGAACCTCTAATTTCATTTGCACCATTAATTTTATTGCCTTTTGCTTTCATGGTTTTTGATGATAAAACAGATAAACTAAAATCGGCAATCAATACCGTAAATTGGGTTTTCATTGGCGGAACGTTGTTTCTTTTGCTGGATATGGTTTACCGACAAGGATTTGATTCAACAAAAATCATAAAACTTGCGCATGACAGTAAAAATGTTTCCAATATTTTAGGAATCCATCATAATATAGTCGGCTTTTTGGCTGTATATTCGATTTTCTACATCGCGGAAACGATCAAACGAAACAAGAGTGGAGTTTTTCTGTTTTTACTATTACTGATAATTGCACTAATTCATTATTTGGGCTTACGCTTCGCTATAATGGCATTTTATCCGTTAATGCTCATTTATCTGCTCCGTTTAAAGGTAAAAACGTCCATCAAATTATATTCGCTGGCTATTGGCTTTTTAGTGTTGATAGGAAGTTTCATTTTTATCCCAGCTTTTAACGCCCGGTATCAAAATACAAAAGCAGATCTTCTTAACATCATCACTAACCACAATCCAAATTATTATTCTTTAAATCAACGTTTAATTGCAAATGAGATAGGTTTTGACATCGCTAAAAAAAACTGGTTGTTTGGGGTTGGAACCTGTGAAATTAAAAATTCGGTAGAACAGGAATACACGAAAAACAGCAGATTATTAATCCCAGAAAACCGAAAATTTATCCATAACCAAGTGATTTACGGCTGGGCTACGTTTGGAATTTTATATGTTATAGCTTGGCTAGCGCTTTTCGGATTTTTGATTTATAAAGGGATAAAAGAACGTTCAATTCTATTAGAGATTACCTTGCTTTTCATTTTGCATCAAACGGTAGAGAACACTTTAGAGAAACAGCTGATGCTTATACTATTGATTTACTTTGTTTTTATAATGCCAAAAGGCTTGTTAAAAAGTTCAAAGTGGAAAGTTTAAAGTAAAAAGTTCTACATCAATTAATACCGACTTTGAACTTTCTACTCTAAACTTTAAACTCAAATTAAACCGCTACGTTATGCTCTCTTAAAGCTTCGTTCAACGATGTCTTTTTATCTGTAGATTCTTTTCTTTTTCCGATGATTAAAGCGCAAGGCACTTGATATTCTCCAGCTGGGAATTTTTTGGTGTAAGAACCCGGGATTACCACCGAACGTTCTGGAACTACCATTTTGTGTTCAACTGGTTCTGGTCCTGTAACGTCAATAATTTTGGTAGATGCTGTTAAAACCACATTTGCACCTAAAACCACTTCTTGTTCTAACCGTACGCCTTCTACAACAATCGCTCTTGAACCAATAAAACAGCCATCTTCAATAATAACAGGCGCAGCTTGTAAAGGCTCTAAAACACCTCCAATACCAACACCGCCACT
Organism: Pelobium sp.; assembly: GCA_035496935.1. Classification (GTDB taxonomy): domain Bacteria; phylum Bacteroidota; class Bacteroidia; order Sphingobacteriales; family Sphingobacteriaceae; genus Pseudopedobacter. The sequence goes on along the minus strand of DATJED010000017.1, from coordinate 3,150 downwards.
CAAATGAACGTTTTTACCAATTTGTGCGCAAGAACCAACAGTTGCCCAAGTATCAACCATTGTACCCTCATCAACGTAAGCGCCAATGTTTACGTAAGAAGGCATCATAATTACACCTTTTGCTAAATGTGCACCATATCTGGCAATTGCATGAGGTACTACTCTTACGCCGTTTTTTTTGTAATCGGTTTTCAGCTTCATTTTATCGTGGAAAACAAAAGGACCCACGCTAATTTCTTCCATCTCGCGAATTGGAAAGTATAAAACTACAGCCTTTTTAATCCACTCGTTAACATGCCAAATTGGACCAACTTTTTCGGCAACTCTTAACTCGCCCATATCTAAACGGTGTATCACACGCTCAATGGCATCTCTATACTCTTTAAAATTAAGCAGGTTTCTATCTTCCCAAGCTTCTTCTATCGATTTTTTTAATTCGGCTATCATTTAATTTTTTGTTTTACCCCGCAAAATAAAGGAATTTTTACGATAAGCGTGAATTTTGCGTTATTTTTGGTTAATGACAGAGAAATTAAGGATTGACAAATATTTATGGTCGATAAGATTATTTAAAACCAGATCTCTGGCGACCGAAGCTTGCAGAGCTGGGCGGGTTAAAAAAGATGGAACCAATATAAAAGCCAGTTACGAGGTTAAAATTGGCGAAGTTTACCAAGTTTCAAAATCTGTTGAAAAGAAAACTATTAAGGTTTTAGAGCTCCTGTACACTCGAGTGGATGCAAAAAAAGCAGTTTTGGCTTACGCCGATTTAACGCCACCAGAAGAAACCGCAAAATATAAATCGATGTTTCATTCACCGGTTTTAACCAGAGACCGTGGTACCGGGAGACCAACAAAGAAAGATCGCCGGGAAATTGACGATTTAAGCGAAAGCTTTTTTGAGGACGATGAGGAAAATTAACGTGTCTAAGTCATTAAAGTATAATATTTAGGTTTTTAAAAAAAATAAATCAAGTCAGAATAAGCATATTGGCGCCTAAGAGCGCATATTTCTTTCAGAAAAATGAAGCTTCTAAAGCTATTGGATTTTTCTAACCTCAGATTATTCCGTATCTTAGAATAAAACAAGAAATTATATTCATGGACATATCTGCTTTTTTATTTAAAAGTGCCTGCTGCTTAAACTTTACATGTTTATCGGCATATGTTCTTGATCCTTCTTTTTTAAAAAGTAGCAAGGACTTTATAAATTAACGCCCTGCTAAATCCCAAGGCAGGGTAAGCCACCCCGCAATTTTTTCATCAATTTTAATCAGACTGCTGGCAGTCCGTGTTTTTTATTTAACAGATAATTTCTTTTAAAGGACATCTGTTGATTTGGGACGTCTAAAAAAACCTGAAAGCCAGTATCAACTTATTTCAAATAAAAATGTCACAAGATATCATCGCATCAAATCCACAACAAATAATATTAACGACCGGAGTATATGATTTAATAAAAGATCATATCAGAAGAAGAAGAGTAACCGCCGTGGAAGAAGAAGTTTTAACACTTCAATTAAAAAATTCGCAACAAGTGCTACGTAGAGATTTACCGGAAAACGTGGTAACCGTTGATACGCGAGTTACTATCAAAAACCATAACACAAATCAAGAGCATGTTTTTGTTTTTGTTGGCCCCGATAAAGCTCGTAGAAAAAATAATACACAATCTATTTTAAGCAAGATTGGATTGGCTTTAGTTGGCTGTAAAGAAGGAGATACCGTTAACTGGGTATTGGACGGTGCCCAAAGCGAAGTGGAAGTTTTAAGTGTAAAAAGACTTTCTTAGTTGGCCAAAGAGGAAATCTAAAGGAAGAACTAACACAATTATCTCGAGAGGATGCAAAAACAAAAGCCTTACATTTCTGTAAGGCTTTTTGTTGCTCCCAAGCCTGGGCTCGAACCAGGGACCCTCTGATTAACAGTCAGATGCTCTAACCAGCTGAGCTACTTAGGAATTTCTGGTTATTTCAAAAGCTTTAACGCTTTCGCCCTTTCGGGAGTGCAATGTTCGGAATTATAATTCTATAATCAAAAATTAATTGAATATTTTCTCTACTGTCAATTATTGCTTTAAATTCGGTGAGTTACTTTAGCCCCATAATTTCCAAAATCTCGCGACGTTTATTGACATCGCTAATTGAAATAGTTACGCTCATATCGTAGGATGCTTTTTCATAAAGCCCTTCGGGCTCTTTGAGGACATTACGAGCTGGTTTTTCCTCAGAAATCAGCTCTGATATTCCTATTTGGAATATTTCAGCAAGCTTAACCAACTCCTTTACCGTTAGTTCCCGCTTAGCATTTTCAATCTTGGAATAGCCAGATTGACCGATTCCAAGCTCATTACCTACAAATTCCTGACTAAGATTTTTCGACTCTCTTATATTCTTAATTCGACTATTTAACTCTTCCATGGTCATAAAATTATTCACTTATAAATCAATTACTTATGCCTAATCAGAATAATATATTTGATATTAACGTATTATATATTCTATATTTAAATACTACTAAGCCATTGAAACATAATTTTTAAACAAAAACCTTTTAAAAATGGTCTTTAAAAACATTAATGAATAGCGTGTTTATTCTGTCCTAAAGAATTGCTTAAATATTACATCTGTCCGAAGCCACGTTTAACGAATACGAAAGACAAAAATTGCTGATTGCTTGAAGAAATAATTATGAAAACAAACATTGTCCGTGATTACGAAAACCACATGCTTTTTATAAGCAACATGAAACAAAAGTTAAACCACTTAACCTGTCAGCTAGAACGTTCAGATACGCTCTTTTCTAAATATTCTCTTGTTCAAGAGGAACGGGAAATGATAAGTAAAATAGTTGGCCTAGCCCTCGTAAAGCTTGATAAAATAGTCTCTCCAGTAAAATTAACTGAAATTGAGGCAATTTTAAGCCTCCTCCCAACGCCAAAAAAAAGAAACATACAGTAAATTTTGCGACGTACACCTGTCAGAGTCACAACATTTTTAGGCCTAATCTGGATCAAGCGTAAAAGTTGGGGAGGATTAATATTTTAATAATTTTGTAGAAACGCAATATTTTGGATTCTACATTATTATCATTGATACTACCAGAAGGGCTCAGCGATTACTTTGAACTGGCCAAAGTAGAGACCGTAAG
>DATJED010000016.1:0-113071 GCA_035496935.1 Pelobium sp. | reverse complement strand
ACTCAACGTAATAAGCTCTAAATCAGACAACCTTGGTTTGATTGGCTTGTAGTAAAAGTCGTCTTCCGGTGAGATTTCTCTAAACGTCTTCAAGATTAATTCGTATTTTCGCAAAAGGTTGCTCATAATTATAATGACTTGGTAATCAATATAATATACTAATTATTAGTGAAATGGGCAACCTTTTTTATAATGCACTACGGGTGTATTAATATGTAGCTATCAATAAAAAAGCTCATTTATTAAACATGAATGAGCTCTTTTAAAAATGAAGTCGAAATTTCATATTCAGGCATATAAACTAAAGTTTTCCGCCAGATGGTGATACCTAAATAAGCCCGGCTAATATGCCTTTCTTTGATCGCTGTACGAGATCTAACATTATTAGGTTATTTTGCATTTCGGTTGATTTCATTTGGGAAACATATCTTAAAAAATATTTAAACCAAAACCATATTGAGATAATTAAAAACCAAAAAACCACGCCTAATAGATACCAGAAGCGTTTTTTTTTATAAGTAAATAAAAAATTGCCTAACAATAAATTAGGTAACAAAAAACCGCCTCCAAAGCAACTGGAGGCGGTTTTACTTAAATTTAGTACTCTCAAAGGTACAGATTTCCAATCACTTTATTGAGGATTTGCAAATTTTATTGCGTTTAATCGCTTAAATGGTCATTTTTAAAATAGGCGGCGGGAAGAATATCCAAACCTAAATTTTAAAAGATTGAATATTTTAAATTAAGTAAATTGCCGATTAATGTAAGGATAGTATTTAATTATTATCCAAATACCTCGACGCTAGGAGAGGTCTCACATCCAGTCCCCTTATTGTTTGGGCGGTAGAAATTCCTATGATTGAGCTTATAAATATAGATTTCAAAAAGACAATATCGCTCTCAGATCAAGTTTGCTGAAGACCTAATAATTGTGATGCTCCAGAAACGAATGATTAGAGATTTTTTTCCGAACACTGTACCCTTAGACATATTACAACCGAACCAGTTTAAGGAAGATTTGCTTAAAATCATCGGCATACCTATATAAATCATATAATATGACCCTTAAATAATTAAGATATTTACAAAAGCTTGAGTATCTTCAACGCGAAACTAGGGTAAAAGATTATGAGTCTTATAGCCTAACCACCCTATTATGGGGTAAAATGTGCTTTTCTCACTTACAGAACCTATTTACGAATTATTTTTAGAATCACAAAATTTTGCTCAGTTACATGGATAATCAGGGAGGCATGACTAGGCGGATTCCGTAGGGTATAGACTACCGATTTGTGTGGTCCGATTTAGAAAATACCAATTAATAGTCAAAAATTGATATCGTCAAAGTATCGTGGAATCAATTATACGCTATTCTAGAACGAGGAGATCAATAGCTCCTGACTTATATTCAAAGATGTTATTAGAACCTTTCGTGATCATTTTAATAATCTAACTATCCAACCACAGCTCTTCATCTTTATTTGGCTCATAATTTAAGTGATGAACCAATACCCTAAATAGGGTCTTAAGCTTTTTATCCAATTTTTCTCCTTCAACTTTTGACAAGCCATTTTCAATTAGGAAACTGTAATTTTCAAAATCTTTCGGATTATTTTTAATTGTCTTAGTCCAGAATTCGATTATAAATGGAATTACGATGAAATAGTAATTAGAAATTCCGGCAACTTGAGTAGACACCATTTCTAGTCTCCCTATTAATGATAGATGAAGTTTAAAAGCCTCTCGGACGCTCACTTTAAAGGATGCTACGAGATATAACATCAGTGTGATTGTGTTAGAAAGATCCGGCACATCGTGCTTAATACCCAAAATATCATCTAAAGTTTTTGTATCATCTGCTAAATATTCCAAGGCTATTATAATCCATTCTATTGGACGAGGGTCAACAAAATATTTTGTTATTCCAGATAGGGCATCAATTGATCTTAAAAACTCCTGCTGGTCGTTATTTCTTTGATAATTATCGAGTATTTTAATGATAATATAAAGAAAGACATATTCAAATAAGTAAATGTCTGCATTATCAAAACTGACTTTTGGACGTTCTTTTATTATATCCTTAACTATATCTGGCAGTTGAGCAACTCCATCCTGAATAACCTGATCCTCATTCGGAGCTATTAACTTGAAGCCACGGCTAATTGCAGTCTCAAAATCATCATCAAGTATAAAATAAGCTGTTTCTCTCATCATAACTTTTTTGAAAGGATTGTAAGATTCCTCGTCAAAAAGTCTGTAGGTAATTCTAGCCCATTTCTTTGCCATTTCTAAATCTTTAATGGCTTCAAAACTCTGAAGCATTAAAAATGCCTGCATGAATTTTCGCTGTTCAAAATAAAAACCGGAACTCAACAAGCCTTCATATGGTTTATAAAACATGCCGGCAAAGGGCTTTACATAGTCGTCTCCCTGCGCTTTAGGCAAAGCTAAGTCATTAGAAATATGGTGGTAATAATTTAAAACATGACCAAGGCGAATTATTGTAGCCTGATATTCATCTTCTGGAACATAACTATTTACAACCTTATCAAGTGCTTTTTCAATCTGATAAATAGCCTCGATTCTTTTATTATTTTGCCACAATACAATAGAATACTCACCGTAAATCTTTGCAGATTCCACATCATTAATATATGGGTTATCTTCTTGCAACCTTATTGCTTTCTTCATAAAGACCAAGGCTTGGGGTGGATTGCTGTCAATTAAGATCTCATTTATTGCTAAATAAGTATAGATTTTATCAGTTAAAATCAGTGCTGTATCGATAGCTTCAGCTTCCAACAAAATTGGTAACGCCAAGTCTTTGTGCCCCAAATAAGACAATTGTCTTCCATACTCATCTTTAAGAATAAACTCAAATTCTTTTATTTCAGAGCCATCGACAAGAGGTAAAGCATCCTCAAAAACCTTTTTTGCAGCCAGTTCATCATTTAAATGTACTGTCAAAATTTTTATTTTGTACTTAACCGCAAGCGGGAGTAAAAATAGATCTTTTACATCCTGGGCTGCGGAGATTATGAAATCATAATAACTCAATAAGCCATCCCAATTGGGCATCTCTTTTATTTTTTCTTCATCGTAAAGTCTTGAAGAAAAAATAAAGGATGTAGCAAAATGAAGATTCCCTTTTAAAGATGATTTTATTTTTTCTACTCCCAGTTGCTTTAGCACTTCAAACCAACTTTTAAATTGATCTTCACTTTTTACACCTAAAAGGTTGTTCCATATTAACATTTCTGTATTCAATGGTATATCATCAACCATGTCAAATGAGACTTCCTCATTCAATTCCTTGAGTTGAGTAAGCACTAATGTTAGATAATGATTGGATTTTACTGGATCCTTACCTGAAAAATACATTGTTAGCTGCAATGCAATTGGGGCAATATTAACATTTTGGGTCGCCGCCTCCTTTACAATGACTTCCGCATCTGCCATCAAATATTCGATAGAATCACCTTTTGCTTTTAACAGATTTATTTGAAAAAGCCTAATAGCTGCCTTCAGATAGATATCCATTGACAAAGGAAGAGCTGTGTTCAACCAAAATGAATCAAAACCCCAATCGAAATACAGTTCAGGATTTTCCTGTGCAGATTTTAAAACAATGCTAAGGATAAACCCTGCTTTATTTACTTCTTCCGCTGCAAGAAAATACCAAATTGCACGATAGGCATCCAATTGATTTAGTTTTTTCTTTTTGAGAATATCATTTCCAAGATTGACGTTTATGTCTCTGGCAAGGTTTGATGGAAGGCTACTATTGATCTTACGAACTAGGGGATTTAATTCAAAACTTCCTTCTTTCAGTTTTTGAATCCACAACCCAACCAGTTTACTCACTTTTTCATGAGGATGTTGAATACCAGGCAGCGTATCTGCAACTATAGAAATCTCATTATTATTTATCTTACCAAGTACTAGTTTTAATCGGTAGAGTAGTGCTCTTGCATCTTCATCAGTAACCGTCTTTAAAAGTTTCTCGTAAGTATCAGTTTCCAGACCCGTATCATAATTACCAGCGAATAAACTCTCAAGTTGCCCTTGATCAACATTCCAATTTGACTCTGCCATGAACCTATTAATCGCAGCCACAATTGTAGGATGTCCAAAAGATAGGTTTAATATTACTTTTGAAAGCGCATTTTCGATTAAGTCGCTACTGCCATAGGCTGCCATGACTTCCTTTACTTCATCTTGCACCAAAAATGGGACATCTAATTCTGTAAAGTCTGAGTAATGCTCTTTTATCGTGCCTGGAAGGTTGAAATTAGAGGTAGAAAGTATATGGATAGACCTCGATTTACATAAATTCAGCAAATCTAAAAAGGAGAGCAAATCTTTTTTTGTAAGGTCTAATTTTGGCAAATCATCCAGAACTATTATTGAATTTTCCGGAATCAGATTAATAAGATCTTTAATGTCAATAAGTAAATCATCCGGGGAGAAATATGACCTTAACTCGCTCAGAACAACACTCATCATTTGCTGCCCATCAATATCTTTAAGCTCAATCCAAAAACGACTACCAAAACGCTCGCTTACTAAAACAGCAAGTTGGGATTTGCCCATTGAAATGTTAGCAAACAAGTTAACCCATGAATTTTTTTCCAAAAAGTCAACAATAAGATCCACTACTAGTTTACGAGGTGAAAACTTTTCAAGCTTATGATGTATTTCTAATCCCTGATTTCTGTAATAACCATCAATCTGAATAGCGCTATCAAATTTTCCACTAATGCGTACCAAAGCAATAGAATCTAACTTTCGCTCTAATCCACTAACCTTCTTTAGGATCTCATCGCTCTTATTCAACAGTTGATAGATCTTGTCAGTTTGGTTAAAAATTTCCTCTTTATAATTTTCGTCAATAAAAAGCTTTTTTAACTTTTTATTTTTAGAAATATTGTCAAGAAACAATGCATAAAAATCCTTTAACTCCTCGGCGGTGGGACGAAATATATTTGGATTGGACTCGAACAAGTCCTCTACCAATTTAGGATTGTCAATTTTGAAAAGAAAGTACTCTGACAATTTATCAAACAAGATTGAAGATTGGTAGAAAGGAAATTTTCCCGCCTTTGTTCTTGTATTTTGTTGCTGATATTCATCAATAGTTATACGAATAACCTTATTTAGTTCAATTTCATAGCTTTTTTTGGACATGAACAGCCCCTTAAGACCATTATACCCATTATCTATGAATGCTTTATCAATAATTTTTTCAGCGTACAATAAAGAAAGACCATAAATGGCAGCTGTACCGAATACCATGAGTATATTATAAGCGTTAATAAAATAATCAACCGATAAAAGCAAATATATCCAGTTAATTTGACAAGTAGTGAAAGCCCTCCATTCTAATAGCAGACTCCCCAGAAAAGACACTTATACTCTTGGTGGAGTAATTTGTAATCTTACAATTACCATTTTATTTAATTGCATATTTTCTTTCTCGTTGTTTAAATGCTTGATTACCACCTTCAAGTATATCACAGACATGCTCTTTAATACCTTGTTTCTGGAGTATAGCTTTATTTTCATTATCAAGTGTCCGAGTATGCTCTAGTGATCCGTTTACATATTCAAACCTGTATCTTCCAGCTTCTTCTTGCATCGTTTGCCCTTCCTGATTTGCTACTATAATATTCTCGGTATCAGTTGCTACTACAAGATTGGCATTATGAGATACAATGATGATTTGTCTTTCTTTCTTCTTTTCCTTTATCATTCTACATAACAATTCATAAATAGTTCTATTATCAAGGTTGTCCTCCGGTTGATCTATCAAAATTGGGTATTCAGAGGAACTTATTTGTAAGAAAAGAATGAGCAATACAGTACCTTTCTTTCCTGGAGACATTTTAAGTAAATCATCACCTTTGTAACTAACAGTATAGTCTATTTCAAATGAATCTTTTATTAATGACCTGAGAACACCTTCCAAGGAGACCTTCTGTTTAACAGCAATATACGTATCAGAGTCAAGGTAAAGCTTGTCGTCATTTATCCTTAACTGGTGAGAGTAAAATTCAGGAACAAACGAGTAATTAATATTATTATCTAAGAAAAATTTATGATATTCACTTCCTTGTGACGTTGCAGCCTTGTTAACCTGATCGAGAAAGGGAAAATTCTCTTGTTTGTATAGTAACTTGGCCTCTAAAGTTATTTCGTCATCTATATTTTTTTTAGTATCATTTACTTTTGAAACAATTTGCTCATAAAGTTCATATCTCCACTTCAATAATTTAACGGTTCTTTCCCTATTATTTTTATAGTCTTCAAGCTGTGATTTAAGTTGCTTTTCTAGATTAATAGCCTGTTCAAATTTGACTTTTTCTTTAGTAAGGCTTTCTGTTAATCGTACGAGTTCCTTTTGTCCAGCAAGTTTTAACAAATATTTAGCTAAATTTTGATTCAAAACGCCAAGTGTTTGCCTCAATTTCACAAGGTTTTCTTCAATTTTTTGATTACTTATTTCTGCTTTCAAATTTGTTAGTAATAAATCATAGTCCCTAACAATTTTACCTCTTACGGCTAATACGTCAGTTCCATCATTTAATTCATCAAATATTTTATCCAGTTTTCCACGGTTAGTAAGGCCGTCATCATCGACACTTCCTAACAACTCGGATTTATTATTTTCCAGTTCTGAATAAATTTTTTCCAGTACCTGGGCTTTCTTTATTTCTACGTTGATATTCTTCTCAATTTCTTGTTTTTCACTTGATAACTGGGTGTAATCATCAAATTCTTCTTTAGAAAGATTTGAGCTTTTTTGTCCGTCAGCAATTAGCTTCTGAATACCTTCAATACTTTTATTAATGGATGGGCTCTTGCCAAGTTCATTTGACTCTTTTTGTATTGCAAGTGCCTTATTCCTTATCTGAATATAAGAATTTAATAAGGCCTCTATTTCGACATTCGCATTTTTAATCTTGTCGTTAACATCATCATGAAATTTTTTAAATGCTTCGTCCTGTAATAGAATACTTCTAATTAGGGAATTTAATTCCTCTTTGTTATTTTTTTCTACTAAATAATTGATATATAACTGAGGTATATAGGTTATCTTATGTAATTTATTTTCGATCGACTGGTCTTTGAATGTATCGTCTTCGCCATTCTTCCATTTAACTGTAAAGTCAAAATCTTCCTTAAAATTATAACCGTCAAATTTTAATCTATTAGAGGTTCTTTCAACCTGATCCGGATCAATGCTTTTTGCTATTAGATAAAGAAGCAAAGATTTTCCCGAAGATTTTCCCCCGATTATTGCATTAAGATTTTCATTAAGTAAAATTGATTGGTTACCAAATAGCTTACCATTATCTGTGAAATTTAATTCAGAAATTAAATACCTGTCATTTTTAACATCAGGTTTAAAAGCTTGTACTTTTATTCTATCATCAGGTTCGTAGATAATTTGTTTTAAACCCTCAAAATTAGGATCTGCTTTCACCCATGTATTGCAGTTTCCTATCCTGTCCTTTTCCGTAGAAGTTGAGGGATAATGGGCATCGCTACAATCTAAAAGCAAATCATTTACAGACTGAGCCTTCAGTTGTAATTTTGCCTTATCGAAGTCCTCCACTGAGCTGGCAGCAGTAAAAACAATATTTGCACGATTGATTATAGATTTTTTCGTAGCAATGGAGGCATCTGACCACTTTAAATCCGCCCATTCTGTTTTGCCGATGGCAATTAAATGTTTTCCAGTGAAACAGTCTTTCTTTAAGGATTCAAAAATCTTATCCTCTTTAACATTTAAATTACTAAATCCAACATCTAAATCAGAAGGAAACTCTCTTCTTTTATCCTCAGGCACTCCAGCTTTTATAGCTTTACCAAGTTCCCTAACACTATCATGTGTAATTGCTCTAGTCCATGGGTCACTGCTACCTTCCAAATAATAGCTCTGCTCAAGAGTGTTTAAAAATTGGCTTTTTATTGTTTCTACAGATACTTCTTCAGAAAATATAACATGTAAATTTATTCGTTTGAGTTGCTTAAAATCTATCCCCGCAAACTTCTCAATTCTAAACTCTACAACTGGGAGTAAACAGTCTATATTCGCCAACCTTCCTTTTTCCTTTTCTTTAATAAGTTTATCATAGCCATCAAGGAAAAAATAGTCATTAATACCTAACACGCTAAATTCTACAGGTAAGCTTTCTAGATCCTTAATATAAGCTTCCCATGTTTCCTCATCATCTGTTCCATATTGTTGAAATATTGATGAAGGGGTATGGACATGCAAATCCCATTTTCTCCATTCGGATCCCCTTATAAATTTATTATAGCTGGTTATTAGCGGTGTGGTCATAGTTAATCAAGACATTTTAGATAAAATTATATTTATTGAATAAGTACCTTAATGGTACGGAATATTGACTAAAATTCCTAATGATCTACGTCTGCTTTACTTTAACATTCAAGCAATTGGGATATTTAGAATTTTGATTATAGATAGAAGATTAACAAGTGAAAAATCAGGCTATTTTCTAAGCTTAAGTATACAGATATAATCAAAATAAAATATCTGATTTAGTAGACATCTAAGTTTTAAAAACCAGTTTGATCTAGAAGAAATGTGCCAAAGGTTATATGGTCTCTCAAAGGAATTTTATTTAAACCTACGATTGAAGATTATTAAACTTGGCAAAAAAACAAAGAAAATAACACTCACTTTTCAGCCCCTAAAAAGCACTTTATGCCCCGCAAGGGGCCGCCCGGAATTTTCGGGTAGCCTCTTGTGGTCTTTTCTAAATGGGATTTTCCCTTCTTATCGCTTTGGATTTAGTTTAAAACAGAAATACCATTCTTAGCATAACCATTGCATAGGTCAAAAGCGGTTTGGCTTCTTTGTAACCCTGTGCCATACATAATGCTTTTAAATTTGCTTTCATCATCTTTATAATTTCGTACGTTTTGAAAATAGCCAGTTACTGCGTTGTATGCACCAAATAAAGTGCCTTTGGTGGTGGCTTCCTGTTGGCTCGGAGCTGTCAATGCATATTCTACAACGCTACTAACGATATTGTTATATGCACTTGAAAATTCCTCGTGTTTACCACTTTTTAGATTATCCAATGTTTCTTTATTCGGTGCCATTGCCAATTGTACTAACCGTTTTGTTGCACTATCGGTTATGCGGACTTTTGACCAATTGTTAAAAACCTCCTCCAGTTCATTAGCCAACTGATTAGTAATACCTAAAAGTTTATGGGCTTCTTTTAGTCTGTCCTGCGCACTTGCAGTATGTCTAATCTTAATCGCATTGCTATGGTGGCGCATTGCAGCGTTTAAGGTATTCGCACAAACAATGCGCACAGGTGTAAATGCAGCTGTTATACTTCCGTAACCATCATGTGAGGTAGTTAAAAACAAAAACTTCTCAATGCAATCATCCCTGCCAATGCGAATGTAATCAGGTAACTTTGCGGTTATAAAAATACGTTCACCTTTACCTAATGCACCCGCTGTTTCATATAACACACCATCTTTTGCGCCTACAATGCTATCAAAGAATGAAAATGCGTCTATGTTCTGTACTATATTATAGTCCTTGCCCACCACTCCCAAAACCTGTTCCGTATCAGTTCTCATAGTTGCATAAAAGTTTGGTACTTCTATTTCTGGTATAATCAAATCTACTTCGGGATCAGCATTGTGATTTTCTGTATCATAAGTAAATAAAGGACGTTTTTCTACATGATAATCTAATCTAGCATATTTTATTGCTTCTGCGCTGGTCGGATAATCTTCTATGATTTGACCTAAGCCGTGCCACGCTTTTTGTTTCACGCTAAAAAAGCTATGTTTTTCTGTTTGCTGATTATAATTAATGTTGTGTGCCATGATTAATATTTTTTAATGTTTCTTATTCTTGTTAATAATATTTCTGCTTCCAGTATTTTTACTTTTGGTGTATCATTTAGCGAAAAGGTCGCCAGTGTTTCCACCTCGTTTACTGTGTCGGCTATGTTTTGATGGTCTGATTGCACTGTAACCTGCACCATCAAATAAAGGGTTTGATATTTCATGCTTTGAGATTTTATAATTATTTGTAAATTCCTGTAATTGTTGCCAATACGCATTTGGGTTGTCTTCTCGGAACTGTTCCGCATAGCCCTGCCAATAAATTTGGTCAAGCTGTTCTATAAATACTTCTTCCATAACTTTATTGTGATTAAGGGAATAAATGCCCCTGCCTATATCCGCAAGGGCATTCATAATTATACGGGGATGGTAATACCTGCTTCAATTTCTGCAAGCCTGTTCACGCACATACTGTTTACGAACTGGGCTACCGCCTGAATAATAACAGGGTTTTTAGTGGTAAACTTCCTGCGCTCGTCGTCCTCTATAGTTAAAACGCAACCCTGAAAATGATTACTGTCTGTTTCCTCGGCATCTTCCTGCTGGGCAATTTCAAAGGCTTCTAATGTATCTATAGTATCTAATAGCCTGTCACGCTGAATTTTCCTCCGGTGCAACTCCTCAACTAATTTTAAGGTGTTTTCAAGATTTAGAGTCGGTTTTTCCTTTGTCTCATTTTTAGTTGGCTCTGCCTTTGGTTGTTCGGTATCGGGTATACCTTGTTTAGCCTGTGGCTGTACCAATCCCGGCTTTTGTGCTTCTGTTTGTTGCTTTAACTGTTCGGTTGTTTGCGTAGAGGTTTCCACCTTTCTTTTTTCAGCTTCTTCATTAACCTTATGGTTAAACTCTTTGCTGACTGGCAAACCGTTAGCTTTCGGCTGTTCGCCTTTGTTATCGCTTTTGCTGTTTAGTGCCGAGCTATTTAACTTTCCATTTCCTTTATTGCTTTCAATTACTGTAGTTCTCATGATTTTGAATATTATTTGTTAAAAAATTTTGACTGTTTAACCTATTAAGGCGTTTGTACTTGTGTGATTGTTTTGGTGGTGGGCTTCTGCCGTTTGCTGTTTTCATAACTCAATTTTTTATAAAGTCAGTCGGCAGAGCCTCCTGGCTTTTTGTTAAGCCCCCGCACCTGAACACAATCCATTTGCAAGGCAAGACTTTGCGAAAAAAAATACGCTCTGAAGCGTAGCGAAGGAGGAAGATTTTTTTTCAGCAAACCCGTAGGGCTTGGTCTTGATGTCAAATGAATTGTTCAGAAATTTGCTAACTAAAAAGTCTGGGGGAATTTTTAACCGGTCTTAAAAAGAGATAGAAAAGAATAAAATGAGATTTTTCATATGAATGGAAACGGGTGGCGAGGAATGGAGCCACTAGTTTGGAACGAGCAGGAAGCGGCTGAAACGAGGAACGAGTGAAGCGGCTGCACTGCGCACTTATAAGCTATCCCCAATCTTTACTAATTCTGTTACTAATTAGTAAATTGCAGTCTATTATAAAACAGTAAATGGCAGGATTAGACAGCATAAAAGGCGCCACGAATATCACTGAGGAAATGAGCAGGATTATCGGGTTTGACAGCCCTATGTACGGGATAATAAAAGCTCAACGGGAATTACATCGCAAATTAAATCCTTTCCGGGAAATTTTCGCGTCTAATAATGCCATGCAGGCCATTATACGTTCATATGAACTTACCGGAGCATTCGCTATTTCTCAAGCCATGAATAAGCAAATCGCCGCGATGATGCCAAGCAGTGCCATGACTGCCGTGCAAGCGATTATGAAACAGCATAATAGTCTATTTAGCAGCACCAGAGATATCATGAAAATGATACAGCCGCATCCAGCTTTTTCGCAAATAAACAGTATGCAAATCGCCATGAGCCACATTTCAGGACGTATTGCGGCGCTTGCCGCAGCGCAACAAGATTGGAGTTTGATCGACGAATTTGAAGACATTAGTGAGCAGGCTATTGCGCTCACCGAAAATATTTCCGGCGGGGTGGCTATGACAGCGGAAAAAACTGTGGCATTTGAAACGTTGATAGATTTTGTGGTCGATTTTATCAAAAAAAACCGCAAATTCGGGATCTATTCATTGCTTTTTATCGACATGGTGCTACGGGTAACTTCTTTTCACCAATACTTTGATTTCCTTAAAACAAAGCCGGAACTGGCATCCAAAGAGGACATGCGAAAATTCGAGGTCAAGCTGATAAAGTCAATAGAGGAAAAATTGAAGGCCGAAAAGGAATACCGTGTCACCAACAGGCGTTGCAAGGTATTTTTAAAACCAAATGCTAAAAGCATGGTATTGCAGAGCTTGTCCGCAGATTTTGATGTGGTTGTACTTCAAATCAGCCATAAATGGGTGTATATTAGTTATATCGACCCTAACGACCATATCTCACAAACCGGATGGCTGATGAAGAAATATACAGATAAGCCTTAACAGGAAATATAGAGATAATATACATACAGTCAACATCGATTTTAATGAATAAAAATATAAGCCCTACCAAAACAACTAATAGATTACATTTTTCAGACCTGGAACCTGCACGTTTTGAAGAAATCTGTTACATGCTTTTGTCCTCTATGTTTAAATGGAAAAAATTAGATCACATTGGCAAAATGGGTTCCGATGGTGGCATTGATATAAGAGGTACTTTAAGTACTCCAACTGGCGATAAAATATGGGCTATACAATGTAAGCGATATGTAAAAGTAACGGCAACTGACTTACAATCAATGGTGAATAAGATAATCGCTAACAATCCGATGCCGAATAAGATTTTATTGATTATATCGTGTGGCCTGTCAAAAAAAAGAATAGATGAAATTGAAAAATATTGTGCTGAGTTAGCTTTCCCCGAGTTGGAAATTTGGACTGCAACGACACTTGAAATGTATCTTTACGCGCATCCTAGGGTATTATCAATTGCTTTTGGGATTAACAAAGAAAAAGAAACTAATGCGAGTATTGCTAAGTTAAATAGAGGCCTTAAAATGAAAGAAAGGTTGTTAAAAGCTATTATTGATCATAATTTTCTTAAAGACCCCAAAAACCGACAAACATTATTTGAGTATCCAAGCTCAAAATTTGTTAGCGAAGAGGTATACATAAGGTCAATAGATGATACCACTTACGGAACGGGTGAGACAACACCCAAAGGTATATTTAACACTTCTTTTCGTACATTCTTTTATGACACTTACCATAGTGGCTTAGAATTTTGGTTATCGCCTGGAATTGGTAAGTATGTCATTATAGATGCCAACGATTATTGGGAACCTATTTGGAATTCCGATGATAAACGCCTTAAAAATCAATTATATAAAGCAATTCAAGTAAAGGCAATAGGTCGAATTCCTTATCAGGGAATTGTTAATTTTATAAAGGATGGGGATGAATTCACCTCATGTCCTCATCTGTTTTGTCTATTTAATGGCGAAGATGGGATGCCATATGAGGAGATTTATTTTAAATATCCAGGCGATCCAAAAAATGGAAGTTTTGACTGGCCATTAGATAAACGCAAAAGAACAATCTTCCCCTCGGAAGATTGATACACGCTAATTATATCTCTATTGCTCGTTATTAGCTTTTAGTTCCTCTTTTAATAAGTTTAAAAATGTAGAATTTCTTACCTCCGCGTCTTTAAGGAATGCGTCAAACGATAATACATATAAGCCAACAAGAATTTCAGTTTTGGTTTCGAGATCGGTAATAATCGGTTGTTCTTTGTAAAATACGGTTCCACAGGAAAACAGCTCAATATATTTATCTTCTAACAGTGAAACCTTAAACTCATCGTCGAAATCAACAATGCCATAAAACCAAATGCGCTGAATTTTATTAGGATAATGTTGTAATAACTTACGTGCGCGCTGTCTTAATTGGCTGGTAACTTCCTCTTTTTTTGCTAATCCAAGTCCAAGTTTTTTCAATTCGACAATAACCACATCAACTTTTTTCGCCTCTGTCGGATCGTTTGAAAATATGATTGCAAGATCAGGCCGTTTATCATTTCTCTCCTTTTCCTCACTATCAAGAGTTAAATTATCAAGTACTTCGCCCATATCCTTTTCGCTCAATATGGTCGTATAAGACATATATTTATCGTCAAGTAACCAAGCGTTGTTGGTGAACAAATCGTTGTGAAAAGTATCTTTTGATAATGTTGACCGCTGTGGTACAATCAGATTATGGATATCCGATTCACTGTTATTTTTATCAACTTTCTTTAATTTCTCAATAATGATGTTCCTGTAAAGCACATATTCAGTAAGTACCCGTGATGACAATTCTAATGATTTCTGATATACTTCGTCCGTAACATCCGATGCTTCAAGGACATCCCTTTGAGCGTTGAAGAACTTTTTTTGTGCCAATTCTAAAGAGTGATTTCGATCTATAAGACCAACAGAATTTGCTTCAAAGTACCCGTTCAGGTGGGGATACCGATCTACTAATGAAGATGTAGTTTTCGCATTAGCTTCCTGAATTGCCGGGATTTTTTCATTTAAAATTTCCGCTATCTTTTCACCAAACACTTTCTTGATCGTACGTATCTCTGATTCATCCATATTTAATTCCTGTCTGGATGCGTTAACCTTTCCAGTGAACAAATTAGAATACAGTAAAAATATAATGTCGTGACCTTTGGGAATGCCACCCTTTGACAATACCTCTACGGGAAGTGTTCTACCATCTACACATAGCGCTGTAATAGTAGAAGATTCCATATTCTCGTTTTTTTGAACGGAATAGTATAGATTAAATTTTTCGAAGAGATCTAAGCCCTCCGCATCAAAAGTAGTTAACTCTAAGTCAGGTATTTGGTTTACAACTATCTCTTTTTTATCAGTATAGAAATCGTACTGTGTATTAGGCTCTTTGGTGGTAAGGCTAATAGTGACTTTTAAATCTTTGTTCTCTACCTTATAGCTGTAAAAAAGCGGGTAGAAGTGTGTTAAAATAGACTTTTTGATAGAAGCTGGCTTAACATAATCGTATGAGCGTATTTTTTCTTTGATGTACTGTTTAAAAATAAGTTTAGTAGTATTCGGTTCACCTTTCGCATCCTCGACCTCATTTTCACCATCGAATGTTCCGGTCAGCTCAAAGGTTCTTTTTTTGTCGTCAAAAACACTCGTTACTTCGACTTTTTTGAAATAATTTATATAGACCAGACGGCCTACTCCTTTGTGATCCTTTTCCTCAATTTCGAGTAAGTTGGAGAACTTTTCAAAGTTCCTATCAACGAAACCTTTGCCGTTATCGGTTATTTCGATATTAAATGTCTCGGGTTTAGCAAAAGCTTCAATTTTAATATGTAAGTCGATTTCAGTTGCACCAGCATCAATAGCATTGGCAACCGCCTCGTAATACACCATTTCTAAAGATGGATTTGGAAAAAAATATTTGACGGCATTAGCTAGGTTTATCTTCATACAGAGTTTAAAATATTGAGTGCTAATAGGAGATTAAAAGTAAGGAAATTGTTCTTATAATTACTAATAAATATAGCATTTCAATTCAAATGTAATGTTTGTTTTGATATTTTAAATCTGTTAAGTCATAAAAAAAGCCTGATCGAATGACCAGGCTTAATTTCAAGTATTTAGTTAAGCGTCTATCTTCGAAAAAACATTACTCCTGATTTCCCGCGCCAAACCTTACTTTGCTGTAAAGCCTCTCAAACGGATCTAGCCAATGCATTACCCTACTTAAAAAACTTAACGGTGTCCTTTTCAGTCGAGGCGAAAAGACTTTTTAACTCACGGAACCTTTCATTTAAGATGACCAGATAAAAGGGTTATCAGATGCTACCTCCGCATTCCCTGGCTTTCGGTCAGCTCCTTTTCCTGACTCTTGTCTTTGGACTGGCTGTGGGATTGGACAGGCTCTTTTTGGAATTGTTCTCTTTTTTCCGGTTTGCCGTTTTCTGCATACATATTTATCTGACTGTAACGTGGTACGGCCTCAATAAACAATTTCACATCCTGACCTTCTTTTACGGTAGTGATTAAAGGACGGTTACCGTTTTTGATAGATGCTTCCAATAACACTCTTCTTGCCGGGTCTTCCAGTTCCTTAATGTTAAACCTATCCAATACTTTTCCCAAATCAAAACCATACGAAGGATCGTGGTATTGGTTAAATGTTAAGTTGTTATGGCGATCTCTTGGCTTGTCGACATCCAGCTTCATCCATGCTTTATAGGCTGTGCCACTTAAATTTAATAGGTCGTCTCTGTAAACCGAGCGTCCCTGAAGAAGGTTAGCTGCCTGCTCTGCCGTAAATCCTTTACCTTTTTCAACCCAAAAGGTCTGCGGTATAGGTTGAGCGTAAAAGGTGCGCTGAAAATCTTTAGCCACATAGTTTACCTTGCCATGTTCTAAACTGGCAACTGTAGTTTTATGCGCTGCGTCTTTACCAAGAGCAAGTTCGCTGTTGCCTTCTTGTTTTTTAAAAAAGTCTATGGCCTCGCTCACATTCTCCACTTTTTTGACTATGTTCTTGCCATCGGCTCCCGGTGAAATAATCATATACTTTTGCCCTTCTTCTAAGGGTTTGCCTTGATTATGTGCCGCTTCAAATTTATTGAGATAATAAAATTCTGACTGACCAGACTTCTTAAAATAAAGTGTGAGATCAACCTGCCCTTTTGTTGCGGACAGGATATCATGCAATTTAAATTCGGGAACATCTTTTTTTATCTGTTCCTCCATTTGGTTAATGAGCTTGTCTTTAAAAGACAACGCTTTCATTTCCTCTTTGAGGTTCTCTAAATTGTTTAAATTCATATCTTTTTTGTTTAATGTTAAATCATTATTGTGTCCGAGGGCCTTTTCTGCAATCCGCTCCAGTTTTTTCAGATCGGAAAGCAGGTCGCTAATGGGAACGGCCTCATGCCAGTTGAATATCTGCTGGTATTCTCTTGCAAAAGCGAGAGCTTCCCTCTCGTCCGAGAAACAACGCAGCTCATATTTTGTACTGATGGGGTTATCGGTATCGTAGACGACCCATTCATGTCCTATACCTGCCTGTTGTTCCAGGTATTCCCTCAGTTCCCCGGCCATTTCGGGTCTCTTGATCAGTTGTGACATCTTTCCGAGCTTACCGTTATCGTGTTCTGATTTGATTATTGCGCAGTAATAGTTGCTGACCTGACTTTAGCTTTATTCTTATACGCTTTACCTTTTTACGAAGCAAGCTTTTAGCTGCATCGATTCCGGCACCGGCTGCCTGAACCCCTAAAGACTGATCCATGCTTAAAATTTGCATCCCTTGCAGCGCATCATTGACACCGCCTCCGGCCGCTTCGCTTAGTTCTGCTTCGGGGGCATTAATGCCGATCATCCCATCTAAAGAAAATACTGAAAGGTCAACCGGAATAATAGCGTTACCCAGGCGAATGTTCTTGATGTTAAGCAGTAACCGTTGGTTCGTAATATTGCAGGAACCAAACAGCAGTTGGTTTTTGGGAATGGTGAGACCTTTTAAATGAATGGTATCGAGTAGACGTAATTTAACAACTCCACCCTGCGCTACTTTTTGGTTTCCTTCAATTACCGCTGGAATAGCTCTGAATGCTGTATCCCCATTTGCAGGTTGTTGCATTCTCAGTTTTTCTTGCACTAATTGCGGGTTTTGGATGGATATAATCTTGTCCATCATAGAACTCAGTTGCGCAATTTCAGGATCTTCAGTTTTATTCTCCTGCATAGCTCTCATCAGAGCCTCTAAACGGTCAACATCGCTTTTCATACTGATCGATGGCGATTTAGAAACGCTATTTCTTAATGAATAATTTCTTGTTTCTACTGGTTTGGCAATCTCTTTATTAAGGGCATCCAGTTTTTTATTGATCCGCTTCGTTTGAAGATCTTCTTCCTGACCAAATCCTAAACGGGTTGATATGTTTTCGAGGTCATTCTCATCACTACCTCTGCTATCACGGTCATTTTGCTGATAGAACCCCATTTTATTTAATGGTTCATCCTTTTTAAAAGTGGCATCCGGCAATTCTGTATTAATGCCTTGTTTTTCTGACTGCTGAAAGGTTTTATTCCCTTTTCCACCATCCAACGCATAAAATGCGAAGGCGAGAAAAGGTAGTACCAGGATTGGCAGAAATAACAGCACTTTCCTGTAATCCTTTTGTTTTGTTTCCATATAATTCTTTATTAAAGGGTTAAACTTTGTTATTTTTCGCTAATGATCAGTCTTAGCGGTATTCAAGCATTCGATTTAGTTCAATGCGCTGATGAGCAAATAGATCAGGTAACTTGCGAAAACGGTGCAGAACCCGATTAAAGAAAACAGAAGACTTTTACTTGAAAAATTCTTTGTTCGTTTATTTAGGTAATCTGCTATTCGTTGTTGTCTGCCAGTAATCCTTTCTGCTATTTTCTGCGCCACTTCATCTTGGCTGAAATATGTTCTTGTTCTTTTAAATAACTTCATTGTGCTAGGGTTTTTAAAGGCTCGTTCCTGTTTTCCAACGTTTCCCATTGTTGGATGAGAAAGCCGTGAGGATTATTGTCCGATCTTGAAACATTGCGCACATATCCCTGCGTAATGAGCTTGCGAGTTACCGTCGATGTAGAACGAATCAGTTTTTGTGTTGCATAACATCTGAATTGAAAGGGGTACTGGTTAATGTCCAGCTTCGTACTGTCAATTTTAATCTCCTGTGAAATATTGGCTGAAATCAGGTTGTTGTAATAGCCTTGCTCTTTAAGATTATCATAGGCTTTTTTTGCGCTTTCATCTGCCAGATTCAGTGCATTCGATATGTTAGTCTGAATAACCTTATCATCAGGATCAAGCGTAAAGAAATAATGGTGGAACATTTTGATGTGGTCACGAAGTTCCACTGCAATATTATCCTTGCGGTCTGCACTAAAAGCTTCGATAGCTTTGCCATTTGCAAGAATGTAGATCTTTCCCTGTATGGTCTTCACCGCATCAAAACTTTTCCAAATAGCAAAACCTGAGATTAGAGTGCATGCCAGTATCAGAAAGATGCTGAACGCCTTGATATGCTTAAAAGCGGTGTCTATATTTTTGAATTGTGTAAACATAGTGTGTAATTATTGGGTTATTTGCCGGATAGCCGGTTATGCTGATTACTTGAATTTTGGCCTCCGCCTTTACTATCAGGGAAATAGTCCCCGTTACCGGAGCCTGTAAATCCCTGATAAAGTTTTCTTGCTCCATCTCCGAGAGCATCGGCCGCCATTCCGCCACCTGCCATCCCCGCCCTCATACTATTATGGGAAGTACTGCTGACCAGCATATTGACTTTTTGCAGCATACTGTTACCGCCACCAGCATGTACAACATAATTGGCGATATTAGGTACGCAGAAATAGCCTACGATGCCGATAACTAAAAAAATCAGGTATCCGGTATCAGCGCTGCTGAAGAAGGTATCTCCCTGCTGACTGATCTGTGAAATATCAAGTTTGAGCATATTCTCCTGTATCTTTCCCAGTATGCTTCCGAAAATATTAGCGATAGGAAGCCATAAAAAGATGTTCACATATCTTGCAAGCCAAACGGTCAGCGTATTCTGGAAACCATCAAACACCGCAAAGCCAAAAACCAATGGACCAAGTATGGCAAGCACAATTAAAAAGAAGGTGCGGATCGTATTAATGCAGAGTGATGCAGCGATATATAACACCTCCAATACCTCGCTCATCCATTGTTTGATGCTATTACGAAAGTTATATGATTGTTTGTCCATCCAGAATTTAATGTCATTTCCGATGCCCTCAAACATACCTTCATCTTCTCTTCTCGGATCTTTTGGGTGGGTGTATTTATACCATTTTCCACTGTCGCCAAATCCATCATCGCCTACATACATTTTATAGGCATCACTGTTTTTTACTGCTTTTTCCTTCTCCTTCAATAGTGCTGCTATGGCTTTGTTGCTGTCTTTTACCATTGCACCTGTAGCTGAAACGGTAGGTTGTAATACGCCATTTATCAAGGCAATCACCATTGGAAACATCATAATCGCCATGCCTAATGCAAATGGCCGCAAGAGCGGATAGAAATCAATGGGTTCGGCGGCAGCAATCTGGCGCCATACACGGCTGGCTATGTACCAAAGCGCTCCGAAACCCGCTATGCCACGAGCCACATCGATGAGACGACTGCAAAGCGGAAGCATCTCGCTGTACACGCTGTCAAGGACGGGTTGCATTCCCGATAGTGACTGCGCCGTTCCTTGAGCAAAAAGCAAATCAGGCAAAAGCAAGGCAGTTACCGCAAAACAAGCGGTAATGAATAATTTATTTTTCATAGTATTATTTATTTTAAAGGTGATGAAGCTATCAAGAGCTTTTAACCGTTTAATTAAGGTTGTAATACTGCTTTGTGGCTCGAATGTCTGTTTTCTCTTTTTGGCGTTGCAGATTCAGGATACTTGTCTGCTTATTGAAGCTTCGAAGGAACATCAGTTTATCCTGAGTATCGGCAAAAATCCTGTCAATGGCCTGTAATCGTTCATCATCGCTCATTCGCAATTGAGATGAGGTAATTACTGTTGTCAGTTCATCCAGATTATTCAGGCTTTGATCAAATAATTGTTTATAGACTTTTCCTAAATAGCCAATCTCTTGGGAGCTGAAATTATCAGAAGCTTTAAAGCGGTTAAATGCTGATTTATATTCTGTAACCAAATCTTTTTGATAGCTGATGATGTCGGCAACCCGTCTGTACTTTTTAATTTCTGGATTTACTATCAACAGACCATCAAGAAACACTTCATGAAGGGAAAAATTGCCTTGGGAAACATCCTTTACGGCATTATAACCGTTGGTGATAATCACATAGCCTTTTTTCATATCCGCTAAAATATTTTTTAGTTGTGATAGCTTTTCAACATTGAGAAGCAACTGTTGTACTTCAGCCGATTGAGCTTTAACAGGCATAGAAGTAGCGGTCAAAACCATCAGTATAACCAAACCCATAAATGGACAGATCAATCTTTTAATCAGTAATTCCATAGTATTTCTTTAATTGGTTAATGGATCTTTGTGAATGCTCTTTTTGATTAATGAGCAAAGCAGCATGATTGCAAAAACTTTGGGTAAATGCAGCTTTATCCTGCATGGCAGTATATATTTTATCAAGCCTTTTTATACGCTCGTCGTCTGTCATTTCCACCCTGCCGGAAGTGATAACCAGTAATAGTTCTTCAAGATCATTTCCACATTCTTCCATGACTTTATTCTTTACATCCTGCACATAAGACTGCTGATCGGTAGAAAGCCACTCATTAGATGTCAAACCATTTAAAGCCTTATTGATCTCCAATTGAAAAACAATAACTTCTGTCACCTTACTGCTATTGCGAATAGCCGGGTTGACAGCATTAAGAGAGCTCATAAAAGCGCTGTGCAAGCCAAATTCTCCATTTTTGATATCCCTTACCGTATTAATACCTCGGTCTGCAATGTCATATCCTTTTTTTAAATAGCCCGCGTACAACTGTAATGCGGCAATCTGCTCGATCAGGTGTTTTTTTTGCGTTTTCTTTTGGCTGAACCATTCTGAAAAAGTCTGTCCAAATGTGATCTCAACAGAACAAAACAGCATCACAACAATAAATGAAAGGATTTTAAGCTTATTCGATTCCATAAATTTCTTTGAGTTTAGCTGCTTCGTCCAGTGATTTAGCCCTTTGGATACTTAACCTGCTATTCTGACTGTTAAACTGTTTGAGGTCGCTGTAATTAGTATCCATTTTATCAGCAGCTGCATTAATAATGTCCAATCTTTTCGCATCGGTCATCTGTGTTTTAAAACTGTTCACGACGAGTAAAATTTGATCTACGTTTTTGACACTTTCATCAAGAATACCGGAATAAACTTTTTGCATATAGTCCAGTTCATCGGCAGTAAAATGCTTATCCTGCTTGAAAAGGTTCCATGCCCATTTGTATTCATCCAAAATATCTGCCTGTTTTTGGCTCAGGTCTTTAATGCGTTTATAATAGGCAATAGATGATTTGATTTTCCATAACTCTTCATAGTACTCGCTGTACAAATTTTTCTGCTTTTCAGTCCAATCTGCAATCTCTGTAAGCTTTAATTTGGATAGTTGATTTTCTAAAACCTTTTGGGCATTTTGCAACCAGATGGTTTCATTCTGCAGGCGTTGTACCTTTAGGTCAACTGCCTTGATGACTTTTTTTACTCCGGCTTTAATGACCTCCAGGACAGCTATCTGTGCATTTGCTCCTGTGGGCAAAGCAACAAAAAGGGTCATGGCGCTCATGGGCAGGATGACCATATATTTTTTCATATGTGTTATAATTTTCATCGTTTAATAATTTGTTATTTATGGTGATGAAGCTTGCTCTGCGGGTTCTATAATGACTATTTTGTTAATTGCTTTTTTCTCAGTATCCATTTTCAGCGGTGTTTAAGACCATTTCAATTTAGTTTTCTGTATTCCCGCTTGCCAACCAACAGTTTATTTGCTTTAGGATAAAAAGTAATGAGTTTCCCCTTTTTGGTTTCTGTCAAGGATTTAGTGCTTTCGTCATAAAGCGCATTCCACTCCTCGGTCTCATTTTCTAATTTCCCCGGTTTTCCATCATTTATCCGCCTAAAGCCTGTTTTTCTGTGAATGATATAGTTATTGCTTTCTGATGCTTCTATCACCAATGTATCATTGGCAATACTATACTCCCCCTCGCTCTGGTTCACATAAGTGCCCGGAATAAAGGAATGAATGCTTTTGTCACTGTTACAGGCGGCAAAAATCATTGCACACACCGTCAAAAAAAAGATGTTTACTTTCATGGTTTCTAGTTTTTACACCGCTGTATTTATTTACACCGGCCGGATTATTGATTTTATTTATTTCTAAGTTCTTGTGCGAGTACCGCAATACCTTTTTGTGTACTGCCGTACCGTTTAGCATATTCTTGCACCTGCATTTTCTCGCTTTCTTCTGTTGAATAGGCCAAATATTCTTCCGGGGATACCTCTGTCCGATAAACCTTGCTGTATTGACCACCCAGTGAAATAAAGACCTCTTTGTATTTTCGCTTAGGATCGTTCGCCTTGTTCATCGAAAGTATCTGCGCTTTCTCTTTTTCGGTTAAACCCAATAGTTCCTGTATGCTGTCAAACTTGTTCTGGTACTTGCTTTGGTCAAGCAGAATTTTACAATCTGAATTATTGATAATAGCCTGTTTAACTACTGGTGAACTGATAATGTCTTCAACTTCCTGGGTTACCACAATCGCTTCCCCAAAAAACTTTCTAACTGTTTTAAAGAGATATTTAATGTACTCTGCCATGCCTTCTTTTGCTATTGCTTTCCAGGCTTCTTCCAGTAAAATTACTTTACGAATCCCCTTCAGCTTTCGCATTTTAGAAATGAATACTTCCATGATAATGAGCGTAATGGCAGGGAATAAAATAGGGTGATCTTTCACTTGATCAAGCTCAAAAACAATAAAGCGTTCATTAAGCAGGTTAAGATTCTGCGTAGCATTCAGCAGATAGTCAAATTCACCTCCACGGTAGTAAGGGTTAAGAACATACAGGAAATTATCGATGTCAAAATCCTTTTCTTTGACCTTTCCATCTTCCAACACCTGCATATATTCAGATAATAGGAACTCGTAAAAAGTGTTAAAACAGGGAAAAATGTCAGGCCGTTTTTCAAGATGCTCAAAGTAAAGCGTCAGTGCATTGGACAAGGCTACATATTCAGATCGCCGGAATGTTTCATCTTCCTTTTTCCATAGCGCAAGCAACAAGGTTTTGATGCTTTCCTTTTTCTCGGTATCCAGTACGTCGCCACTAGTCAGATAGAAGGGGTTAAACCTGATCGGATTGCTTTCTGTATAGGTAAAGTAATAACCACCTACCAAATCACAAAGTCCCTTATAACTGTGTCCAACGTCCACCAATACTACATGTGCACCCTGCTCGTAATAAGAACGTACCATGTGGTTAGTATAGAAAGATTTTCCACTGCCACTTGGTCCCAAAATGAATTTATTCCGATTGGTGGTGTATCCCTGCTTGATCGGTTCATCGGATATATCCACATGAACTGGCCTGCCGCTCAATCGGTCTCCTAAACGTAAACCGAACGGACTGATGCTCGAACGGTAATTACTTTCCAGATTGAAAAAGCAGGTTGCCTGTTCCAGAAATGTATCAAAAGTATCGTTCATCGGAAAATCGGCCTCGTTTCCGGGCAAGCCTGACCACCATATTTGTGCCTGTCCGTCCGTCTCCTGTTTGGCTGTAGCATCCATTTGTGCCATAGCTGAACTGACTAAGTTCTTCAAGTCCTTAACTTTTTCTGCTTCGTTTGACCAGGCTAAAACATTGAAGTGTGCCTTGATCGGTAAACGCTGTTCTCCAATAGCTTCATTCAGAAAACTATTGACTGCATCTCTGCTTATTGCATTTTCCCTAGAGTAACCGGAGAGTGATTGCAGGCGTAATTTTTTAGCCTCTAACCGTTTGATCGTTTTTTGCGCATCCTCAATAAACACGTACTGGTTTAAGATGTGGTTACAGTTTAACAAGCTTCCCAACGGCGAAGCAAATCCAATACTGAATTTTGTCCGGTCGGTGCTGTACTTGTCGTAATTGATTCGGCTACCGCAAAGCGGTGGTAAATCTTCTGTATCCGATAAAGTGTAAAGTTCCAAATGTTTATTGCCAATACAGATTTCATCTCTAATGTGAATATCTTGGATAAGGGGTTGTTGCCCGATACTTGAAAGAAAACAATAACGCTCGATAATGCCTGCTTGATTTGCTGTGCCTGCCAACTCATCATCAGTCAGCCTTTCCAAATTAACAAAACCGCTATCTTTTAGTATACGTTCAAACTGGCCTGCACTGTCCAAAAACTCGCGATATAAAACCGGATTGGTGGTATGAACAGGCACAATGGATTTGCGCAGGATGTTGCTATAAACTGATGATGACAATTTTCTATCCTTCGGTTTCTTGGTCAGAAAGATATAGCACTCATGATCTAAACAGGGGCGTTCATTAAAGAAACGCTCACTTGCCTTTGATAAAAAGCTGTCTCCAGATTTTTCAAAGTCGGCTTTATAATTGCCTTCTGTAAACCAGTCTTGTTTGTGGAAAATACTATGTTGGGGCAAGATCTTAATAGCCTTCACCCATGCTTGATGATAAGCTTCGTAATCTCTGTCCGATAGCGTAAAAATTTCTGGCAATGTAGCTTTATAAGCTAGGGTAATATCGCCCTGCATCGAAAGTATGCAATGATGCTCAACCTTATAAACTGGTAATATATTTTGAGCTTCTACCATATTATTTGTGTTTTAGATTCGTAAATAGTCGTCTTGAGCGAAATCTGACGTACTTGGGCAGACTGCGTTTTGCCATGAACTTGGTTAATCCATGCTCTCCAAATCGGTTGCTCAAACGGAATACGGTAAAGAATAAAGCAGTTCCTAAGCAGATAATCAGTGGCAGAACAACAAACAAGCTCAATCCCAAAATATACAGAACCGCAAAGGTGATCAGCAATAACACTAATCCTATTGCCAGATAAGCAATATATTGAGCCTTGAGCCCCTTAAATTCAATTGGCTTGGAAACCCCTTTATTGATGTGATAGATACTTGCCATGATTTTAGATACCGAAAAAAGATTTAAGTACTGTTGAGACAACTACTAAGAATATGCAGGAACCGAACCAAGCAGCGGCTACTTTATTGGTATCCGGCTCACCGGCGTTCCACTTGTTGAATACCTTGATTGCCCCAATGATGCCGACTACCGCACCAATGGCGTACATCAAATCGCAACCGGTATCGAAATATCCTTTAACCTTGTTGGTGGCTTCTTGTATCCCAGCATTCCCGTTTTGCGCAAATACTGATAGACTGGAAAGCATATCGTAAACACAAAGGATTACGGAAAGCAACCAGAATTTAGAGAAAATTTGTTTTTTATGGCTATTAGATGAATTGTTCATGAGTTGAATTCTAAATGATTGATAAGATGATTACTTGAATGATGAAGGAAATAATTAATCCCAAATATCTTCAAGCTCTTGAGCTGAAAGATGAAAGGGTGCATGGTCTGCGACATACTCGTTGATGCGTCCAATATTTGGGTTAGACCTAAGCATAGGATATTTCCCACTGACCAGTTTCATCAAACTAAAAAAATCTTTTTTGTTGCCATCTTCTTTTGCAAGGATGCTAAACACTGACTTTATTTCTTCCAATACATCAGGAACCAGCCCAATTTGCTCTTCCTTTTCATTTTCACTTATTGCAAACCCAAATTCGCTCATGCTAACATTTGACACACCTTGTGGTAGCTGGGGTTCGCCCATCAAGGTTTCTTCGTCTGCATCTTCTACCTGTTCTGTGTCGTTGTCCCAATGGTGAGGTAAGGGTTCGGGCTTTTCTTTTATTCTTCCGCGTAATATTCTTTTTAACTCTTTGCGGTAAAAGAGCAGAATAACACCAAAATACCAGATGAGGCTGAGCACAAATGCGGCGAGCAAAAATTGCGGCCATGTGAATTGTTGTAACATAAAACTTGCTTCTATTCGCGGCACTTCATTGTGCCGTGATTTCAGAAGCAAAGGTTCAAAAGCTGCAAATCTTCTTATCCCATATGGGATAAATAGAAATCAAATCACTGCTGATATGTTAATAATAGCCCTTTTTCAAGGTTGATTTATTGGGGTCATAGGTGTCTTCATCATCCATTCTTTTCAAAATAGCATCCCGCATGTGGTCTATAAAGTTAGTTTTGCTCAACCTTTTACGTTTTTTGAGGTCGTCGAATCCTTTTTTGGGTACGCCTAAATTCACGCCAAAAAACTCTCCTAAATTCTCAAAGAACTCAACAACGCCAATTTCTCCGTTATTTACCTGTTTGTTCAAATGCACTCCATAAGCCATTTCGATCAGGTTGACCGTTTCGCCTGTCCATTTTAATGTTTTTCCGACGCGACTATCGGGAAGAACTAGCTGTGTTTCGTCAAGCTTCATCAAAATAAATTGATACAAAAGCTCATAAGCCCTAAACCGGGCGAACAGATATCCCATTGTTGTGGAATGTTCTCCGCTGAGCTCCGGAAGAATCGGCATGAGTACGCTTTTTTTGTTTACAGCAGTCGTAAAATACAGGTGATCGAGTTCAGTTCCTTTTAGCTTGAAGTAGCGGTAGTGGAACTGGTTGTGATGGATGTAGTGCCCAATAATATCTATCTGTGAACGGTAATATTTTCGGATGCTTTTTCGATCACCATCTGGAAGTTCCTTGTTAAGATTATATACCTCTGCATGGTAAATGTAAAGGCATTTGAACTGTGGGTAAATTTGTTTATGGAACTCTATTTCTTCTTCGGTAGATGAAAAGGGATGATCTTTTACATATGTTGTAAGAGCTGAGAGTGAACTGCGTATTAATGATAGTTCTTCGGTTAATTTTAAGTGCGATGATTGGTTCTGTTCGGCTATGGTCTTCATTCCGTCATTCAGCAATCCGAGCTGATTTGCACTAATTTCTCGTATCATATAAGTAGGATTGTTAAGTAATCCTGCCCTGCCTGTTAACTGGCCTTAACTATATCACATCGGACAGGTGATAAGTAAGTTTTTCTCCATAGTTATTTTTTTAGGTTATTGTGCAAACAAAATTGGAGTCTTATAAAAGGTTCTACAATACGGATTTAGACATATTTCCACTACGTCTTTAGACGAATATTTGACTTTTTAATGGATTTGTTTATACCCTTCCGGTAAAAAAGAGTTTGTGGATCAACTCAACCCTGCCTTTAGCACCGGTTTTATGGAAAAGATTTTCCACATGTTTTTTGACAGTACCTTCGGAAATATGCAGGCTTTCCGCTATGATCCTATTTTTCAGTCCCTGCCGAATTAGTTGCACAATTTCAATTTCCCGTTGCGTTAAACCATAACTTATGGAATTTTCCTCAAAGTAAGGCGAAGGGTGCATACCTACCGTTTTTAATTGTTGTAATTCTGCATAATCCTTTCTTGCCCGTTTTATGGAAGTAGATATAAAAATTATGGTAATAACCACAAAGCCACCATTTGTGAGAATCTCTTCAATAAACTGTCCCAAATTAAAGTAGGCAATTGCCGTCATTGAAACCCAAGGAATCACAGCCAGATAAACAGCAAGCATTTCCATATAATTCGATCTGCTCTTGTGGTGCTTGTACTTTAACCGGATAGCTCTGTGGATTGCCCAAAGGAGGACGATAGAATAAAAAAAGGGAATTATAATACCATACTTAATCGCAAAATCAAGATTTTCATTAAGAGAGTAAACTACAACAAAAAAAATGAGAAAAGGAAGTATAAGAAACAGTAAAACGCCATAAATAGCATGAAGTCTTAAGCTAACAAGGCCGAAACCCTTATAAAAATAATAAGGGAAATAAGAAGCCATAATAAAACCACTGCCATAGGCAATAATATTTTGCGCAACAATTGGTATATCAATTTCCGGATCAGGAAAAAGTCCACCGGTTATGTTATAAACAATGAGTAATAGTAATAATATCAGGTAATACAGGCGTTGCTTGTCCTGCGGCCGTGACAGATAATATGTGAGCTGATAAACGAACATCACAACTTCAAGCACCGCAAAAACAAACGTAATCAGGAGCATTTCTGAACCGAAAACCTTCATCATTTACCTTCTGTTTGAGTCAGTTTTAAGAAATAAAGTTGATAGGATAAACTTAGTTCATTGTAGATTTCAAAACCAAATTTCTTATACCATGGCAGATTTTTTAAAGTAGAAGTTTCTAAGTAAATATTGCGTTTCTGTTTTTGGCTATCTTGTATAAGTTCATTTAAAAGGGTGCTTCCAATCCCTGAACCCTGATATGCAGGATCAACCCCTATAAACCACAAGTAATACATTGCTTCCTTAGGCTGTATTTTTTTTATCATCGCCTCCCTGTTGAGAGCCTTTTTAATGTTTTCAATACCGACGCAAGACAAAATCAGAGCTATATCAAGCATTATGAACTTAATTGTTGTTTTCTTTTTATCAGGATATAGCACCAGCGCACAGGCCTTGTTATTATCAGAAAGAAATACATCTCCAAATAAATAACACACTTCAAAGGAGTAATCCATTAGGGATTTTATCCTTTTTAGTCTTTTCTGATCTTGCTTTACGATGTAATTAACGCTTTGATTGGTTTCAAACGACTTTGTAAGTATATCTACTATTAAAGCTTTGTCGGTGTATGTTGCCTTTTTCATAGTTCTTTGTTTGATAGAATGAAATATTAAAGTACGATGATTTTTATTACTACCATGGCGAGAATAATATTTTGCCATACATCGCTTTAACAGCACTTACTGCATTCTGGTAAGTGCGTGATGTATTTTCCTTATTAATTTGCATTTGCTTGTTTTGGTTCACGGTTTTAAAAGCCGTTTTTTGATCAACTTTATCTGTGTTTAGCCTACTCTTTTAAGTATCGATTTTTGATAAAACCACAGTACCAAAATAACCACTAAAACTATAAATTGTGCCGTATAAGTTTCAATGGTGGGATAAATCCCTAATGTGGACGAATGAAAATTGAAACCGATTCCGTTCACTGTAAGCCAGCCACTTTCCTGAAAAGCATGAGCCCCCTGACCAGCCAGTACCACGCCAAAAACCATAATGATGATTGCGGAATATTGAAAAAGTTTTTTTACCGGAACCTTAACAGAAAACCTCAATATCAGATTAGAGACCACAAAAATTATTAAAACAGCCGTTAAAGCCCCCATCCAAATGCCAGGTCTACTGTCATCATCCACCTGAAACTGCAGGGAAGAAAGAAAAATAACAGATTCAAATGCTTCCCTGAAAACCACAATAAATGAAATAAATGCCAATCCGAACAGTTTCTCTTGATCGAGCATCTTTAAAATACGGTGTTCAATAAATTCTTTCCATTTTTGTGCATCGGTTTTATTATGCAGCCAGAAAGCAACATAAAGCAAGACGACAACGGCCAGCAATGCCCCGAAAGCTTCCATCAACTCCCTATTCTGGGCGCCGAAGGAAATTAACCAATCCGTAAAGAACCAGCTTGCGAATCCAATTCCAATGGCCAAAAGCCAACCGCCATGTACCCATTTTAGCGCTTTTTTTGCATCTAAAGATTTCAACAAGCTAATAATGGTAATGATGACAAGAACTGCTTCTATGCCTTCCCTCAACAATATGGAAGACGATATCAAAAAGGTAAACCAAAATGAATAAGTTTGATTGCCCAACAAAACAATTGCCTTATGAATAGAATTTTCTGCATCTGAAATCTTCTGAGCAATTTCTTTTTCGTCTTTCTGAGATTTGATGGCAGTACGAACGGCATTCATTTTATTCTCCAGTTCCGGCACAATGGTGGCATCTATAGCCGTTAGTTGCTGTTCTACCGGTTCAATTCCATCTAAATAAGCGTATAATGCCTTGTTTTCTGCGGCAGACATATTCCCACTTTTGTATAACTTAAGGGCAGCATTCAGGTTGTTTAATGCCAAATAAAGCGTACTGTCTTTATTAAAAGGTGACTGGTGTAACCGAGCTGAAGCCAACAAATTCTTATCTTTTCCCAACATTTCCTGTAGTTCTTTATCAGAATTATGTGCTATATCTGATAAATTAGGGGACGGTTCAATGTGGCTGAAAACCGCCTCAACAGAATCTTTGTTCAGTTTATCCTGAAAACGGAGAGACTTAGCATAAAAAGCGATATCCCATACCTGTTTGTCGGATAATTCATCAAATGCCCGCATCCCTGTGCCTTTTATGCCCAGTCTTGCAGTATTGAAAACCTGCAATGGAGAAATTTGACTCATTAGTGCATCATTCTGAAAATTGGCTGGTGGCGGAGTGAAGTTGGATGAAAGAGGGCCGTCAGCTTTTCCATATTCGCCATGGCATGGCTGGCAATTCGCAAGAAACAACACTTTCCCGTTGCTCATATCTGGATAGTTTTCAGGACTGATTTCAACAAGATCAAGCAAGAGAAACTGCTTTTTGATCTTCTGCGCAATAACAGAAATATTTTTTTTATCCTGTTTCTTTTTGATGCTATTTAATAGCCTGGAAAATTGATCTTGGAACTGATCCTTATCCTTGATGGAGACATTGAGAGATACGGAGCTAAAAAGAGATATAGATTGTCTGGTAAAATCCAGCATTTCGCTATACTCAGATGTATTGACGATTTTTCCATTTTTAACTGCCTTGCTATAATCCTGTGAAATATAATCAAGTAGGTTGATGATGGTCCTGGACTGCTTGGAAATGTTATCATTGATCTTTTTTCTTTGTGCTAAAGCAATGGACGATAATATCAAAAAAGCCAATGTAGCTAAAAGCCTTTTATTTAAGAAAGAGAAATTCATATACTGAACTAGGGGCTACGAAGCCCATTAATTTTTGAAGTAGAT
Organism: Pelobium sp.; assembly: GCA_035496935.1. Lineage (GTDB taxonomy): Bacteria > Bacteroidota > Bacteroidia > Sphingobacteriales > Sphingobacteriaceae > Pseudopedobacter. The sequence goes on along the minus strand of DATJED010000016.1, from coordinate 81,655 downwards.
AGAGCCATAAGGTTTCTATCCATAAACGATTCTTTATACTGATCTTGATTCTGTTGAAAGAATAAGTGGTAACGCTTTTAGCCTATTTGCGGCGGTTGCCAAATAACGAAAGGAATGTAAAATAGCTTTGCGGTATTCACTTTTTTATAAGTAACTATCACAAAATGGCCAAGTGGAGTTTCTTGCCTAAAAACAGTGTTCAGTATAGGCGCTATGCATCCAGAACACGGAAAAAATGGAGAACAAAGTTCATCTATCTGCTGAAAATAAGATTTACCAACTGATAGAGTTGTGGTTGCCTGCTTTTGAATAGGCACTGAAGTATCAGGCACAAAGCTCAAGACAAGCACTACTAAAGCAAACAGAAAACTAAAAATTTTCACTCCTCAAATATATTTAGAATTATTCTAAATAAAAAGAATTTAACGTTTTTATCCTTATCAAATCAAAGAACTATTTTCGGCATGCTTAAACAGGATATGACACAATTTATACTTCCCCGAAAATTCTTGAAAATATTTGTTCTAAAACCTCCACCTTACCAGTTAATACTAATTGTAAATACCATGAGGTATTAAAGTAAAAAGGAATGAGGTAGGATCGTTGTTGCCTACTATATCCCTCTTCTATGAAAAGTTATATTTTCATTCTTTGAATTCTTACAGCATTTAATATCGCTAATAATGCAACACCAACGTCCGCAATTACAGCTTCCCATAAATTCGCTATCCCTCCAGCTCCCAGAATGAGTACAACTATTTTTACGCTCATAGCCAAAAAAATGTTCTGCCAAACAATATTTCTGGTAATCTTTCCAATTTTGATAGCTGAAACAAGTTTCGAAGGCTGATCATTTTGAATGACAACATCCGCGGTTTCTATGGTCGCATCACTTCCTAAACCACCCATGGCAATTCCCGCATCTGCGAGGGCCACGACGGGAGCATCATTTACGCCATCACCAACAAATGCGATATGAAAGCCTTGGTTTTTAAGCTCTTGAACTTTTTCTACTTTTGCTTCAGGAAGTAGATCTCCGTAAGCCTCATCTATGTTTATCTTCTTTGCCACTTCATCTACAACTGCTTGCTTATCGCCAGATAGCATGACAGTTTTTATATTGAGGTCATGCAATGATTTAATGGCTTGGACTGCATCTTCTTTTATTTCATCGGCAATGGTTATGTATCCGGCATATTTTTGATTTATTGCTACTACTACAATTGTGTAGGATATTTTTTCAAGTTCAGCAGGATAAGTAATATTAAACTTTTTCATCAGTTTCAAATTACCAGCCAACACTTCTTTGTTTTCTACCGTACCTTTCAGTCCATGCCCGGCAATTTCTTCAACTCCGGTTGCTGTGGTAGTGCCAATGGATTCTCCGGCATACCTTACAACTGCTTCCCCAACCGGATGAGTAGAGTTTTTTTCTAATGCGGCTGTTATCCTTATCAATTCTTTTTTATCAATGCCATCCGCCACAACTTCTTGTACATTAAAAACTCCTTTGGTAAGTGTGCCGGTCTTGTCCATCACAATGGCATTTACCTTCGTCATTACGTCGAGAAAGTTTCCTCCTTTGAATAATATTCCATTTCTGGAAGCTAAGCCAATTCCTCCGAAGTATCCAAGTGGTATAGATACCACTAATGCGCAGGGACAGCTAATTACAAGAAATACTAACCCTCTGTACAGCCATTCGTTAAAAACATATTCATCTACAAAGAAGTATGAGATTAAAACTAAAGCTAACGCAAGGAAAAATACAATAGGAGTGTAAACCTTAGCGAAACGGGATATGAATAATTGCGTTTGGGATTTCCGGGCGGTAGCATCCTGAACCATTTCCAGGATTTTACTGAGCTTACTGTCTTTAAACAAGGCCGTTACTTTTACTTCCGACACGGTATTATGATTAATCATTCCCGCAAAAATTTGCTCGCCCTTATATTTTGTGTCTGGTTTGCTTTCACCGGTTAATGCAGCTGTATTAAAGGAAGAGCTTTCTGAAAGCAGTTCGCCATCTAAAGCCACCTTTTCTCCTGGCTTTATTTGGATGGTCTCTTCTAATTCAACCTGTGAAGGATCTACTACTTCAGTGCTGCCGTTTCGGATAACGGTCACTTCGTCCGGGCGTATGTCCAATAAAGCCTTTATGCTTGCTTTAGCCCTATCAACAGCAGAATCCTGAAACCATTCGCCAATAGAATAAAATACCATTACGGCCACACCCTCTGTGTATTGGCCAATATAAAATGCGCCTATAGTAGCCACGCTCATTAACACAAATTCATTAAATATGTCTCCGCGTTTTGCTTTTCGGAAAGCCATTCCTAAAACATTCCATCCGGCAAGTAAAAATGCAATTGTGTTTATAATGAGCGAAAGGGGATATGTAGGTTTAATCTCAAACGCATATTCTAAAACCAGTAAAACTGCCAGGATAAGCAAGGAAAGTAATAAATTCCAGTGTTGCAGCCATCCAGGCTTATCTGAATTTTCTCCTGATCCGTGATTGTGTCCGTCATCTTCGGTATGTTCATTTTCAAAGCCATTTTCACGAGAGTGTGAATGGTTCTTTTTCAATTGATTTTTATCAGCCAACGAGCCTGAGCCTATCTTTTGATTATTTTCATTATTACAACATTCTTTGCTCATAATCGTAATTTTAGTGTATAAAAAAAGTAATGATCCCGGTTATTACTAAAGTAATTCCAGTTATAATTCCTGTATTATGTTCTAACTTGTGCCAGTTTATTTTTAATAATCCTTCATATGCGTACTTTACCAAAAGCACCATTCCTGTGATGGTGATGACGGAATACATACAGGCGATAAACAAGACCAGCCATATTCCATGTACACCAGCCAGTAAAAAATACCCTTCTATTTCTATACAAGGGGAAAGAAACATTGCTGTAGACAGTACTGCTATTATCTTGCTTTTAGACCGTTTTCTATCCAGGTTCTTGTTGATGTGAAAGTGCTTGTGCCTGTGATGCCGGTAGATAAAAACTAAGCCAAGCGCAATTAGTATAGAAGGTGCAATCAAGTGAGTAAATTCATCAATATGCACCGCCATTTCTGCACCTAAAAAACTTAAAATGATTCCCAAAATCACGGTACTTATCGCATGGGCCAAGGCTGAGATCAAAGTAACTTGCATTACCTCCTTTGATGACCATCCTTCCTGTCTGCCAATAGCGATTACCGGTAGCCAGTGATTTGGAATCACCGCATGCAACACGCTTAACAAAAAGCTCCCTATAAGAATTTGTGTCAAATCAGTAAGTTTTATTTATCAAAATGGTTATCCTTCTATATTAAGGAACCATTCTTCCGCTTGTTTAATGCCTTCTTTAAGTGCCTCACGCTGATCGGTAAGTTTACCGGTCTGTAAAAGCCTGATGGCTATTTCAATTGCCTTTTCTTTAACTAAGGGTTTCAGATCTCTTAGATCGGGTTCAAAATCTTCAAATGTCCATTTCATTATATTTTGATTTATTCGTGTTAATTATTAATAACTGATTATATATGTGTTTGAGGTTCATCATTTCCGGCTTTCTCTAACTGGATAGTGGTATGAATAATCTTAAAATTACTTTTAATATAGTCGTTTATGATTTTTAGAGATTGGCTATAATTTGCGTTTGTAGCCAAAGAGATATGCCCACTCATTGCATTAACTCCTGAAGTAAGCGACCACACATGTAAGTCGTGTAATCCTTCTACATTTTCAAGTTTTAATATCCCTGCTCTTAAGTCGGCGATATTTACATCTTTAGGCGTTCCTTCTAATAACACTGAAACAGCATCTTTCAACAAAATCCAGGTTCTTGGTAAAATGAATAGGCCTATGCCAGCGGACAAAATAGGATCAGCATAATACCAGCCGGTAGTTAGCATAATTATACCTGCTATTATTACACCAATAGATGTTAGCATATCTGAAAGCACTTCGAAATATGCGCCCTTCATATTCAGACTTTCCTGAGAAGATTTTTTAAGGATAAATATACCCGCTATATTGATAACAAACCCAATTGCCGCGACAATCAACATAGCCTTACTTTGCACCTCTGGAGGGTTTAGAAATCTCAGGTATGCTTCATAAAGTATATAAAATGATATTCCAATTAATATGACAGCATTGGCTAAAGAAGCTAATATTTCTGCCCGGTAGTATCCATAAGTTTTTTCGGGAGAGGCAGGCCTGGAAGCCACATTAATTGCAAAAAGAGCAAGAGCAAGACCTCCCACATCTGTAAACATGTGTCCGGCATCTGCCAATAAAGCAAGACTTTTGGTAAGAATACCGCCAATTATCTCTGCAATAAGATAGGTAAGCGTTAAACCTAACACTATCTTCAATCTTCCCTTGTTCTTATATGATGTAGATGCGATTTCCATATACTTTTTTAATTGTCTTTAATCCATTCTAAAGCCACATCTTTGTCCTTTAAATCAAAGAAATCTATCTTTGCTTCGGTAAATGGTTTCATTAAATCAGCTATCCATTCCTGCCATTTCTTCTCGCCAACCATTGCTATTTTCTCAAAATCATTGGCGTGTTGAGCGTCAAATTTCACGTCCTGCCAAAAGGCTTTTAATTCCCAGCCGGTAAAATTCTCCATTTCAAAATACCAGCGTATTTTTTTGTATTCCTGAAGTCTGTTTGTTAAAACAGGAAGTAAGATTGCATAATCTGATTTTGTTAATTTGCCTATTGCTTTTGTGGCAATTACTTTGCCTTCTGTTTGTCCTAAAATCTGTAGCATGACTATATTTTATTGGTTTTTAAATAAATATGCGCTACTTAAATTGTAGCGCATATTTAGCTGTCTTAACTTAGCTCAACATTTCCATGATGTGCATGGCAGGCATCCGCACACTCTTTGCATGCCTCAGCGCATTTTTTGCAATGCTCATGGTCATGTTTGCCGCACTCTTCGGCACACATCCTGCATGCTTTTTCGCAGATTGCAAGATATTCATGCGCAAGGGCAGAATTTCTCTGTAGCAATCTGGCCGCCTGCATGCAAATGTCCGCACAGTCAATGTCCATCGGAATGCATTTTTCCATCATTCCTGTTTGTCCTTCTGCGAAGCCCTGGGCAGCGCAGTTTTCACAAGCTAAAACGCAGTTTAGCAAGGTTTGAACGAGTTGTTCGTGATTTTCGTTTTTCATAATTAAAATAGATTTGTTTTATATGTAGAACCATTTCTACCAAATTGATGTGATTATTTTTCTTCATTATCCAGTGTTTGCCATACTACTTCCCAATTAATTATTCGGATTTATCACCGTTTGAAATGCAGATATACTTTCTTCAATTTCTTCAGCACTTTTAATCAGCATTGAATGGTAAAGTCCTTCTTCTTTCCCAATGGTGATATGTATAAAAATTTCTTCTTTTTGAAGAAAGTGAAATAAATTAGGCTGACTATCCGAGCACATGAACTTTTTAAGTGCTGTTTCTCTTCCGTTCTTTAAGCCAAAAATGCTGATCCATGAAACAGCATCTCCAAACGTATCTTCTGGCAAGCCCGTTAACGGAAGCAAACTATACACCACACATAAGCTGTTTACTTCCTTTGTGTTCAAAAAACCCTTATCAATGCCTAAACCCACGTGATCATCCGAAAGCAGTTCATATTTCCACCTAACGTTCTCAATTGTTTTAACAATGGGCAACTTTAATAAAGAAGGTGAATACCTTATCACTACATACTTTTTTAAATCAGACATTAAATATTCGGCTAATGCAATATAATTTTGAAATGTAGCACTGCGCAAAATCAGACCGGAACCTGCAAGAGGTAAAGAAATTGTAACCGGTGGTTGCAAAGTATTCAGGTAGCTAAATATTCCCTGACGGTGTTCTTTTTTAAAAAGTAGGTTCTGCATAGCATTTATTCTTCTTCGCTATTTTTCATTTTGGACAATAAGTCGTATGCTCCCCTTAGAACCACTTTTCCATTGACATTTAAATTTTCAGGAAGCTGAACTTCTATAAAACCGGCATCTGAAATACCGGTTTTTACCGGTATCATTTCAAAATGATATGTTCTTTGGGCTTTCTGCTCATTCTCTTTAGTTTCTGGGGTTGTTGTATCACTTTCACTGCCTTTACCAATAAAAATGTATTTATTACCTTCAAAATCTACTACCGCTTCTTCCGGCAAAGCCAGCACTTTATTATTTCCTGTTTCAATGAAAGCTTTTACGTAAGTACCAGGTATGAAATGTTCGCTTGCACCATTTGCGATACTATGAACTGTTATGGTCTTGTCGTGATTAATTTCCTTTCCTACTAATTGAACAATAGCAGTTCTGCGAGCAGTATCATTGGTAAGCGTAAATAGCACTTTTTGTCCCTTATGGATCTTTACGGCGTCTTTCTCAAAAACATTCAGTTCTACGTGTAAATTAGAAGCATTTACAATCTCGAACATCACGTCATTCGGATTTACAAACTTCCCGTTATTTACATTGACCTTGGTTACATACCCGCTGATAGGAGAATAAACATTAACCTGGCTACGAATGGTCTCGGCAGTTAGTTTTTGCGGATTGATATTTATCAACTGTAACCTCGCTTTTAAAGCATTTACTTGTGCCAAAGTACTTTGATAATTGGCTTTTGCTTGTTGCAATATTTTTTGAGAATTTACATTTTGCTTAGCCAGCGTTTGCTGCCGGTTATACTCTGCATCAGAAAGTTCCAGCTGGCTTTTGCTCTCCAGATAATCTTGTTGCATCATAACGTATTCCTGATTTTCTAAAACAGCAATTACCTGCCCTTTTTTAACTTGGCTTCCCTGAAGTAAAGGGGTTGATTTTATAATACCACCCATCTGCGTAGTGATACTTACCAGGTTTTGTGGCGGGACATCAATAAATCCATTAACCTTTAGGGTTCCGCTTAAAGGTTTCATTTGCGGAGAACCTAATGTAATACCGACAGTCTGGTACTGTGCCTGTGTTATATCTACAGAATTTTCATCTTCTTGTTGTACTGCATTTTCTTGTTTGTCTGTTGTGTTTTCTTCGGTTGCTTTGTTGTTTCCGCAGGAAGCGAACAAAACAGCAGCTAATAATAAGTATGCAATCCGATATTTCATTTTTATATATTTTTCCATTTTCTTTATTTAATTATTGGCCTATAAGGTATTGTAAGTTGTAAACCGCTTGATTGTATTCATTGAGGGTTTCCAGATAATTGAACCGTATATCTGAATAAGTGCGCAAGGCTTGTAAAAACTCTATATAAGCGATTTCGCCATTTTGAAACGCGATTTGAGCCTGTTTTAGAATCAAATCGACATTTGGAAGCGCACTGGTCTCATAATAATCAAGACTTTTGGCATCCTTAGCCATATCCTGATAAGCCTGACTGAACTGTTCTGTCAAGTTCTTCTCAAATAAACTATACTGGCTTTCTGCTACCTGCTTTTCTATTTTAGCTGCTTTTATACGGGATGAATAAGGTTTAAAAAATAAGGGTATAGATATACCCGCCTGAACTCCCTGAAACCGCTTGTCGCTTCCAAAATATTGATTTTGTCCGCTTACAGTATAGTTGCCAATAATGGACTGATTAAAATACCCCACAGTAAAATCCGGAGCTGCCTTAGCCCGTTCTACGCCTATAGAATTGTCAGCAATCTCCACCTGCTGTTTCTGATATGCCAAGGTAGGATTATGTGCGATGGCACTATCTAATATGTTGTCATTCCAGATAATCCTTTTAAAATCAGCAGTATCAAGTTCCGGTCGCTGTTTTGTATTCAGTAGCCGCTGCAACTCCGAGATATATATCGCAATATTTGACTGGTTTTTTGTCATCTGATTGCGGATTTCGTTATACTGCGTTTCTGCCGTAGTTTGTTCCAGGAGGTTAGTTTCGCCAGCCTGATAACGCAAAGAAGCCGCCCGTTGAAAATTACGGTAGACGGTGTCCTGGCTTTGATATAATTTCTGAAGGGCCAAAAAGTAAGCTAATTGTGTGTAAGTACTCCTAACCTGATACATCAGCTCATTTTGGGTAACCGTGAGATTAATCTCAGCACTTTTAATCTTTGCCTGGTTTAAATTCCGCTGATTTTTAAAAAGGCCGGGATAAGGAATGTTTTGCTGTACACTAATATTGTTGTCCTTATTTAACCCGTTAATCTGACCATACTCTAAATTCAAATCAGTCTTTCCAAAATCCATGGACGTTCCTTTCAATGCTTGTTGCTGTTGAATAAGCAATTGAGATGATTTTACCGTTTGGTTATTTTGTATAGCAATTAATATGGCGTGTTCCATGCTCAAAGGTTGAGCAATCTTTGCATCTTGTGCCTTAGCAGTTGGCGACCATATCAACAGACCAATAAAAATAGAAACTACTGTTGTTACCGCTGCTTTTTTGGACTTTCTTTTAAAAGTTTCGAAATAAGTATATAACACAGGTAAAACAATTAAAGTTAGAATAGTTGATGTGATTAATCCACCTATTACAACGGTGGCCAGTGGTTTTTGCACCTCGGCTCCGGCAGCGGAAGAAATGGCCATAGGCAGGAAGCCGAGAGAAGCTACGGTAGCGGTCATTAACACAGGGCGGAGACGGATGGCCGTACCTTTGAGAACAATATCTTTTAGGGCATACTTGTCTTCTTTCTTTAACCGGTTAAATTCGGTAATGAGTACAATTCCATTTAAAACCGCTACACCAAATAAAGCGATAAATCCTACACCGGCTGAAATACTAAAAGGCATTCCCCTAATCAGCAATGCAAATACACCGCCTATTGCAGCCATTGGAATTGCCGAAAAAATAAGTAGTGATTGTTTTACCGAGCCAAATGAAAAATACAGTAAAAGTAAAATCAACAATAAAGCAACCGGAACCGCTACAGAAAGTCTTTGCTTAGCCGCCTGCAGGTTTTCAAATTGACCGCCATAAGTGATATAATATCCGGGAGGGAGTTTTATCTTTTGATTGATTTTTTGTTCAATTTCCTGAACCACACTGGCAATATCACGCCCTCTAACATTTAGCCCTACAATAATCCTCCTTTTAGTATCTTCACGCTGTATCTGGTTGGGACCAACCTGAAACTGGACCGCAGCCAATTGTTCTAAAGGAACTTGGTTGCCATTTGGAGCAGTAATATATATGTTCTTCACATCGTTTATATCCTGCCGGTTTTCTTGAGATAACCTTACTACCAAATCGTATCTTCTTTCCCCTTCATAAACTAAGCCTGCACTTTCTCCCGCAAAAGCGGTACTTATAGCCTGATTGACAGTTTTAATGCTTAAACCATAACGGGCTATAGCATCGCGGTCTATATTTACAACAATCTGTGGCAATCCTGTTGCCTGCTCCAAATACAAATCTTTAGCTCCATCTACCGTATTGACTATTTTTCCAATCTTTTGTGAAAGATCCGTCAAAACCTGTAGGTCATCCCCGAAAACCTTTATCCCGATGTCTTGCCTAACACCTGAAATCAATTCATTTGAGCGAAGTTGGATAGGTTGGGAAATACCAAAAGTGACACCGGGCACATTTTCAAGTGCTTCGGTCATTTTTTCCGCCAATTCTTCCCTGCTATCTGCACTTACCCATTCTTCCTTGTCTTTTAAAATTACCGTTAAATCTGTGGCTTCCATCGGCATAGGGTCAGTTGGTATTTCGGCAGCTCCAACTTTACCAATCACTTCCTTCACTTCGGGAAACTTATCTACCAAAATTTTTGAAGCCTGGTTTACTTTATCAATAGTTTGTGATAGCGAACTTCCTGTGAGCAGTCTGGTTTCTATTGCAAAGTCACCTTCCTCAAGTGTTGGAATAAATTCGCCTCCCATTCTTGCAAACATGAAAATGCTGATGATGAGAAGGACAACCGCGGAGCTTACCACCAAAAGCCGTCTACGTAACGCTGCGTGGATCATGGGCGAATACATCCGCTGGAAAAAATCCATCATTCGGTCTGAAAAGTTCTTTTTGTGAGATACCTTTTTGCTTAAAAACAGCGAGGATACCATTGGAACGTAGGTGAGTGAAAGAATAAAAGCACCGAGAATAGCGAATGACACCGTTTGGGCCATTGGGCGAAACATCTTTCCCTCAATCCCAACCAAAGCCAGAATTGGCAAATACACAATAAGAATAATGATTTGCCCAAATGCTGCCGCACTCATCATACGGACTGCTGATTTCTCAACCTTTTCGTCCATTTCTGTTTGGGTATAGGCCTTTACCAGTCCATGAGCCGCCAGCGTATGCATGGTTGCCTCCACAATGATTACTGCACCGTCTACAATCAACCCAAAATCAATAGCACCCAAACTCATCAGGTTTCCGGAAACACCGAAGACATTCATAAGGGCAATGGCAAAAAGCATGGCCAGTGGAATAACAGAGGCAACCACTAAACCTGCCCTAAAATTCCCCAGAAAGAGAACGAGGACAAAGATGACGATTAAGGCTCCCTCTATCAGGTTTTTTGCAACCGTACCGATAGCCCGGTTAACCAGGGCACTTCTATCAAGATATGGCTCAACGGTAACACCTTCGGGCAATGTTTTATTGATACGATCAATTTTTTGCTGTACCAATTTGACCACTTCATTCGCGTTCGCACCTTTTAGCATCATCACAATACCGCCCACTGCTTCACCCTGACTTTCTTTTGTAGCCCTTGTTAAAGCGCCATACCGGATGGCATTGCCAATTTGTACGGTAGCTATATCTCTAATTAGTATGGGAATGCCACTGTCGGTATTCTCTACAACGATTTTGCTGATGTCTTCCAGACTTCCTACCAAGCCTTCGCTACGGATAAAGTAGGCATTGGGCTTCTTGTCAATATAAGCACCACCAGTATTTTGGTTATTTTCTTCCAGCGCATCAAAAACGTCGCTGATGCTTAAATTGAAACTTCTGAGTTTATCGGGGTCTAGAGCTATTTCATACTGCTTTAATAGGCCACCGAAGCTGTTTACTTCAGCTATACCTGGTGTTCCAAGAAGCTGCCTTCGAACAATCCAGTCCTGGATGCTTCTCAATTCACGGGCATCATATTTTTTTTCGTACCCAGATTTAGGGTGAATAACGTATTGGTAAATTTCACCTAATCCTGTAGAAATTGGCGCAATTTCTGGATTGCCCAAACCCGGAGGTATATTGTTCTTCGCTTCAGATAACTTTTCGTTTACCTGTTGGCGGGCCCAGTAGATATCCACATCGTCATGAAAAACAATAGTTACCACAGAAAGTCCGAAACGGGAGATGGAACGTACTTGTTCAATCTCAGGGATGGTAGCCATAGTTTGTTCTACCGGAAAAGAAATTAAACGTTCAACCTCTTGTGTTGCAAGGGATGGGCTAAGTGTAATTACCTGAACCTGGTTATTGGTAATGTCAGGTACGGCATCAATAGGGAGTTTTTTTAACGAGTATACCCCCCAAGCAATTAAGGCTAGGGTAAACAGCCCGATAACTAATTTGTTTTTAATGGAAAACTCAATAATTTTTTTAAGCATATCTTATTTATAATGAGATATCAAATGAAGGATCATTCCGGTGATTGCCAGAAGTAAGAAAATTGAAAGAATTATAATTGAGACAAGTCTTACAATTTGCATCCAGCGAGGCTTTTTATAGCTTTTTGTGCCATATGCCCGATTTTGTTTATCACCGAATGATCTGGACTTTTTTTTAGCCATAATCATTGGATAAAATGAATATTAGTTGAGATGCACATGCATGAAAACAGGCATGTACTTAAAAAGAAAAACTAAGAAATTAATTGAGGAGGTTGCCAGATAGGAATACTGACATTTATGAATTCTCCATGTTTATATTCTGAGTAAACAGGATGAACAATAGGGTGATGAAATACTAAGGCGAATAATGTTTGAGCCACAGTTGGCACTGAACAGCATGCACAGGAGCAAAAAGGACTACATTCATCCGTTTTATTTTGATTGTTGTCTGTAGTGTTTTTTACAGATTCGTATTTAGCATTAACTTCCACAAAAGACACATCAGAACAGGGCACTAAATACGCCGCCATAATAATAATTATCCATATGAATGAAAATAGCCTCATTGTATATTTGCAAATATATGTTTTTTATTTAAAGTATCATTTTCGCGTTGCGGGCTCTACATGAATCATTATATCGATAAACTGGGGCAACCTTTTTTGGATATGGTTTTTTACCTGATGAGCAATAGCATGGATTTTTTCTATAATAGATTTTTATCTATCCAAAGGACGGTAAATAAAATACTGCTCGCCGACGCCAAAATGATATGTTGCGCCAATCTCAGTTTAAAACGTGACATCGGTTTTTGATTTTATAATAAGAGATTGCTGATTCTTGAATGTGGCATCATATTGCTCAACGTTTCCGCTTATTTTTTAAGCCTTTCCAGATAAGCTTTCATCAGGGCGATTTCTTCTTCCTGCGATTTAATAATCTGTTTTGAGAGTTTCTTTACTTCGGGATCTTTGATGTTCGCATTTTTGCTGGTCATTATAGCGGAAGAATGATGAGGTATCATTCCTTTCATATATTGTATATCCCCTATAAATGTCTGTTGCCTTAAAAAGGTCAAAACAGCAATGAACACAACGATGGCTGAGGCTAAAATTATCTTATTCAATCTTTTATTCGGGTACATTTTGCCCATCATCGGCAGCATAACCAAAGCCATTGCCGAAATCATGAGAATTGACATGTAAGTCCTAGTAATACTCAAATAAATATGGTTTGCCTCATCAACATTTAAGAACATAATTCCATACATCAGGATGAAGGATATAGCCAGCATTAGAAGGAACTTTTTATATGGATTACCACCATGTTCCATTTTTCCGTGTTGATTGTTTTGATTTTCGTTTTTCATGTTTAAAGTTTTAAATTGATTGTTTATTATTTATGATAGATGACATTTTACCAGCCTTGTTCTTTGTAAAATTGTTCAATTGCGTCGCCAATTAAATTGACGGTTAACTGGTCGAGATTACCGTCAACCGAACTCCATGAATTATCACCGTTGTTTAATACGGCGACTGTTTTTCCATTCAATTCTACCTCAAAAGTTTCATCTCTATGATGCACCTTTAAGTGTGTCGTCTGGTCGATATCATTTAATGTTACCGAGATTCTAAAATTGCCATCGTCTGTCATTTTATATTGATTTAACTTTTATTTAATCCAGCTTCGCACTTCTTAACCTTAAGTGTGATTACCGCAGAAATCCCAGTGCCTGTTTAACTTTAGTACGGTAGCCATCGCAGCTCATTCCGGTTATCTTATAGGTATGTTTCATGATGCTATCCATTTAATAGGTTATGGTAATTCCACCTCCATAGCCCATATCACTATCATAGTGAGTAGATAAGGAGAAATATTTGGTAACAATATATCTGAACCCTCCCATGAATTCCTTATCGGTATTTGCCATAAAGTTCATCCTTAACCTACTTGTTAACGGAATATCCTCACGCATAAGTTGAAAACGAAGTTTTCCCTTACTGTCTAATCGTGCTTCAGCAGTAACCAGCATAGGAAGGATATACTGAACCCCTATAACCGCGGCCTTCCGGTTCTTTTGGTTACTGACTTGTCCAAATAGATTATTTTCTCTTTCATTCTCCACACTGTTATAATGGTAATCAAAACCAATGAAGGGAAACAGCCATTGCATTCTGCCGATATACCGGCCGAAATAAGTTTCGCTTTCATTGCCATGATGTGCCTTTAAGCCAAGACGCCACTCTGTAGAAAAGCGGTAGCGGGTATTGGCCAGCATAAATTCTCCATCACTTCCATTACTTTCCAGTCCCACAGTTGCCATCGGATGAAATTCCCTGTCATCTGAGTTTAGCCCACGCTTAGCCACTTTGGGGTCAGTGATGTCAGTTTTGTCGATCAGCGTATCCTGATAACTGAACACCCTGCCCATTCCGCTCATCATGTGATAAAGGATGTGGCAGTGGAAAAACCAGTCACCGCCCTGCTCGTTAGCCGCAAATTCAATAGTGTCACGTTCCATCGGCATAATGTCGAGGACATTTTTCATCGGTGCATTTTCACCCTGCTCGTTTAGCACTCTGAAATCATGTCCATGCAGGTGCATCGGGTGGCGCATCATACTGTTGTTGAATATGATAATCCGTACGTTTTCTCCTTTTTTGATCAGGATCTTATCACTTTCTGAAACGGTCTTATTGTCCAGCGTCCATACATAGCGGTTCATGTTCCCGGTCAGATCGAACTTTAGTTCTTTCCACGGCCCTTTGGGCAGCGTTGTTTTTTTGGGATCACGGAGCATATTGTAATTAAGGGTTACAATATCCGGGCTTTCGGCAACCATATTCATTCCAGCCATGCTTTTATCATTGGGCATTTGCATGCCTGGCATATCGGCTTTTTTATTGTCGGCTTTTGGATTTTCCGCACCGGTTATTTCAGGATACATGACCGTATTCATATCCATAATCTGGTTCTGCATATTCATGCCTTCCATTTCAATCATGTTGCCCTGCATGTCCATCATCTCGTTCATCATTTTCATGCCGGCAAAGTATTTCAGCTTGGGCATCATCCCGGCCGGTACTTTTTCTCCTTTTCCTAACCAGAGTGAGGCGGATTTGGTACGGTCTTCGGGCGTTACCAAAAATTCGTAGCTCTTGTTTTCGGGAATGGTCACCACTACATCGTAGGTTTCTGATACCGCGATGATTAGCCTATCTACTTCTACCGGCTCTACATCATTTCCGTCTGTGGCTACTACGGTAATCTTGCCGCCTGCGTATTTCAGCCAGAAATAATCGGATGCACCGGCGTTTGCAATTCTCAGTCTTAGCTTATCGCCTGCTTTAAATTGGGGCTGCTCGTTCTGGTTCTTACCGTTGATTAGAAATGCATCATAATACACATCGCTAACATCCATTGCATTCATTCGCTTCCACTCATTGTTCACTTTGGTTTTGAAATGACCTGTTTTGATAGCCTCAGCATAACTTTGAGTAGCGCCCTTTTGTATGGCAAACCAATCGGTAGCATTCTTCAGGCTTCGGTGCACTTCTTCCGGTTTCATATCCGTCCATTCGCTTAGCACTATAGGAATAGTAGGAATGTCCCAATCCGCTCTTTTGTTCATAATGAATGCACCATACATCCCAATCTGTTCCTGCAACTTGCTGTGGCTGTGATACCAGTGTGTGCCATGCTGAACGATAGGAAATTTATAGATATATGTACTATGTGGCTTTATCGGCATCTGGGTAAGAAAGGGTACGCCGTCCATCCGGTTGGGCAAAAACAGTCCATGCCAGTGTAATGATGTTTCTTCATCCAAGTTATTGTGAACGTAAATCAATGCCGTGTCGCCCTGTGTAAAAGTCAGTGTAGGCATAGGGATCTGGCCGTTTACGGCAATGGCCCGTTTTGGTTTTTTACCATATGTTACTGTAGTATCGGCTATGTACAGATCATAACGCACTGTGCGGGGAGGCGTATTGCTAGAAATGGTTTTTATCGGACCTAATTGCGCTTTTGCCTTTTTGATGTTCTCCATTGTGGCATCGTTATCACCCATCTCCATTCCCTTCATGTTTTCCATATTGCCCATTTTTTTAGCGTCTTCTTTCATTGGCATATCCATTCCGTGATGCTGGGCGGGAGCTGTTTTTGTAGTTTCCTTTACCAGTTTCATTCCGCATTTTGGGCAATTTCCGGGTTTTGGAGCATGTATTTCAGGGTGCATTGGGCAGGTATAGGTGACCGGTCGTGCAGACTTTTCCGTGGCCGGCTTTTGAGGGGGTATTTTCATGTCCTCCATCTTTGCCGGTTGATTTTTTTTTGCTGGAACGGCTTTTTTAGCCGGAACGCTTTTTTTCTTTTGAACCACCAGTTTCATGCCGCATTTAGGGCAGTTTCCCGGCTTGTTGCGCTGGATTTCGGGATGCATAACGCAGGTATAAATTACCGGCTGTTGCTTTTGTTGCGATGACATAACCTGTCGCTCATTCCCGAACGCATACCCAAATAAGGTCATCAATAAGCTGTATAATATTAATTTTTTCATCATCTAATTAATTTGTGAAAGACTGCCTTTCGTTTTTTCTATCCAGTTCAGGATCATTTCCTTTTCAACCCCTGATAGCTTGGCATCCCTATGTATCAATGTGTATGAATTTAAAGGCATCGTTCCATCCTTTATACTGTTGGAGATTGCTTTTAATTTGCTGATTTGTTTTCGTTCACTATATGTGCCAAACTCATCAAAATTTAATTCGGACTTCCCCTTTTTAATGTGTAAGGCCAGCCACCAACCGCCGGGCTGGATATTAGCGTACCACGGATATTTGGTATTATTACTATGGCAATCATAACAGGAAATCTTTAAAACGGCTTTTACATTGTCTGGCACTGTATAAACCTTATCTATCCGATTTGGTGAGGCCTGTCCCTTTTTGTTGCGGGCAGGTCTTATAAATTGGATTAAAATAAAAACCAGCAACAGTACCGACAGTATGATTTTTATCCGGTTCATTGTCGTCAGTCTAGCTCTTCCTTCACAGTCCCGCAGGTAGACATGGCTTGCCCCAGATATGGATTTTGTATCTCTTTCGTTTGGCTTAGCCAGTTGGCTCCTTTGTTATCATTGTACATTGGGCAATGCGTATAGTAAAGTTTTTGACCTGCGCCTACACTTTTCACCAATTCATACATTTCCTCGCTCAGCGTATCAAAATGTTCTCTTTGATGTTCGATATTACCTTCATTGGCACCAATATGCTCAGCGTGTTCTTTTGCATCTTCCTCTACATCGTTATACACTTTGGCCTGCTCAGGTGTTAAGGATGCTTTATCAAAATTGGTAAATGCCTTTACCATTTCATTACCGGCAGTGGCAGCATCCTTATCATTATCCTTTGTTAAGGCATTCTTAAGCTGGAGGTAGTTATTTACCAGTTCTCCGGCGGGATTAACGGGCGCAATAGAAGTTTTCTGGGTGCTTTCTGCCGCCAATGAAGGTTCTTCTGCGGACCGGTTCTTTGTACCTTCATTGTTGCAGGCTACGAAAAACAAGGCGGACAGAGCTATACTAAAGATTAATGTTTTCATTTTATTTACGAATTATTTAAATGTATAATAAAGAATATGTTATATGCAGGACCTACCGGCAGCACTTTTTCACAAAAAGAAATTTAAATATCTTTTTGAGTATTGCAATGATTTTTTCCATGATTGAAAATTAAAATATCAGGAATTAATAGACTGCTAAAAGCCAGCCTTACTTCAAGGTTTCAACCACTTTGCCGCAGGTGAGCATAGCACTTCCGAAATAGGGGTTTTTAATGGTCGTACTGCTACTCAGCCAGTTTGCTTTTTTCATGGGGCAATAAGCTTTGTAAACCGGAGCGTTACTAAGCTTTGTTGTTTTAGCTAATGCGAATAGGTGATCCGAGAAATCGGCAAAATATTCGCGTTGCTTTTTTATATCCTTTGCTTTGGAAATATTTGAGGCATTTTTTATCAAAGCTGTTTTATGCGTTTCCGGGAAGAATGAAGCATCCATAGTATTGGCAATAGCTAAAAATTCAGTAGCTTTTGCAGACGCATTTCCGGTATTGCCGTTTATCAAGGCATCTTTAACCGCGTAATATTGGGTAAGTAATTCAGAAGGTTGCGTTTTATTCGCATTGTTTTGGGCAAAAATATTTTGGCCAAATGCAGTTACTATAAAAGCAACTACTAAAAATATCTTTTTCATTTTAATTGATTTTAATGTTTAGTGCAATAATTATAGCTCATGGGAATACAATTACCATGTATTGGCAGAGAAATATTAAATCAAATCTGGAAACTCTGGATAGCCACCCTTATATCGGGCATTGGCGGGTGATGATTGCGGACCAAGAATCTGTTGTTGGGCGTATATAAACCCGAGGGAACAGGATTAACTTGATAAAAGCTGGAAATAAATGCGGTAGCGAATACTGGATAAATATCAAAATCAAGCGACTTAGGCGTTAATTTATCAACCTTTGACAGCTTGGTCACCTCGTCTTTACAACAGTCATTTTTTTCACTGTCCGATGAATGGTGCGCATCCGCTATTTCTTTATGCTTATGATGCGGTTTAGTATGTTGATGGGAATCTGAATGAATAGGGGAAGTTTCTTCTTGGTGATGTGAGCTGTTAAAACCCATGTTCACACATATAGAGCAAGCAAAGCCAACCACTGTATTAAAAGAGAATACAACTAGCAGGAAAATGGCTTTTAGCGGTATGGATGGGCTTTTTTTTATCAAAATATATATGGCTGTACTTAAAATCGTATCATCAGTTGTAAATATACTTATGCAACCAAATTGATAGTTACATAATTACGAGATTTTTTTATATAATTTCCTAAAGCTCCAGTAGTAAATCAATAAAGGCAAAATCATAAACTGCAGAACCGGAGAAAGGCCGACATCAACGATAGGGATGATCGGCATCGATGCTGCATAAATCCAGTTTCCTGCTGATACATGAAATAGCTCAGCACCAATTGCGCCTATGCCACCTATTAATATCACTGTCAGCGCTTTATTGGTTGTTAGGTGCTGTCCCCAAAACGGGTTTCTATAAATAGCAGACAGCAAGAAATAAAGCAACAGTACCATGATTGTGTCTGCGATAGCTGCCAAAGCGCAAAATGCAATGTGCCCTATTTTATCATCAGTACCGCTATATAAAGGCATTTGGATTACTTCCCATATAAAATTTGTTATAAACGCCAGTATGCTGATCGTAAAACTTAATTTCCGGAAACCTGGCTTATCTGTTGATTTCTTTAATAAAAACCCGAACATTATTGCTGTAAGCGTTAAGGCAATAACAGGCATTAAAAAAATAATAGGTTTTAAAGCGCCCATGTCAACTATGATTTTTTACTTTTTAGTACTTACTTTTTTAAGTAACCAGATAATAATTAAGATAAGAACTACAATTACTAAAATACCGACTATCCACATACCCATGCACATCATACCGCAACCACTCATGTTATCCATCATAATTTTGATTCGTTTTTTGCTAAACCTTCTTTCCCTTTTTAAAGAGAGAAAGAAGGTTTATCTAATGAATTAAGCAGCCGTAGCCATTTCTTCACAGGCAGCCGCACATTTCCGGCAGGCTTCGGCACATTCCCTGCAATGCTCCATACCCATTTGGGCATGTTTTTCACATTCTTCGGCGCAGGCATTACAAACATCTGCGCAAACACGGCAAAGGTGATGGCTATATTCGCTACCTAAGCTCATCACTTCTGCTGCCGAGCGACATATTGCCGCACATTCCAGATCAAGTTGGATACACTTCGATAGCATTTTTAAGTCTTGTTCTTTTAAACATTCGGTAGCACAATGGCTACAGGTTACTGCACATGCTACACAGGCATCAATGCAATCTTTAAATTTTTGATGTAACATAATTTACTGTTTTAAAAGGTGAAATATTTATTTATTGTTATTTGCTAATAACCATTCCTGTAATTCTTTGATTTCCTTTTTCTGCTCTTCGATAATTTTAGAAGCTATAGTTTCATCTCTGCATGAGCTCCGAATCGAGTCTGCATGCCTGGGCAAAAATCATCAGCAAGGCAAGGGATATCATTTTTAGTGTGTTTTTAATAGTAGTAAGCATTAAATGATTAAATAGTGATAAATTATACTTTGTCCAAGGGTTTTCTGCTGTTTGATTTCATTGCCTTAAATTCTCTGGGAGATAGACCAGTAACTGATTTAAACTGGTTGGAAAGGTGTGCACTACTGCTGTAACCTATTTTCCATGCAATCTCATTCAGATTGAGTTCACCATATTGAAGCAACTCTTTTACTTTTTCGACCTTCTGCTGTATGATGAATTTTTCAATAGTGAGATTTTCACTTTCAGAAAATAAGCGACTCAAATAGCTGTAATCTTTATGCAGTCGGTCAGTTAATATCTGGCTGAAGGTAATGTGCTCAACTAAATCCGAATGGTGTATAATTTCTATAATAACGTTTCGGATACTTTCAATTAATTTATCCTTGTCTTTATCCATCAGTTCAAAGCCAAGTGTTTTAAGAGAAGCTGCAATTTCTATCAATTTATGCTCGGAAGGGTCCGGACAGACAAGAGCTGTTCCCAGAGAGATTTCTGGAACCTGTAAATCAAGGTGTTGTAATTGTTCGCGTACAACCATAATGCAGCGGTCGCAAACCATATTTTTTATGTGTAATAACATTTTTTAAGATCAAGCTAAATGAAAAATAGGACATAGACGGTTTTTTGACTAAAAATAGTCAGTGCTTGATCAAATCAAAAGGGTACGGTTAGTAACATAAAGTGGTATTTTTAGAACGCCAGGCGGGGCATTGCCCTTTGGCCAATCTATAGGTTTTAGTTCCCTGTAAGCGCTAAAAAAATCTTTAGTAGGGTTAGCAAAACTTAAAATTGCGATGGCCGAGAAAAACGGGCTACCGGCAGTTTGGATATTTTCGCTGATGGCGTACTGGTTATGCTGGTTACAGCATTTACAGTCTTCGTCTTTTGAACAGGGTCCTTTTTCATGAGAATGCGGCTTGGTCTCGTCATGGGGTTTGGCTTCCTCGCTATAATGATGATTGCTTGCCGGTAGCGTAAATAAATATTCACCTGTACAATGAAGAATACAAACATACATTCCCGTTGTTAATAACAGGTAGAATGCTGCAAAACTTATGGCACAGGTGTTTCTCATTTATTAGGTAGATACCAGATCAATTATGTTCTTATCCTAAAAAATTAATGCAACAAACATCAAGCCGAACAAACTTGATGTTTTTACTAAAAGATTATTGACTAAAGTTTTTCTGCTTTATAGCCTGCATTTTCAAGAGTGTCAACTATTTCCTGGTCATCTAATCCCGGTTTGCCCTCAATAGTTAATATTTTATCCGGGCTTTGGGTATCTACGTCCCACTTTTCAATATCCGAGTGTTTATTTAAATGAGGGGTTACAGCAGCTATACATCCGCCACATTTGATATTGGTTTTAAATTTTAATGTTTCCATGATTTGTTATTGTTTTAATATGAGTTGAGAGAATTTAAGACGAAGGCTATTGCTTACTACTGATACCGAACTTAATGCCATTGCCGCACCTGCAATCATAGGGTTTAGTAAAAAACCGTTTATGGGATATAAAATACCAGCAGCAATTGGGATGCCGATTAAATTATAAATAAATGCCCAAAAAAGGTTTTGGCGTATGGTACGCACCGTAAGTTTGGATAAACGTAAAGCTTTTGGCACCTGCATCAGATCAGAAGATACCAACGTAATTTTAGCTACATCAATGGCAATATCAGAACCCTTGCCCATCGCAATAGATACATCTGCCTGTGCCAGTGCCTGGCTATCGTTAATGCCGTCGCCTATCATAGCCACTACTTTGCCCTTCGACTTTAGCTGTTTAACGAAATTCGCTTTATCCGAAGGCAATACTTCGGCTTTAAAATCGGTAATCCCTGCCTGCAAAGCAACAGTGGCAGCGGTTTCATAATTATCTCCCGTGAGCATATATACAGCTATCCCGCTGTTTATCAATTCGGTTACGGCTTTTGCAGATCCTTCTTTGATCTGGTCTGCAATGGCAACAATGGCCAGTACCTGATTTTTGTCTGCGAAATAAATGACCGTTTTGGCCTGTTGTTGTAACGCATCCACTTCCCGTTGTAAAGTACCACTTACTGGGATCTGGTGGTCGTTCAGTACCTTATGACTTCCAGCCCAATAGGTTTGCCCTTCAAATTCCGCCCGTACACCTTTTCCGGTCAGGCTTTCAAATTCATTCACCTGTACCGAACCCGTACTTTCATCTTTTAAATATCGAACTATGGCTTCAGCAAGCGGATGCTCTGATTGCTGTTCCAAAGCAAAGAGTATCTTTGTAAGGGTTCTCTTATCTTGTACTAACCCATTCTGCCAGACCAGTTCTGTTACTTCTGGTTTACCTTTGGTAAGCGTACCCGTTTTGTCCAATACAACAGCATTTACTTTATACCCCAATTCCAGTGCTTCGGCATCTTTAATAAGAATGCCATTTTCTGCTCCTTTTCCAACTCCCACCATAATTGCAGTAGGCGTTGCCAGCCCCAATGCGCATGGGCAGGCGATTACAAGTATGGTTACCATTGCCAACAAACCATGCGTAAAAGCATTTTGCCCGCCAACCAATACCCATATCAGCAGCGTAAACAGGGCTATGCCAATTACCACGGGTACAAATATTCCGGCTATTTTATCTACCATTTTTTGTACGGGTGCTTTAGATCCCTGTGCATCCTGAACCATTTTAATAATCTGTGCAAGCATGGTTTCGCCACCAACTTTTTCGGCTATAAAACGAAAACTGCCTTTTTGGTTGATGGTTCCTGCAAAAACTTTATCGCCTTTATTTTTGGCTACTGCAACAGGTTCGCCAGAGATCATACTTTCATCTACATACGAAGTGCCTTGGTAAACCGCTCCATCAACCGGAATTTTTTCGCCAGAACGTACCAATATTTGATTACCAATATGAACTTCTGACAGTGGGATTTCTTTTTCCCCGCTTTCGGTAACTATCAGCACTGTTTTAGGTTGTAGCCCTATCAGTTTTTTAATAGCCGATGAAGTATTGGATTTGGCCTGTTCCTCCAGCAATTTTCCGAGCATGATAAAAACAATCACTACAGCGGCAGCTTCAAAATATACATGCGGATGCAATCCCCTGCTATGCCAAAACTCGGGGTAAAAAGTATTGAACATGCTGAACAGATAGGCAATTCCTGTACTTAAGGCAATCAAAGTATCCATATTTGCCCGTCCATGCCGAGCCTGTTTAAAAGCGTTGATAAAAAAATTGCTGCCAAATACAAAAAGCACCGGCGTGGTTAAGGCCAGCATATAATAATTGGCATAAGGAATATCCATAAAAAACATCCCTATGACAACAACAGGCAGTGTGAGTACCGCTGCCACCATCATCCGTTTTTTTAATGCTTCGTAATTGCTCTGCTGTACCGTTTCCTGCTTTTCTTTGCCATTTTGGATATCCAGTATAAGATCATAACCGATAGCTTGAACCGCTTTTTGGAAAGCTGGCGGTTGCACCTGGTTAGGGTGAAATAAAACCCTTACAGACTGACTGGCATAATTTACTTCGGCTTTTTCTACTCCGGGTTGCGAGCCTATCATACTTTCCACGCTGGTGGCACAGGAAGCGCAGGTCATCCCCAAAACAGGGAAGGAAAGAGTTGCTGTATTTTCTGATGTACTCATTTTTTTATATTGATAATACAAAGATAGGTCAGGCTTAAGCCAACAGTTTTACAAGATTCCGTAGAAAATTTATAAGATTCCGAAGAAATAGGCGTGTACCGAAAATTGCAGTTTATTTTTAATCAGATATTTAAATTGGAAACCTGCATAGGAGAGGATTTATTCGTTAACATAACTAATGTTAAAAAGCGCAGTCAAAATAGCAACAAATTAGTTAGATTTACAGTAAATAACTCTGCATCCGAGGGATGAAGAATACATAAGATATTGCGTTA
Organism: Pelobium sp.; assembly: GCA_035496935.1. Lineage (GTDB taxonomy): Bacteria > Bacteroidota > Bacteroidia > Sphingobacteriales > Sphingobacteriaceae > Pseudopedobacter. Next base: position 58,023 of record DATJED010000016.1, on the reverse strand, counting down.
CGCGTAACTCGTCCATAGAAAACTGGTAATTTTAGAAAGTACGAGAGATAAGCGAAAACGCTCATGCCAATGGTGTGGGCTTGCTTATTTCGTACTTCAGGTATACCAGTACCTCTATGGACAGATAAGTTTCAGCCTGCGCCATTTCTTTTTTAAATCAAAGCATGTATGAATATCAGCCAACTAATTGATAAAAATTATGATTCCTGCTCCATATTAGAAAATATGGAAGAACTATTTGAATTAATGAAAAACAACCTTTATTTGGTTGTTCTTGATGAAGAATTAAAGGTTGCAGGAATCGTTAGCCAAAATGATGTGATCAATCATCCAACGGGTAGAGTAATTGATTTTGACTTCAGTAAACCTGCTGTTTCAACAAAAACTTCAATTGTTGATGCCTATAATCTTATGGCTTCGTCTTGTACTAATTGTTTGCCTGTATATGAGAACATGAAATTTATGGGAGTGATTTCCATTAATCATTTAGCACATTTCCTGCTTAATCAATATCAAAAACATGACCTAATATATCAAAAGGCAATCCATGATTTACGTAATCCCATTTTAAATATTATAGGGTTGAACAGTATTTTGGAAGATAGTAATCAAGAAGCTGGAAATATGGAAATAATAAATCTTATAACAATTGCTGGAAATCACGCATTGGAAATTTTGAAAAAGTTGTTATTTATAGAAAAACAGGAAAGTGACCAATACAGATTAGAGATTGCAGATCTTAATAATTTTATGAGGGAATGTTTGACAGAATTAAAAGGAATATTATTGCACAAAGAAGTAAAGCTACTATTAGAGCTATCTGATGAGAAATTCCCTTATCTGATTGATAAAATGCATTTCAAGAGAGCTGTTCATAATATAGTTTCCAATGCAATTAAATTTTCATATCCAAACAGCACCGTTAAAGCTTTTACCCGAATTTCAGGAAATACGTTTACTTTAAAAATTGAGGATAGTGGCATAGGAATACCTTTAGATAAGCAATTATTTGTTTTCGATCATTTTACTGAATCTTCTCGGCCTGGAACTATCGGAGAAAGCTCAACTGGTCTTGGATTATATCTTGCCAAAAACTGTATTGAGCGTCTTAAAGGCAAAATATGGTTTGACAGCACAGAAGGCCAGGGCACAACATTCTTTATTGAGTTTGAGACTTAATATCCTAATTGTCTTTATGAATGCCTACTTAGAAACATGTCATTTTTCTGGCTTTGATTACCCTGCCAGTGCGCTCTCAAAATTTATTGCATCTGGTGATCTTTTTACTTTTTTGCTGAAAGATGGAACAATTATTCATTATACGGCAACGGATAAATATTTATTCAAAAAATGGCTTGTTGATAATGAAATAACTGACATAAGGTTATAACAAAATAAGTAGCTATTAAAGGGATATAGACTGACCTGCGGACTCTTCGCCAGATGATCCCTCACTATTATCTGCTTTTTGAACTATTGAATCTTGTTTGTCTTCTTTTTTACTCTGATTTATTAAGCCTAGTTCTTTGGCGAACAACCCTTCAATATCCTGTTTAATTTTTTTATAATTTTCTTTAACATCTTCTTCGCTTACATGCGCAACAAAGGGGATAGGTTTATATTTATCTTCCTCTGCTTTAATAGCCGTGTGACTATTCTGTATCTCACTATGGAATACTTTAAGCTTAATCTTTTCTTCCGGATTATCCGCAACAATCCCTACAAATTCCCCCGAAGACAAAGAAGCAATTTTTGAGGCAGGTATAGCATATTCCAATTGAGTTGACCTAGTAGTAGAAGTATCTGAGCTGTTTATGCTCATGCTCTGCCTGTCTTGCATTATTTTACCAAAAGTTTCTGATAACTTTTTCGCAGTATCGCCGGTTACCTGACCGCTAATGATGTTGCCGACTATGCCTGCTATCACGTCTGCCTGTTCTGCTCCGTAATCCTTTTTAAGTTGGCTAAAATCTTGTACCGCAAGTGTAGTGGCGACTTTGTTGCTACGGGCTGTGGCGATTAAGCTATCGATATTGTTGAAATAGATTGTCGGAAACTCATCAAATACCAGACTGCTTTTAAGCTGATCTTTGCGGTTTACCAACTTAATCATTCGGGATATGTACAATGAAAGAACAGCACCGTAAACCTGTAATTTTTGCGGATTGTTTCCCACACAAACAATCTTAGGTTTAAGTGGATTGTTTACATCAAGGGTAAAATCGTTTCCACTTAATACGTAGTAAAGCTGTGGCGAAGAAAGCCTTGCTAGCCCAATCTTAGCTGACGCAATTTGCCCTTCCAACTGTTCCTTAGCCTTGTTTTGAAAAGCAGAGACAAAAGGATTAATAAGAACTTTAATTTCTTCCTCCCGTTGCAAAATGGCAAAGAGCGGATCGTAGTCCGCTTGCATTAATTCTATTACATGTGGCAACGTACAGTACCTGCCATTTTCATATTTACGTAAATACCATATAATGGCCGTCAGAAAGTTGATGGGGCTTTCCACAAAAAAATCTCCTTGTTTTTTTATCCAGTCCCGGTTTAAGCCTAACATAATGGTACGGCTCGCTTCGGTGGCATCGGTAATATCTTCCATACCGGCCGGGTCAAGCGGATTACAACGGTGAGTGCGGTTTAAATCGTCAAAGTTGATAATGTAGAACGAAGGCTTAATTTTATAGTTCTTTTGATATTTTAAAAGCTTGTTATAGGCAATTTTGGATAGGTCGTCATATTTAAAATCGTACAGGAACATGGAAAACCCTTTTTTAAGATGCTGGTCAATAATGTGCCTGATAACAAAATAAGATTTACCTGCTCCCGGAGTTCCGGCAACAAGCATTCCTCTAAAAGGATTAATAAAGTTTATCCAGCTATGCCTGACCTTGTTCTTTAACCTATATTTTGCTGGCAGGTTTACAGAATATTCGTTTTCAAGTAGCCGTTCTTCTTGTGGGAAGGTCTCATTATCCGTATTAAAGATGTCTTTATCCAGTTTGTTCCTAATCAGCCTTGATAGCAAGCCACCGCCTGTTAGAATCAATAAGTAGCCAATAGCAGTGATACCGATATAACAGATGGCAATTATTTTTTCTTTGACATTTAGATAGAAGCACAATACACTGATAAAGTATAACAGCAACCCTGTGAGTAAATAGGCTAAAATGGTATTCTTCTGTATCTTCTCATCTTTCTTTCCTTTTACTCCAATGAGCGAAATGACCAGAAACAGCAAAGCTGCGAGCTTCGGTTTGATAATGTTATCAAACAATCCTGTTTTAGCAATATTGGCTACAATGCGGTCGGTAACTTCTGCCGTCCAGCCCCAACTTTTAAATGCTGCATAGCAACATAGGTAAAAATGGATAGCTAATATAAAAACGCTGATCAGGCGGGTAAAGTCAATAATCTTTCTTAGTCCCTGTGTGTCTTCTCCGGTATTCATAATGATAGGTTTAGATGCTTAATCCTTTTTTTCTTCTCTTTTTCTTGCGGGGTATCATGGGCGCATAGTCATGCTGAGGTTTGCCTAAAAGATCTTTTAAATAATTAGTTGGTGTAGTGGGTTCGAGGTACGTTTTCGCAGGGCTGTTCGTTTCAGGTTTCAGATAGGTTGGTTGTTGATGCAAAGGTTTTAAGTAGGTTCTAACCTGATCGGTATTACCAAAACGTTCGGTCAATGCCTTTGCGCTATAGGTTTTACCCAAATCGCCGCCATTAAAAACTGATTTACTGCGGTGATCAATAAAAGTGGTTCCGTAAATAAAGCCCTGTTCATTCTGCCGCAATACTAGGCTGATATTATTCATTTTCAGTTCTGCCTGAAAGGTTGCCTTGGTAATCCGGCTATACTTATTAAAAATCTTATCGATGCTTTCCTTCAGCTTATCTTTGTATGGTTTCCGCTTTTCCTTATTGCGTTCAAATTTCTTTTCGAGGTTTCTTAATGTAGGTTTGCAATAAAATGAGCTGGATTTAATGGGAACGCCAATGGCATTTCCTTTGACATCAATCAACGAATACATTAAACCTTTCTTTTCAAACATCTGTGTATGCTCTTCTCCACGGATTGCCATTACGTTAAACCCTCTTAATATGGCGTTTAACTCCGCAAGTGAAGTAAACTTATAATCCCTTGTAACTGCTGTTACCACATTGCTGATCGCCCTCTTGGTTGGCAAATGACCGTATCTGGCTTTTTCCGGATCAGCCGGTTTAATGCCAGGTTCTTGTTTAAACTTCCTGCTTTCTGCCCTGACCAGATTAAATTCCTGCTCAATTGCTTTCCGGGCGGGTTCTGATATTTTTCTGCCTATATCATGCAAGTCAATCCGCTGTGCAGTAGCTGTAACATTAGTAGTTACAATATGCACATGTAAATGAGCCGAATCATCATGGCGATAAACCAAAAAAGGCTGATCGCTAAAGCCTATTCTATCCATATAAGTTGTTGCTATTTGCTGCAAGGTTCCAACGGTTAGTTTTTCACTGGAATCAAAGTTTAATGAAATGTGCATGGCATTAGTCTTGACGTTTGGCTTCAACATGGTTAGATGGTTAAAACGTTGTAATTTATTTTGGAAACTCATTTTTTCAATATCACCGGCAAAGCCACTGGCCAATATTAGTTTCGCCTCTCCGGCAATTACCTTGTTTTCATTGTAATGCAGCATTCCCCTAATGCTTTTACCTGTACTTATTTTTGCAACCATCTTTCAGCCAGCTTTGCGATGATTACTAAAAGACGTTCTACTTTCTCATCTACCTTTTTATACAGGTCTGCTATCTTAAGCACATAAAATGCTCGATGTGTTTCCGCTTTGTCCTGATTAAAGCTGCGGGTAATTTGGTTAATATTGATACCTATAGCTTTTAGTTCTTTGCGTATCATAGCCAGTTCTTCCATGATAGGGTTAAGGGTGATGTCTTTATAAAAACTTTTGATAGGCTGAGATGAAAGAATTTTACGGGCCACCTCTCCAACTGTACTGCAATCACTTTCAGCCTGTTTCTTTTCCAGCCGTTTAAATACTTTCTCTGTGACCCTAACAATAATTGGATGCGTTAATAATTGCTCTTGATCTGCTGCTTTTCTTCTTGACATAACGGGCAGTTTACAGAAGTTTAGGATTTGCGAGTTCCGAGCAAATCCCCTGACCACAAGGGCAGCAAAGATATTTTTGTATACAAAAATACATCTTTGCTTAGACCACGCGGGCTACAACGGAGCTCCTTCAGAAAGCTGTCCTGAACTTTGGTTTGTGTTAAAATGAATGTGAGTAGTATGAGCTAACCTTATGGTTTAATATGATCGGATTTATCCTGTCGCTGAACTTCGTTTAATGAAATAAATCCTTTAAGAAGCTGCCGGATTTTTTGGCGGGGATCTGTTCGGATACGTTTAACGTTTACTTTTAATCTGCCCTTTACCTGGGCACAAGTTGAATCGTTGATAGTTTTTCTTTTCATGACTGTTGATATTGATAGTCAAAGGTGGGATGTCTGTTTTTTGGAAAAACCCATATGGGAAATTTTCTTTCCGTCTATTGGGGTAATTATCAGGTATAGCCATTTAATTTTCCCCATATGGGATTTAACCTCTTGATAACACCAGATTATTGCGGTTTGAAAGGAGTTTAATTATGCATACAAAATTTCCGGGGAAGCGAACTATTACACCAGAGAAAGCTGTCAAAATTCTTCAAGAGCATGGGACCGTTATAACTTTAGAAGAAGCTAAATTAATTTTGGATTTCATGTATAAATTTGCTAAATTGTCTGTTAGTCAATACGTTAAAAATAATTAATACTATATACAATAGAATTTGAGAGATGAAAGTAGCAGATTTATATATTCGTGTAAGTACAGACGAACAAGCTGATAAAGGCTATTCCCAAAGAGACCAAGATGAAAGATTACGGAAATATTGTGAGCTGAATTCTATAAAGGTTAGAAAGGTGATTTTTGAAGACCATTCTGCCAAAACGTTCAATCGTCCCAAGTGGACACAGTACTTAGGGGAAATACGTAAAAACAAGGGAAAAGGAGCTGATTTAGTGCTTTTCACTAAATGGGATAGGTTTAGCCGGAACGCTGGTGATGCTTATCAAATGATAGCTGTATTGATGAAGTTAGGAATTGAACCTCAGGCTGTGGAGCAACCTTTAAACCTTGAAATTCCTGAAAATAAAATCATGCTGGCTTTTTATTTAGCTGCCCCAGAGGTTGAAAATGACCGCAGGGCATTAAATGTTAAGCATGGAATGAGGCGGGCAAGAAAAGAAGGCAGATATATGGGAGTTGCGCCAATGGGTTATGATAACAAAATCCGAGAAGATGGCAGTAAGTACATTGCGCCTAATATAAAGGAAGCGCCGTTTATCCAATGGATATTTTGCACAATAGCAGATGGCGTTTTTGCTCCAGACCAAATTAGAAAAATGGCTAATGAAAAGGGCTTTATGATTAGCAGGATGAGCTTTTATCGTCAGATAAGAAACCCCGTTTATTGTGGTAAAATAGTGGTGAAAAAATATAAGGACGAAGATGAACAATGGGTAAATGGCTTACATGAGCCTTTGATTTCTGAAGCGTTATTTTATAAGGTTCAGGATATTTTAAACGGCAGAACAAAAGTAATGCGTGTCCAGGCTGTAAAAATTAATGAGGGTTTACCGCTACAAGGTTTTCTACAATGCGCAATGTGTGACAGGCAACTCACTGGGAGCGCATCTAAAGGAAAGAAAGGAGGCTATTACTATTATTATCATGCTCAGGCTGTTTATGGATGTGGATGCAGATATAAAGCTGATGAGGTAAATAAAACAATCCTGAGTGAGTTAGTTAAGTTTATTCCTATTCCTGGCATGAACGAATTGTATAAACTCATAGTAATGGATGTTTACAAACAACATAGAGGCGGAACATTTAATGAACGGAAAGAAATAGTTGAGCAGATAGAAACACTTAATATGAAACTTTCTAATGCGAGAGAGCTACTGTTTGACGAAAAGCTTGATCATTCTGATTTCTCAATTATGAAAAAGGAATGTGAGGAAAAAATAAAAAGGTTAGAAGCGTCTCTCATAGAGGTAAAGGCTCAAAAATCGAACACCATGAGTATCGATAATATGCTAATAAAAGCAATAGAGGCACTTTCTAAGCTAAAGAATTTATATGAAGAGGGTAATGCTTTGACCAAAAGAGAGGTGCTGGGTTCGATATATCGTGAAAAATTGAGATTTGACGGGAAAGAATATCGAACCCCAAGACTTAACGAAGCGGCACATCTTATCTATCAGATTAACAAGAAGTTACGAGCAAATAAAAACGGGAAAGATCGTAAGCCATTACGTCTTTCCCGTGTAGTACCCAGCGCCGGAATCGAACCGGCACAGTTTCCTATCGGTGTTTGAGACCGACGCGTCTACCAGTTCCGCCAGCTGGGCATTTCGTTGTAGACATTTGTTTTACAAGCGGGTCGCAAATTTATCGATTGATTCCCGTATTCGCAACAAATATTTTTTTCTGTACCAAATATCTTTTATTTTGCTTAAAATACCCTCTTCCACAGATTTGTTAGTCGATTCAAAATCAGCTATTAACATCCTAAGTTCTGTATTCAATTCATTTTCAAACCTATCAACATTTTTTTTTACTTCCGCTAATTTTGCTTCATCTGTATCAAATTCCAGCTCCATTATTCCTTCATTTACCTCCATCATTTCCATCAAAAAATCTTGCGGAAGCTGATATTTTTCTCCCTCGGCTAAAACATTTTTTAGCGTTAAAACATAAGGCAATAGTTTATCGGGATTGGATAATGTTTGAAATGCTTTGTTATTTAACGTTGAAAGCTCTAAAATTTCCTGTTGCTTCTCCTCAGATTCGTTCACAAAAAAATCTGGATGGTATTCTTTACTTAAAGCGTAAAACTTCTTTTTCACCAATGCTTGATCTGGTGAAAAAGAAATTGGTATATCATAGAATTCGAAATAATCCATTTTTTGTAAGTTGAAAGTGTAAAGTAGAAAGTTTAAAGCTTTTCCAAGCAGCAAAATTTGCTCTTTAAATTGCAAGTCTACTTTTTACTTTAAACTTTCTACTTCTAACTTATTTAGTGAAAACTTTAAAAATATCGTTCCCTAAAACAAAGACCATCAGCGTAGCTAAAATTACGAAACCAACCATTTGGGCTCTTTCCATAAATTTATCGCTCAGGGGCTTTCCTTTAATCATTTCTATCAGCAAAAATACTGCATGTCCACCATCTAAAGCGGGGATAGGCAATAAGTTCATCAATGCGAGCGCCATAGAAAGTAAGCCGGTAATGCTCCAGAATTTAATCCAATCCCAAGTGCCACCGTAAAGTTTACGGGCAATTTCTACCGGACCAGAGAATGCTTTGGTTGCTTTAACTTCGCCTTTAACTACTTTGCCCAAGCCTTTCGCGTTGTCTACTAAAGAACCCCAAGCTTTTGATGCCCCTGCAGGTAAGGCTTGAAAAAATGTAAAGTCCTGAGTTTCGGTTTTTATAGATTCTAGGTTAAACGCAAAACCGATTGTTCCATCAGACGTAACTTTAACTGGCAACTTTAATTTATCCGCATCACGCAATACCGTCAACTCAACTTCTTTGCCTTTTTTTTCAGCTAAGATGGTGCGCAACTGATCGCTGTAAACCGCTTCCTGCCCGTTAACTTCTAAAATTTGATCATTAGCTTTTAAGCCTGCTTTTTCTGCATTTCCTTTTGGAGTTACCTCTCCCACTTTGGAGATAATCCGTGGCGATACAAATTCATCTATACCATAATCAGAAACAGTATTTAAAATATTAGCCGGGACAGCAATCTGCTTTTCTTCGCCGTTTCTTAAAACCGTTAAGGTTGAGTTCCCCAAAAGCACATCAGAGCTTCTTAGTTCATCAAAACGAACCAATTTTTCACCATTGATCTCTTCAATTTTATCGCCAGCTTGCAAGCCAATTTGTTGCCCTACAATCCCCGGAGCAATACCGTACTTTAACTCACTATTAGGGATGTACGTTTCCCCGTATTTGAAAGTTAGCATCCAAAAGATAAAAATTCCTAAAATGATATTTACTGTTACCCCGCCCAACATTACAATTAAACGTTGCCAAGCCGGTTTAGCCCTAAATTCCCATTCTTGTACAGGCTGCGCCATGGCTTCAGTATCCATGGATTCATCAATCATTCCGGCAATTTTAACATAGCCACCCAAAGGCAGCCAGCCAATTCCGTATTCGCAATCTTTATATTTTATGCTGAACAGTTTGAATCCCCAAGCATCAAAAAACAAATAAAACTTCTCTACTTTAATCCCAAAGTATCTTGCTGTTAAAAAGTGCCCCAGCTCATGCAACACAATTAAAATAGATAAACCCAAGATTAATTGGGCAATCATCACTACTACATCCATTTCTTATTTTTTATAATTTGATTCTTTTACTTATTACTTGTTACTATACTTACTACTTTTTACTTGCTACTCAATACTTAAATTAAATACTTGTTACTAAATGTTTCGCAAAAATGCGTGTTTGCCTGTCAGTTTCAAAATAGTCTGCTAAGCTTGGTTCTTTTACGTAATCCAGCTTGGCCATGCAGGTTTCTATTACTTCACTCATCTGCAAAAAGCCGATTTCTTCCTTTAAAAATTCGGCAACTACCACTTCGTTTGCTGCGTTAACTATACATGGCATATTCCCCGCCTTTTGCAAAGCTTCAAAAGCCAAAGCCAGATTTCTGAATGTTTTGGTATCGGCGGTTTCAAAAGTTAGAGTTGGATGGTCGAGAAAATTAAAACGTTTATAATCATTTTGTACCCTGTTTGGATAGGCCATTGCATATTGAATGGGAAGTTTCATATCGGGCAAACCCATTTGTGCTTTCATTGATCCGTCTTGAAACTGAACGATGGAATGCACAATAGATTGTGGATGTACAATAACATCAATCTGCTCCACCGTTAAATCAAACAACCATTTGGCTTCTATCACTTCCAAACCTTTGTTCATTAAGGTTGCCGAATCAATGGTGATTTTTGCGCCCATTACCCAGTTTGGATGCTTTAACGCTTCATTTTTGGTTACGGTGGCTAAAAATTCAAAATCTTTCCCTCTGAACGGACCGCCAGACGCGGTTAAATAAATTTTTTCAATCGGACTTTTTTCGCCAACCAAACACTGAAAAATTGCAGAATGCTCTGAATCCACCGGCAAAATATTCACCTGATGCTGTTTTGCCAAAGCGTTAATCAACTCTCCGGCAACCACCAAAGTTTCTTTGTTTGCTAAGGCAATCTGCTTACCGGCCTTTATAGCAGCAATTGTAGGTTTTAAGCCCGCAAAACCAACTAAAGCCGTTAAAACCATGTTAAGATCCGGCAAAACAACCACCTCGCAAAGGGCTTCTTCACCTGCTTTAACTTCAATTTCTGTTTGCTTTAGCGCTTCTTTTAATTGCTGATATTTAGTTTCGTCACCAATAACAACTGCTTTTGGTTTAAACTTTAACGCCTGAGCAATTAGCAAGTCAACATTGGATTGCGCCGTTAAAACCTGAACACAAAACAAATTGGGATTAGCTTCAACAACTTCCAATGCTTGCGTCCCGATACTACCTGTTGAGCCTAAAATGGCTATATTTTTTATGGTTTGAGGCAATTTTAATGTTTAAAGTAGTAAGTCAAAAGTAGAAAGTAAAAAGACTTCTATCGACTGACATCTGATTTTAATATTTTTTTAATAATGCGATTTGCGTTATGCTAATCTGTAATAAATTTTGTCAATTTATCAGCTAATGAACGATCATTGGATAAACGAGGGACTTTATTTTGTCCGCCCAGCTTGCCTTCTGCTCGCATTAAACTGATGAACGACGCCGATTTAAGTGACCGGATAATCAATGGTTGCAATACTTTTCCGGTGATTAAATCTTTGTAATATATGTTTTTTTGCTGTAAAGCCTCATCAACTTTAACTGCAAATTCTTTTAAATTTTTTGGCGGATTTACAAATTCTATAAACCACTCGTGATAGGGCATTTCTCCCTTTTCGGGATTTACCTGTGGCGCAACGGTAAACTCTGTAATTTCCACTTTTTCCTTTTGCGCTACGCTTAACAAGGCCTGTTCTACCTCCTCGCCTATCACGTGTTCGCCAAAAGCGGAAATATAATGCTTTATTCTGCCAGTCACCAATAGTTTGTACGGATTTTTAGAAACAAATTTCACGGTATCGCCCAAAGAATAAGCCCAAAGACCAGCGTTGGTGCTCATTACAATAGCATAATTTTTATTCAGCTCAATTTCACCTAAAGATAAGCGAGTGGGCTTTTCATCAAAAAAAGTTTCTGTTGGGATAAACTCGTAAAAAATACCCGAATTTGCCAAAAGCAATAAAGATTTATCCTGCTGGCTATCCTGAAACGCAATAAAACCTTCTGAAGCCGGATAAGTTTCGATACTATCTATTTTATAACCTACGCTTTCTTCTATTCTTGCCCGGTAAGGTTCGTAATTTACTCCTCCGTAAACAAAAAGCTTAAAATTCGGAAAAATATCTTTTATTTTTTGCTTTCCGGTTTTGGCAATCAACCTATCAAAATACATTTGGCACCAAGGCGGAATGCCCGATATCAGTCGCATATCTGCATTTAGGGTTTCATCCACAATTGCATCCACTTTTTGTTCCCAATCGTCTATACAGTTTACCTCATAACTTGGCAACCGGTTTTTCTGCAAGTAAGCGGGAACGTGATTCGCAACAATTCCGGATAAGCGACCAAAAGAAATCCCTGCTTTTTCATCCATTTTGGGACTTCCTTGTAAAAAAATCATTTTACCGTCTATAAAATCGGTTTTTCCGGTTTCGTGAATGTAGGAAAGTAAAGCATTCCGGGCGGCTTTTATATGCTCCGGCATTGATTCTTTAGAGATTGGGATGTATTTTATGCCGGAAGTGGTTCCAGAAGTTTTTGCAAAATAAATCGGTTTCCCAGGCCAAAGTACGTTCTCCTCTCCTTTTACAACTCTTTCAATGTAAGGCTTAATATCTTCGTAATCGTTAATATTAACGTTTTCCTTAAATTGTTGATAGGTTTTGATTTTGGAAAACTGATGATCTTTGCCGAAGGCCGTATTTTCAGCGGATTTTAAAAGCTTTTTTAGAATATTGTTTTGAGCTTCAACGGCATTGTATTTCCATCTGTTTATTTTACCAACGGCAAAAGCAGCAAAGGGTTTACTAAAAAATGCTTTTAATCCCATAATATCTTAAATGATATTTGCTAAAATATCCGGCTCTTCCGCACCTTTGTATTCGTCTGTCATTTTACGATAAGCAACTGTTAAAGCCACTGCAGAAAGCGGAACAATAATAAACGAACTTAAAATATTAACAAAAGTTGCAATTACCGTAAGCTGGAAATAATTTAAAACCAAATACAAAATCTGGAAAAATCCTAAAACAAAAAGCAATAATAAAATTTTAAAGAAATTGCCTTTTGTAATGGCTAAACTTAATTTTAAGGATTTAAAAGGCGATTCATTTTTATCGATAATAAAAAACGGGAAAAACGATATCCTTAACCAAGTGATAAATATGGCCAACAAGCCAACAGAAATTGCCAAATTAACTAAAATTTGGAAGTTGATACCTGTGTAAATAAACGGAAAAACCAACAGTGCAACAATAAGATAAACCGCCAACACACAAACTGTAAAATAAAAACTTGCGATTAAAAAGTTGATCATCTGCTTTTTTGTGGGCAGTGTGTTTGATAAGCTAACGTCCTCTGCCTCATGATCTAATAAATGAAAAATAAATTTAAAAAGCGAAAGGTTGGCAAGTAAGTATGTGCTAATAAAAACTAAAAACAGAACCACGTTTAAAAGCTTGTTGATGTCTTTTAAAAAAACAGCTAATAGACTGGAGAAACCAAGTGTTGCAAACATTAAAAAGCACAACAACGCAATTGAAAAATAGTGGTTTTTAGTAATATGCCAAGCCTTTGCAATTACCTCGTTAACCGAAAAAGTGCTTTGTTTTAAAAATTCTATCATTTATTAAAAATAATCTTCTTCACATAATCCTGCATAAATCCCATGCCATAAGCGGTGAGCTGAATCAGACTGGTAAAGATGCTCAAAAATGCGACTTTTATCGACTTATTTTTACTCCAAGCATCAAAAAAAACAGAAAGAAAATAAATAATGATAAAAAAATTACAAGCTGGCGCTATACTCCACCTAAAAACATTGGCTATCAGGCTAAAAAGCAAACCTAATGTAAATAAGGCCGGAAAAAAATGAACCAATTTTAAGGTGGCTGGAAAAAATTTAGTGATGTTAATTCTAGCTCTTCCAAAAAAATGCAACTGTTTCCAAAAAGCTTTAAAGCTGGTGCGTCTTTTATGGTAAACTTTTGCGTTTGGGATTAGGCGTATCTTAAACCCGGCCTCGTGAATTCTGATGGAATATTCGATGTCTTCCCCCAAACGGGTGATGATAAAACCACCAACTTTTTCCCAAACTTTGCGAGAAAGCCCCATGTTGAAACTGCGAGGATGAAATTGTCCGCCGGCATTCTTTGATTTACCACGAATGCCTCCGGTTGTAAAAATAGAAGTCATGGAGTAGCTGATGGCTTTTTGTAAAGACGTAAAACTTGGGTGCGCATCATCGGGGCCACCAAAAGCATCTAAAGGCTGGTTATAGAGGTGATTTTTTACATTTTCGAGGTAATCAGCGGGTATTAAACAATCAGAATCAAAAATGATGAAATAATCTCCTTTTGCTCGCTCGAAACCGTAGTTACGGGCGAAACCTTGTCCCTCGTTTGGTTTCACAAAATATTTTATGTCAAGTTTTTCTGAAAATGAAGCAACAATTTCTTGAGCATCCAAACTTGAGCCATCCTCAATCACTAAAACCTCAAAAGCCATATAGGTTTGCTGTTCCAGGGTTTCCAGCAGTTCTTTTATTTCCTGCGGGCGGTTGTAAAGTGGGATGACGATGGAGAAAAACATTGTTATTTTTTATGGGTTGAATTGTTTTAGATTTATTAAAAGGCTAGGACAAAAATGCATCTTCAACCATCTATCTTGTCTTCTAACTTCTTTAAAATTTCTAATTGCTTCGCTTGGCTTTCAAACAAAGTTTTTATCTGTTCTTCCAATAAAAAATCAATTTTCTGATTTAGGGCATTAATTTCCAATTCGGCTTTTAAATTAATCATGTAGTCATTTTCACCTCTTTTCCTATCTTTTTCTTCTTGACGGTTTTGGCTCATCATAATAATGGGAGCCTGCAAAGCTGCGATGCAGGAAAGTATCAAATTCATTAATATAAAGGGATAGGGATCAAAATTATCTCTAATTGGAGTTAGGGTATTAAAGAGTATCCAAAAGACCAGAATGATGAAAAACGAAATAATAAACGCCCAACTTCCACCAAACTTGGCAACCTTATCTGAAATAGTTTGTCCTTTGGTTAAAACCTCTCTTGGCGGGTTTAACAGATTGTTTGTAATTAACTTTTCGTCGTCAATTACTTTTTTCACAATCTCCTGAAGCTTCCTGATTTGGTCAGTATTGGCAGTTAACAGTTTTTCTACATCATTATCCATTCTTCGGTTTATTAATGAATTTTAGATTGTTTGAATATATTATGATTTCTTATAATAATTCAAATTTCGATATAAAATGAGTGTGATGTTCGCTCCGTTCAACACGACGGGCTCATTTATCACTAACAATTAAACCACTTCCTTCTCAATCTGATAATTGTTTCGCGTGGCAGAATTTCTGGAAACCAATTCGGCAACAAAGCCGGTTAAAAACAATTGAGAACCTACAATTACGGCTACTAACGCGATGTAAAACAATGGTTGCTCTGTAACTTCTCTTTCTATTTTAATGTGGTTTGCAATATGGTAAAGCTTCTCGCCGATGATCCATAAGGCCATAATGGTCCCGATGAGGAAACTTAAAATTCCCATTGCGCCAAAAAAGTGCATGGGGCGTTTTCCAAATTTGCCCACAAAAAAGATAGACAGTAAATCTAAAAAGCCATTGATAAATCTGCTGAAACCGAATTTTGTGGTGCCGTATTTTCTGGCTCGATGTTCTACAACTTGTTCCTCTATTTTTTTGAAACCTGCCCATTTTGCCAAAACCGGAATATAACGGTGCATTTCGCCATAAACTTCAATGTTTTTGATCACTTCGCTACGATAGGCTTTTAAACCGCAATTAAAATCATGGAGGTTATGTATGCCCGACATTCTTCGGGTGGCCGCATTAAAAAATTTGGTAGGGATCGTTTTCGTTAGCGGATCATAACGTTTCTTTTTCCAGCCGGAGATTAAATCCAGTTTTTCTTCTTTAATACGTCGGTAAAGTTCTGGAATTTCATCCGGAGAATCTTGCAAATCAGCGTCCATGGTAATTACTACATCGCCTTGAGCTGCATTAAAGCCTACGTTTAAAGCCGCGGACTTACCGTAATTCCGCCTGAATTTGATGCCTTTAACCGCTGGATGGGTCTGATGCAGTTCCTCTGTTTTTTCCCAAGTGCCGTCGTTACTGCCGTCATCAATCAAAATAATTTCGTAAGAAAAAGAATGCTTTTGCATTACTTCTTTAATCCAGTTGGTTAATTCTGGCAAAGATTCAACCTCATTATATGCTGGTACTACAACCGAAATATCCATTTTTTTTATTTTAGCTTAAAGCTTTTAAAAGCTCGTGTGTTTTAGCTTAAAGCAAAAGGCTAAAAGCTTAAAGCCTTGAAATTCAAACAAAAAAACGCTCATTAACAAAAGAAGCGTTTTTTTATTTGCAACAATAACTCTGTCAAATATAAATTACGTTGAACTTGAAAATAAAACCCAAACTGGAAATATTTTAACTCCGCAAGTTTAGCATTAAGCTTTTCGCTTTAAGCCTCACGCTTAATCATCAAGCTAGTTTTCTTCTTCAACAGGCGCAAACATCGGCGGATTTTTTTTGAAAATAGCAGCAAAAATCAGCGAAAGCACAAAGCCTACTAAAATCGCAATCACCAAATTTTTAAAAAAATCGCCTATTGAGGGCATATACTGTGCTTTTAAACTCTCTGTTGCTTTTTCTACGGCTTCATCCAATTTATCGCCACTCATCCCCATTTTCTCAAAAGTAGCAGTCATTCCGTCTTCTACATAACCTCGTACTTTTTCATAAGCGCCAGGCTCTATAAATCGGTAAAAAACAAAATTAAAAATGCTGGAAGCTAAATTGGCTACCAAAGACATGATGAAAATTCCGCTCAAAGCTTCTTTAAAAGACCAATATCCACCTATTTTCTTACGCAAATCAAAAGTAAATGCCACATAAATAACCAAGGAAACGATAGTAATTAATATTCCGTACCAAGTTGCACCCAATAAATTTGGAGCGGCGTAATAGGTTAATAATTGTATGGCGATAGTAATTACGGCAATAATTACCCCGTTGGTTAAGGCCAGTTTATTTAAATCTTTATTCATGGTTTTAAGCTTTAAAATTCAAAATCATTGATAAAATTGCCGCATCAAAAGCAGGATCTTCACTTAGGTTTTTGAACTCTTTAATTGCTTCCGGAGTTGGTTCGGTATCGTAAAAATAAGCCATTAATGGATAAAAAATATCTCTAATTTCCGAATCCTGAGGCAAAGTTTTAGAAACTCGGGCAATTTCTTCCAAATTGCTTTCCATTAAAATTTGGTTGGCAATTATATCTTCGTAAATGCGGTGTTCGTCCTGAAATTCATCTTCATCAACCAACAAAAATTCTTTCAAAAAATCATCCAAAGATGGTTCAATTTCTTCGTCCCCGCACTCGTTAAGGTATAGCAACAAGTTTAAAAGCTCGGTGCCACGGTCCAAAGTTTCTTCTTCAATTTGTTCCCACGCTGGCGAATCCAAATAATCGGCATCCAGCTTTTTGGTATCTTCTGCAAAGAAATTAATCAGTAACAAATCAAAAGTCACCTCTCTTATGGCGTCCAATGCTGGCGAATCGTCAAAAACGCGGTCCATTGCTTCCAACTTGGACATAAAGCCCTTCTCGTCAGAAAAAATTGCAATCATTTTTGCAAGTTCTTTTTGCCCGCTCACGTTTTCTAAAGCAGAAAATGTATTAAAAAGATTCTCTAGGGCATTTTTTACTTTAATATCCATAATATTATGTTTTTCAATTGTTAGCTAAATAAACCTGATTGTTATTGCAAGTTAACCAAACTTTTCCTTTTAAGCTCTGGTTTAAAAAAGGTGAGTTCGCAGATTTCGATAAATTGTTTTCTCGCGTATAAACCCATTCGCTGTCGTCAAATAAAACAACATTTGCAGGTGCCCCTTCTTCCATCATCGGTATTTTAATGGCTAATATCTCTCGGGGACTTTCTGATAGTTTTTTCACAATTTCTTCTGGTGTTAAACCTGCTTGGTAAAGCAAGGGCAAAGCAGTTTGCAAACCGATAATGCCGTATTTGGCAATCTCAAACTCCACCTGTTTAAATTCAATTTCTTGCGGTTGGTGCTGAGAAACCACCGCATCAATAGTTCCGTTTTTGACACCTTTTAGCAAAGCTTTCACATCCTCATTTGTTCTTAAAGGCGGTTTTACTTTGTAGTTGCTATCAAACCCGGCAATTGCCTCGTCTGTTAAAACCAAATGGTGCGCAGCAACATCGCAACTTACTTTTGCACCTTTCTTTTTTGCCTCGGCAATTAGCTCAACCGCGTGTGCGCTAGATATAGTGGAGAAATGAACGCGTGAATCTGTATATGCCGCCAAATATAAATCGCGGATAATCATCAGCTCTTCGGCTAAATTAGGGATGCCTTTCATCCCCAAAAAAGTGCTCATTGCACCTTCGTTCATTTTTGCGTTTCCGGCAATTGAAGCATCTTCTGGATACGATAAAATTAGCGCATCAAAACCTTTTGCGTACAATAAAGCCCGCTCCATTAAACCTGCATCCTGCACTGCCTTATTTCCATCGGTAAAAGCTATAGCGCCTGATTGCTGCATATCGTACATTTCGGCCAAATCTTTACCTTCACGCTTTTGCGATATGCATCCGTACGGAAAAATATCAACCAAATTTCCTTTTGCTTTATTAACCAAAAACGCTACTTGCGATTTAGAATCTGTTGTAGGCTGGTTATGTGGCATTAAAGCAACG
The DNA here is from genome assembly GCA_035496935.1 of Pelobium sp. Lineage (GTDB taxonomy): Bacteria > Bacteroidota > Bacteroidia > Sphingobacteriales > Sphingobacteriaceae > Pseudopedobacter. The sequence goes on along the minus strand of DATJED010000016.1, from coordinate 39,793 downwards.
CCGGTAAATCCACCTGCTTCTGCAGCTTTGCTTCCGGTTTCAAAATCTTCTTTTGTTTCTAAACCGGGTTCACCAAAACTTACATTCATATCAAAAAAGCCAGGAGCCAAAAACTTACCTTTTCCGTCTATCGCTTTGGCATCACTTTCTAAGTTGGCGCCAATCTTATCAATAATTCCGTTTTTGATAATTACATCAACTGTTTTTAAATGGTGTGGTGATTTTGGCTGAACTATTTTGCAGGATTTAATAATGATGTTTTTGAGCATGACTATTTTGCTGTTTACGTTTTTTTGGATTGAACATTGAGGTTTTTATAAAACCTGATGAGCAGAACTTCTGCAGCCAAAAATATTAAAGTCAAAATTAGACAAAGTTTCCATAAGGACGAACCTAAAGTGACTTCTTTTATTTGTTGGCCGGTGATTTTTTCTTTTGAATTGATGATGTTTTTTTCGGGTATCTGGAATATTTTATCGAGCTCGTTTTGGCTGTAAAAGCTTAAAGCAGATTCTCCTCGGTCCTGATTTAAAGCAAAAACCTTTAAAAGCGAATCTTTTAAAAACACATTGTAAAAACCGGTTTGTTTTAACTGGTCGGCAAAATAAATGCTACTGTTTGCACCATTGTTTTGATAGGTAGGGATAACATCTGCACCGTTTCCTTTTATGTTGACAGTCTCGTTTTCCGAGACAGGAACAGCCGGTACTGTTACGTTTTTATCCGCACCTAACGTATAAAATAAATTTTGCTGGTTAAACCCCAACAATGCGCTTTTAAATAAAATGGGCAAAAAAAGTGCGTGTTGCGCAAAGTTGCTTCCGGTTGCTTCTAAGGGTAGAAAAGAAATATAAATTTTGCCTTTCCCAAGTTGGTAAGCGCTTAATAAATTGTTTGAGGCTGTTCCGCCGAACAAAATCTGTTTGGTTGTTCGGGTTAAATCAGAACTTTTAAAAAACTGCTTTGCAATTGGTAAATCAATGTTTTTTGGATATTGGTCAAACACATCTTTAAACATAGGATGGTCCAAATTAATTTTATTGACCTTGTTTTCCGCTAGCTCCAAACTTAAGGGAAAATCGGTTTGTAAGCTCTGTAAAAAGGTTTTGTAGCTGGCTAAATCTGCTTTAAGCGGGATAAAAATGCTTAGGCTTCCTCCATTTTTTACGTACTGTTTTAGTTGTTGCGCTAAACCTGTGGGTACTTCCGTTAAATTCTCGAGAATTATGAGTTGCTGGCTTGCTAAATTGCTGTAATTTATCTGCGTTTGGTTAATTGCTGAAAATTTAAAAAACGGATCAGTACCGTAAGCCACTCCAATGCTTTTTACAGGTTCGTTATCATAAATTGCGGTGATATTTAGTTGGTGCTGAACTTCGAAAACAAAATTAAGTCCATCATCAAAAATTATCGGATAATCTTTAATACTTAGTGTTGCCTTTTGCCAATTGCCGGCTGAACCCGAGAAACTAAGCGTATCTAAAACAAAAGCGTTTGCCTTTATACTGCTATTTGCAATGGCTTTTTGTACGCCATTAATTTTTAAACTTAGTGGTATATTTTCAACATCTTTAGTTGAGTGGTTGCTTAGTTTATAAACTAATTTTTCTGACTGGTTTGGCTGATGGATTGGGCTTAGAAAATAAACTGAATCTATAGAGATATTAGGTAAATTGTTAGCCGATAATGGAATTAACGTAAACGTTATTCCTTCTTCTTTTTGCAAAGTTTGTGCAACATTAGGCTGTTTCTGAAAATCGGAAACCAAATATGCAACGCGACTAACCTGATGCTGGTTCTGCAAAAAAAACTGTTGTTGGTTAATAACCTGCTGATAACTTCGTGTCCATGGTGCAATTTTTACGTTTTCTAACTCGTCTAAAAGTTCATCGCGTGTTAACAAACGTTGGGAATTTGCATCAAAATTATTGGTCAACAGTTGGAATTTATCATTTAAGCCATAAGCGGCCACTAAATCTTTAACCTTTCGTTTGCCTTCGTCTAATAAAGTTCCGTTTTTATTTACCGCTTCCATCGAGTAAGAATTATCTAAATAAATACTCACCACTGTTTTTTGAAAGCTTTGCGATTGATTTTCGCTTTTAATAAAAGGCTGTGCAAATGCCATCACCAGAAAGAAAATGGCTAAAATCCGGCATAACAGAATTAACCGCTCTTTTAAAGTTTGTGCAGATGCTGTTTGCGTTTGCACATCTTTTAAAAAATTAACATTGGTAAAATAAACCTTTTTAAATCTTCGGAAATTGAATAAATGGATAATTACCGGAATGGCAATTAAAGCTAAGCAAAAAAGAAACTCAGGAAAGAGAAACCCCATTAAGATTCAAAGATACAAAATAATTGATTTTTAAATTCACCACATATCTTTATTGAACAACAATTGATTTTTTTTATTGAAAATTTTACGGAAAAACCGGGCAAAAATGCCCTCGGCAAAAAAATAAAAAATTACCTTAGCCCTAGGTTTTGCCAAACCCAAATTAATTTGTTCATAGGCAACAATAATTACCCTATGACGTATTAAGATACCATATCCAATTATTTTTAAATTATATGCAAAGTACTTCTTTTGACGATCAGCTTTTACCTCAAAAAATTATAATTACCGGCGCAAGCAGCGGAATTGGATTTGAAGCGGCAATAGAATTGGCAACTAAAGGGCACCAGGTAATTGCAATAGCCCGGTCAAAAGAAAAGTTGCAGAACTTACGAAAAATCATCACGGACCTTAATCCAGAAGCAGTGATTTTTCCGGTAGTTTTTGATATATTAAACGATGATGAAATTGCGCTTGTAAACTTTGTAAAACAGCAGTGGGGAACGTTCAATATTTTAATAAATAATGCCGGCACTTTAATCAATAAATCTTTTGAGGAGCTTACAGAGTTTGATATGGCCGAAATGTTCCAAAGCAACGTTTTAAGCCATTTTAGAATTATTAAAGCGCTAAAACCTTTTTTGGTACAACAATCGCATATATTAAATATCGGTTCAATGGGCGGTTTTCAGGGAAGTGCCAAATTTCCGGGGTTGCTTGCTTACTCGGCTAGTAAAGCTGCTTTGCACAATTTAACCGAATGCTTGGCTCAGGAATTAATAACAGAAAAAATAAATGTAAACTGCTTGGCACTTGGCTCGGCACAAACGGAAATGCTAGAGAAAGCTTTTCCAGGCTATCAATCTCCGGTAATGGCTTTTGAAATGGGCAAATATATTGCAGATTTTGCTTTAACAGGTCATCGTTTGTTTAACGGGAAAATTTTGCCTGTTGCAGTTTCAACACCTTAAGATCATGAAAAAAACAATTTTATACCTTTCGGCGATATGCGTTTTTGTAGCTTGTAATAGCGATACAAAAAACACAGGAGACACAAGTGATAGCGCACAAACGAATACAGAAACAAAAAACACTCAGCCAGCCCAGCTTTTTGATGTTCCATGGGCGGCGATTTTAGATTCTGCATCGCAAGAAATAAAAATGACCAAAACTCCGGGGATAAACGACGGGGATTTAAACCTTGAGAATGTTACCGAGTCTTTAAACAGAAAATATCCTGAAATATTGATATCAGACACTCGACAAAAAAGCGATACTGTTTTTGTGAAAATTAAGGATGCGACTTACCTAACCCAAAGCTCGGGAACAACGGGGGCCGAAATATATTTAGCCGAAAGCACTTATTCTTTTACGCAAATACCGGGGGTATCATTTGTTAATTTCGATTTTCAAGTTGGCGACCATGCTTCTCCGGGAACATTTATCCGTTCCGATTTTGAGTTTAAAGAATAATTAGAAAGCGCCAGAAGAAATTTAACAGATGTCAGATTATTCACAATCTCTTATAATCGATTACCTAATCTCTCAAAACGTCGATTTAATTTGCATTTGCGATGAAGATGGAACAGTTATAAAAGCTAATAAAACGGTTATCGATACAAGCGAAAAAACCGAACCTGAAATTATTGGCAGTGCAGTTGAAAACTTATTTTCTGAGAAAAATCAAAAATTAAACGAATTGCTTTATAGCAAACTTTTAAACACTGATGATAATGAACAATTCATCAATAATATCACAAACCGCGATGGCACCTTACAGTCGGTAACGTGGGAAATATCAAAGCTCCAGAACCTACGGATTATTACAGGAATAATCTCCAAATCCGACATCAGCAATTCCATTTTAAATACAGATAAAAGATTAAAAACAATCGTTGATAACTCAACAGATTGCTTTTTTATTTTAGATAAACAGCTTAACATCATATTTCAGAACAAATCGGCCGTTAAAAAGTTTGCGCATCCGCGGTTTCAAAAAGACACGAATATCTTTTTCGGAAGCTTTCCTGAAGAAACGAACATCAAATTTTTCGACCATTTTAACAACGCGTTAGCCAATAAAAGCCATTTAAAGTTTGTCGAATTTTCTGCCATACTTAACTGTTGGTTTAGTATTGATGTGCTTCCGTTTCAGGATGAACTAAATATTTTGATCAGTGATATTTCGGACAGGATTGTTGATCATAAAATTAACGAACTGGAGCTCAAAACTTTCGAAAAGAATATTGCAAAAGAGCTTCCGCTCAGTGACATTCTAAAATTCCTTTTAAAAGGCTTTCAGTCGTTATATCCACATCTTTATGGCTCCATTTCAAAAATAGAAAACCAAAGAATGTGGCATATTGTAAGTACAGATTTGCCACTGAGCTATATTGAGGCTATAAACGGCAAGCAAATAGATTCCACCTCGGGGTCTTGTGGAAGCGCTACGTTTTTTAAAAAAAGCGTGGTCACTTTTGATATCGCTACGGACCAAATTTGGAAAAACTATAGACAATTCATTGTTCCGTACGGTTATAAATCATGCTGGTCTTTTCCAATTTTAAGCAATACGAGCCGCGAAGTAATGGCCACCTTTGCGCTATATACAAAAGAGAACAAAATACCAACAGAAAACGAATCAAAAAGTATTGCAAGACTGTGTAACATTATCAAAATCATATTTCAGGATCTGAAAAAGGATGACGCTATTTTGCTGATGAACAATCGGTATAAGATGGTTACAATGGCAACAAATGATGCTATTTATGATTGGGATTTAAAAACAAACGATGTTTACTGGAGCGAAAATCTTTACAATATTTTTGGCTTTACTCCGGAGGAAGCGCATCAGAATAAAAATTGGTGGATAAACCATATACACCGCGATGACAGAGTTGAAACAATTAAATTACTGAGAAACTGCTTAAGGAAAAAAGAATCAGGATGGACTGCGGAATATAGGCTTAAGTGCAAAAATAACGATTTCAAGTACGTTTACAACAGAGGCTATATCATTTACGACAAGCAAAACTCGCCCATTTCTATAATTGGCGCTATCCAGGACATGAGTGCCTTAAAAGAACGAGAAATTGAAATTATAAACCAAAACAACAAACTGAAAGAAATTGCGCAGATTAACTCGCATGATTTGCGCAGACCGGTTACAAGTATTTTGGGTTTGATAAGCTTGCTAAACAATGATAATTTGACCGATGAAAATAAAGTTGTGATAGATTATTTACAAAAAGCCACGCGGGAGCTAGATCAAGTAATTCACACGATTGTTTCTAAAACAATAGAAACACAGTATCCTACCGAACAACGCTAGTTAGGTACTGCATAAACGGAATAATCTAACCCTACTGTTACAAATTAAGCCTAAAAAGCGTCCATTGACACTAAAGTTCAAACTTACAGACTATTAAAGCCGTAAGTTTGAATTATTCAAGGAAAACAACATCCTCAATTTTGCACACACTATTTTTTGCCGAGCATCACCATTTCATTTACCACAATTTCAGTATAGTATCTTTTAACACCATCTTTATCTGTATAGTTTCTGGTAACCAATTTTCCTTCAACCGCCACTTCACTTCCCTTGGTCAAATACTTAGAAGCAATTTCTGCCTGTTTATCCCAAAGTACCAAATTGTGCCATTGCGTTTCTTCTATTTTGTCGCCTTTTTCGTTTTTGTAACTGTCATTTGTTGCTAAACTCATTTTAGCTAACTTTTTGCTTTTTGAAATCTCTTTAACTTCTGGTGCTGCACCTAAAAATCCGATTAACCTTACTGAATTTCTTAAATTACTCATGATCTTAAAATTTAATTATAAATGTTTGTTAACGAACAGCTAACCACCGTGGCTAACCGACAGAACAAAGGTGCAAACACCCTCAAAAATTAGTCGGATGTTAAACACTTATATCCGTATATAACCGGATAAAAACGGATAATATTTTTATATTTACCTCCACAAACCTCTTTTTATCATTATGTTATGGAGAAACAATGTTTGGATTGTGGCACAACTCTAAAAGGCCGAGCCGACAAAAAATTCTGCGATGACCAGTGTCGGAGCAATTACAACAATAAGATAAAAGCCGACGAAAGCAAGGAGGTGAAACGGATCAACAGCATTCTATTTAAGAACAGAAAGATCCTCACGGCACTTAACCCGGATGGAAAAACCAAAGTTCCACGGAGCAAATTAGAGAAATCTGGATTCAATTTTTCCTATGCTACCCATCAGTACCAAACCGCAAAAGGCGCAGTATATGTATTCTGCTACGAGCATGGTTATTTGCCACTGGAAAATGACTGGTACCTACTGGTAAAGAAATTAGAAGAATGAGTTGTTAATAAACCAAGTAAAATTGCGAGCATATTCACAAGAAATGATATACAATGACAAAAAACATTGCTGAACGTTAGTAGGAATTTTCGATCGCGAGACCCTGCTTGGACACAAAGCGCTGGAAAGATTGGGCAGGCTAAATAACTTGGAGTCCGCCAGTGGCGGATCGAAGTGACGAAGGATAGGGAGAGGTGGCGGCAGTGCTTACAGTATGCTTAAATTTAGTAAGCGCATCATAATTTCATCCTGCTTGAACTTTTTTTCCAACACTGATTGATAATTTCTGAAAAACGGGACTGCTGCTTGCTGAGCTAGCACCTCAACCACGATCAACTCGTCTTTAATGACTTTTTGCTCTGGCTTCTACATCCCCAAAACGGGTGAACGAAAATAAAAGGTAATCCCTCCGAATTGTTCGGTAAGTTCGGTTTTAACACGATTAAAATAGTGATCAGGGAATGGTTTGCCCTGCTGGTCATAAAGCGGGAGAAAAAACTGAACGAGCAGGTCTGCGCTTATATGTTTGGATTGATTGCGGATGACCAGCTGGTTAGCCTGTTTTGCCTGTAGCTTACCGGCCATTTTAAATTGCTTTTTAGCTTGTTGGTTATAGTTGATAAAAAACGCTGCTATTTGATCTATAATTTCTTTGGGAAGCTGCTTTAGGGTTTCGATATTTTGATATAAAGTGGATACTTGGGGGATGGCGATATACCTGTCGTTACGGAAAATTTTTCCATCCCTTTCCGTTTGCTGTCCCTTTAGGGCGCCAATAATTCGGCAGTCCATTTTACATCCCGGGAAAGTGGCTACTTCGGCGATCACCACCACATCCAATGGGTCGCCATCTTCACCTTTAGTTGCCGGGATAAACCCAAAATCAAATGGAAATACCGAACCGCTTGGCATCACCTTGGTAAGCTTAAGCTGCCGGGTCAAAGGTTCAAAATCATACTTTGTTCCCTGCCCTTTAGGTGTTTCAATGATGACTTCAAAAGTATCCATCTTTGGTGAGCTATTTCTTTTTAATTGGAGCGAGCAACAAATAAAAAATCCAGGCAAACCAAGACACAAAAAGCACTGCTAATAGCCACGCTAATTTTTCGCCTCCGCTAGTTTTTCGCGAGCTGGCGATGATAATGATCGGCAGTAGCCAAACAAAAGCTATTGCACCTAAAACGACCAAAATGTTAAATCCTGAAATTTCCATTGTTGTATTTTTATCCCGTTAAAATTTGTGTTTCAGCGCAATTGTTATTGCACTTAAATTTACAGCTATTTTTTAAAGATAAAACCTTGCCAAACCTACCAAAAGGGAGTTACGTCCGTTAGCTGATAGACGAACATGGGTGCAGAAGCTTGTAAATTTTAGGGTTTGAAAGTAGAGACGGTGGCGGGTAAAAAGTAGAGCTGAATTTATTACGATTATTTGTCACAGGCGGAAACCAGCATCAAGATACTCGTAGCTATTGACCCGCCTAGAATTGGTTCCTGCCGGAAGATCGCCAACTTTAAAGAACGAAATTCCATCAATACTTTTCTGTAGCTGGAAGTGCTCATTCCCCTTTTCACTGGCGGTTGTCCAGGTTAACAGTGCGCCCTGCGTTTAGCTATCGCATTAAAACTGATGAGTTGTACCGGCAATACCGACGGTGGCGTTGAAAAGTAAACAGACTGAAAGATGAATTACTAAGAGCTGCGGTGATGCTGTGAGCTGTAAAATTTGCGTTGCCGTGATATTTCCATACCAGGTAACTAATGCATGTGTAGCGGTAAAATCTGTAAGTCCGCTCGCAGTTTGATCAAAGAAAAGATCTGAACATTGCCAGCTAACATACCCGATGTTCTGTTTAACAACCACTATTCATTACTGCTGACGGCTTCCAATGAAGTTTCTTTATTGCTTACATCGGTATAGGCATCAAAAAACACTCTGCCATAAATTTGAAGGGCCATTGCTAATACCAGTTAAACCAATATATGCCACTTTGGTTCCTTTTCCTACCGGAGGGCGCAATATAATTTTTTAACAGTTAAAATTCCGCCGATTTAATTACGGTTAAATGCATAAATAAACAAAACCTAACCAGCGAAACTTTCCATCACCTTCATACTCAACAGGGCATCCTCTAATGAACAGGGATTTTCTTCGGTCTCACCCGAAAAATAATTGACTGTTTTTGCTATCATATCCTGCTGTACGTGTTGCATAGGAGGAAAGCTGAAATTTATGGTTTTACTGTTCTTGGTTAGATTGAGGCTGGAACTGAAAAACGAAAAAGTAATTTTGCCTTCACTGCCAATAATTTCGCACTGTTCAATCTCGTTATCCGGATGGCTGTTAAAGCACCAAATACCGTTGAAAATTATATCGTTTTTGAAAACAATCTGTCCTGCTGTAATATCTGCGACGCTTTCCTTTTTTGTTTGGTTCTTAGAAAAACCTTGGTATTGCAAAGGTTCTCCAAAAATATAAATCAGCATATCTAGTTGATGTGGCGCTAAATCAAAAAACAATCCGCCACCAGATATTGCCGGATTTACCCGCCAGTTTTCTTCGGTTTTTGCAATGGCATCTGAACCTGATTTTTGAAAAAGCTTTAAATCAATAAACCTTATTTCTCCAATTGCCTTGCTATCTACAAGCTCTTTTAGTTTTACAAAAAACGGCTGAGCCCTGCGGTAATGAGCAACTGTAACCTTATTTTTTGAAGCTCTTTCTACTGCTATAATTTCCTCGCATTCGGCACTGGTAAGCGTTACCGGCTTTTCGATATAAACATTTTTACCCGCTTTTAATGACTGTATTGCATAATTTTTATGCGGGGCAGGTGGAGTTGCCACATAAATAGCATTTATGTTTTTATTATTAATCAGCTCATCTGCATTATCGTACCATTTACTTATGCCATGTCTTTTTGCGTAATCGGCAGCTTTTTCAGCATTTCTGCGCATTACTGCTTCAATAGCAGAATTTTCTACTTTATTAAATGCCGGCCCGCTTTTGACCTCCGTTACATCGCCACAGCCTAATATTCCCCAGGTTATTTTCATTTTATAAGTATCAAGATTTTAGTATCAGGTATCGAGAGTCTTGCAATCGTCTTTGCTCTTGGTTCTTTGATCTTTCTCTAATAGATTCAAGACCCATTCAAACTTTTAGCTTTAGGCCTTCGACTTTTAGCCTTATTTTCTCATAAAAAAAGCCCAACCAAAGTCGAGCTTTTAAAATAATGATTTTTTTGTTACTTTTTTTCTTTGCTGTAAGCTTCGTTTAAGCCTTTAATTACTTCGGCGGTAACATCTAAACTTTCATCAGCAAATAAAATAGTTGGGTTAGCTTTTGAGTAAGTTAACACCATTTTATATCCTTTTTCTTTTGCGTAACCTTTTAAGTAATCAGCAACTTTGTTATAAAGTTTTTCGTTTTCCGTTGCTTGTTCGTTTTGTAAAGCCGCACCTGCATTTTGCTGAAAACCTTGTAGTTCTTGTTGCTTTCTGGCTAAACGTTCCTCAGTTTTCTGTCTTTCATCCGCACTCATTGTATTTGCGCCTTGTTGGTAAGCTGCAACTTCACGCTGGAACGCTGTTCCTTTGTCTTTTAAATCTGCTTCCGCTTTTTTAGACTTGGTTTCTAACTTAGCGTTCATTTCTTTAAAATAATCGTACTTACTTAAAAGAGAATCAGAATTTACGTAAACAAATTCACTCGTTACTTTAGTATTTTCTTTAGCACCTTTATTTGATGCTGTGCTTGCTGTTTTTGAATCTGTTTTATTACAAGCTACCACCGCTACCATAAAAGCTAAACCTGCACCAGCTTGAGCAATTTTTGAAATAATTTTATTCATTTTTAATTTTGATTTATCCGCAAATATAAAGATTCAATAAATGTATCCTAATGCTTTTGAAGATTTAAACGTTAAAAGGTGTTAAATTTATACAAAAAAGAATGGTCTCCTTGTTAAAAGAAGACCATCCTAATAATTATACAAAGCCTTGTAATTATAATCTTTAATAATCGGTTTTCGCTTTAAGCTTTGCACCTTTAGCTTTTAGTCTATAAACTAGGCTAACTGTGCGTCCAATTTACCGGCTAAAACCGATTTTGGCACTGCACCAATCTGTTTATCAACAATTTCTCCGTTTTTGAAGTACAGTAAGGCAGGAATGTTTCTGATACCGAATTTCACAGAAATATCTGGATTATGGTCAACATTAACTTTACCTACAACAGCTTTGCCTTCGTACTCCTTAGCAATTTCTTCAACCACTGGACCAACCATACGACACGGTCCGCACCACTCTGCCCAAAAATCTACCAATACGGGTTTATCTGATTTTAAAACTAACTCATCAAAGTTAGCATCTGTAATTTCTAATGCCATGATCTATATTTTTAATAAGATTGAAATCAAATATAAGACCAATGACCATAGCTTGCAAATAGATAATAACAATTTGACCATAGTATTTCATTATACCTTAATTTGGCTTAACCTTTGATTTACCAACAAAAAATAGCTATCGTTGAATAAATACCTAAAACTTAGTTTAAAAATATTGGCCTGGATAGTTGGTTCTATTATTGGGCTTTTTTTGTTGCTTGTTGTTCTTATACAAGTTCCCGCCATTCAAAACATTGTTAAAAATAAAGTCGTAACCTTTTTAGAAGGCAAATTTAAAACACCTGTTAAAATTGATAAGATTGAAATCAGACTTCCAAAAAAACTTGTTTTAAAAGGTTTTTACTTTGAGAGCCAACAAAAAGACACTTTGCTTGCCGGCGATAAGCTAGCGGTTGATATCTCACTGTTCAAATTATTGGACAATCAGATTGAGCTGAACTCGGTGGATTTGGAAGGCATTATCGCAAATGTTAAAAGAAATCAGGATTCTGTTTTCAATTTCGATTATATGCTTAATGCTTTTATGAGCGAGCAGAAAAAACCCGAACAACCTGCCGATAGTTCTGCGGCTATGAAGTTTTCCATCAACAAAATAAACCTCGACAAAATTCGGGTGCGTTTTGATGATGCTATTACCAAAAACAACTTAGATGTTTACCTCAACCATTTTGACACCAACATCAAAAAATTTGATTTGGACAGCATGGATTTCAAAATCCCGAAAATCACTTTAAATGGTTTAAATCTGCAACTGAAACAGGGTGCATTAGATGAAGTTGCCGAAAGTGCGGTTGCCGTGGCAGGTTCGGTTTCTGCTTCGCCGGATATAAAATTGGATTTGGGAGAACTTGATTTATCTAAAATTGTAATTGCTTACGATAACGCCGGAACTAGCTTAAACACTAAACTAAATTTGGGTAAACTTTTGGTTGATTTTAATGCGATAGACTTGAAAAAACAGTTGGTTGATATTAAATCTATAGAATTTACTGATACCAAAGGGAATTTAGTTTTGGGCAAGGCAGAAAAACAAGCGGTTAAAAATGCGACTGCTAAAGATACTTCCGCCGCCGCAGAAACTGCCAATTGGAAAGTAAACTTACGTAACGCCGATTTCAAAAATATCGCTTTTGCATTTGATGATATGAATTCACCCAGAGCAAAAAAAGGGATGGATTTTATGCACCTGGATCTAAAAAACATCAGTTTGGATGCAGACAATTTTTATTACAGTTTAGATACTATTTCTGGAGACATCAACGCTTTTACTTTGCAGGACAAAAGTGGATTAAACGTTCAGGAATTAAAAACAAACTTTTATTACGGACCAAAGAATGCATTCCTAAAAAACCTCTATCTAAAAACGCCACAAACCCTATTAAAAGATGAAGTAATTGCGAAATACCCTTCAATCGAATCCTTATCTAAAAACCCGGGCGAACTGTATATTGATGCAAATATCCATGGAAGTAAATTGGGTTTTAAGGATATTTTATTGTTGGCACCAACGCTTTCCGCTACTGCACCTTTTAATACCATGCCCAATGCTGTGATGAACATCAACAGCAAAGTGATGGGCAAAGTTAAAGATTTGCACATTCCAAAATTGGAAATCAGTGGCATTGGAAACACCAGAATTGCTGCTAGCGGAAATATTAAAGGCTTGCCCGATGTGGAGAAAGCTTATTTCGATTTGAATATCAAAAACTTCCAGTCAACCGCAAAAGACATCAATGCCTTTATCCCGAAAGGAACATTGCCTACCAACATTCAGTTGCCTGCCAGTTTTGCTGCAAAAGGCTTTTTTAAAGGTGGCATCAATAATTTCAATACCCATTTGGCGCTTGCCAGCAGTTACGGAACGGCAAAAGTTAAAGCCGCTTTTGACCAGCGCATCAAAAACCGAGAAAAATATAACGCCGATGTAAACATCAATAATTTTGATATAGGGAAGCTAATTAAAAACGATTCGGTAGGTAAAATCACTTTAAGAGCCAACGTAAAAGGCATCGGGCTTGACCCAAAAACCGCCAATGCCACGGTTGACGGAACTTTGGTAAAAGCTGTTTTCAATAAATATACTTATCAAAATTTAGCGCTTAAGGGAAACATCGCAAACGGTTTATTTAAAGTAAATGCAGGTATGAAAGACCCGAATCTGCATTTCGATTTAGCCGCAAACGGAAGTTTTAAAGGCAAATACCCATCGGTAAAAATGGAACTGAATTTGGATAGTGCAGATTTAAAAGCGCTGAATTTAAACCCAACTCCTTTAAAATTAAGAGGTGTAGTTGATGCTGATATTAAAACTGCAGATCCTGACTACCTGAACGGAAAAATATTTTTAACCAAACTTTTAGTTGCCGATGGAAAAAAACGCTATCAGTTAGATTCGGTAAAATTGGTTTCAACCGCAACCGCCGATACCAGCAGTTTAAAACTGACATCGCAAGTTTTATCGGCCAGCATTATTGGAAAGTATAAACTAACACAGGTTGGCGCCGCATTAAGCCACTCCATTGCTAAATATTACGATACTGGCACATTACCTTCGCCACCCGACACTTTGCATCCGCAACGCTTCAGATTTACATTAAACGTATCGGACGATCCGGTCTTATACGCTTTTGTGCCAGGTTTAACCCGGATAGAACCTATCTCAATCAGAGGGCATTACAATAGCCAGGGCGATACGCTGGCAGTAAACGGCAACATCCCAAAAGTGATTTATATCGGCTACACCATTACCAATGCGAAGCTGAAAATAAACACCGACAGCGCCGCTTTAAAATACAGTTTGTTGATAGATGAAATCAAAAGCGAATCACTGCTGTTACCGCAAACCAATTTAACTGGTCAGTTAAAGAACAATGTGTTGGATTACCGCTTACGTGTGCTGGACCAAGCGGGTAAAGAGCGTTATTTAATTGCCGGAAATCTGAAGTCATTAGAAAATAGAGACAGTGAATTTAGGCTGAATTTGGATGGACTAAAACTCAATTACCAAAGGTGGCAAATTACAGAAGATAACGTAATTAGGTTTGGTGAAACCGGCGTGTATGCGAATAACTTTGTGCTGAGCAATTCGGGACAATCCATAAAAATCCAATCGCAACAAACATCTGCAAACTCGCCCCTGGCAATTGATTTCAGCAATTTTAGGATAGAAACCATTACCAGCATGATTTCCAAAGATTCACTTTTGGCAGGCGGTGTAATTAACGGAAATGTACTCGCTAAAAACTTGGCAAATACGCCAACGTTTAACGCAGATATGACGATCAAGGATTTCAGTTTTATGAGCGATACCGTCGGAAATCTCGCTATAAAAGTAAATAATAACAATCCGGAAATCTTTAATACCGACGTAGCCATCACCGGCAACGGAAATCAGGTAAACGTAAATGGTTTGTACAATACCAAAAACAGCAGTTTTGATATGAATTTGGATATGCAACGCCTCAATTTAAAAAGTATCCAAGGATTTACCATGGGCAATATGAGCGACGCGAAAGGATTTTTGAACGGTGCTTTTAAAATTACCGGAACGGTGGATGCACCGAAAGTTCGTGGCGATATAGCCTTTAACGATGCAGGTTTCAGGGTTACTCCGCTAAATTCTTATTATAAAGTAGGTTCCGATAAAATAGTATTCAACGGCGACGGAATATTATTTAACAACTTCTCTTTGGTAGATTCCGCGGATAATAAACTTTCTGTAGATGGCGCAATTTTTACACAAACTTTTACCGATTTCAGGTTTAATTTAGAGGTTAACGCCGATAATTTTATGGCGGTTAACTCTACCGAAAAAGACAATGAACTTTATTACGGGAAACTTTTTTTTGATACCAAAATGCGTATCAAAGGCGATATGGACAACCCTGTTATCGATGGAAGTTTAAAAATCGACAAAGAAACCAACCTAACGCTGGTTCTGCCACAAAGCGATCCGGGCATTGCAGATAAAGAAGGAATTGTGGAATTTGTTGATCAGGATGACCCGGACTTTATCAAAGTATTTGTTTTACCAGATTCGTTAAACAAAACTGACTTTACCGGGATGAATCTTACCATGGCTATAGAGATTGATCCAGAAGCGGAACTAACAATGGTAATCGACAAAGGAAACGGTGATTTTGTAAGATTAAAAGGCGAAGCTGAACTAAGTGCCGGTATTGATCCGTCGGGCAAAATATCCTTAACCGGTAAATACGAATTACAGGAAGGTTATTACGAAATGTCGTTCAACTTTATCAAACGCCAGTTTAAAATTGATAAAGGAAGCTCCATTTTATGGACTGGTGATCCGCTTTCGGCAACTTTGGATGTTACCGCCATTTACGTGGCAGAAACTGCACCTATAGACTTGGTTGGCGATCAACTGGGTTCGGCATCACAAGCCGTACGTAATACTTACAAGCAAAAACTTCCGTTCAACGTACTGCTAAAAATGAAAGGCGAACTCATGAAGCCCGAAATTTCTTTCGATATTATTTTGCCTGATGGAAATTACAACGTTTCCACAGACATTATTACCAACTCTAAAACTAAGCTGGAGCAATTAAGGCAACAGCCATCTGAACTTAACAAACAGGTTTTTGCTTTGTTATTGCTGAACAGGTTTATCGGCGAAAATCCATTTGCAAGCGAGGCAGGTTCTGGCGGAGCAGAAACTTTGGTAAGGCAGAGCGTAAGTAAGATTATCTCGCAACAGCTTAATGATTTTGCTGGCGATTTAATCCAAGGCGTAGAACTTAATTTCGATTTAGAATCTACTGATGATTACACCACCGGACAACGTGAAAATCGTACTGACTTAAATGTTGGCTTATCGAAACGATTATTGAACGATCGTTTGAAAGTGAGCATCGGTAGCAGTTTTGGGCTAGAAGGTCCGCAACAGAGCAACCAACAGGCAAATAACATAGCCGGCGATGTTGCCGTAGATTATTCGCTATCTAAAGACGGAAGATATTTATTAAGAGCTTATCGCAAAAACCAATACCAGGTTGCGTTACAAGGTCAGGTGATTGAGACCGGTTTAGGCTTTATCATTACCATGGATTACAACAAGTTTAAAGAGCTTTTTGAGAAATCGAAAATCAAAAAAGAAGATAAAAAGAAAGAAAATACCGAGAGCAAATAACATGAAATTAAAGTCTTCCATATATTTATTCATCATCTCATTGTTTGTTGCAGCGTGTAGCAATACTAAATATTTGCCTAAAGGCGAGTTACTTTATGTAGGCGCTAAAATTAAAATTGAGGGGGACAGTGTTAAAAAAACAGAAAAATCTATTTTAAAAGACGAACTCGAAAGCATTTTAAGACCTCGCCCAAATTCTTCTTTTTTAGGTTTACGTCCGAAATTATGGATTTACAACGTAACCAAAACAGATAAACAAAAAGGAATAAAACATTTTCTAAACACCAAATTCGGTCAGGCACCGGTTTATTTTTCAAAAGTAGATTTAGATTATAACGTTAGCCTGATTGAAAACCGATTGGAAAACCGTGGATATTTTAAAGGCAGGGCTTCCGCCGATTCAACGGCTAAACGCAAAAGAGCTACGGCAATTTATACGGTAAAACCAAATTTTCAATATAAAATTAAGGAAGTAAAATTCCCAACAGATTCAAGTAAATTAGGTTTGGCGGTTGCGGCAACTAAAGAAAATACATTTTTTAAAGCCGGCGAGCCTTATGATTTAGATAAAATTAAAGCAGAAAGAGAGCGGATTGATGCCAAACTGAAAGAGCAGGGTTTCTTTTATTTCGGCCCTGATTATTTGTTGGCGCAGGTGGATAGCACTGTAGGAAATCATCAGGTTGATATTATTTTAAAAGTAAAAAACGAAACGCCCCGACCAGCAAAAAACGTTTATAGCATTGGCGATATTTATGTTTACCCCGATTACAGTTTAGGAGACGACAGCATTCAACGAAGTTCAGATTCTTTATACCGCTATAAAGATTTGATAATTATAGACCCTAAGAAAAAATTTAAGCCACAGGTTTTTGATAGGGCTTTGCAATTTAACAAAGGAGATATTTACAATAGAACAGACCATAATTTATCTTTAAACAGGTTGGTAAATGTGGGCACTTTTAAGTTTGTAAAAAACGATTTTAGACCCTCCGATTCTTTAAACAGCGCTTTAGACGCCTTTTATTATTTAACGCCTCTGCCTAAAAAATCTATTAGAGTTGAATTGTTGGGCAAAACCAATTCGGCAAATTATACCGGTTCCGAAATAAACCTTAACTGGACCAACAGAAACACATTTAGAGGAGCAGAGCAACTTACAATTACCGCTTTTGCAGGAACAGAAACGCAAGTATCTGGTCAAAATAAAGGCTATAACGTACTGCGTTTTGGTGGCGATGCAAGCTTAACTTGGCCAAAATTCGTCACCCCGTTTGTAAAGTTTAAATCGGTATCGGCATTTACACCTAAAACAGTGGCCACTTTAGGTTTCGAGTATCAAAACAGAACCAAACTTTATTCTTTAAATACTTTCAGAGGCTCATTTGGTTATTTATGGAAAGAAAACATCCGTAAAGAACATTCCTTAAAACTTACGGAAATTACCTATACCAATTCGTCGAACATATCAGCAGAATATCAGGCACAGGCTGATACGGTACCAAGTTTACAAAGAGTAATTGATAAGCAGTTGATTTTTGGTCCGTCATACAGTTTTACTTACACCACTACTGCCGAAACCCAGCGCAAAAACACTATTTACTACAAAGGACAGATAGACTTAGCCGGAACGGTTGCTGGCCTAATAAACAAAGGAAACGTTTTAAATGGCGACACTGCCAGAATATTCAGCGTTCCGTTTAGCCAGTATTTAAAAACAGAACACGATTTTAGGAATTACTTCAAATTCGGCGCAAAATCAACGATTGCCAGTCGCGTAATTGCAGGTTTTGGGTATCCTTACGGAAATTCTTCTCAGTTGCCATTTATTAAACAGTTTTTTATAGGTGGAACAAATAGCTTACGCGGATTTAGAGCAAGGTCCGTTGGTCCCGGAACTTTTAAAGAAGAAGCCGATGAAAATTCTTTCTTACCGGATCAGTCTGGAGATATAAAACTAGAACTCAATGCCGAATACAGATATGATTTTAACTCGATTTTTAAAGGAGCTTTGTTTGTTGATGCTGGAAACATCTGGCTGTTAAACAACGATCCGAAAAAATCTGGCGCAACTTTTAGCAGTCAGTTTTTAAGCGAACTGGCTGTTGATGCCGGTGCAGGGGTTCGTTTAGATTTATCTTTCTTGATTTTGCGGTTAGATTTAGGTTTCCCGATTAGAAAACCTTATTTACCAAAAGGCGATAAATGGGTGTTAAACGATGTTAACTTTGGCGATAAAAACTGGCGAAAAGAAAATTTAGTCTTTAACTTAGCTATCGGATATCCGTTTTAACACAAGACATAAACTATTAAGTTTTTGTTAATCGTAGCGAAACGTTAACATTTAATCATTTCCGCGGAACTTAAAAAAGTGTTAACCGAACGGTTTGCAATATCGCCAAAGCAAAAAACATAACAGCAATACTTCTATTAATTACTCGGTGGCTAAAAGAAAATTTATTCTGGATATACTGCGCAAAACGCCCGAAAAGGTATAAGCAACCGAAAGAACCAACTGATGCGCCAATGGCAAAAACCACCAAACCAAAACCTGCTGTTGTTATCCAATTATGAGCGATTAAATAAGTGCCACCAATTGTCCAAAATGGAATAATCATCGGATTAAAAATGCCCAATAACACTCCCGTTTTAATACTGTCGCGTTTTTTTTTATCATCATCCATTGTTCTTGCCTTCTTTTTTGACTGGATATAACTTAGCATTCCCATCAGTAAAAAAATACCGATCATAATCCACTCCAACCAAGCCAAAAAATCTTTTTTTGTTGCAAACCATTCTGCGAAAAGCATTAAAATATAGGTAAAAACTCCCTCTACTAATGCAAAAGACGTGGCAAAAACTGTCACCTGCCTTAAACCTTTGTTTATAGAAATTTGCATTGCCGTTAAGTTTATATTTCCCAAAGGGATATACCCAACAAAATTTACTACAACGGCTACAAAAAAGGTAAGCAAAAGCATCGGCGCAAATATAAAACTTTAGAGAAATTAAGCGCACAAAAAAAGCCTCTAGCAAAGAGGCTGTATATATCGTATTATATAACTCCTGAATTAAGGTCATTCATGTTTTATTCTAGGTAAAAACAACACCTAAAAAAAATGACTATCCCCTATTTATTAATAATAAAGCAACTACGCTCTTACTATCCCATAAAGGATATAATTGATGACTTGATCACAATCAGTAGTGCAGGTAATAGAAATGGACTTTTGCCCAGGTCTTTCCAAGCCCGATAGCGCTGCGTTTATCCATGAACCTAAAAAACATATATCACTTTCCGCCATATTTTTAAACTCGCCACTCTGCACTCCGCCTTTGATAATTTCTTTTATAAAATTAAGATGGATTTCTTCAAACTCCTCCTTCAATGGATATATATCTTGATAATGATCAAAAATATCATCTAAAACAACTTTCGAAAGATTAACGCTTTCTGCCCGTAGCGCTAAACGTGATAATATATAGGCGGAAAACTTAGCATGTGCAGTAATTTCTTTATTAACGGCTATTCTAATCATTTTTGTGGCATTGGCCATCTCATGTTTTACTACCGATTGGAATAGTTCTGTTTTACCAGGATAATAATAGTAAAGCGTACTTTTTCCCTTACCTACTGCTCGGGCAACATCATCCATCGTAGTTTTTTTTAAGCCATAACGAGAAAATAATTCTTTGGCCGCTTTCAGGATTTCCTCATCCACTAAATCTTCTTTCATTCGCCCTATTTTTATCGACTTATAAACTTAATTAGTCCAATATACAAAAATTAAATGAGAATACATTAATTACAGATAAACAAAAAATATGCCTCAGCGAAAGTCAGCCCTTTGTAATACATACGTCAATTATTCGTCAAATGCATAACAGGTCAATAAGTTATAATTTAGCTAGGCTTTATGGAACGTTTATAGTTTGGGGCTAATAAATTTTAGACTATTTTTGTCACATAGTCGAAAAATTAAAAAAAAGAAATCGACAAAACTTTAATAAAAACAATAATCATGAAAAAATTAATTTTATCAATCGCAGTTTTAACAGGTGTTGCATTTAGCAGCCAAGCACAAACAGAAAAAGGAAAATGGATTTTAGGTGGAAGCGCATCTTACCAATCAGTAAAATCTGATGCAGATAACGCAAATGCAGCAGAAAATTTAAGTATCGTACCAAATGTAGGTTACTTTGTTTCTAACAACATCGCCGTTGGTACAGGTTTGGGATATCAGTACACCAATGCTGGCATTGCTAGCACAACTGGTCAAACTGAAGCTTTTGTTGTTGCTCCTTTTGGAAGACTTTACGTTCCTATCGCAGAAAAATTTTCTTTCTTTGGTCAGGCTCAAGTTCCTTTGGCTTTTGGAACAGCGAAAGAAACTGATGCCGATGGCAAATCAGGTGATAAAGTAGGTAATTCAACTTCTATTGGCGTGGCTTTATCTCCAGGTTTTTCTTACTTCCCATCTAAAAAAATCGGAATTGAGTTTGCTTTTAGAGGTGTTTCTTACAACAACCTACGTGTAGAAGATGCAAACAACAATAAAATTGATGGTGCTAGTAATAACAGTTTTGCAATAGGAACTGATTTCTTTGCCCCACAAATTGGAGTTCAGTTTTATTTCTAAATATAACAAACCCAATATTAAAAAAGGTTGCCCGCGGAAAGGCAACCTTTTTTGTTTGCAAACTAAGTTGGATTAATCAAAAAAAATATCCTCTGATTTTCAAATCAGAGGATATTATATTTAAGATGATTAACTTGTGCTAAAACTTACAATGCCGCTCTTAACATTAAAGCGCCAACTGTAACATTGGTACGGCTATCAATAATAATTGCGCCACCGGTTCTTTTGTTAGCCTCATAAGGGTCAAACGCTAATTCGTCGGCGGTTTTAATCTCTACCCGGCCAATATCGTTTAAACCAAAGCTATCTGCATTTACTTTTTCCAAAGTATTGATGTTTACCTTGTATAAAATCTCGCGTATTTTACAACGTGTAACTTTGCTTTGATGCTGGATAAAATAAGTGGCAGAAGTGTCCAGCTCACGTGTATCCATCCAGCAAATATCTGCTTCAATTTCGTTCGCTACAATTGGCGGACGATCAATTTCACCAATCATATCGCCTCGGCTGATGTCGATTTCATCGGCTAAATGCAAAGTAATTGATTTACCTTCTTCGGCAATTGCATGATTGCCCTCAAAGGTTTCTATCTGAGAAATGGTTGATTTAATACCTGACGGAAAAACTTTTATAGTATCGCCAAGTTTTAGTGCACCGCTCAAAATTCTACCGGCATAACCTCTGTAATCATGCAGTTCATCTGTTTGCGGACGAACTACCCATTGCACCGCCATACGGGCCGGCAACAACGTATCCAACTCGCGAACAGGAACGGTTTCTAAATGATCCAATAGGTTTTTTCCTTTGTACCAAGGCATATTTACCGAATCGTTCACAATATTATCTCCGCGTAAAGCACTTACCGGAATAAAAGTAACTTCGTGTATCCCTAGTTTAATCGCCAAAGCATGATAATCAGCGTGGATTTTTTCAAAAACCTCTTCGCTATAATCAACCATATCCATTTTGTTTACACAAACAACAATATGTTCTAAAGCTAAAAGCGACACTAAGTAGGTATGGCGAATAGTTTGTTCGATTACTCCTTTACGGGCATCAATTAAAATAATCGCTAAATCGGCATTTGAAGCGCCGGTAACCATATTACGGGTGTATTGGATGTGTCCCGGAGTATCAGCAATAATAAATTTCCTTTTTTCTGTTTGGAAATATTTATAAGCTACATCAATGGTGATTCCCTGTTCACGTTCTGCTTTTAACCCATCTGTTAAAATGGCCAAATCTACTGTTCCGTCATCGTTTTTACGATTTGATTTTTGTATAGCCTCCAGCTGATCTGCCAATACAGAACCCGTATCGTACAATAAACGGCCTATTAAAGTGCTTTTGCCGTCATCAACACTACCTGCTGTTAAAAATTTTAATATATCCATTAAAAATATCCTCCTTTTTTACGGTCTTCCATGGCTGCTTCAGAAACTTTATCATCCATACGGGCACCTCTTTCACTAATTTTTGACTGACTGATTTCTAAAATAATATCGTCAATATCTGTTTTTTCTGATTCAACGGCTGCGGTACAAGTCATATCGCCAACGGTACGGAAACGTACGCTTTTGGTATAAACTTTATCATCGGCATCCATGTTTAAAAACTCATGTGCCGCCATCCAAACGCCGTTACGCTCAATAACTTCTCTGTTATGAGAATAGTAAATGGACGGAATCTCAATTTTTTCTCTTTTGATATAGTTCCAAACGTCAAGTTCGGTCCAGTTACTGATTGGGAAAACTCTTACGTTTTCGCCTTTGTGGATTTTACCGTTAAAAGTATTCCACAATTCTGGGCGCTGACGCTTTGGATCCCATTGGCCAAACTCGTCACGTACCGAAAAGATACGTTCCTTAGCTCTCGCTTTTTCCTCGTCTCTACGAGCACCACCGATGCAGGCATCAAATTTATTTTGTTCGATAACTTCTAAAAGCGAAACCGTTTGTAGTGGATTCCTACTGGCGTTTTTTCCGGTTTGCTCAATTACTTTTCCGCTATCAATTGCATCTTGTACATGACCTATAATTAGCTTTTCGCCGATTTTTTCAACCAAACGGTCACGGAATTCAATAACTTCTGGGAAGTTATGTCCGGTATCTACGTGTACCAAAGGAAAAGGAAATTTGCCCGGGCGGAAAGCTTTTTCTGCTAAGCGCACCAATGTAATCGAATCTTTTCCTCCAGAGAATAAGAGGGCAGGCTTTTCAAATTGCCCGGCAACCTCTCTTAAAATTGCGATGGCTTCTGCCTCTAGTTGATCTAAATAATCCATTTTATTTTTAGTATTGAGTATTGAGATGTGAGATATGAGACTTTTACATTGGCTCTAATCTTTCTCAAAACCTTTTTATTTATTCACTTTTCAAATTATAAGTCTTCGTTTAAACTGCGGACTGCCGACTAAAAACTGCTGACTTCCTTAGGGTTTAAAAACCTCTTCATGTGCGGTTACATCGTGTAAACCACATTCTTTTTTGCTGGCATCTTCCCACCACCAACGGCCGGCTCTAAAATCTTCGCCGGGCTGTACCGCTCTTGTACATGGCTGGCAACCGATACTCGGGAAACCTTTATCATGTAGCGGATTGTACGGAACATTTTTTTCTTTAACGTAAGCCTTTACCTGGTCTAAAGTCCAGAAAAAAAGCGGATGCACTTTAATTAACTGATGCGCCTCATCCCACTCTACCCATTGCATATCCTCACGGTTTGCAGATTGCTCCGCCCTTATTCCGGTTATCCAAACTTGATAGCCTGCCAAAGCTCTGTTTAGCGGTTCAACTTTACGGATACCACAACATTCTTTTCTGTTTTCTACCGAATCGTAAAAACTACTTGGACCTTTTTTGGTTACCATTTCTTGTAGTTTTTCTTTATCAGGATAAAATGCGTGGATAGGTTTCTTATATTTTTCTAACGTACGGTTCCAGGTATAATAAGTTTCTGTAAACATACGTCCGGTATCCAGCGTAAAAACTTTGACGTTTAAATCAGCAGAAAAAATCATATCAGAAATCACCTGATCTTCCCATCCAAAACTGGTTGAGAAAATGGTGCTATCTTTAAAATTCTCCGCAACGAAAGCTAAAACCTCCTGAGGGCTTAAACCTTCTATCGCTTTTTTAACCTCTTCTATATTCATCTTCTTTTTCTTCGTTTATTCTTTCCGTCATGCTGATCCGCCGGCTGGCGGAGAAACATCGCACTTGCAAGTTTGCCACGCTACTAGCGTTCAATATGACGAAAATGTATTTTATAAAGCCAACAAAAACTTTCCGATTGTGTTTAAACTGGCCAAAATTACAATTATACCTACCGCAACCATAATTGTTTTGGCAGATATTTTATTGGATACTTTCGCTGCGATTGGCGATGCAATTGCGCTTCCGATTACCAAACCTGCAACGGCGTACCAACGTAAACCATCTAACATGGTAACAAATGTTAACGAGCTCATTAATGCGATAAAAAACCGAGTCATTTTAACTGTTCCTAAAGAATAACGGGCACTTCTGCCACCGGCTATCAATGAAGAAAGTACAATTGAACCCCATCCGCCACCGCCCACCGCGTCAATAAACCCTCCGAAGAAACCTAGCGTCCCTATTTTCTTTATCTTTTTGGTTCTAACAGCTCTTTTTTTCTTGAGGTTTAAAGCCTTTTTTAAAACTACAAAACCTAATATTAATGTGTAAACAGAAATTAATGGTTTTGTGTAATGATTATATTCTTCTAAAGAAGATAGTATAAAAGCACCGCCCACTGCACCAACAATCCCCGGAATAATCAATAATTTGAATAATTTTTTATTGATATTTCCCATCTTAAAGTGCATCCAACCCGCTATTCCATTACTTAAAATCTCGGAAATATGCACTGCTGTACTTGCAGAAGCTGGCGGAATACCTAAGGACAAAGAAAATGTAGTGGAAGTAACACCGTACGACATCCCAATTGCTCCATCAATCATCGCAAACACGAAACCGGCTGTTAAAAACCAATAAAATTTAGGGTTTATACCTTCAACATAAGCCCGAAACTCGGGTTCTTCTTTCCAAACAACGTAAAAAATTAATGCAGCAAAAAGCACTACCAAAGTCCAGATTGTAAAGCTTACTTTTCTGGGTGAAAGTTGTGGATTTTCGTCCGTTTGTTCTACCAAACCTGCGGTAGCCTCGTTTAAAGCTTTCACTTTATAAGCAAAATCTCCACTTAAAGTTGAGCGCAGTTTGCTCATCTGCTCTAAAGTCTCATCAATTTCCTCCGGAATATTTTCGTTTAAAACTTCTTTTATCCGCTTTGCTACCGTCGGCGATTTGCCATTGGTAGAGATTGCTATTTTTAAATTTCCTTTTTTTACAATAGAACTTAAATAAAAATCACACAGTTCGGGCGTATCAGCTACATTCACTAAAATACCTTTTTCCTTAGCCAACGAGCGGATATATTTATGCAGTTCCTGATTATCGGTTGCCAAAATAACCAGTTCTGCACCTTCTAAATCCTTATCCTCAAATTTTCTTTCGAAAAGATTGATTGCTGGATAGCTTGTCGCCAATTCTCTTACTTCGGTTAAAAACCGATCAGCAACAATAGTAACTTTAGCTTTAGGGCTATTGTTTAATAGGGCGTTCAGTTTTTCTAAGCCCACATTACCGCCGCCAACCAATAAAGTCTGAAAATTTTGAAGTTTTAAAAATATCGGAAACAACTCGTTCCCGTTTTCAACCTCTGCTTCTGCTATATCTTTTATTGATAAACTCATACTAGCCTTATTTCAGGCACATCAAATTTAATATTAAACGGTAGCTGGTTGCTCTCTAAAGTTTTTAACCTGATTTAAAAAATCGTTTGCTTGCGCTAAATAAGCTTCGGCGAAAGCTTCGCTTGGCTCGTTCTTATTGATTTGCAAAACCAATTCTTTAAGGCTTGCAAGACCAAACTGGCCTGCGTAGTTCTCATCAAATGCATTTAAAACACCAATTTGTGTACTTTGGCTTACGCCTTTATCTAACAATAAAGCTTTAGCACCACTAATCATTGTATTGTAAGCATGGTAAATTGCATCTGCCCAAACTTTTGCTTCGTAAGATTCTAGCGCCCAGCTGTATTTCTCTTCCGCTTCGTACATTAATGTGGCTACTAAATCGATAATTACGCCAGCACATTCTCCAACTCCAATAGCTTTTTCGTATTTCTCCTCATGTCCCCAATCCACATATTCGTGGTCTTCAACGTTTGATTGATCTGCGATCGGTTTTAGCAACTGATAAAAATAATCTTTGCCCAAATCATCATAATATTGGTGGAAACTTTGGTAAGCGCTGCCTTTCTCTTTATAATCATCTAAAATGGTACGCAAAACCTGGGGCGCTCTTTTGGTTGGCACTTTAATCACTTTATCTGCCACTCTGCCTTCTCCATTCCCTACAACACCTCCACCCAATAAAACCTGCGCAGTTGGCATCACTTTACCATTCACTTTCATGGAACTTCCGTGAAAACCGATGTGCGCAATACCATGCTGACCACAGCTGTTCATACAGCCACTTATTTTTATCTTGATTTCTTTGTTGTAAACAAAATCTTCATATTCTTCGTAAACCACAGATTCCAAAACTCTAGAAAGTTCCATTGAATTTGAGATTCCTAAATTACAGGTATCTGTACCTGGGCAAGTGGTTACATCCGCAACGCTATCATGACCTGGTTCAACCAGATTTAATTCGTCTAAAGCTAAATATAAAGCCGGTAAGTTTTCGGTACGGGCATATTTCAACAATAAGCCTTGGCTAATGGTTACACGCATTTCATCGGCTACCAAAGGGCTAACTGCCGCAACAAATTTACGGGCTACTGCGGTTGACATATCTCCGGTTTTTGCTTTGATGAAAACACCGTTAAAGCCTTTTTGTTTCTGTTCAAATACGTTAGTGGCTAACCACATTTCGTATGCTAATTTTTTATTAGCGGGGATTTCAACGTTTTGCGCTATGGTATCTGGAATGTTTGGTGTTTCAACGGTATCTCTGTCAATTTTGTATGATTTTACCTTTGTAGCGATACGTTCTTCTTCCGCCATTTTCAGGAATTCATCAAAACCAACCTTGTTTAACAGAAACTTTAAACGGGCTTTGTTTCTGTTCGCTCTTTCTCCATAACGGTCAAAAACGCGGATAACAGATTCTGAAAAAGGGATGATTAAATCCTCGTGTAAAAACTCGTAAACTAACTGGCCAATATAAGGTTGTGCACCTAAACTACCGCCCAAAACCACTTTAAAACCTCTTACTTCTTCTCCGTTTTCGATTTTAACTTTAGGGATAAAACCTACATCGTGAATAAATGAAATGGCGGTATCTTCTTCGCTTGATGAAAAACCAAATTTGAATTTACGGCCCATTTCCTGACAGATTGGGTTACGTAAAAAATATTTGAAAAATCCGTAAGCATACGGAGAAACATCAAAAGGTTCTTTAGGATCAATACCTGCAATTGCAGAAGCGGTCACATTTCTTACCGTATTTCCACAAGCTTCGCGAGTGGTTACGCCATCCTCGGCAAGTTTGGCCCAAAGTTCTGGCGTTCTATCCAAACTTACAAAGTGGATTTGAATATCCTGACGGGTAGTAAAGTGCAGGTTTGATGATGCAAACTCGTCAGAAACATCAGCAATTTTTAAAATCTGCTTAAAAGTAACTTTCCCGAAAGGGATTTTTATCCGTACCATCTGCACACCGGGCTGGCGCTGACCGTAAATTCCACGGGCTAATCTTAAACTTTTAAACTTATCATCATGAATTTTCCCATCGCGAAAAGCTCTGATTTTACGTTCAAGATCAATAATCTCTTTTTCAACTACTGGGTTTTCAAGTTCGCTTCTAAAACTTAACATATATTCTTAAAATAAAAAACCTCTTCTCGGTTTTACAGAAGAGGCTTTATTAACACAAAAAAAGTTTTTAAATCCTCATTTAGTTTTCTTTCCAACTCCACATTATTCAGAAAGAAAAAACGAACTGCGTAAACATAATTCGTTGGGCAAATATATAAAATATATAGATTTAGTAGACTTTATTTTCTCAGAAAATTAAAAATCAGACAAACCACTGATTATTAACCTGATAAATACAAGTTATTAATACTTTGTTAGACATAAAAAAACCGTCTAGAAAAATCTAAACGGTTTGGATACTGTATTTTATGACCTGTTAAAGTTTCCTTTTAACCTCAACTTGTTCGTAAGCTTCAACAATGTCGCCTACCTGAATATCATTATATCCTTTGATGTTTAATCCGCATTCATAACCTCTGCTCACTTCTTTCACATCGTCTTTGAAACGTTTTAATGATTCCAACTCGCCGGTGTAAACTACCACGCCTTCGCGGATAATCCTGATTTTACTATTTCTGTGAATAGTACCATCTAACACCATACAACCTGCAATGGTTCCAACTTTCGTAATTTTGAAAGTTTCTCTGATCTCAACGTTGGCAACAATTTTCTCTTCAAATTCTGGAGCCAACATACCTTCCATTGCCGCTTTAATCTCGTCGATGGCTTTGTAAATGATAGAGTACAATCTCACGTCAATCTCTTCGGCTTCTGCTAATTTACGGGCACCTGCCGATGGACGAACTTGGAAACCGATAATAATCGCATCTGAAGCGGTTGCTAACAATACATCCGACTCTGAAATTGGTCCAACTGCTTTATGAACAATTTTAACCTGAATTTCTTCAGTAGATAATTTCTGCAATGAATCTGATAAGGCTTCCACAGAACCATCCACGTCACCTTTAATAATGATATTGAGCTCCTTGAAGTTACCAATTGCCAAACGACGACCAATTTCATCAAGCGTAATGTGTTTCTGAGTACGTAAACCTTGCTCACGTTGTAATTGTAAACGTTTGTTAGCAATGTCGCGAGCTTCTGGCTCACTCTCTACTCCGTTAAAACGATCACCCGCTTGTGGTGCACCTTGGAAACCTAAAACTTGTACTGGCTGCGCTGGACCAACGTGGTCAACTCGGGCGCCTCTTTCATTGTAAAGTGCTTTTACTCTACCGCTGTAAGAACCGGCCAAAATCGGGTCGCCAACTTTTAGAGTTCCTGCTTCTACTAAAACAGTAGCAACATAACCTCTACCTTTATCTAATTGGGCTTCAATTACAGTTCCAACAGCTCTTTTATTAGGATTTGCTTTTAGTTCTAACAATTCTGCTTCAAGCAATACTTTTTCCAACAATTTATCAATGTTCATTCCTGATTTTGCAGAAATTTCCTGCGTTTGGTACTTACCGCCCCACTCTTCTACCAAGATGTTCATTGCTGATAACTGCTCGCGGATTTTATCAGGGTTTGCACCCGGTTTATCCATTTTATTGAAAGCAAATACAATTGGCAGGTTTGCCGCCATTGCGTGGTTAATTGCTTCTGTAGTTTGTGGCATCACGGTATCATCCGCAGCAATTACAATAATTGCAACGTCTGTTACTTTTGCTCCACGGGCTCTCATCGCTGTAAAGGCTTCGTGACCCGGCGTGTCTAAAAATGTGATACTTTTATCGCCATCTACTGTTACCTCGTAAGCTCCGATATGTTGTGTAATACCACCGGCCTCACCTGCGATAACATTCGCTTTACGTATAAAATCCAATAACGATGTTTTACCATGATCTACGTGACCCATCACCGTTACAATTGGCGAACGTGGTACTAAATCTTCTTCGTTATCTTCTTCTTCCAGATTTATTTCTTCTTCCTCGGCACCAACAAACTGAATCTCATAGCCGAACTCATCCGCAACAATCGTTAAAGTTTCGGCATCCAACCTTTGGTTGATAGATACAAATAACCCTAAACTCATGCAAGTAGCAATAATTTCGGTTACAGAAACGTCCATCATGTTTGCCAACTCGTTTGCCGTAACAAACTCTGTTGTTTTTAACACTTTGGCGTCCATTTCTTCTGCCGCTAACCTTTCTTCTGTATTCGCAGCAACGTCATCACGTTTTTGTCTTCTCAGTTTAGATCTTTGCGCAAATTTCCCAGACTTTCCAGCACCGCTTAATCTGGCAAGTGTTGCCTTAATTTGATCTTGGATTTCTTTTTCTGTAGGTTCTGCTTTCGGAGGAACAGGTTGGCCTCTTTTGTGCGGAGGTCTTGCGCCACCACGAGGATCATTTCTGTTGCCTGCTCCTGCGTTTGCTCCAGCTCTATGAGGATTTCCTGCTGTTCCCGGAGCACCTCCCGGTGTTCCTGGCTGGCCAGGTTGACCCGGTCTCGCTGGCCCACCAACAGTAGGTTTACGTTTACGTTTTCTTTTATTATCCGCAGTATTTGGATTAGATGAAGACGCAACCGGTTGATCTTTTTTCTTATTAACCGGAAGTTCTATTCTACCAATAACTTTTGGACCTGTTAATTGCTTTGCTCTAGCTCTAATTACATCATCATCCTCATCGGTTACAGCTGGAGCATCTTCTGCTTTTGCAATTACCGGTTTTTCAACTTCTTTCTCAACAGGTTTTGGCGTTTCTTGTGGCGCCTCAGCTTGTTTAACAGGCTCCGGTTTTTGTGGTGCTTCCTCTACTTTAGGAGTTTCCGGCTGTGTTTCTGCTTTTGGCTGAATAGGCTCTTCTACTTTTGTTTCTTTTATAGGTTCAGGAGCTGAAACTTTAGGCTCTTCCTTTTTAACTACTGGCTCCGGAGCTTTAGGTGTTTCCACCGGTTGCTCCTCTTTAGCTCTTCTATCAGGACGAGTTTTAGAGTTTAAACTATCAAGATCAATTTTACCAACTATTTTTACACCTGGGCTATTTGTTGTTTCAGGCTGAGGTGTAGCTGTATCAGGTTCTTTAACTTTAGGAACAGAAGCAGCTGGAGTTTCGGTAGCCGGAGTAGAACCCGTGTTTTTGATTAAAATCTCCGCTGGCTCCTCGCTTTCCTTTGCAGGCGGAGCCGAAGGAGCATCGTTTGATTCTGTACCGGAACTTGCATCTTCGCGACGGATTTTACCGATTACAATACTTTTTGCTTCCTCTTTAAGGATTTTATCTCCTTGATACTCTTTCAAAAGAGCGCTGTACATATCGCTGGTAAGCTTTGTATTTGGCCTTGCTTCAACACTGAAGCCCTTGCCATTTAAAAACTCGGCGATGGTACCTAAACCAATGTTTAGCTCTTTCGCAACTTTTAATATTCCTAAGTTTTTGTCTTCTGACATTTATTGTTCTATTTCTAAATCTATTTAAAACAAAAGTACGTTTAGTTAAGCAAAACCGCAATTATTCAAACTCAGAACGTAAAATCCCTAGAACTTCTTCTACGGTTTCTTCTTCCAAGTCAGTACGTTTAACCAATTCGGCAGTGGTTAAAGCAATTACACTTTTTGCGGTATCTAAACCTATCTTCTTAAATTCATCTATTATCCAACCGTCAATTTCATCTGAGAATTCTTCTAAATCAACATCCTCTTCTTCCTCAGTAGATTCACGGTAAACATCAATTTCGTAGCCGGTCAACTTTCCTGCCAGTTTAATGTTGTGTCCGCCACGGCCAATCGCTAATGAAACTTGGTCTGGCTTCAAGTAAACCGCGGCTCTCATGGTTTCATCATCTAATTTAATAGAAGTGATTTTAGCTGGCGATAATGCTCTTTGAATATACAACGAGATATTACTTGTAAAGTTGATTACATCGATGTTTTCGTTTTTCAACTCCCTAACAATACCGTGAATACGGGAACCTTTCATACCAACGCAGGCACCAACCGG
The DNA here is from genome assembly GCA_035496935.1 of Pelobium sp. Taxonomy (GTDB): domain Bacteria; phylum Bacteroidota; class Bacteroidia; order Sphingobacteriales; family Sphingobacteriaceae; genus Pseudopedobacter. Next base: position 8,104 of record DATJED010000016.1, on the reverse strand, counting down.
GTCAATTCTATCATCATAAGATTCAACAGCAACCTTAGCTCTTTCGCCCGGCTCACGTACAATCTTTTTAATGGTAATTAAACCGTCGAAAATTTCTGGAACTTCAAGTTCAAACAAGCGTTGCAAAAACTCTGGTGCTGTACGAGAGATAATAATTCTCGGATTGCTGTTCAGCATTTCTACTTTATAAACAACCGCTCTAACAGAATCTCCTTTTTTGAAATAATCTGCCGGAATTTGCTCTGTTTTTGGAAGGATTAATTCGTTTCCTTCATCATCCAAAACCAAAGTTTCTTTTTTCCAAACTTGGTAAACTTCTCCGGTAACAATCTCCCCTACTCTATCTTTGTAATTTTTAAAGATTTCGTCTTTCTCCAATTCTAAAATTTTAGAGACCAAGGTTTGACGGGCTGCCAAAATCGCTCTTCTGCCGAAGCTTTCTAAAGTAATTTGCTCAATAAAGTCATCGCCAACCTCTAAATCCGGATCTATTTTATGCGCATCTAACAATTCGATTTCTAAATCATCATCCTCAGAAAAACCATCCTCCATTACGGTTCTGGTTCTCCAGATCTCCAAATCTCCATTATCTGGATTCACAATCACATCGCAATTTTCATCAGTACCAAAACGTTTACGTAACATGCTACGGAAAACCTCTTCCAATACGCTAATTACTGTTGGCCTGTCAATATTCTTGAAGTCTTTAAACTCCTGAAATGAATCGATTAAATTAATACTGCTCATTTTTTTATCATTGCTATTTTTCTATAATAATGGATTCTATTTGAACGAAACGCCAACTTTCATTTCGGCAATCTCGTTTCTGCTAATTATTCTTTCTGCTTCTTTGGCTTTTTTACCTTTTTCTTTTACCAACTCCATAATGGTAATTTGTTGGTTATCAAAACTTAATAAAGTTCCTTCTATTTTTTTACCGTCGTTAAATTTTACTTCCAGCAATCTGCCTATGTTTTTTTGTAGCTGACGGTCTAACGTTAACGGCGTATCTAAACCTGGTGAACCAACTTCTAAATTATAGGCATTATCAATCAGGTTTTCTTCCTCTAAATGAAAGCCTACATGCCTGCTTACCGCAGCACAATCCTGAATGCCTATTCCTTGGTCGCCATCTAAAAGGATAATAACTTTAATGTTGTTTACCACTTTTATTTCTACAATAAAAAGATCAGGCCTGTCTGCTAGTTTTTCTTCTATTAGTGCTCTGATTCTCTTTTCTACGCTCATTAATTCTGTTTTTTACCAAAATAGAAAGAGGGGACTATCGTCCCCTCTTTCGAATCTGTGCAAATGTAGTAAATTTTTCTGTAGTTTCAAGTTCTGCGACAAATTTAACGTAAAATTTTATCGCTAATAAATTGAGTACTAATGGCTAAGGCTCAACTTAAAATAATTTTGTGTTCAAGCTAGATAGAAAAAACTGGATAACCTGCGGATAAAGCACAATGGTAATGAACACGCCCGATAGAGCGCCATAAAAATGTGCTTCGTGGTTTATGCCGTCATTAGCTTTACGGCCTGCATAAGATGTATATATTAAAAATAACACACCGTAAACAATTGCTGGAATTGGAAAGGGTATAGGAATAATTAATAACGTTGTAAACGGAGAAAAAAGAATAAAAGAAAATAACACCGCACAAACCGCTCCGGATGCACCCAAACTATGGTAGTTATAATTGTTTTTATGTTTAAAAACTGTTGGCAAATCACTTAAAATCAAAGCAATAATATACAAGGCACCAAACTGCCAATGTCCTATTGTACGTTCTAAATCAAACGCAAAAAAATAGTAGGACAGCATATTGAAAATTAAATGTTGCCAATCTTTATGGATAAAACCGCTTGAAATAAGCTGATAAATATTTTTGCCCCGACTTACCGAATATGGATGGAGCATAAATTTACCGAAAAGAGAATGCTCATAAAATGCATAAATACTGGTTGCAATGGTAAAAATAAAGATGATTACCGAAACCGGCGTGTCGTTAAGTATCTGATACATTTATTTTGGATTGTATTGCTTTTGGTAGACTGGAAAAAACCAAATCGTAAGAATGATTGATGAGTTCTTTTAATAATGATTCGGAAAGATTTTGATTGTAGTAAACAGTGTTCCAGTGTTTTTTATTCATGTGGTACCCAGGGACAATCTCTGGGTGTTGTTCTCTCAATAGCACTGCTTTTTCGGGATCGCACTTTGCATTAAAGCTCTCAGGGTTTGATAAACTGGTGAGCAGAAATATTTTTTCGCCAACTTTAAAAACCAATGTATCCTCGCCAAAAGGAAAACTTTCTGTAACTCCCGGCTTATTGATGCAATGTTCTCTGAGGCTTTCTATATTCACTATTTATTTGAAATATAAACCGGTTGGGCCGAACAGATATTTTAAGGAAATGCCCAAGGAAGTATAAACATCTTTAGAATTGTTTTGGAACATATTTGGATCATCTGCAAAACCGTCGAGATCATCAGAAGTAGTAAATACTGTTTTATAATTAAAACCAACAACAAACTTCACTTCTTGGTAGGCATTATAAAGGTTTATGTTGTAACCGATACTGATTGGTAAGGCAACAACGCTGTTGAATTTGCTTTTGCCTATATCATTCTCATGCATCCTTCTAGGAAAATCAGTCGTTGTCCACTCGGCTACGTTATTTTTTCCGCTAATGAACCCTATACCTATACCCGCATTTACATTTCGTATTGCATATAAAAACGGGCTGTAAGAGAAATCTATAAACTGTCCCACAGCTACATTCCCCATAACCTCAATAGATGAAAAATTTGAAACAAATGCTCTATTATAAACATCAGTGCCGCCTTTTAGCTCTACTACATTATACGCTATACCACCAGTAATAAATGGTGTAAAATAATAATCTAAGAAGCCACCTATAACGGTTGATCTATTTGTCATTAAGCCTTTTTTGGCGTTATAACCATAAATACCAGAATTAGGATCGGTATTGACACCATAAGTAAACCCTGTATAAGATGTTGTTAGTCCTCCAGAAAAACCTAACCCAATCCTGTAAAAGTTAGCTTGCGAAAATGCCCGAACAGACACAAAAAGTAAAAGGATAAAAATTAATTTTCTCAACTTATTTAATAGCTAAACGTAAAATTATCAAGTTTGTAAACTTTTCTTTTACTTAATTTGTTTTTCACTGAACAAGCCATAAAAATATTTTAAATAATCCGATAATCAAAATCCTATTTTAATGAACATTAATTACACGGTTACAGAACGCTTTATAAAGTACGTAAAATACGATACACAGTCAGACTACAACTCTAAATCGGTGCCTTCCACATTAAAGCAAAAAATATTAGCTGCCGAGTTGGTGAATGAACTTTTAGAAATGGGGATTAACGATGCTCATTTGGATGAATTCGGTTATGTTTTTGGAACAATTCCGTCTAATACAGAAAAAAATGTACCTGTAATCTGCTTTTGCTCACATGTGGATACCTCGCCGGATTGTAGCGGTGAAAATGTTAAACCCATTATCCATAAAAATTACGACGGAGAAGATTTGGTTTTGCCCCATGACCCATCAGTAATTATAAAAATGGAGGAACATCCAGATTTAAAAGCTCAGTTAGGGAACGATATCATTACCGCAAGCGGAACGACCTTATTGGGTGCAGACAATAAAGCCGGCATTGCTGAAATTATGGACGCTGCAAACTTTTTTATGCAAAACCCCGATGTTAAACATGGGGGAATAAAAATATTGTTTACGCCCGATGAAGAAATTGGCCGCGGCGTAAACCACTTGAACATGAAAAAACTTGGTGCTGATTTCGGTTATACCATTGATGGCGAGACTTTAGGTTCTTTTGAGGACGAAACTTTTTCTGCTGATGGCATGCAAGTAAAAATTAAGGGCGTAAGTGCACATCCCGGTTTTGCGAAAGAAAAAATGCAAAGTGCCATTAAAATAGCCGGAGATATTATTGCTGCTTTACCTAAAGAGAGGCTTTCGCCTGAAAGTACTTCCTACAAAGAAGGATTTATACACCCAGTTAATTTGACCGGACAGGTTGAAGAAGCTATAATCGATTTTATCATCAGAGATTTTGAAGATGAAAATTTATTAAAGCATGAAAATGAGCTGAAAGCAATCTGTCATCAAGTTTTAAAAAATTACCCGGATGCTTCGGTGGAGTTTACAATTGAGGAACAATATCGAAATATGAAAAAGATAATTGCCCAACATCCTAACGTAAGTGCTTTTGCTTTAAAAGCGATTGAAAGAGCTGGCGTAAAACCAAAAAAGCAAAGCATAAGGGGCGGAACAGATGGCTCCAGATTATCTTTTATGGGTTTGCCTTGTCCAAATATTTTTGCTGGCGAACATGCTTTTCATAGCAAACAAGAGTGGGTTTCTGTACAAGATATGCAAACCGCCGTTAGAACGATTATTAATTTGGCCATAATTTGGGAAGAAGAAAGCTAAAGGCTAAAAGCCAAAGTGGAAATGCTAAAGCAAAAGACCAAGCTAGGTTGCTTTAAGCATTTGGCTTTAAGCCTATTTATTGCTTCCAGCCTATTTTTATCTTTTTAAAATCAAATAACCCTTATTCAGTTTCTTTTTGTTGTTTTCTTCGGTGTAAATCAGATAATAATAAACGCCATCTACCAGCTCTTTGTTGGTATTGGTAAGGATACCCACATTTGCAACTCCTTTAAAAGAATTCCCTTTGTTATCGTAGCCTTTAGTTTGATAAACCTTGTTTCCCCAGCGATTAAATATCAATACTTCGTTATCCGGATATTTTGAAATATTATAAATGATGAAACTTTCGTTTCCGGCGCCATCTCCGTTCGGCGAAACCAAAGGATCGGGGTTGATGTCAGAATTTTCATCAGGTGTGGTTTTTACGTCTTCGGGATAAACGTCTTTAATTGTTATAATGGAATTGTTGCCAATATTTACAAAAGTTGGTTTCGATGTGTTTTTTATAGTACTTATTACCGTTTCATTATCATCTTTAATGTCATCTAAAATAGCGGTAATTTTAAAATACTGCGTTGTTTCTGTCTGGTTTGCAGGTATAAGCAACAAAACATAATCATCCGTTAAAAGATAATCCTGGTTGGCTTGGGCTATGCCAGAATAGTCCAAATAAACGGTTACATCCTCTACCAAAGATTCGGTTAAAACCGCGGTGATTTTTATAGTGTCACCTTCTTTTATACTTGCTTCTTTTGGAATTAAGTTAACAGTAACTATGGGCTGAACAACTAATGTAACGGTTGCATCATCACATAAACCGAAAGGATCGCAGGTCTCATAAGTAAACACATCTATTCCTTTAAAATCGACGTTAGGTTTGTAAACAAAAGTTCCATCTGCATTAAATGTAAGTGTTCCGTTGGTCGGATCTGTTAGCATTGTAAACTGCAGAGGATCATTATCAGCATCGCTATCATTAGTAACAACGGTTTGGCTAATTTGTCCATTTCTGACCATACTGAATTTATCATCCTCGGCAATAGGCGCATCATTTACCGGAACAACCACGATTGTAACAGTTGCTTGGTCGCAAAGCCCTGCCGGATCGCAAACTTGATAATCAAAGGTTATGGTTCCGTTATAATTTTCTTCTGGCACATAATTAAATGTACCGTCGGAATTTAGTGTTAAGTTTCCGCTTGAAGGCTGATTTGTAACTACATAAGTTAATGCGTCATTTTCCGGATCTGAATCATTTAAGCCTAAATCTCCGGTAAAAGGCGTATCCTCTTTTGTAGAAAAAGAATCGTCATTAGCCGTGGGCGGATCATTTACCTGTGTTACCACAATGGTAACCTGTGCAAAATTGGACTTTAATTCACCATCTGTTACTTCATAAATAAAATATTCAGTGCCAAAAAAGTTTTTGTTAGGAATATAGTTAAAAGAACCATCCTTATTTAAGATTACTCTCCCATTTTTTGTTTTGAACACGGTTTTACTGGCGTCCACATCCCCAGCTTGTCCGTCTGGATCTTTTGCAGTTCCTAAAGTAACCCGCAAATCGTCATCATCAGGGTCAATATCATTTATGATAACTCCCGGGGTGTGAATGAGGATTGGTGTATCTTCCTTAGTTTCGTAGGAATCATTATCGGCGCTTGGTGCACAGTTACCCGGTAAAATTTCTGCTGAAAGTTGTAATGAACAATTATTTGCATCGATAATTGTGATATCGTATTTACCTGCATTAACATTGATTAACGAACTATTTTGTCCTCTATCGGTACCATTCCAAATAAATCGATAAGGCTGTGTACCGCCTAAAACATTGAGTTTTATTGCTCCATCAGGAGAGTACTTACAACTGGTATTTTTAACATCTGCTTTTGCAGAAAGTAGTTGCGGTTGCGTGATGGTGATGGTCTTTGTTTGAACGCAACCCAAAGCATCTTTAGCAGAATAGGTATAATTTCCGGGCGCTAAGTTTTGTAGGTTCAGACCGGTTGCCCCGTTAGACCAACTTACCTGATATGGAGCTTCTCCACCGCTTAACTGCAGATTTATTTTACCAGAATTTTCTCCGAAACATTTTATTTGTTCTACCTCGGTTTTAACTATAAAGGGCTTTATTGGTAAAATTTCTACTGATAATGTTTGTGTACACTCGTTTTTATCAGTAACCACAACTTGGTAAATACCCGGGGCAAGGTTTGCTAAATTTTTGGTGGTGGCGCCATTATTCCATTGATAGGTATAAGGAGAAACACCGCCTGTTACCGTAAGGGTAATTTTCCCTATATTATCGGAATAACAGCCATTGTTCACATGCGTTTCACTCAATGCCAAAGGAGCAACGGGTTGGGTGATCTGGATTTTTTTGATAACGGTACAGCCGTTTTTATCCGTTACCTTAACTTGATAATCGCCAGCAAATAAATTGTCTAGATTTTGGATTTCAACCCCATTTGACCATTCGTAAGCATACGGAGCAGTTCCGCCTAAAACATTGATAGCAATACTTCCGGTGTTTGTTCCAAAGCAAGCCACGTTTTGATGTGTTTCTGTGATGGATAAAGGCGCAGCAGGCTGACTAATTTGAATTTGTGTGCCAATGGTGCATCCTTTAGCATCTGTAATTGTTACCGCATAAATCCCAGCTTTTAATCCCTCAAGATCTTTACTTACCTTGTTATTTGTCCATAGATAACTGTAAGGCGCCGTACCTCCATCTACTTTTAAAGTAATACTACCTGTTGTGTCACCGTAACACAATATATCTTCATGGTTTTCTACCAAGGTTAAAGGCGCTAAAGGTTGGCTGATCGTTATTGTGATTGCCGCCAAACAATTGTTAGCGTCTTTTACTGTTAAAGTATAATCTCCGGCTTCCAAAGCGCTTAAATCTTTGGTTGTTGCGCCATTGCTCCAAGAATAAACATAAGGTGCTTTTCCTCCGCTTACGCTGATGTTTATGCTTCCACTGGCAGCCCCGTAGCACTTCACGTTAGTATGGTTTTCACTGATGCTTAGTGAAGCGCTTGGCTGGGTAATAGTGACCGTTTCTGTCGCCTGGCATCCGTTCGCATCCGTTACCGTAACTTTATAGGTCCCGGCCGTGAGGCCTGTCAGGTCCTCATCGGTCTTCCCGTTGTCCCAAACGTAAGTGTAGCTTCCTGTTCCGCCGGCCGCTGTGATGTCTATTGCCCCTGTGTTGTCCCCAAAGCATTTCACGTCTGTTTTTGTTCCGGTCAAACTTAACGGAGCGCTTGGCTGGGTAATAGTGACCGTTTCTGTCGCCTGGCACCCGTTCGCATCCGTTACCGTTACCTGATAGGTCCCGGCCGTTAGTGCTGTCAGGTCCTCATCGGTCTTCCCGTTGTCCCAAACGTAGGTGTAGCTTCCTGTTCCGCCGGTCGCTGTGATGTCTATTGCTCCTGTGTTATCGCCAAAGCATTTCACGTCTGTTTTTGTTCCGGTCAAACTTAACGGAGCGCTTGGCTGGGCGATCTGGATACTTGTCGTCGCTGTACAGCCGTTCGCATCCGTTACCGTTACCTCATAGGTCCCGGCCGTGAGGCCTGTCAGGTCCTCATCGGTCTTCCCGTTGTCC
>DATJED010000015.1:0-147216 GCA_035496935.1 Pelobium sp. | reverse complement strand
TTTACACTCACGTTGAGTGCCACAGACAAAGCTGGCGTTAACCTGATCATCAATAAGAACGGAACCAGTTCTACTGGAGCAACGACCTATAACTTGGCCGCGGCAGAAGATTGGGCAGCGGGAGCGGATGCGGCTGTAGTAGTTGCAGATTTAACGGGCAACGGCATTACGGCATCTAATGTAGACAGTACTCCGCCAACAGTAAACAGTGTAAGCGTACCCTCCAATGGTACTTACATCGCTAGTCAGAATTTAGACTTCACGGCAAATTTTAGTGAAAATATAACTGTGAATACAACAGGAGGGACTCCACAATTAGCCTTAACTATTGGATCAACCACTAGACAAGCGAGCTACCTATCAGGTAGCGGAACTACCGCTTTAGTTTTTAGATATACCGTTCAAACTAGCGATGCGGATGCCGATGGAATTACTATAGGCACCTTGGCAGTTAACGGAGGCACTTTAAAAGATGCCGCTGGTAATAATGCTACTTTGACTTTAAATAGCGTAGGCAGTACTACTTTAGTGTTGGTAGATGCCATAGCCCCAAGCATAAGCAGCATCAACAGAACTACGTCCGCTATGACCAATGCATCGACGGTCGATTATACAGTCACTTTTTCTGAAAGTGTGACAGGAGTAAACACCGGTGATTTTGCTTTAACCGCTACAGGCACTGCGGCAGGTACCGTTAATAGCGTTTCTGGTTCAGGAACTACCTATACCGTAACGGTCAATAGCGTCAGTGGAGACGGAACCTTACGATTGGACCTGAACACTTCCGGAACAGGGATAAGCGATGCAGCCGGCAATGCCATTGCATCTGGTTATACCTCTGGGCAGACTTATACACTGGATCATACTGCACCAGCGATAACCTCAGCAAATTCATCTACCGCCAACGGAACTTATAAAGGCGGCGATGTGATTTCGATACAGATCAATCTTAATGAAGCGGTTACGGTGACTGGTACGCCACAATTAACCTTGGAGACGGGAACTACGGACCAGATCATCAACTATGCTTCAGGAAGCGGGACCAGCACCCTGACTTTTACCTATACCGTACAAGCAGGCGATGCTAGTTCAGATCTTGATTATCTAAGCACCACCGCACTGGTATTGAATGGAGGAACAATTAAAGATGGGGCAGGAAATAATGCCGCCTTGACTTTGGCAACGCCGGGAGCGGCGGGCTCTTTGGGTGCCAATAAAGCGATCCTGATTGATGCCGCCCGTCCAACCGCCACGATAGTGGTAGCAGACAATGCGCTAAAGGTAGGCGAAACCACCTCGGTGACGATCACGTTCAGCGAAGCGGTAACAGGCTTTACCAATGCCGACCTGACGATAGCAAACGGAACTTTGAGTGCCGTAAGCTCAACTGACGGGGGCATCACCTGGACCGCCACTTTGACGCCGACGGCAAGCATCACCGATGCAACGAACGTGATCACTTTGGACAATACCGGTGTGGCTGATGCGGCAGGCAATGCCGGTAGCGGAAAGACCGACGGTAACAACTATGCGATTGATACGGCTCGTCCAACCGCCACGATAGTGGTAGCGGACAATGCACTAAAGGTAGGCGAAACCACCTCGGTGACGATTACCTTCAGCGAAGCGGTAACAGGCTTTACGAATGCCGACCTGACGGTTGCTAACGGAACTTTGAGTGCCGTAAGCTCAACCGACGGGGGCATCACCTGGACGGCCACTTTAACGCCGACAGCAAGCATCACCGATGCAACGAACGTGATCACTTTGGACAATACCGGTGTGGCCGATGCGGCAGGCAATGCCGGTAGCGGAACGACCGACGGTAACAACTATGCGATTGATACGGATCTTCCAATCGCCACGATAGTGGTAGCGGATAATGCACTGAATGCGGGCGAAACCTCATTGGTGACGATTACCTTCAGCGAAGCGGTAACAGGCTTTACACTTGCAGATCTGGAGGTAGCAAACGGTATGCTTAGCAGTCTTTCCACCTCAGATAATATCACCTATACCGCTACCTTTACCCCTACTGCAGGTACAGAGGACGGGAGCAACCTGATTACTTTGGATAATACCGGGGTGATCGATGGAGCGGGCAACAGCGGTAGCGGAACAACGAACTCGGCCAATTACGCAGTTGATACCAAAGCTCCTGTTGCGCTAGCAGGTCTGGCCCTCGCTGCCGGCAACAAGGAAAACATACTGACTTGGACGGCTAGTACGGAAACCGATCTGGCAGGCTATAAGGTTTACGGAGGTACATCCACCGGCCCGACTACCTTATTGCAGACCATAAGCGGCGCTACTGTCACTTATACACATACCGGCCTTATCAATGGAACGACTTATTATTATAGGATAACAGCTGTAGATGTTGCCGGAAATGAAAGCAGCTACAGCATCGAAAAGAGCGCCACACCACAGGGACCGCAGACCATTACTTTTAATGCCCTGCCATCTAAAACCTATGGGGATTCGGATTTTGCACCGGGCGCTACGGCAAGTTCTGGACTGACGGTGACCTACACCTCCGACAATACAGCTGTAGCCACCATCGTATCTGGCGAGATCCATATCGTTGGCGCAGGAACGGCTAACATTATGGCTTCCCAGTCGGGCGACGGGGAGTGGTTGGCGGCAAATGACGTTACCAAAGAACTGACCGTAGCTAAAAAAGCGCTTACAGTTAGTGCCACAGCATCCGACAAGGTGTACGATGGAAACACCGCGGCAACAGTAACACTGAGTGATGACCGAGTGAGCGGGGATGTGCTTATGGCAACAAATACCAACGCGACTTTCAACAATAAAAATGTGGGCACCGGCAAGACAGTGACCATATCCGGCATCACGATTAGCGGAACCGACGCTGGCAACTATACCGTAAATACCGGTACTACAGCCACTGCAGACATCGCCGCCAAAGCATTAGCGGTGACCGCCACAGCTTCTGATAAAGAATATGACGGCAATACCACAGCAAGCGTAACATTGGATGATGATCGGGTGAGCGGGGATGTGCTGACGGCAGTAAATACCTCGGCAGTTTTTGATAGCAAAAATGTAGGTACAAACAAAACAGTAACCGTAAGCGGGATCGGCATCAGCGGGACCGATGCGGGCAACTATACCGTAAATACCGGTACTACGGCCACTGCAGACATCACCGCCAAAGCGCTGACGGTAACCGCTAGCGCACAGGACAAAGTGTATGACAGGAATGCAACAGCAAATATCGCGTTAAGCGACAACCGGGTAACAGGTGATGTACTTACAGCCACCAATAGCTCGGCAACTTTCGATAATAAAAACGTGGGCACCGGTAAGACAGTGACCGTAAGCGGAATCAGCATCAGCGGGACCGATGCGGACAACTATACCGTGAACACCGGCACAACAACTACGGCAAACATCACGGCCAAAGCATTAACGGTAACTGCCAGCGCACAGGACAAAGTGTACGATGGAAATGCAACAGCAAATATCACGTTAAGCGACAACCGCGTAACAGGTGATGTATTTACAGCCACCAATAGCTCGGCAACTTTCGATAATAAAAATGTAGGCACCGGTAAGACAGTGACCGTAAGCGGAATCAGCATCAGCGGAGATGACGCAGCAAACTACACGGTGAACACGACCACGACCGCGACAGCAGATATCACCGCCAAAGCGCTGACGATCACGGCGGATGATCAGACCAGGTTTGTGGGAACCGACAATCCGGCATTAACGGCAAGCTACAGCGGATTCATCAGTGGCGAAAACCAGAGCATACTGACCGCCCAACCTATATTGAGTACGACGGCCACCACGGCCAGCTCGCTTGGAGACTATCCGATTATGGCAACAGGAGCGGCAGCCCAGAACTATAGCATCAGCTATGTAAATGGAACCTTGCATGTTAAACCAGGCGCACCAACCAGTATCAGCCTTGCAGCAACCACCCTGTACGAAAATCAGCCGACAGGTACGTCCGCAGGGACATGGAGCAGTACCTCGGATGATCCGAATGCGACGTTCACCTATAGTTTGGTAAACGGAACCGGTGACAGCGACAATGGTAGCTTCACCATAACAGGCAACCAGCTACTGACGGCTGACGGCCTCAACTATGAAGCCAAGCAACAGTATCAGATCAGGGTAAGAAGCACTACCCAATACGGATTCAGTTTAGAGCAAACCTTTACCGTCGACCTGAATGATGTGAACGAAATGCCGACCATCAATGCGCTGGCAGATCAGCGGATTTACTTTCAGTCAGGCATCACAGAAAGCATCGCCTTACAAAACGTAACGGCAGGACCGGACTTGAACCAGACCGTACAGACCACCGTACAGACCGATAACTCCGGACTGTTTAAAAGTCTGAATGCCAACAATAACCAGATCAGCTATGTGATCAATGATGGTAAAACGGGAACAGCCACTGTTACTGTCACGGTAAAAGATAACGGAGGCATCGCCAACGGAGGGGCAGACCAAATCAGCAGAAGCTTCAACTTAACCGTAGATGCGGCACCAGTGATCACCGGAACAGGAACAGAAACAGGAACAAACTTTGCCACCGGCTACAGCAGCAACCCAGAAATAGGAAAAGGACTATCCGCTAACCTGAAGCTGGAAGCGGCAGATGTACAGCATATCAGCTGGAGCGGAACAGGGCTGAGCAACAATAGCATTGCTGATCCAGTAGCCAGTCCGACAGCAACAACCACCTACTATGCCACGGTGACCAACAGCAAAGGCTTCAGTACAATCGCATCGATTACCGTAGCCGTCAGAGATGACTATGTGGTGAAACCTGACAATAATTTTTCACCGAACGGAGACGGGATCAATGACACTTGGAAGGTGCCGAATATCGAAAATTACCCAGACCACGAGCTGACGATTTTTGACCGAGGAGGCAAGGTACTGTACAAGACCCGTAGCTATCAGAATACTTGGGACGGTACTGTAAACGGCGAACCATTGGACGAAGGCACCTATTATTACATTTTTAACTTCGATGATCAGAAAGGCCCTATCAAAGGATTTATCACCATCGTAAAATAAGGAGGAAAGAGAAATGAAAAGATATATCATCACGATCATCTGTTTAACTACATTAGGAACGCTGCTCGGCACAGGAGTAAAGGCGCAGCTCAGCCCGATGAAGAGCCAGTATTTCCAGAACCCTTATCTCGTAAACCCCGCTATGGCCGGCTATAGTGGCAAGACGAGCATATTTGCCAATTATGCAAACCAATGGAATAAGATCGACGGATCGCCGGTTATGATGTCGCTGTCACTGAGTGCACCGATCACAGAAAATGCCGCTCTGGGCATCAACTACATCAGCGATCAGGCAGGTCTGGTCAACCGTAGTCAAGCGATGGGAACCTTCGCCTACAAGGTAAAGCTGGCCGAGGAGCACAACGTGAGGTTCGGGGTCTCTTTGAGCTGGTCTCAGGACCGCTTGGACCAAGCCGCGGCGACCTCGAATGGGGACAATGACCCCGCTTTGAACAAATACAACGAAAGGCAGAGCTATCTGGATGGGAACTTCGGAGTGGCCTACATAGGCAAACGGCTGGAGGCGCAGTTCAGTTACCTGAATCTGAACCAGAAGCGCCAGAACCAGTTCTCGACAGTAGATTATTCTACATTTTACAGTGCCATCAGCTATAAGATAGACTTAGAGCCTAGCCATGTAATCAGTGTGAAGCCCTTGCTAGCCTACAGAGGCGTAAAGGGCTATGACAACCAGTGGGACGTGGCGGCGGAGTGGAGTGCAGACCAGTTGAAATTCTATACCATGTACCACAGTAACAAAAGTTTCTCGGGAGGTATAGGCTTTACCTACCTTCAGAAACTGGTAATATCTTGCCTATACAGTACAGAACCGCAGGGCTTACAGGGTATGACAGGCGGACAGTTTGATGTGGTACTGGGCTATCAGTTCTAATGAAGGAGTAAATAAGTAAGTCAAGCCATACGATCCGGAGAGGTCAGTGCGATCCCTCTCCGGATTTAAATAATAGATTGCAGTTTAGAATCCTCCAAGGAAGAAGCTGTTCTCAAACAGATTGAGCTAAAGGCATAGGGCAAAAAGCAGCCGGAAAATCCTATTTGATAGACCATGAATAATAAGGCCTTTTATACGCTAAGTTAGATCAAAAGCGACAATGAATCTTTGTGGAAAGATCAGCTGTAAAAGCTGATTAACAATTTTCTTAACAAACAAAATTGCAAATTATATACAAGGTAATTCCAGCGATTAAAATCCACAGCAACATACCCTGTAGAAAAGGCATAAAGCCTACCGATTTTAATACAGCTTTGGATAAACCTGTGCCTATCAAAGACAGGGTGAAGGGTCAAGGTAATTTTAGTTATATCCACCATATAGGGAGCAATAATTTTTACTGACGCTATAAATTCAGCAACATAGCCAGTATAAATAAGCCAATAAAGTAGGGGATTTTTATTTTTTTAGATGAATTTTTAAAGACAAATGCACTTGTTAAGGCGATGGGAATAATCCACAATGCCCGCATCAGTTTAACCGTTGTTGCAACCTGCAAAGCTTCTGCGCCATATTTATTGGTTGCGCTAACTTAATTAGCCTAAACGTCACCAAACCTTTAAGTTCGGTTTTTAGTTCTACCGTAAAATAGTTTCTGGTAGGTACGGGATAAATAGATATCTCGTCAGTGGCCCAATTTAAACCGAGTAATCATTTTTAATCTTTTCGATATATGAAGACTGAAGTACACCGGTGGTTACCAAGGAGCTCGAATTTTTAAAATCGGCAATAGAGGCGCCTTCGCCTATATTCCAATCGAACTGGTAGTTTTTTACGGTAGCTGGGTAGCTGTATTTCCCCTAACATTAATTGTGGAAGTTACCAGTGTTTGAATAACTTTGATATCAATAAAAAAACAAAAAGAAAGTAGATTTTCTGCATAATAAACTGTAGATGCTATTATACAGATAACAGGTAAATATGTTCGTTTATTAAAAATTATTTAGAAATAAATATCTTAAACAAGACGGGTTACTAAAATAATTACAAGAAGAGAAAGTAACACAACAATATAAGCTAGTGGGTTGGCAAAATTCAACGTTTTGCCGAACCAAGAATCACTTTTAGAAACCCAAAGATTTTCATCTTTTGAATCAAAATAAAAAAATCCGCTTTTCTTATTTGCGGGCTTAGGCGGGAAATTATCCATGAATGGTCTCCGTTTTTCCGTAACGTTTAATCACCTCGCCTTCATAGGCTAACCATTCTTCCCAACGCTTTTCTACATCTATGCCAGTACCATATTTGCGGGCTAATCCTATAAATAAAGTGTAATGTGTAGCTTCAGAAATCATTAATTCATGGTAAAATTCCGAGAGTTCTTTATCTTCCACGTACTCGGATAAAACCTTAAACCTTTCGCAACTACGGGCTTCAATCATCGCTGCTAGCAACAATCTATCAACCATGCTTTCGGTTCGTTTTGCTTCACCTCCGCCACGCTTTAAAAATTTGATGAGCTCGTTTACGTAATTGTCTTTCCGCTCTAATCCTAAACTATAACCACGCTCAATAATAATATCATGGACACGTTTAAAATGGTCCATTTCTTCTTTAACCAGTTCGGCCATTTCTGATACCAATTCTGGAATTTGCGGATTTTGGATAATTAAAGTAATCGCATTTGTAGCGGCTTTTTGCTCGCAATAAGCATGATCGGTTAAAATCTCCTCGATATTGCTTTCCACTACGTTTTTTACCCAGAATGGGTCTGTGGGCAATTGTAGCTTAAACATGGTTTTCTCGCTCATGGTGCAAAAATAGGGAATTTGTTTGGAGGTTTAACTACAGAGAGTTGGATGAAGACAAAACGTTTATATCCTAGCTGAATAATATAAACCGCAGAAGGCACAGGTTACATGGCGATGAAAAATATTAACACCGGCTCTGTTCTCTCTGGAACGCTGTAGCTAGTCACCGATTTCGCTCAAACTAACAATAACAAAAAAACTCAGCGTTCTTTTGGTTAAACTCTGGCTCAATAAAGCACCCTGAATTTTATGGTATTCTCTATCTTACGCAACTCTTTTAAAAGCGCTTTATCGTAGCTGGTATCAGTATCGGTAATTACATAACCAATCTGGGCATTGGTCATTAAAAACTGACCAACGATATTGATTTCATGTTTAGCCAACACCTTGGTTATTTTAGACATTATACCCGGAACGTTTCTATGAATGTGAATTAATCGGTACGATCCTGCAATTTTGGGCAATTGCAGATTCGGGAAGTTGGTGCTCCGGAAAGTAGTTCCCGTATTAATAAAATCTGCCATTCGTTTGGCAATCAACGTTTTATTGTTTGGTGTTTTTAAGCTATCGAAAACTACCATGCCCATTTCTGTACAAAGCTCTAGGTTGATTTTATCTTTTGCATTACCCAAATAACCCAAAGTTTTCAGCTTAACGGCTTTGCTTAAAGTCTCATCAGAAATGGTTTCGCCATCACCTAAGAGCAACATGCCAACATCTTTCACATATTTTTCTTCGAAAGTGGCTTTATGCCGGATAGAAAAACCGTCTTTTTTAAGATAATCAATACTTTCCTGCGGAACATCGCCTACCAACAAACAAAGAATCCGATTTTTTGGATAAGATATAGTTTGTGGCAAGTTGCTCACATATAAAAACTCATCAAAACTTGGCGCAACGTGGTCTGCTTTTTCCGCAACGGTTTTACGCTCGATGTTCTCGGTATAAGCGAAAAACTTTTTGATCATCCCCGATTCTTTCAACTGAAAATCTGAATGACCATCGCCAATGCCATAAATATCGCCCTCTAAAGGCATTTGCTTTAATAGCTTTACTTTTCCGTTTTCTTGCGAAAGTGGGTTTTCGGTATCATAACCGATAATATTTCCATCAACATCAAACACAAAAGTGTTGGCGTAAATGTTAGATTTTTTTATGTGATATTGCTTTACAACTGGCGTGATAAACTCTTTAAAACCACCTGAAACAATCAAAACCTGATCAGCGTGTTTTTTAAAAAATTCTTTATTGCGCTGAAAAGATGAAGAAACTTTGCTCTTTAAATGCTTTACCAATGAATCCAGATGGTCTTTATTTGCATTCAACAGTTTCACCCTTGCGGCCAAACTTTCGGTAAAAGAAAGCTTTCCTTCCATTGAAAGATTGGTCAAATTTTCAATTTGCTGATAAATTTCTTCTCTGGCCGGGTGGTTTTTTAAGGAGATACGGGCTAACTCATCCAGCGCCTCTACCTGGGTAAAAGTGCTATCAAAATCTATAATAAAGTATGGTTTCAAAGCAATAGTTTTTAGATTGCGAAAGTGCAAAAATCATTTATAAAAAGCTAAATTTTTTGACTTTTAGGCAGATTTTAAACCATTTACAATTTTGGTAATGCTTTCTTTTAAAGGAATAAATTGGTAATTTAACAACGATTTTATCTTTCGGTTATCGTATCTGCTAATCTTGTCGGCGGTTTTTGCTAGCGTTTTATTAATACCCCCTTTTTTACCAGAAAGCAGATTTTTAAGCGCCGTAAACCGCCAAGCTAAACTCAACATCCACGGTTTTGCCAATTTGTTGGGTTTTGAAATTCCGAATTGCTTTGTGGTTTGTTCAAACAGGTTTTGGTACGATATATTCTCGGCATTGATGATAAACCTTTCCTGCTTCACGGGATTGTTCATCAATAAAATCATGCATTGGGCTACATCTTCTACATCCACAAAACCCGTGGCGCCGCGGGTATAGTAATCTAAACCGTTCTTAACGCTTTCAAAAATTGCTCCGCTTCCTTCTGTACCGGCATCCGCCCCAATTATTACCGAAGGATTTACAATTACTGCATTTAAGCCTTCGTTAATTCCCCGCCAAACCTCCATTTCTGCCCGATATTTAGAAACCGCATAGGCATCTTTAATTTCAAATCCTTCCCAAAAACAGTTTTCGTCTATTAGGTTAGTAGCTTTTGCACTTCCTAACGCAGCTACAGAACTTACGTAAATGAGTTTTTCAACTCCGTTTAGCACACATAAGTTTACTACATTGGCTGTTCCCTCGGCATTTATCTGCAACATTTTGGCTTTTAAGCTTTCATCAAAAGAAACCAGCGCAGCGCAATGATAAACTTGGGTTACACCATCAAAAGCGTCTTCCAAATCAGCAAAATCTAAAATATCGGCAACAAACCAATCAATTTTATGCGCAAAGGCGGTTAACTTTCTCGGAACAATTGAGCTTTCGCGTTTTATACAACGGATTTTTTCCTCAGTTTTTAACAATTGAAAAACCAATTCCGCACCTAAAAAACCTGTTGCTCCTGTAACTAAAATCATCCGTGAAACAAAGTTATAAATAACAACCCAAATCAAATCATCCGCAAAAAAATTATCCCAATTAGTTTAAAAAATAGATATTTGGTAACATTCAAATAAAATATGTCATTAGCTGATTTCTTTTCTCCTATAAATATTTCAAAAATTGCTCCTAAAGATGGGTACATTAACAGCCAGCTGGGTTTAAAAATCGCCATTTACGAAGAACATTTTCCTGATTTAGAAGAAGGCGAATTTAACATTGCTCTGATTGGGGTGATGGATGACAGGGGAGCGATAAACAACCAGGGCTGTGCTTTGGCGCCAGATTATATCCGCGAAAAGCTTTACACTTTAAATGAAGGCGTTTTTCAATCAAAAATTGTTGATTTAGGAAACATCAAGCCCGGCGAAAAAACATCTGATACATATATTGCCCTTAAAATGGCGGTTACCGAGCTGATAAAAATGAACATTTGCCCGGTGATTTTAGGTGGTAGCCAAGATTTAACTTATGCCCAATACATGGGTTACGAAGAACTGGAACAAAAAGTAGATTTAGTGGTGATTGATTCGCATTTTGATTTGGATGAATCTGCTGAGGATACCATTGTAACCAACTCTGTCTCCTATCTTAACAAGATATTTTTACACCAGCCGAATTACCTATTCAATTTCAGCAATTTGGGCTATCAAACCTATTATATAAATCAGGATAGTTTGCGGGTAATGGACAAACTGTTTTTTGATGCGCAACGTTTGGGCGAAATTAGTGGCGCAACGCACATTGCAGAGCCAGTTATTCGGAATGCCGATATGATTAGTTTCGATATTTCAAGCATAAGAGCTTCGGATGCAATGGCAAACGGAAATGCGGGTCCGAACGGTTTTTACGGTGAAGAAGCTTGTCAGTTAGCCCGTTACGCAGGTTATAGCGATAAACTAACTTCCATTGGTTTTTACGAAATGAACCCGGCTTATGACCAAAACGGACAAACAGCCATGCTGGTTGCGCAAATGATCTGGTGTTTTTTTGATGGATTTTATAACCGCAAAAAAGATTTCCCCCTAAAACCAAAAAGCGATTATGTGATTTACAAAACCAGTTTACAGGAAGACGCCCACGAACTAATATTTGTGAAAAGTAAAAAAACCGATAGATGGTGGATGCAAGTGCCTTATCCAACAATGGGATCAAAAAACGAACGTTACCATATGGTGCCCTGCCTGTATGAACATTACCAATTGGCGATATCTGGCGAAATGCCCGACTTATGGTGGCGCACCTATCAAAAATTGAATTAAAAAAATCTAAATAGAAATTGATGAGAAAATTATTGTTTGCATTATTGCTAGTCCCGTTTTTTACAGAGGCACAAGATAAATTTAGTCTTAAAGGCGATATTGAAAATCTTAAAGAAGATAAAACCGTTTATTTGGTACATATTGAAGGCAGAAGCGAAAAGTTGGATTCCACCAAAACTGTAAGCGGAAAATTTGAGTTTAACATCGGTTTAAATTCGCCTTCGGTTGCCATTTTATTGTTGGACCACACTGGCAATGATATAAACGCTCAAGGCACTCCAAAAGATATTTACCGGTTTTTTATTGAGCCGGGACAAGCCACTTTAACCGCAAAAGATTCCATCATTAACGCCAAAGTAAAAGGTTTGGCTGTGGCCGATGAATACGCAACGTTAAACAAAAGCACTCAAAAAGTTGAAGACGGACTGATGGCTTTAAACAAAGAGTTTATAGCTTTAAGCGATAAGGATAAATCAAAAGAAGATGTGGTAAAAGGGTTTCAGGACAGGTATTTGGCCTTGTTAGAAAGCAGGAAAGCGATAATTGCAGATTTTATCGAAAAACACCCCGAAAGCTTTGTGAGTTTGTACAGCTTAAACACTGATTTAGCTACGGAAGACATGAATGTTCCACAGGTAGAAAAGGCTTATAATGCTTTGTCGCCAAAGCTCAAAGAGAATCCTTTGGCACAAGTAATTGCGCAAAAATTAGAGTTGGGCAAAAAAACCGGCTTAGGTGTTGAAGCAGTAGATTTTGAGGAAAGTACTTCGGAAAATATAAAAGTAAAACTTTCAAGTTTTAGAGGACAGTATGTTTTATTAGATTTTTGGGCATCGTGGTGCGGCCCTTGTCGTCAGGAAAACCCAAATGTTGTACAGGCTTACGAAAAATTTAAAGATAAAAACTTTACTATTTTAGGCGTTTCTATAGATAGTAAAGAAGATAAATGGGTGGAGGCCGTGAAAAAAGATGGCTTGGTTTGGACTAACTTGCTTGACAGAACGCAGCGCATTGCCATGGATTACGGAATAAACGCCATCCCAAAAAACTTTTTGATTGACCCTGAAGGTAAAATCATCGCTAAAAATTTGAGAGGACCGGCGCTGATGGATAAGTTGAAAGAGGTATTGAAGTAGGTTCGGAGGGATTACCCGTTTTGTCATGTTTCTCCGCCGACCGGCGGAGAAACATCTCACGAATTAGGTAGAAATTTCCCCTATTCCTCAGTCTGTGCTCTCATAAACTGAGATAAATTGTGGTTGTAGTTAGGATACAACTACAGAATAAGACGCTATTCTAACTCTAACCGCAATTTCGGTCCTTTTTCTTCGAAACCATTTTCTTTATAAAAGTCGATTGTTCTGGGCCATTCTGATTTATTTGGTGCACCAACTTCTAATTTTTTCCAATTATTCTGTTTTGCAAATTCACGAGCTTTTTCTAAAAGAAGTCTTCCTATTCCCTGACTTCTCTTTTCTTTGGCGACATATAATTCTGTAATAACGCCAAAATCCCCACCATTGTAGATGGCGAAACTGTGAGATATTATAATAAGACCTATCGGGTTTCTATTTTCGTAAGCAATATAACATCCGAAAGTCTCGCGTTTGATTAATTTATTAGTAGTATCTAATATAAAATTTCTGTCAACTATGAAGTTGCCTCCACTTTTTTCATTAAAGTCTTTTAACAAATCAATTATCAAATCAGATATGATTTCTGATTGATTCTGGTCACATTTGATAACATTGATGTCGCTCATTTTGATTTTTATTTGCGAAAAACTTCAATAGCGCTTTCAGCTCAAATCTAAATCCTAAAAAAATACCCAATTCCGGCAAAAACCACTCCGGCTAAGGAAATTAGAAATGCAGATCGGCCGAAGACAAAACCCATAATTCCACCCAGTACAACCAGTACCAAGCCAGCCCACATTAAGTTTTTACCACGTTGCTGTTTGGCGATAGATTTTTGTTCGAGCTCTGGATTTTTCTTTTTAATATCGTTAAACGCCATTTCCCTTATTTCCGAGGCACTCGGACCAAAAGAACCAACATTTTTACCGGCTTTTAATGCTTTAGAGTCAAATGGAATTTTTAATGCGGAATTTAATTTATCAGCATCTGAAACAAAGCCAGATGACGCATACCTTGAATTATTAACCTTTGCTTTCCCGGTTATCGGCGCTTGCGTTTTTGTTCGGTTTACCTTAAAACGTTTTGCGTAACGTTGGCTTTTGCTAATATTCTTTTGAAGCGACGATTGGTTGTTCGCAAACTCAGCTTTACTTTGGTCTTCAGCAAAAAAACCGTTCGATTCGGGGTAATATAAAACTTTGTCCTTCTCTTTTAATTGAAGTACCATATCAATCCGGCGAATGTTATCGCTATACGGTGCTCTGTTTTTTGCCAGTTGGATCTTCTCTGGGTTTATTTTAACCCACTCAAAATTGGTTGTGGCACATCCTGTAGCTAACAGTATGGCTAAAAAACCAAATATGTATTTTCCTATTTTAATTACCATGCGATAAATAGCTTAAGAGAAGATTGTGCCAAAGCTAATTAGATACAATAACTAGGTTTTTATATCTAATTAGCTAATTTAAGATTTATTTATCGGTAATCATATTACCCAAAAATCTACAATAAGTCGAACCCAATATCTTTTCTAAAGGTTGCGCCATCATAATAAATACGGCCAGCGTCTGAGGTTGCCTGTTGCAAAGCATCAAAAATATTATCCTGTAAGGTGGTAACAGCCAAAACTCTACCGCCTTTGGTTTTTACAATGCCGTTTTCCAACTCTGTTCCGGCATGGAAAACGATACTTTCTTTTACGTTTTCTAGACCCGTGATTGATTTTCCGTTAATGTATTCGCCAGGATAACCCGCAGAAACCAACATTACAGTTGCTGCAGTTTTATTGGATATTTTAAGCTGATAATCACCCACTTTTTCATCGGCAACAGCTTTTAATAATTCTACAAAATCGCTTTCTATCCTTGGCAAAACACTTTCAGTTTCCGGATCGCCCATTCGGCAGTTGTATTCAATTAGATTCGGATGCCCGTTGGTATTCATCAAACCAATAAAAATGAAACCTTTGTAATTAATATTTTCAGCCTGCAAACCTCTGATAGTTGGAATTACAACCAATTCTTCCACCTTTTTTATAAAAGCTTCGTCAGCAAACGGCACCGGAGAAACCGACCCCATACCTCCAGTGTTTAAACCTGTATCGCCTTCGCCAATGCGTTTATAATCTTTTGCAGATGGCAAAATCACGTAATCTTTACCATCGGTAACAACAAAAACAGAAAGTTCAATTCCGGTCAAAAATTCTTCAATCACCACTTTTGCGCTGGCATCACCAAATTTTGCTTCGGCAAGCATCAAGCGTAATTCTTCTTGTGCTTCTTCCAAAGTGGTACAAATCAAAACGCCTTTCCCGGCTGCCAAACCATCGGCTTTAAGTACGACCGGCATTGGGTGATGCTTTAAATAAGTTAAGCCTTGCTTTAGAGTATCAACGGTAAAAGTTTGCGATGCCGCTGTTGGTATATTGTATTTCTCCATAAAAATTTTGGAAAAATCCTTGCTTCCTTCCAGTTGTGCACCGTCTTTTTTAGGGCCGATAACGGGAATATTCATCAATGCCTCATCGGCTAAAAAATAATCATGAATACCTTTGACCAACGGTTCCTCGGGACCAACCAAAACTAAATCGATGCCGTTCGCCAGCACAAAATTTTTAATGCCGTCGAAATCTGTAACTTTTAACGCTACATTTTTCCCGTAAGCACCAGTTCCGGCATTTCCGGGAGCAATAAAAAGTTGGTCGCACAGAGCGCTCTGGCTTATTTTCCAGGCAAAAGTGCTTTCTCTTCCGCCAGATCCAAGTATCAAAATATTCATACCCCAAAAATAGGATAAGATATGTACAACAAAAACGTAATTGTTAATTAAATGAGTTCTTTTTAAGAAAGATGAAATTTATTGACAGTCGAACTGAGCATTTCCGAGACTGCCGTAATACCTGAAAATAAAAAAAGCGGTCAACGTGGGATGTTGAAGCCGCTTTTTATCGCATTGTAATTAGAAAATAGGCTGTTTAAAACGGAAGATCATCATCTTCGCCCGGAGTTGATGAAATATCAACCGGCGGAGCGTAAGCTGGTGTACTTTGGCTTCCAGCTTCTACTGCGCCTAATACATTTACCTTCCAAAGTTGTAAGGTGTTAAAATATTGTTTTTCACCTTGTTTATTTGTCCATTCTCTTCCTTTTAAGTTGAAGAAAACTTCCACATCCTGACCAACTTTAATATCATCCATTAAAGAAACACGGTCTTGGATCGCTTCAAATTTCACAAATTCGGGATACTGAGGATTTTCAGCAAATTCTACCACTAACTCTCTTTTTCTAAAAGTTTCTGTAACGTTAATCACGTCAGATACAAAATGAACTTTTCCTTTAACATCCATAAATAAATCGTTTGAATCTGTTCCAAATCTCTAAAATTTATTTCAGTAAATTGCGCACCTATATGTATCAAGTTTTCAACACTCCCTCAAAGGTGATCATCACCTGCAACAAAAGACTGGCAACTTATCTCGAAAAAGAGGTATTGGATTTAGGATTTAAACCCATCAGAGTTTTCCCTACCGGGGTTGAGCTGAAAGTTAGCTTAAACGACTGTATCAGGCTGAATCTCAACCTTAGATGCGCTAGTCAGGTGCTTTATCGCCTGCATGAATTTACAGCAGAAAACCATGATGAATTGCACCAAGAATTGGTAAAATTAGAGTGGGAAAAATTGATTGATTTTAGTGGATATTTTTCTGTAACGTCAAATGTGGATAACCCTACAATCACCACTCCGCTGTTTGCAAACCTTAGGGTAAAGGATGCGATTGTAGATAGGATTAAAGAAAAACATAAGATACGTCCGGATTCTGGCCCCGATTATTCCAAAGCAGTAATTCACTTGTATTGGAAAAACGAAAAAGCAGAGATTTTTATTGATACTTCTGGCGAAACTTTAGCAAAACATAGTTACCGTAAAATTCCTGGAAAAGCGCCAATGTTAGAAGCCTTGGCATCGGGAACTATTTTTGCAACCGGCTGGGACCGAAAATCTAATTTTGTAAACCCGATGTGCGGTTCCGGAACTTTAGCTATTGAAGCGGCGTTAATTGCTACTAAAAGAGCGCCCGGTTTATTGCGGATGAACTATGGTTTTATGCACATTTTAGGTTACGATGAGGAAGTGTTTTTCGCTGAACGTAGGTTATTAAAAGACCAAATTGTAAAGCAAATTGATTTTAAAATTGTTGCCACAGATATTTCTGACGATGCGGTGGATATTTCCATAAAAAATGCGAAAACAGCCGGCGTAGATCAACTGATTGATTTCCAAACTTGCGATTTTGCAGATACAGAAATCCCCGAAGGAAAAGGCGTAATTATGTTTAACCCAGAATATGGAGAACGCTTGGGTGTGCACTCAAAATTAGAAGCAACCTACAAACGCATGGGCGATTTTATGAAGCAGAGCTGTAAAGGTTATAATGGTTATATTTTTACTGGAAACCCAGATCTGGCAAAAAAAATTGGATTAAAAGCTTCTCGCAGAGTTGAGTTTTACAATGGAAAATTGGATTGCAGATTGCTGGAATACGAGCTTTACGATGGTAGCAAACGTGAAAAACCTATAGAAGCGTAAAATTTTAGACTTATGAAGTTTTAAAACTTTGTAAGTCTGCTTACAACTTTTCCTCGGTAAACCTGATTTGTTTTTGGATAGCTTCTTTGTGAAAGCTGTTGATTTTTTTATTGAGCTCTTCAAAATTAAAATCGTGGTTTGTGCCACAATCCAGCATGTGAAAGTTGATTGAAGGTTTTAAACTTTCAAAATATTCCACCAAATTACTGCTCCAAATAATTTGGCAGTTTCCTTTTATCTGAGGAATTATGGCATTAATTCCGTCTTTCATTTCAATCTCTCGAACGTGGCATGATTCTAAATTTCCTTGCGGATATAAAACGAGAACATTCCCCGGCTTACTTAGCTTTTCGGCTGCATAAGCAACACTTTCGCCCACGCTTATTTTCCCCGGCGAAACCGAAAATGAACCGATGTATTTGAGCCAAGGATTCATTTGCATCTGCTTTTTTACCGACATAAAATTAAGCTCTTTTATCTGCTGTTTTTTATGAATAGTGTGGCGTACCAAATAAGCGGCTAAAAATCCATCCCAAAAACTAAAGTGGTTACACAAAATTAGGTAAGAGCTATCAGGTTTAATTGATATTCTGTTGATAACGAGTTTATTAAATCGCTTACTCACCAACCAACTGATAAAATAAAAGCCAATTTTAAAAATAGGGTAAGGAAATTTTTTCGCCTTAATTATCATTTAACAAATTTGATAGCTGTTGCGCAAAGTTTTTATTGATCATATCGTGGTTTTTGTTTAAAACCACTTGTTTAGCAAGCTTAATTTTTGGAACAACGCTTTTCCCGATTTTAGCCGGATAACTTTTATCGAGCTTGCCAAAAATAAAGATACTTTTTATCTGGTGACGATTTATCTGGGCTATAAACTTTTCGGTATCTAGTTTTAAAAAACGAAGGTAAGTTGCGCAGGCAAAAAAGGCAAAACGTAGCTGTGGCGTAGCAATTTCGCGGAATAAAATTTCATGTGCTTTCGCATCAATTATTTTAGTTCTTTTCAAAAGTGAAAGTAGGCTGGTCATTCCGTTATTGCTTAAAGCTAAACGTTCTAGCAACCTGTTTCCAAATTTATTGGCGCTTAAAAAAGTGATAATTTTGCCCGGCTTTAAGCTTGAGGGTGCGACAAGTATAAGCTCATTAATTCTCTCGGGGATTTCCTCCGCCAAAGCGCAAGCATAAAAACTGCCCATTGAGTACGCAATAACAGAAAATTTGTCGATTCCTTTTTTTGAGCAGAAATCTGAAAACAGTTGAGTTAACTCATTTTTGCTTATCCCTTTTTTAACGCTTTCAATACTTTGATCTGCGAGTTTGGTTTCTTTATGGAAAAACAAATCAAACCCATAAAAAGTATATTCTTTGCCAAAAAGTTCTTCTAAGTGTTTGAACTGTTTGCCATGCATTCCGTAGCCATGAAAACAAAGCATCGCTTTTGCTCCGTTACCAAATTGGTAATAGTGCATTTTTACCAGCTCGTTTTCAAAATAGTGGTCGGTCATAGGTTACAAATTACTTTCACAATTAATAATTGCTACCGCCCAAACGTAATCTCCGTCGTGACTTATACTTAAGCTAATTTTAAAATCGTTGTATAAAACCGGGAGGTTTACAGAAGGCTTTCCGCCGATTTTTTCTCTTAAAATTTCTATTTTTTTAAATGAAATAGGCTTTGATTCAATTTGCTTAACTGCTTTATAAACCGCTTCCTTTGCTGCCCAGGTTGAGGCGTATCTCAATAAAGAATCATCAAATTGCTCGCAATAAGCGATTTCATTAGCGGTATAAACTTTTTTTTTGAATAATGGATTAAAGGACTGTTTAAAGTCGGGCATAAAAACAACATCATTGCCAATTGCAAAATTTCGGTTGCTGTTTAATTCCTCAACCCAATTTTCCATTTAAATTTCCTCGGCTGGTACGCCCATAATGTTAAAACCGCCATCAACAAAATGGATGTTGCCGGTTACCTTTTTTGATAAGTCCGAAAAATAATAAAGCGCAGCATCGGCAACATCGGTAGCTTCAATATTTCCAAGCGGAGCTGTTAATTTTCCCAATTTTCGTAATTTACGAACGCCATTAATTCCTCCGGCAGAGGTAGTCATTACCAATCCGGCAGAAATTGCATTTACCCGTACGCCACTTTTCCTGAAATAACTGGCCAAATACAGCATGATATTTTCCAAAGCTGCTTTATTTATAGCCATTCCGGCATAACCCGGAAAAACACGTTGCGAGGCGTTATAAGTTAAGGTTAACACCGAAGCGTTTTTTGCCAATAAAGGTTCGGCAACACGACAAATCCGTAGTAACGAATAAGCGCTGATGTTGAAAGAATCCGTTAATTCCTCAAAAGGGATATCGATGTAGGAAGGCGCCGGCTCATTACTTCCCGGCAAACTGTAACACATTACGTTTTGACTACCAAAAGCTACGCCATGCAAAATATAATCTATTGCACCCAAGTTTTGATGAATAGCCGTTAAAAACGATTTAATATCTTCTTCATTCCGTACATCAACATTTGCTGCCAAGCTGCTGTCCATTCCGTTCTGCTCCATCAAAAACAAAACCTCATCTTTGGTATCGTCAACGTAATTTAAAATCACTTTACAACCAGATTGATGTAATTTTAAAGCAACCTGAAAGCCTATTGAACTATCATTCCTTACGCCAAAAACTACCGCAATTTTATTTTGATTGTTGATCATGAATTATCTTTTGAAATTAAAACAGCGCTGTTTGTACCCCCAAAACCATAATTTAAACAGGTAATGCTATTGATTTCTTTTTTGAAAGCTTGCTGAGGGAGTAAATCTCGATAAGTTGCCAAAGGAGCTTTTGAGCCTTCCCAAGTGTCTTTAGTTTGAAAAGTTTCCACGTTTTCATTTAAATTATCGGAATTTAAACACGGCAATACTTCTTGTTTCTGCAACATTAAAACCGCCGCGATAAATTCAACCGCACCGGCAGCGCCCAACATATGCCCAAACTGAGACTTTGGTGCTGATATATGATAGTCCTTGGTGCCTAAAACATCTACAACGCTTAACAATTCAATAGCATCGCCAACGGGAGTTGATGTTCCGTGTACTTTTACCACATCCGGTTTTTTTCCAGAATCTGCCAACAAACCTTTCCAAAGCCTTTTTTGGCCTGCAAAAGATGGATAAAACATATCGCCATCACCATCAGAATTATTGAAATAATTATCAATTACCGCTAAAATATTTGCGCCACGGGCTTTAGCCATTTCATATTCTTCTAAACAAACAATGCCTGCCCCAAAAGAACAAACAAAGCCATTCCGGTCTTTATCAAACGGACGAGAGCTTTCCTCTGGCTTAAAACCGCGACTTAAAATCTGCATGGCATCAAAGCCGATAAAGGTTTCTAAAGAAGTGCCTTCAACACCGCCGGCAACTGCTCTGTCCTGCAAACCGAATTTTATTAAGCGATAAGCATAGCCAATATTTCCTAAACCTGTTGCGCAGGCAGACCCGATTGATTCGCAAATTCCGCGGTTTTTTATGAGACAAGAAACATTTGCGGCGTCCCGATAAACCATAGAACGATCTACGGTATGCGATCCCGCCAAACGGGATTTTTTACCTAGTTCAAAAAAACTATGCCACGCATTACGCTGAATTACATGTCCGCCACCGCCGGAGCCAACTACTACGCCAGTTGCCTCAGATTGAGTTTCCTTATCTGTCCAACCGGCCATTTTAATGGCATCAAGTGAGCCGAGCATTGCCCAAATACTGCCAATATCGGCAGTGGACAAATTTATTTCCGGAATGCGGTTAAGTAGATCGATGTAAACTTCTGGATAGGTATCCGAAAGAGGAGAATAAATAGCTTCCAGATTCATTTCAGCTTCGGTAATGAAACCTGAAACTATGGAACGGACTTGTTTGCTTCGGGCTACAGCCGTATCCCATTCTCTGATTAGGCTTTGGTTCGAGAAAAGCTTATCAGAAAAATCAGTTAAGCTGGAACATGTTGGGAAAGCCCCACCCATGCCAACAACAGCCACTTTTCTGCCCCCTAACTCCATTAACCTCTTTCTTTTGTTCTTAAAATTAAATCAACAATATCTTTTACTGTTGACCCTAAATCGTCTATGTCGTCATCTTCAAACTCTACATCAAACTTTTGCTCTGCTTTAGCCGCGATATTGATGAGTTCTGTAGATGGCGTATTTAAATCAGCCAAAAAATCAGTTTCTTCGGTAACGTTCTTTAATTTCTCTTGGTCTATTGTCCGTATCGTTTTTAATATTTCTACTAATCCGTCGATTATTTCTTGTCTTTCCATATTTTATTATTGTGTAAATATCTCTTTTTTTAAAGCTCTACCGGTAATGTCAAATAGTTCTGCAACTAAAATAAAATCCTCGCTCAACTGATAATTAGCTAATTTTACTTCGTTAAA
This sequence comes from Pelobium sp., assembly GCA_035496935.1. GTDB lineage: Bacteria > Bacteroidota > Bacteroidia > Sphingobacteriales > Sphingobacteriaceae > Pseudopedobacter. Next base: position 125,378 of record DATJED010000015.1, on the reverse strand, counting down.
ATCGCTAAAGTACGCATCCAAATCTAAACCTTTCGGTACTTTGTAAATTCTGCCATCGGCAACCATTTGCCTAAACTTATAAAATTTTATTTTCCCTAAGCTGATAAACGTCTCGCCCTCTGCCAAATAATTATGAAAATAAACATTTCCAATGCTAATAAAAGCCGGAACAAAGTTAAGTTTTAAATCATCTGGCTTGCAATTTTGCTTTTGACACTCCAAAAAAGTTGCGCAGGAAACAATTGTTGCTTGCGCAAAAGCTTCTATTTGATCAACACCTCTAAAAATCCCGAAGTGATCGTTAACGTCAAATGCTTTTGGAGTGTAACTTGCAACAATGCCAATTTTAGGCTCATGCCAATGATAATTGTCCAACAAACGCTTTGTTGGGCCGTGTAAAAGCATATCTTCGGGCAAAGTTCCAATCAAATTTTCCATCAAAAAAGCCCTCCGTTGATATCAATATTGCTTCCATTAATATAGGAAGCCTTGTCTGAAAGTAAAAACGCAACTGTTTCCGCAATTTCATCGGCGTTGCCGAATCTTTGTGCTGGTATCATTTTCAGGTATTTTTCTTTTTCCGTTTCCGGGATAGCATCCGTCATTGGTGTTTGGATAAAACCTGGGGAAATGCTCAAAATCCTGATCTGATGGTTGTGATACAGTACGCCAACTTCTTTTGCCAAAGACTTTGAAAAAGCAATTAATCCCGCTTTTGTAGCCGCATAAACCGATTGAAAAGCGTTTCCGGTTTCGGCAACGCAAGAACTTACGTTAATGATTACGCCCTTCCCTTTTAATCCGAAAATTTTAGCGACGGTTTTCGATATTAAGATTGGTGCTTTAAGATTTACCGCCAGCATGGCGTCAATATCTTTTTCGGGCTGAAACGTGAGCGGTTTATCCAAAGCGATACCTGCGTTATTTATTACAGCAAACAAATCATCGCCGTGTTGAGCCTTCAGTTGCTTGCAAAAATCTTTAAGCTCATCTGGGTTTGATAAATCTGCGGCTAAAACAAAATTACCTTCTGTTAAGGCTGTTATGTTTTCGGCTTTTGAGGCATGTAAAATCAGGCAATAGTCATCGTTCAACTTTTTAGCCATAGCCAAACCCAAACCCTTACTTGCTCCTGTAATTAAAACTTTTGGTTTGCTCACAAATGTTTCCTTAGTTTTTATGATATTTCAAAAATAGAAATTATACGCTATATAAAATGAAATGTACCAATATTATTTGGAGCTTAATTGGGCAAACTTATCTTGCCCATACTAAACGATTTTGCACCGAAAACATCACCTTTTCCGGCGATTGTTTCGTTAGCTAAAACTGCAAACAATAAAGCTTCTTTTGCATCAGGGTTTATGCCTAGCTCGTTTAAATTTTTGAAGGTTAAACGAGGCAATATTTTAATTAGATTGTTAATTAACAATGGATTGTGAGCTCCGCCACCACTTAAATAAACTGCCCCGTTTGTGCAACTTGCTTTTTTTATTGCAATAGCGATCCCACAAGCTGTGAATTTGTTTAAAGTGGCTAGTACATTTTCATGCGATAAGTTGTCCCGTCCCGATTTTTTCATCGCCTCTTTTAAGTAACTTAAATTAAAAAGCTCTGGACCGGTTGTTTTAGGTAAGTCATTTTTAAAAAATGGATGTAAAAGCAATGCTTCCAAAAGATTTTCATCAACTTTCCCTTTCAAAGCTATTCCTGCATTTTTATCGTAATGCTGATTTTTAAAATGTGACGCGACATATTGGTTCATCAAAGTATTTCCAGGACCGGTATCAGTACTTAAAACACTATCAAATTTTTGATCTGCATTTAACAATGTAAAATTTGAAATACCTCCGATATTTAAGAGAACACGGTTTTCTGTTTGCGATTTAAACAATAAATAATCGCCGTAGATTGCTAAAGGTGCGCCTTCTCTCCCTTCGGCAATGTTTTTCTGGCGAAAATCTGAAAGCGTAATAATTCGGGTAATAGTCGCAATTTGATCAGCATCGCCAATTTGTAGAGTAGCATTTCCATAATCATCTGCTTTGCGCAACCGTTTGGGCGAATGGAAAACGGTTTGCCCATGACTTGCAATTAGGTCGATAGCCTCAGCTCCGATATTTCTATGCTTTAAAAACTGATTGATCAGGTTTCCATGCAGTTTGCCTATTTCGGTATTTAGTAAGCAAAGCTTTTCTAAATCAACGTTTTGCTTAAAGCAGATTTGCTTGATTTCATTTTTGAATAAAGAGGTGTAAGGAACGGTTTCAAAATCAAGAATTTCTGCTTCGGTTGCCAATCCACTGTTTTTTATGCTGCACAAAGCAATATCTAACCCATCCAACGAAGTACCGGACATTAACCCGATGATTAAACGCTCAGGTTTTGTGGCAATGGAACTGAGTTTTGAGATGCAATCCTTCATTTTAGCGAGTAATAAGTTAGGAATTATCCTAACTTTTTGCGTAAAAATCTAATTCCTCTGGCAAACAGGCTTCCTTTTCTGTTGGCATAAAAAGATTTTACCAATTCATACATTTTTTTATTTTCGGTAATTTCTTTCGGAAAATCTTTAATAGGATATGGGTAAATTTCAACATCGTAGGTATTTTCAATGTTTGAATGTACACCAGAACCATCATGCCCAATGTTTTTAATTAAAGAGCGGGTAACATTTAGCGCTAAACCTTTGTTTAAAAAAACAGATGCATACCAACGAATAGCCCACGAATTATTTTTGCCGTTCTTAAAATCGTTCATCTGTTTCCAAAAATTCATCTTACCATCAAAAGTAAAATCTTTAATTTTTTGTTCATCAAATTGCGAGATCAGATCATCTATATCGGGGTTAAATTTATCCCATGCTCTTTTCCAGCTTGCCCAACCACAGCTGTGAGGTGCTCTGTATAAAAATGTTTCTGGCATACTTTCATCTAGCTTAAGCGGATGCATTGACGCACAAATGTGTAGAATCCTGTCCTCATTTTTGTAGCGTTCTAAAGCTTCGTTAAGATAAGTTAAAGTGTGTGGAGAGCAGATTAAATCGTCCTCAAAAACAATGAATTTCCCGTAAGTTTTGCTTAAGTGAGTAACGCCGGTGATGATTGAATTGGCAAGGCCAAGATTTTTTTCCTGCTTAACAACGGTAACGGATTTGAAACCATCAACCGTTGCAATATAATCTGCAACTTGTTTTACGGCCTCTTCATCTTTTTCAGATTTAGCGCCATCGGCAAAAATGAAAAAATCGCTTTCTAAAGCTAAGTAATTTGCTTTTAAAGATTCAACCGTTTGGCGAGTATGTTCGGGCCTGTTGTAAACGAAAAGTGCTACGGGGGCTACGTTGTTCATTGTTTAACGGCGTTTTAGTTTATAAATAACCTGATTGATGGCATCGTTAATATCTGATGAAATGTTTAGATAATAAATCATTATTAAATAAATAGATGCCATTAACGATGACCTCACAATAACATCAACAAAAAAGTTATTAAGGTAGGGAATATAAATTCCTATCAAAAGTACGAAAACACCAACCAAAATAACTTTAACAAATGCAAAACTAAATGGCTGTAGCTGATGTTTAAGCAATAAATAAAGCCAGTATGTAAAGTTTAAAGCCAGCGTAGTAAGGGCGTAAGCCAATGCGGCGCCTACAATGCCGAATTTTGGAATGAATATCATGTTTAATAAAGTACATAAAACGGCCGCCGCAATTAAAACATACATTACTACTTTATAGTTTTTTGAAAAACTGATAATGGCACCATTTAAACCTCCGGTTATATCTACTAAAAAACCCAGCGCCACTACTATAAAAACTGCATAATATTCGGTGTATTCTGGCTTTTTTAAGACAATTAAAATATTATGCCAATTGGAAATCAATCCGATCAGAAGCAGGCAGCCAATAATAAACTGTACCAATGAGGTCTTGCTATAAATTTTGTTTATTTTTTTGAGATCACTTGTCTTCCATGCATCAGCAATAAGCTGATAAGAAGTAATACTTAACGCTCTTGCTGGCAAATTAATAACCACCGCAATAGCAAAAAGCGTAAAATAGTAGCCGACCATTTTTTCGTTAGTATAAACCTTTAACATAATAGTGTCTATGTTCTGAATCATAGTTACAGAACTACTTGCTAACATAGAAAAAACACCGTATCGCAACATTTCAGCTGATTTTTCCTTTACCGGAGTTTGGATAATCTTAAAACGTAGTAGATCAAGTCTTTTTATATAAATGAGTAAAAACAACAGGATTATCCCATTAGCTATTATATACCAATAAACAAAACTTTGATAACTGAACCATTGAAAATAAACCAATACAACTCCAATACTGGTAAATACCTTAAGCAATACTTCTCGTAAAACTGAAGGAAAAATATTATGGAAAGTAGTACGAGCAAACGATTCGGCCAGGCTATACCAAAATGTAAAAAGCGCAACCGGAATGATCAAGTAGTAGTACTGATAATAATATGACGAGCCCTTGTTATCAACTTTAAAATCAATTAAAAACTCTTTACCAAAAATATAAAAAGTAGTCACCGCCAAAAAACCCAACGATGTGATTTTTAAAACATAACTAGGAAAACCCTGATGGATGCCATCAGCCGATTTGAAATACGGAACATACCGAGTAATAATATTATTGAAACCAAGCGCAGCAATTTGGGTATATAATAGGCAAACTGAAATCATTAACCCAAAAAAGCCAATCTGCTCAGCTGTAAAAGCTCGCTGAAATAAAATGATAAGATTAAAAAAGCCTAAAGCTGTACCAATGTAAAGCGTTATGCTGTTGTAAAATCCTTGTTTTTTTAATAGGTTCAATATTTATGGCTTTATGGCTATTCTCCCTGTATAATCAATTCTGTTCAACAAAATATTCAGATTATTTTTTTCGATATATTCATCAACAGCTTTTCTTGCACCTTCCCAATGTCCATAATCATCGATAATTAAAACACCTCCACTTACCAAAAGCGGAAAAAGATGCTCTAATTCATGTTTGGTAGATTCATACCAATCTGTATCTAACCTTAAAACGGCTATCTTCTGAGGGATAGTAGTCGGAATAGTGTCTTCCACCTTACCTTTTACAAAGTAAACTTTTTCTGTGGGATAGTTTAAGGTAGCAATATTATTTTTAACCTCTTCAATAGATGAAAAACACCAAACGGAAGTAGCATCATTAATGTCGCTTTTGGTTAACATCACTTCGGCTGATTCTCCATCCACAGCTTTATCTTCTTTCGTTGGAGCAGACATTCCTTCAAAAGTATCATAAAGATAAATGTCTCGGGTGATATCGTTAGCTTTAATCAGGCTCTTAATTGCCGCCATGCTACTGCCACCTTTCCAAACTCCGCACTCCACAATATCGCCTTGTATTTGGTTTTTAGTAATATACTGAATGGCGTTTACCAATGAAGCAATGCGCTCGGGCGACGTTAGCGTATAAGATTTGGTTTCTTTGATGATTTCTTTGGTTTGTACATCAAAATCTACTGGTAAACCTTCTTTATCTAATCTGGTATTACGTTTTATTATTTCGTATCCTCTCTTTTTTAGGATAGTTTGAATTAGGTTTCTAATCATTGTGTATTTATTGCAGATTTAAGGATTTGGTTTAGATTGGCTATTTTTATTTTTAAATCGTAATTTAAACGGATATGCTCTGCGCCGTTTCTACCTAATTCGTTTGCGTAATCTTCGTTCTCAAGAACAGCAATCATGTTTCTGGCGAATGCTTCAATGTCTCGCTCTTCACATAGCAAACCGGTTTTTTTATCAATCACAGCTTCTTTAATACCTGCATGAAATGTAGAAATCACGGGTAGTCCACTTGCCGAAGCTTCCAAAATGCTATTGGGTGTTCCCTCACAATCTCCATCCCTAGTAATAACAGAATGTTGTACAAAGGCGCTTACCTTTTGCATCTGCATTTGTACTTGTGCATGCGTATAAACTCCCGGAAAGTCAATATTTGCACCTAAACCAAGCTGACTGGCCAATAGTTTTGACTCAGCTAATAAAGGGCCCTCTCCCGCCATGATCAAATGAGCGGTTGGAATAGCTTTTTTTACTCTTGCAAAAGCTTTTATCAAAATATCAGGTGCCTTCTTTTCAACAAATCGTCCGACAAAAAATAACGTTTGCGTCGTTCTTTTTACATCTGTAGTTTTAAACTTATCTAAATTTACTCCATAAGGATTTAGTACAAGCTTTTCTTTTGGTGCTCCTAATTTCACCAACTCATCCAACATAAACTGTGAAACGCATACTATATTACTTGCATAGTCAAATGCGTGTTTATAACATTTAATATATTTACTAATTGTAGGTTTATGGTGCGCATCTGCACCGTGGAAATGAATAACGAGCGGTACTTTAGATGCCTTACAAGCCTTATAAACTGAAGCGCCTACCATCCCATATTCAGCAAGAACTACATCTACTTTATTTTTATTTAGAAAGTTTGTTAATGCTTTGTTCCTTACCGCAATATCTGAATGCTTAAAAATCCTTTTTTTTATCAGGTAAATAAGTAAATCAAGTTTCGATTCTATCAAAAGGCTTCCATCACTTTTATATAGAGGAAAATCGCCACCATATAAAACCGTCTTATTACCCTTTAAAAAATCAATATGGTTTTGGATAAAAGTTTCGGAATACACCGCATCATTGGGTTTTATAATGCATAAATTATAACCCACCGCTGATAGGTTTAGTTACTACCAAAACATATAAAGAGGCATCTCTATTTCTCTGTGACTGATTGTGTATTTTGTCAAATAAAATAATCAAACTTTGCATTACCAAAGCCATTGGAGGAACTAAGAATTTTGGAAGTTTATTGATGATTGCGTCCTGAAAAAGCTGTATTCCACTAGCGGCCAACCCCATAATGCCATAAAAAGAAACAACCTCAAAATTTTCTTTTTCTATAGTTTTGCGTAAACCTGCACTTGTCCATCGCCAATAATCATTAGGCGTAGGGTGATAGTACCAGTAACCATGTGTGGTAATTATCATACTTCCACCGGGTTTTAAAATTCTATAAGCTTCTTGTAAATAACCCGCCGGTGAATCAACGTGTTCTAAAACCTGGTTTGATAATATAATGTCGCAAAAGTTATCAGGCAAAGTGGTTTTACTATCAAAATCAATATGATGCTCGGCTAGAGGGTTCATTGCTAAGTCAACGCCCATATATCGGCCTACGATAGGCTCAATTACGGATTTATAAGGCATGTCCCCACAGCCAAAGTCGATTAAAAGCTTATTTTTATCATTTTTAGTTAGTTTGCTTAAGCAATCCAAAGTCGCATTTCTTAGTTTACTTAAATGAACGTATCTGGGTGAAAATATTGTAGGTTTTAATCTATTGCTTGCCATCGAAAATATATTGTTTACAAATATAAATTATAAATACTTTTTAATTTGAAATTATTGTATCTTGAAAAGTTTTCTAAAATTTTAAATTATGAAAAAAACAATCTTTTTCTTGTTTATAGCGATACTTTTTTCTCTTTGTACAAAAAAAGAAAAACTTAAAAAGGAAGAAACAGTTGTTGACGTTAATTTTGATAGTAATATTAAGTCCATAAATGAAGGTGACAGTGTGACATTTATAAATTTAAGCACATCCGATCAAAATGTTACCTATGAGTGGGTATTTATAGGTGCTACTCCTTCAAAATCGTCTCAAAAAAATCCGACAGTCCGCTACAATAAATTTGGAAATTATGATGTTAAACTTGTTGTTATTTCGAAATCAAAAAAAGACTCTTTAATAAGCAATTCATTTGTTAACGTAAAGGCTCCGGCAGGAAAAGACACAATTTCGGTGAATTTTGATAGCCAAAATAAATCCATATTTGAAGATGAAAGTGTCGTTTTTTCGAATTTAACTCAATCTTCTGATCCTGAAGTAAGTTACGAGTGGACTTTTATTGGAGGTGTACCATCAAAATCATCCCAAAAAAATCCAATAGTTAAATACGATAAATCTGGCAACTACGATGTAAAGCTGGTAGTAAGCTCAAAATCAAAAAGGGATTCTTTAATAGGCAACTCGTTTGTTAATGTAAAAAGTTCGTTAACGAAAGGATTGCTTTTGTTATATCCTTTGAACGGCAATGCTAACGATTATTCAGGCAATAACATTAACGGAACGGTAAGTTCTTCTGCTACTTTAACTTCAGGTAAATCAGGAATGGCAAACACGGCTTACCAATTTATAGGCAACGCAAACAGCTTTATCCAAATTCCTACCGAAAAACTCAAATTAAATACTTTTTCATATTGTCTGTGGGTTTATTTAGATGAACTGCCAGCTTTTGGCAATCAATACATGCCTTTTGCAATAGGAAATACCGGAGGCGACCAGCATATACAGGCTATGAATAACGTTACTGATGGACATGGATGGGCATTTGGAGGTTATAACCAATATTATCCTTCGTTTTTTAAATCGAATCAAAAAACTTTAGAAGCTAAAAAATGGTACTTAATAGTAGTAACAAGAAGTAATAATAAAGCGAGTTTATATGTAGACTGTAATTTAGTGGCAGAAGTTTCATCAGCACAGACCGTATTGCCTTCATACAGTCCTAATCAGGTGATTGCAAAATTAGGAAGTCGATATGATGGGACATTCCCTTTAAAAGGAAAGGTCGACGAGTTTAGAATTTATGATAGAGCGTTAACTTTATCTGATATTTCTAGATTATGTGGCAAAGAGCCCGGTTTAGATGATGAACTAAAACTTTAGAAACATCTCATTCCTCAATCGGCTTAAAAGAACTCAGATCCTGAAAATTCGGCGTCATTTTAAACCGCATATAAGCCTGTTTAATAAAACTGACCAGCGTATATTCGTTTGCCTGCATCACAAAATTGTATGAAGGGCGAAAGTTGAGCATAAACAACAAAAGCTTATCGCCTTTTAAACCCGTAACCCTGCTTACCAAATCTTTATTGAAAATCTGATCAATCATATTATTTTGGTAATCACGCTCCATAATTTCCATCAAGCGTCGAGCATTTTTACCTTCTTTGCTAAAAGCGCTCCAAAGCGCATCAATGCCCAAACCCACATTTCCATTGCTGATGTTTAAAATATCTTTATCATTGCCTAACCTTACAGCTTGGTTAAAAGCTTTTTTTGCTTCTTCGTATTTTGCTTTTGCCAGCAAAACAGAATCTTTAAAAAGTACTTCGGGCAAAGGAATGGCTAAACGCTGAAGGTAAATAACCAACGCATTTTGGTTTGTAATTCTTAAGGTATCAGTTTTATAGTTGCTTAGCTTACTTACTAAAACATCACCAGTTTGTACGGCAATTGAAAATTCACCTTTACTATTGTTGTAAATCGTTTGGTTTGTACGCATATTGGTAATGTTTACCCGGCTTAAGCGTTGTTTGGTATCTTTATCAAACACCAATCCCGCTAAAGGTTCTTGCTGTGCAAAAAGCTTTAGACCAATAAAAATCAGGATAACCGAAAATGCGAAACGTTTCAATCAACTATTTTTTAACCCTTAACTCCTGACCAATTTTTATGGTATTATCGGTCATGTCGTTTAAGGCTTTTAACTCATCAACAGTCAGTCCAAAACGTTTGGAAATGTTATAAAGTGTATCGCCTTGCTGTACAACATAATTGTCGCCGGCAATAATCGGAGCCGCATTTTTTTCTCTATCCTTTTTAGGTTCGTTAGGAATGTTTTTGTTGATGTCTGCTAAAACCTTGTCCTCACGTTTAATCTTTGCGTACCTACCTTCGGGCATATCAAACTGGTCGAGATTATAACGTTCAATCAAACTGATCAACAAATCGGGATATTTTGGATTTGTGGCGTAACCAGCCTGTTTTAGTCCTTTTGCCCAACCTTTATAATCGTCCTTATCCAGCTCGAACAAAAATGCATAACGTTTTCTTTTTAAAAATTCGGAGTGGTCTCTAAAGCTTTCTTCCGGATTTTTGTACACACGAAAACAGTCGTCTTTTTTATCATCGTCTTTATAATAGCCTTTGCCATTCCAATCGCTAGTGCATTTAATGCCAAAGTGGTTGTTTGCATATTTTGCTAGATCGCTTTTTCCGGTGCCCGACTCTAAAATAGCCTGTGCCATTGTGATACTTGCCGGGATACCATAACGGTTCATCTCGGCAACGGCAATCCCTTTAAACCTCTGGATGTAAGAATCCACCGTATAATTGGTGTAGTTTCCGGATGTTTGCTTGTTTGCGGCTTTTTCAATTTGTTTGTTCTGATAGTGCACATTTTTCTTTGCCGAGCAGGAAGCCAAAATCGTTAGTGCAAACAACCCTATTATTAGTTTTTTCATTGTATTTTCAGTTTCTGATCAATTTGTAAATCGGAATTCTTTAGATGGTTTTTAACCATCAATTTTTTAATTGAGGTATGGTGTTTTTTAGCTATCGCACCTAAGGTATCTCCTTTTTTAACCTTATAAATTTTATAAACAGTTACAGGCGCAATAGGTTCAATATACCCTTCCGGACGATTGTCAAACTCTTGAAGATTATATTTTTTTATTAATCCGATGATTTGCGACGACCAAGCGCTGCTAGCGGCATAACCACCACGTTGCATGCCTTTTGCCCAGTTTTTGTAATCGTACTCCGTAAATTTATCAAACAGATTTCTGAATTTTGGATGAGTATGCAACAGGCCGATAAAATATTTATAAGATTCTTCTACCGTATCAAAGCCTTTGTATGATGATTTAATTTGAGTGCTGTTGTTTTGTCCCTTAAGGCCGAAATGGTTATTTAAGTACCGGGCAACTTTACTTGTTCCGCTTGCCGATTCATGCATAGCAACTGCTAAAATTATACTTGCCGGAACGTGATGTTCGTTCATCAAGGAAACGGCTATATTGCTGTACTCGTTTATATAATTCTGAGTAACAGATTGTGCATACGCACTAAAGTTTAAAAACAGAAACCAAATGAAACAGATTTTTTTTACCAAAACAAAAGTTTAAGAAGAAACGAAAGTCACAAGATATTATTTTTTTCTTACGATGAATAAACCGTCTCTAAGTGGCAATATTAACTTCTCAACCCTTTCATCTGCCACTATCATTTGGTTAAATGTATGAATATTAGCAGTATCAGTATCGTTAATTTTTGTTAAAACCTTCCCACTCCATAAAACGTTATCCGTAATAATTAAACCGCCACTCCTCACTTTGTCAAAAACTAAATTATAGTAATTGCCGTTGTTTTTCTTATCCGCATCTATAAAAACAATATCGAAAACTTCATTTAAAGTAGGAATAATATCCATTGCGTTCCCAATTCTGTAATCTATTTTTTCGCAATAATCCGATGCCTGAAAATAACCGTTTACACGTTCTTCAAGCTCCTCGTTAATATCTAAAGTAATTATTTTGCCGTCATTAGCTAAACCTTCCGCAAAACATAAAGTGGCGTAACCGGTAAAAGTACCGATCTCTAAAATACGTTTAGGAGCCATTATCTTTGAGAGCATACTCAACATTCTGCCTTGTAAATGCCCCGAAAGCATCCTTGGCATCAGCACTTCCAGTTGCGTTTCTCGGTCAATTCTTTTCAGCAGTTCCGGTTCCGGATCACAAAAAGAAATTAAATAACTATTTAGGTCATCCTGATTTAAGCTCATCCAACAAAGTTAAAAATTCGGGCTATAAATTTTACAAGCAAGATTTATAGGCTCACCCTTCTACTATTTATTTTCAAAATAATACATTTGGTATTAATTAATTTTTGGCTCCGATTTAAGCGCCAGAATCAACACGAGTTTATATTATTATTTGATTTGCAGAAAATTTTGAACATTAGCAAAAAGGAAAAACCGTCCGAAAGATTCCAAATTCTTATTTACATATTAAAATGGATTGCGTTAAGCATTCCTGTTGGCTTAACTGTTGGCAGTATGGTTGCGCTTTTTCTGTGGTTATTAACCAGCGCTATATTTTTTAGATTTTCAAACACTTACCTGCTTTATCTTTTGCCATTTGCGGGCGTTGCCATCCATTTTATGTATAAACTATGGGGCAAATCATCCGAAAAAGGGAATAATTTGATAATGGATGAAATCCATCAGCCAGGTGGCGGAGTACCTCCACAAATGGGTCCGTTGGTGCTGATTACAACCGTAATGACACATCTTTTCGGCGGTTCTGCCGGAAGAGAGGGGACTGCCGTACAAATCGGCGGGAGCATTGCGCAGCTTTTGGCAAAATGGTTTAAGCTTTCGAAAGCCGATGTAAAAACCTTGCTCATGGCGGGCGTTGCAGCTGGTTTCGGTGCTGTATTTGGAACGCCTTTAACGGGAGCAATCTTCGCTATTGAGGTAATTACCTTGGGGAAATTAAAATACGATTCAATTATTCCCTGCCTATTTGCCAGTATTATTGGTGATTTTACAGTAAGTGCGTGGGGGCTTAGCCATACCCATTACCGGATAGATTTTGTAGAAAACGGGACTTTCTTATTGTCTAACTTCTTGCCTTGGGATGTGCTCCTGATTTTAAAAATAATTATCGCTTCTATAGCATTTGGGCTGGTCAGCTACCTATTTGCAACGCTAGTACACCGTATTAAAGCAATTTTTACAAGTACTTTTAAAACTACATGGTTGATTCCTTTTTTCGGAGGGGTAGCAATAATTTTATTAACGTTTTTAGTTGGTAAACCTGATTATTTAAGTTTAGGCGTAAACGCTGGGTATCAGGGTGCGATAACCTTAGTTTCGGCATTTAAGGCCGGTGGTGCCGATATGTTTAGCTGGTTATGGAAAACAATTTTTACCACAGTTACGTTGGGTACCGGTTTTAAGGGCGGAGAAGTAACTCCTTTATTTTATATCGGTGCAACTTTAGGAAATACCTTAGCTACCTTGATGGATGCGCCAATCAGTTTATTTGCTGCTTTAGGATTTATTGCGGTTTTTGCTGGCGCCACCAACACACCCTTAGCCTGTACTTTTATGGGAGTTGAGCTTTTCGGAGGGCAATATGTACTGTTTTTTGCGATCGCTTGTTTTACCGCATATTTTTTTAGCGGACATTCGGGGATATATGGTTCGCAACGTATTGGTGTGCCGAAACTGGCAGATGCCGGTTTTTATGAGGATAAAACGCTAAAGGAAATTACCGAGGGAAAGGAAAGTTTCCTGAAAAAGAAATTTGGGAAATACAGGTTTTGAATTGCCTGTTTGAAGCAACGGCGTGGCTAACATCAACAACCAGAAAATCATGCTACAAAAAAAGGATCGTTCAAAAAACGATCCCTTTAAAAATGCAAGAAAGCATTTAAACTATATAGTTCCAATTGCGAGAGTCTTCGATTCTACCATATTTAATATCATCCAAGGTTTTTCTCATCTTGTTTGCAAAAACGCTTTCTGCCGGGTTTGGTAAAACGTACGTTTTACCATTATGAACAATCTCTGCAACAGAAGCAATTGTTGCTGCCGTACCTGCGCCAAAAGCATCGGTACACGAACCGTTTTCAATTGCCTCAACCAATTCGGCTACAGAAATCCGGCGTTCTTCAACTTCCATTCCCCAGTCTTTTGCTAAAGTGATGATGCTATCACGCGTAACGCCATCTAAAATTGTATCTCTGGTTGATGGGGTTATCAATTTTCCATCAATTACAAACATCGCGTTTGCGGCACCCATTTCTTCAACATATTCGTGGGTTTTAGCATCCGTCCAAAGTATTTGGTCAAAACCTTGTTCCGTAGCTTTTTTACCCGGGAAAAGCGAACCGGCATAATTTCCGGCGGCTTTTGCATAACCAAATCCACCCTCGGCAGAACGGGTATATTCGGTTTCTATTTTAACATTTAAATTTCCTGAAAAGTACGGACCGGTTGGGCATAACAGCACCATAAATTTATAGGTGGTTGATGGCGCCACACCTAAGTACGGATCGGTAGCAAACATAAACGGGCGGATATATAAAGTATAACCTTCTTTACTCGGTACCCAATCTCTGTCTATATCTACTACTGCTGCGAGGCTCTGAAGAAATAATTCTTCTGGCAACGCCGGCATACACATACGTTCGGCAGATTTGTTGAACCGCTTTGCATTTTTATCCGGACGGAAGATAGATATTTTACCATCGTCATGTTTGTACGCTTTCAAACCTTCAAAAAAGGTTTGCCCATAATGCAAAGCAGATATAGCTGGGCTTAAACCAATTTCTCCAAAAGGGACTATTTCAAAATTTTTCCATTCGCCATCTGCATAATCTGCAATTAGCATGTGGTCAGAAAATGTTTTACCGAAAGGAAGATTTTCAAAATCTACGTTCGGAAGTTTTGAGGTCGTCGCTTTTGTTACCTTGATAGCCAATGTATCTGTCATGATCTTATGATTTAACGGGCTGGCAATTTACAAAATTGTTTATCAAAATATTAACAATTGAACGTTGTTTTAAGACATTTTAAGCACTCGCAATCAATTTATGATAAATTCGATTTTAAAAGTTCAATATTTTCGATATCAAATCATTCCGCCTTCGGTACTTGATTCAATGTATGGGATTTCACGAGTGTCTTCTGGCTTGTTGGTATAATCAGAAATCAGCCAAAATAAAAATAATGCAATTGCTAAACCTAAATAAAATTCTTTGGAAAATTCGCCCTCTGTGCTTCCTAAATAAAAAGCCACACCAACTAAAACCAAAGAAACAATAAGTTCAATTTTTCCATGTACTTTCATCGGGATAAACCGTGTTAGGCTGTATTCGTAATTGGTACAAATGGTCATCACCAAATGGATGACACCAAGACCATAAGTAAAAACGGAGGCGGTGTAAGGCAGGCTAAAAATGCTTGGCGATAGGAACAAAAAGATGATTATCAAATAATCTATAATTCCGTGTATTTTTGAGTTGAGTTTCATGCTTATAAGATTTTATTTTTCCAAATTAAATACACTCAATTAACGTACCTAAATATTTCGGCAAACATAATTAACACACTCAAAATTAATATTTTACATCTGTTTAATACTTGCCAAAGCAACCTGTTGGACAATGTCACCATTTAACGGCTCGCATCATGTTGAACGATAGTGTGCCATCCTCGAAACGAAACTCTAATAATATCGTTATTCGGGCATTTAAAACGGTTTCTAGGAACAATGCTAAAAAACACTTAAAGCTCTCTTTAAATTAATTTACATTAATTTTTGCTTATAATTCGTAAATTTAAGCCGTTCAAATTTATTTAGTTCGAATTCAATTAAATGGCTGATACCCAGACGCAGGAAGAAACCTTCACTTTAGACGAGATTTTAACATCGTTAAAAACTATACACCGCTTAATTTTATGGAATGATGAGGTTAATACTTTTGACCACGTTATTTACTGCTTAATGAAGTACTTGGATTACTCCGAAAGCCAATCTGAAAAAATAGCCTGGACCGTACATAACGAAGGGAAATGCGCCGTACTTGAAGGTTCCTTTACGGAGATGGAGGTTTACCGAAAAATATTGCAACAGGAAGGCTTAAGTGTTACGGTTGATTAAATTTATCAATAATTTAAACCATCGGCATTGTTAAACGTCTATGCTGTTTTAATGATCACCAATTTTATCCAAGTTTGAAATTCAAATTTCTCTTTTCTTTCGTTTTAATTTCCATTCTGTTTTGTTCCAAAAATATATTTGCTCAAACTAGCGGAAGCCTGAGCGGGAAAGTATGCGATTTAGAAAGTAAAGAAACCATTCCCTTCCTAAATATTTCCCTACACAACAACGCAGATAGTTTGACCATAAAATCGTATCAATGTGATGCCAACGGAACTTTTGCCATCAAAAATTTGCCTTTGGGTACTTATACCATTAGATTTTCTTTCGTTGGGTATCAAACGAAAACGATAAAAAATATTTCGTTAACTGCTGAGCGGGCAGATGTGAATTTAGGAGAGGTTACCATAACAACAGACCAGCAAATGCTTAACGAGGTTGTTATTGAATATAAAAAGCCCATTATTGAAATGCAGGACGATAAGATTGTTTACAATGTTGACCAAAGCATTTTTTCTGAAGGAAGTGTTGCAACCGATATTTTAAAAAATGTACCGCTAGTTACGGTTGATATTGATGGCAAGGCAACCATTGCGGGCAAAAGAAATACAAGAATTTTTATCGACGGGAAACCGTCTGATTACAATGCCAACAGCATCGGAGAATTGCTGAGTATTTTACCTTCTGATGCTTTGGAAAGCATAGAAGTGGTGACAGACCCGTCATCAAAATTTGACGCGGATGGAGACGGAATCATCAATATTGTGATGAAAAAGGGGAAGAAAGTTGGTTTGAGCGGAAATTTAACCTCGCGGGTCGGTACTTTGGGCAATAATAACTCGGGAATATTTGTTTCCAAAAAAGATACAAAATATGCTTTTACAGGTAACGTCGGTTACAGCCATAACAAAAGTTTGAACGATGGTACTTCTAACCGGAGTAATTTTTTTACCGATACCACTTACAATAATCAAAGCAACAATAGCGAGCGTTTAAGCAATGGTTTAAGCGCAAGGTTTGGGGGAAATTTGGATATCGATTCCGCCCAGAGCATCAAGTTTTCTGCCCGTGGCGGATTTAACGGTGGCAATACCAGTTCATTATCAGAGAATTTGTATTTGAATAACGAAACCGATTTGCGCTACACAAGGCAACAGAATAACAAGAGCGGAAATAATTATGTAAACTATAGTTTTGATGCGGATTACTATCTAAAACTAAAAAACAGATCGCAATATAATTTAGGCGTGGTTTATGCTCGAAACTCCACAAATAGCGATAGAGATTATGCGAGATATTATTACAATCCAGACGGTTCGGCGAAATCGGATCCATCGCTACAGCTAAATGATAATGAAGATTTAAGCAATAATCTGGACATCAATTTGGATTACGACAAATCTTTCGATTTTTTGCGTAGCAGAATAGAAGCGGGTGTAAAAACAGCTTTTAGCAGTTCGGATGAAAACCAGGCGGTACAATCCTATGATTATGTTACCAACCAGTATGAGTTTAACCCTTCTTTAACTAACGCTTTTAACTTTAGTCAGAACATATATTCGGGCTATCTTTCTTTACGATTTAAAATCAAAAATTGGAGTTTAAGAGCTGGTAACCGAGCAGAGCTTACCGATGTTAATTTTGAGCAGGAAAACGGGTCAAACTTTTCCATAAAGCCTTACATCAACTTTTTTCCCAGCGCCGCTATTAACAGATCTTTCAATAATAAATACAGCCTCGGCCTAAGTTATAGTAAAAGAATTGCCAGGCCTCGGCAAAATGCTTTAAATCCTATTGTAGATGATTCGGATCCACAAAATCTAAGGTTCGGTAATCCGGATTTAATCCCGTCCATAACTAACCAATACGAATTGCGTTTTAGCGTTTTTGATAACGATTGGTCGGTTTCGCCACGTTTAAGTTACTCCGAATCAAACAAGATTATAGAGCGTGTAAAAACGGTTAAGGATGATGACAGCAGCATAACTACCTATCAAAACTTAGCAAACAGCTCTTCGTTGAGTTTTAGTGTTTTCGGGAATTATCGGGCGTCCAAAAATCAGAATTTTAATGCCAGTTTTACGGTCAGCAAAATTGGCTATAGTTCCGCTGCAAACGTTGCATACAACAGAAACGGCTACAACGTTAAAACAAGTGTTGGTGGAAACTATGCTTTCGGGAAAAAAACCTTCGCAGAATTAAATATCTATTACCTCAAAAATACGGCTGCACAAGGCGTATCAAGCGGTACAGTACAAACGCAGTTTGGTTTTAAAAGAAACTTACTTAAAAATAAATTTTCTATAAGACTTACCGCAGTTGATCCCTTTACAGAAAGAAATATAACCAGCGTTACCGAAGGACCTAATTTTTACCAAGAAAGCTTTATTACTAAAAAAACGCGGAATTTTTTATTTGCTTTGAGTTATAGATTTACCAAAATTGAAAGCGGAAATCCGAAAAAGTAATCTTAAAAATAGCAAGCCGTATGGTCTCTGCCACGCACTGGCATCCTAAATTTTATCGCAATTTCATGCGATCCTTTCTGCGTTTTTGCTAATTGTGTGTTGGTAAAATCGTACGAATAACCTACTTGTAAATCAGGTGTGATAAATACCGATGCCAAAGCGTCAAAAGAATCTAAAGACCGATAAGAGGCGCCTAGCCATAAGGTTTCACTCAACAGAAAATTTGCGTTGATATCAAACTGTGTTGGCGAGCCGTTTACATATTTTATTAAAAAATTGGGTTTAAATTTTAGGTTATCATTGAGTTGCATTAAGTAACCTGCCTGCAAAATATAATGTGGGCGATAAGCAGTTTTATTTGCAGATTTTGCTAGCGAACCTAAATCTCTGTAAAAAAAATACGGAGCAGAAATGCCTACATAATATTTGTCTGAAAACAACATTGCGCCCCATCCAAAATTTATACGCATACCATGTTGATCCTCAAAAACAGGGTCGCTGCCAGATGCCGGGCTTAATTTGTAATTTTCGGAATAATTAGCTCCAAAGCTACTTGATCCAGCGTTTATACCCACTGAAAAATACGATTCATAACCAACAGGTACTCTTTGCGCTAAACTAATGTCTCCGCCGGTTTCTCTAATTACTTCTCCAATTTGGTCGTTTACCAAAATACCGCCTATAAAAGTGTTGCTTTCGCCAATGGGACTGTGAACTGATAAAGTTTGTGTATTTGGAGCGCCTTTAAAACCCACCCATTGGTGCCGGCTGAGGGCAGTAAACGTTAATGATTCATCAAGAGTGGAGTAGGCAGGATTAATAGCTAGTGTATTAAACATGTATTGTGTGAACATGGCTTTTTGTTGCGCAAAAATATTTAGCGCTACAAACAAAGCCATGAATGTAAATACAAATCTCATTAATCTCTTTATGCTGAACAATGCAGACGTTCACTGACTTTATACGTAAATTGAGCAACGAAAGTTTCTATTTGAGGTAAAAAATCCCCAAAAATAACCAGCAGAAAAGAAGATTAATTAAATAGCAAGAATGCCAAAACACAATTAATTGATTAGAAAACAACAAGGAAAGGATTTAAAATTTTTGCTTTAAGGATGTTATAGCACTATTAAATCGTAGAATCCATTATAAAATTGAAAAGTACTTTATAGTACTCTTATAAATTATTTTAAAATTGGATCCAAACTGTTATACGCCACCGAATGATAATTTTGTCTTGCGTTTTTGTAAATTTCCTGTGCCATTTTTTTACCGTCGGGAGTTTTTACTAGCTCTTTGTAAAGCGGCATTAAAAATTTTCGGCGGCCAACGTTCACTAAAAATTCTTTCATTGACGGATAAGCAGTGGTGTATTTGGTTTTTATAGCTAACAGATACCAGGCACTTTGGATTTCTGCATTGGTGGAGCTGGTAAAAGTAAATTCATGATCAATAGCCGTCATTAGGTTTGGATCTAAATTTTCTGGCAATTTACTTATGAAATACAGCTTCTCATTAGTTGATTTGATTTGAGCGCTCAAGCCCTGTGTATTTTTGGTATTCAATAAGTTTTGGACCAACGTATCAATTTTTGAAAAAACTGTACTTTCTGGCGCCTTAAATTCTTTAGGTAAACCGGGTTGGTACACCCATGCGAAAGAGTTGATTTCCTTTTTTACTCGCTCATCGCCTTTGATTAGAAGTACGTTTAGCTCATCTAAAAAGGTATCATTATCAATGCTTTTAAAGGCATGGCGGTTAAAATATTCTTTCAAAAATTCGTCGAACTTTTCTCGGCCGACTGCATTTTCAATGGCTTTTAAAAAGAAATAACCTTTTTCATAAGCGATATCAGAAACGCCATCATCGGGGTCTCTATCTGTAAAATCAACTTTAAGCCTTGTATCCGGATTTTTATCACCCATTTCTTTTATGCCCTGCATTAAGCTTTGATAGCCTAAAACTTCCTGCATTTTTGCTTCGTCTTTTCCGTAGAGCGCTTCAATAATTCGTCTTTCAAAATAAACGGTAAAGCCTTCATTCAGCCAGAAATCATTCCAGGTGGCATTGGTAACTAAATTTCCGCTCCAGCTGTGCGCCAACTCATGTGCCACTAAACTAACTAAAGACCGGTCGCCAGCAATTACCGTTGGGGTTGCAAAAGTTAACATTGGGTTTTCCATCCCACCAAAAGGAAAGCTTGGCGGTAAAACCAGCACATCATATCTTCCCCACCTATAGTCGCCATAAATTTTTTCAGCCACAGTTACCATTTTGCCCATATCAGCAAATTCATAGGCAACTTTGTTCAACATAACGGGTTCTGCATACACACCGGTTCGTTTATCAATTGCTTTAAAAGCGATATCGCCCACTGCTAAAGCCATTAAATAAGACGGTATGGCGTGTTTCTGTGTAAAATGATATTTCCCTTCCGAATTTTTTTCTGTGGGGTTTTCTGCACTCATTAAGGCTATTAAATCCACAGGCACTTTTACATCAGCGTTATAGGTAAATCTTATCCCCGGACTGTCCTGTGATGGAATCCAACTGCGGCCTAAAATTGCTTCTGATTGGGTAAACAAAAAAGGTTGTTTTTTCCCGGCGGTTTGTTGTGGATTTAACCACTGCAAAGCTTTAGCATCTTTTCCAGTAGTATAATAGATGTTCACCTTTTGAGTTTCGGGACGGATAGGAACGCTTAGCGCTTGTCCTAGAAATTCAATTTTGTCGCCCAGGGCGAAGAATACTTCGCTGGTATCGTCGTCTAAAGTTACCTTCTCAATATTTAAATCTTGGGTATCAAAAATCATTTCGTCTGATTTGCTAACGTGTTTAATAGTCCAAACGGCCAAACCTTTTAAGTTTTTATTGTCAAAATCAACATTCAAGGTCAAATCTAAATGGGTAACTAAATTTTCTTTTGGGTTTGCAAAAGAGTGCGGATCAATGTTGGAAGCAACTTTTTCTTTATCGTTAGTATCTTGGTTTTTTTGATTCTGAGAACATGAGATCAAAATGATTGGGATAATAAACAGTAATTTTTTCATGCCGATTATATTATTTGAACTTGACCGTTATGTTTGCTTTATGTGGAATTTTATCTGCCGAGCCAACCCAGCCACTGTTGTAGTTTTTAATAATGTTTATTGCGGCGGCACCTGCTTTTGCCGAAAATGAATCGATAATTTTAAAGTTGGATAGCTCACCGTTGGCGTTTATAACAAACTGAACTTGTACTTTACCTTTTCCAATATTTGCTATTTCGGCTTGTTGCTCTAAATAGTTTTTGAATCTTTTCCAACCAACTTTTGGACCTATCTCAATATTTTCCCTCGCTTTTTGCGTTCCATAACCTACCACAACTACCTCATTTAGCGAGGCTAAATCTGGCTTAAGGCTAACTAAAAGAGAATCTTGTTGCTGAACATTGGCTTTTTTAGTTTGATAACCGAGATAGTTAAATGCCAAATCATCATTTTTGTTTGCCTCAATGGTAAATTCGCCGTTAGCATCAGTTTGTTTTACCACACCCGTTTCTAAATTTTTGATGGAAACTCCCGGCAAAGCGCTACTGTCTTTTTCGTCGACAATTTTTCCCTTTAATTTAATCATTTGTGAGGCTTTGTCCGCTCGCACCATTTTGGCTGCCATTAGGTTTTCCGATTTGATACTGGATACGGCGCCGGTTAACTCTTGTTTTTTTTGAGTAGCATAACCAACAACCTGTACTTCCTGCAAGTCAATCGAAGAGTCGGTGTTTTCCTGCGTGGCTGCAAGTGGTTCAACAATTATATCAGGCTCCGGAGTATAAATTTTTGGTTCGTTTACTTTTTCTTCTTCTTGTTCAATCTTTGTCGGTTTTTCTGCTTTAGCGATAGTCTGTAAACTATTTGTATCTGTATTTTCAAACGGTGCAATTTTCAATTTCTCTGCCTGCGGAATATCTTCTTTTTGCTGAATATCGTTTAAAGCGATTGTTTGGTTTTTTGGTGTTTGATTAAAATAAATGCTACCCAAAGCTATGCACAAAAGTATGGATGCTGCAATTCCCCATTGTTTAAATCCCCAAACGGGTGAAACGATTTTTGCTGGCGCAACTCGTTCTTCCAATCTTTGATATAGCACAGAAATATCGTCTTTTTCTCGTTCTAATTCCTCATAACCATCCAATGCGTCCTGTAAAAACGGGTCGTCCAAAGCCCTTGCTTCCAACTGATTTTTTTCGGCCGGGCTTAATTCTCCGTTATGGTATTTACGGATTAGGGCGATATCTTGCTGTGGGTTATTCACTGCTTTTTTCGATACAAATTTTCAGGTTTCTTTTTCCGTTTTGGATATAGCTTTTAACTTTTTTTAACTCGTAGCCAGTTCTATCGGCAACTTCTGTATAACATTTTTGGTCGAGATAAAATAACTGTAAGGTTTTCCGTTGTTCTTCAACAAGTGTTTCCAAGCAGGCTTCCATCAGCAATAAGCGATTTTCTTTGGTGTCGTTATCATCATGATGCAGTAAAACGTCGGATTCCACAAAAGTGTCTTCAATATTTACGGTCGTCACTTTTTTGGTTTTCCGCAACTCCATCAAACAAAAGTTTCTGGTTAAAACGTAAAGCCAGCTCTTAAAATTTTTTACCTCATGGTTTTTAAGCTTATTAATCAGTTGCTCAAAAATTTGCATTACCGCATCTTGGCTTTGTTCGGGGTGTTTAAAGTACTTTAAACAAACACCGTAAACCAAAGGCATATAATTTTTGTACAAATTCCCTAAAACCTGCAAATCTCCCGAATTTTTATAAACGGCAACAAAATGCTCGTCCGGTAAATTGGTGTCTTTTTTTTCAGGGTTTGTTACCATTCAACATCAATAATAAAAAAAATAATTAAGCTGTTTATGGAAAACGGTTTTAAAAAGCATCATGTTATCAAATTTAAAAATAACATCATGAAAAATTTACTTTACCTCTTTATTGTTACGCTTATTTTAAGTGGCTTTAAAACCGACGACAGCAAGGTTGTTAGCGGGTATGTTTTTGATAATCAGCAAACCGCTGTTCCGGGCGCATCGGTGAAAGCCAAAGCTGAGCAAAAAAATCAGGTGATAACGGACGTAAATGGTTATTTCAACATTCGTGTATCACAAAAAGAAAAAACCTTGATAGTCGCTTTCATCGGTTTTCAAACACAGGAAGTGAAAATTAACAACAAAGAATTGAAAGTAATTTTGCAACCTCAGTCAACAAGTTTAAACGAGGTTGTAATTGTTGGGTACGGAACTCAAAAGAAAGAAAGTTTAGTTGGCGCCGTTGCCCAGATGGGCAGTGCCAAAATGATGGCTGTACGGGGATTTAGCGGAAACACAATGTATTCTGCCCAAGATTTTAATACAGAAAATTATAGCGCTATCAATGAAAATGGCTTTAAAAATCCTAATGCCGATCCGCTTTCAACTTTTTCTATTGATGTTGATGCAGCATCGTACAGCAATATGAGAAGGTTTATTCAAAACGGACAAATGCCTCCAAAAGATGCTGTAAGAGTAGAAGAGCTGATTAACTATTTCGGCTATAATTATCCCGAACCTAAAGGCGATGACCCGGTAAGCATTACAACTGATGTTGCCGATGCGCCGTGGAATAAAAACCACCGTTTGGTGAGGGTTGGCTTAAAGGCAAAATCGATAAAAACCGAGAATTTACCGGCATCAAACCTGGTTTTTTTGATTGATGTTTCAGGATCAATGCAGGGTCCGGACAGGCTGGAATTATTAAAAACATCCATGAAGTTGTTAACGGACCAGTTAAGGCCAAATGATAAAGTGGCAATAGTGGTTTATGCCGGTGCGGCAGGCTTGGTATTGCCCAGCACCAACGGAAATAATAAGCAAAAAATTAAAGATGCACTGACAAATTTATCTGCCGGAGGTTCCACGGCTGGCGGTGCCGGAATTAAGCTGGCTTACAAAACTGCAAAAAGCAACTTTATTAAAGGCGGAAACAATAGAGTGATTTTAGCAACTGATGGAGATTTTAACATTGGCGCAAGTAGCGATGCAGAAATGCAAAGATTAATTGAAGGTTATAGGAATGACGGCATTTTCTTGAGTGTTTTAGGATTTGGACAGGGGAATTTAAAAGATAGCAAAATGGAAACCATCGCCGATAAAGGCAATGGAAACTACGCATACATTGATGGAATTAACGAAGCGAAAAAAGTTTTGATTAACGAGTTTGGTGGCACTTTGTTTACCGTAGCCAAAGACGTAAAATTACAGGTTGAATTTAATCCGTCAAAAGTAGAGGCTTATCGTTTGGTAGGTTACGAAAACCGTTTACTGAACAACGAAGATTTTAAAGATGACAAAAAAGACGCTGGTGAAATGGGTGCCGGGCATACGGTAACCGCTTTGTACGAAATTATTCCGAAAGGTTACAAAGATGAATTTATAAAGAACACGGACGACATGAAATATCAGAAAAGCAAGGAACTTAAATCTTCTGATGAGCTATTGACGGTAAAAATACGCTACAAACAGCCTAATGGAAATAAAAGCAAAGAACTGAGTATTTCATTGGCGGATGACAACCAAAAATTAGAAACTGCAAACATCGACTTTAAATTTGTTGCAGCTGTTGCTGAGTTTGGTTTACTGATTAGAGATTCGGAATTTAAGCAAAATGCTACGTTTGAAAATGTAGTAACATTGGCAAAGAAAGCCAAAGGAGTTGATGATAATGGTTACCGGGCAGAGTTTATACAATTGGCAGAAAACGCAAAACTTTTGAGCAAAAAAGATGTAAAAAACGACGATTAAAATAGTTTTTGACGCTTGATATGATAAGAGGAGCAGTTTTAAGCTCCTCTTTTGTTCATTAAAAAGTTTGGTCGTCGGCACTTGGCCCATAACTACCTGGAATTGGGATGTTTAACAACCTTAAATAAACGCCCAGTTGCGCCCGGTGATGAATTTGTTGTGCAATGCTCATTCTAATCACTTCATATTTTGTATCTGTGCTAAAAATTTGATCGCCACTTCTTAAAGTCCACATTTCATCCAAGGCCTCAACTTTTGCGTTTTCTAAAGCATTTAGTGATTTTTCAACCGAGCGGTCAAAAAAATCAATCAAGGCAACAGTATTATTTACATCATCAATCTGATGCGTATTGTTTGCAAAATCCAGCTCTGTTGTTCTCAAGATAAGTTCTGGCCACGATGGTAAGTCGGCAATATGCGTCACCAGACTTTTCATTACCATACTTTTTTCGTGAGGTTTCCAGCTGTATTTGTCATTCGGAACAATTGACAACATTTTTCTGGTGGTGTTGGCTTCCTGCTCAAGCTCTTTGGCTAATAATTTTGTTATAGATTCCATTTTATTAAGATTTGTTTACACAAAGAAATAAAGCGCCACTGACAACCCTATGTCAGTAAAAAAATAAAATTTTAGGAATAAAGTTAAAAAGCAACAGGCAATAACTTCATGTAATCTGCAACGGCAATATGGTCATCCTTCACAAAAGGTTCATTTAAAACTTTGATATTGGTCATCCTTGAAACTTTAAAATCCCGATAATCATTTCTGAGATGACACCAACCAATTAAGTGCCAACTAAAAGCATAAAAAATCAGACCGATGCATTCCACTTTCCTCTGGCTAGTTTCTTCTTTAGCGTTCTGATAATCAAATTGCAACAGGTTTTTGGTGAGGATGGCCGTTTGTATGAATGAAAGATGTTCGTAATCATTAGTCAACCGCTCTGGTATCTGAAACTTTATTTTTTCTGCCAGCGATTCTATTTTCTCTTTCTGCGATGGTTTAAGCACAGATTTAACTTTCTGCAAAGCAGATTGATAATGGTTTTGAATAGATTTATCGCTAAAGGCGTTTAAAAGATGTTCGACTAAAATAAGTGCATTGGCTTCTTCTAAATTAAAACTGATTGGAGGCAAAAAATAACCATTTACCAAATAATATCCTTTTTGTGGCGCAAAACAAATCGGAATTCCCTGCTCGTTTAACGATTTTAAATCGCGATAAACGGTGCGCAGACTAATATTGAATTTTTCGGAAATCTTTTCGGCTGAAGTAAAACGGTTTGATTGTAGCATTGTTGAAATTCCAAAAAGTCTATCAATCCTGTTCATAAGATGAAACTATTATTTTTTCTTGATTCAAAAAGAATGTTTTTAATAATATTCTTTTTCTTTGTCTGTAAATTGCTTTTGCAGTTACAAAACTTTTAATTCTTGATTTGGCAATATTGTTGTCAACTATTTAAAAAAACAGATGAAAAAATTAGCCATAATCACCATAATTTCTTCCACACTTATTTTATCAAGTTGTGATACGCTAAATCAATATGCAGGGCAGTACGGTGGCGTACTTAACCAAGCTTTAGGTACTCCATCAAATACAGAGATTAGCCTTGGCTTAAAACAAGCTTTGGAGTTTGGTACTAATTATAGCACTCAGCGCTTATCTGCAAAAGACGGTTATTTGGGCAATTTGGCCGTAAAAATATTTTTTCCGGAAGAGGCAAAAAAAGTGGAAAACGCATTAAGGGCAATAGGTTTAAATAGCTTATGCGATAACGTAATCACCAGTTTAAACAGGGCGGCGGAAGATGCCGCAAAAGAAGCGAAACCTATTTTTGTAAATGCCATTAAACAAATGAGCTTTCAGGATGTTACAGGCATTTTGTTAGGCCAGCAAGATGCGGCTACGCTTTATTTTAAAAGAACCACAAGTGTTGCATTGGCAGATAAGTTTCGCCCGATAATTAGCAACAGTTTGAGCAAAGTTGGCGCTACAAAATATTGGGGCGATGTTACAAAAACCTATAATAAACTGCCTTTAGTTAAACCTATAAATACCGATTTAACAGGTTACGTAACAGACCAAGCTATTGACGGTATGTTTATAGAGGTTGCTAAAGAAGAACTAAAAATTAGGGAAAATTTAAGCGCTAGAAGCACTTCGTTGTTGCAAAAGGTTTTTGCTTATGCAGATCAGCAGAAAGGGAAATAAACAATTTTTATTAGAAAGCCTGCTTCAAATAAAATTGAAGCAGGCTTTTTTTGTGCGTTTTGTAATAAGCTAAACAACCAAATTAATAATACGTCCTTTTACAACAATAACTTTTTTAGGTGCTTTACCGTCCAGATATTTTAAAACTTGCTCGTTTGCCATTACTTCTTTTTCAACATCTGCAGGTTCTAAAGCCAGTGAAAGCAATAAGTTCATTTTTGTCTTTCCGTTGATGGATACCGGATAAGAGAACTCGTTTTCTATCAAATATGCTGGATTAAATACTGGGAATTTGGCATAAGAAAGTGTTCCTTCTTGGTTGCCCAGCAATTTCCAAAGTTCTTCTGTAATATGCGGTGCGTACGGGGAAAGCAGAACCACCATTTCTTGCAAAATTGCTCTTTTGTTGCATTTTAAATCTGTTAGTTCATTAACGGCGATCATAAAGCTGGAAACCGATGTATTGAAAGAAAAACGTTCGATATCTTCTTCTACCTTTTTGATGATTTTGTGCAGGGCTTTTAGCTCTGCTTTTGTTGGTGCTTCATCAGAAACAGAGAAATTGAATGCGTCGTCATGGAAAAGCTTCCAGAATTTTCTCAGGAATTTAAAAACGCCTTCAATACCGTTGGTATTCCAAGGTTTGCTTTGCTCCAACGGACCTAAAAACATTTCGTACATCCGCAAAGTGTCAGCGCCGTAACGTTCTACCAAATCATCGGGGTTAACCACGTTGAATTTAGATTTGGACATTTTTTCTACTTCGCTATGGCAAATATACTTTCCATCTTCTGTTAAGAATCTCGCACCTTTGTTCTCCTCTCTCCAACTTTTAAACTTTTCTACATCAAGGATATCATTTTCAACTATGTTTACATCCACATGAAATCCTGAAACACCTCCGTATCCCGAAATATTAATTTTTTCTAAATATTCCTTCCCAAATTGTGATGCGATTTTCGCTTTTAAATCTTCTAATGATAATGTACCGTTTAACAACGATTTAGATAAATTAGATGATATATAAATTGGAAAATCATTTAAAGTTTCAAACTTATCACCTGAATAATAATTCAACTTTAAAACAAAATTACTCCTTCCCTGAATCATCCCTTGGTTAATCAGTTTTTTGAAAGGTTCTTCCTCAACTACATAACCTAAATCTTTCAAAAACTTATTCCAGAAACGGCTATATAATAAATGTCCGGTTGCATGTTCATTACCGCCGATGTACAAATCCACATCTTTCCAATAAGCAATTTTGTCTTTATCAGCGAAAGCGGAATCATTTTTAGCATCCATGTAACGGTACCAATACCAACTGCTACCGGCCCAACCTGGCATGGTGCTTAATTCGTACTCGTATTCGTCTTGGTATTTCCAGTCTTTTGCTCGGCCTAAAGGCGGTTCGCCACTTTCTGTTGGTAAATATTTATCAACCTCCGGCAAAAGCAACGGCAATTCTTCCTCTTGCAATAAATAAGGCAACCCGTTTTTAAAATAAACCGGAACCGGCTCGCCCCAATAGCGTTGGCGACCAAAAATGGCATCACGCATACGGTAATTTATTTTGGCATAACCCATTCCTTTTTCTTCTAAGGCTTCGATTATTTTTTGCGTGGCTTCCTTATAGCCTAATCCGTTGATGATTCCCGAATTGATGTAAGCCCCCTCTTTAGTTGGGTCGGCTTCCTTATCGCAAACCTGTGCATCCAAAATTTGGATGATGGGTAAATTGAAATGTTGTGCAAATAAATAATCGCGTTGATCTCCGGACGGAACCGCCATTACCGCACCTGTTCCGTAACCTGCTAAAACATAATCAGCAATCCAAACCGGTACTTTTTCGCCACTCAAAGGATTAATCGCGTAACTGCCGGTAAAAGCACCGGAAACAGTTTTAACATCAGACATACGGTCTAACTCGCTTTTCTTTTTTGTCGCTAAAATATAGGCATCGATATCTGCTTTTTGTTGTGGAGTGGTTAAAGACGCAACAAGTTCATGTTCTGGAGCGATTGCTAAAAATGAAACGCCGTAAAGGGTGTCAACTCGAGTTGTAAAAACCTCGATATAGGAATCTTGGTTCTTGATACTTGAATCTTGCTTCTCTAGTTCGAATTTCACCATCGCTCCAACACTTTTGCCGATCCAGTTGCGTTGCATTTCTTTCAACGGTTCTGGCCAGTCGATATCGTTTAAGCCTTGTAGTAGTCTTTCGGCGTAAGCGGTAATTCGCATACTCCACTGCATCATTTTCTTTTGCTCAACCGGATGTCCGCCACGTTCGCTGAAGCCATCTTTTACTTCATCATTCGCTAAAACAGTTCCCAATGCAGGGCACCAGTTTACCGTACTTTCCTTTAAGAATGTTAAGCGGTATTTTAACAATTCTGCCTGCTTTTCTTCGGCGGTCATGGTGCTCCAATCGCTCGGTAATAACGGTAAAACATCCTCATCACAAACTGCATTAATCTCCGTTGCCGGGATGGTTTCCAGCTTCTCAATCAATGTAGAAATATGCTCGGCTTTGTCGGTTTCTTTGTTATACCACGAGTTGAATAATTGCATAAAAATCCACTGTGTCCACTTGTAATATTCTGGCGAACTGGTGCGTACTTCCTTGCTCCAATCAAAGGAAAAGCCAAGGTTATCTAACTGTTCGCGGTATCTGTTGATGTTGGTTTCGGTTGTTTTTGCCGGGTGCTGACCAGTTTGTATCGCATATTGTTCTGCCGGTAAACCGAAAGAATCGTAACCCATTGGGTGCAAAACATTAAAACCTTTTAATCTTTTATATCTCGCAAAAATATCAGAAGCAATATAACCCAGCGGATGTCCAACATGTAAACCGGCGCCACTTGGATAAGGGAACATATCTAAAACATAATATTTTGGCTTGCTTTCATCTACTTCTGCTTTAAAAGTTGAGTGCTGTGCCCAAAATTTTTGCCAATCCTTCTCTATCTGCTTAAATTGATAATCCATTTTTACGATTTATGATATAAGAGCGAAAATAAAAATTTAAACCCAGCCAACCAGTTTTTATTTAGAAAACTGGTGAAATGAGATTATTTGGGCGTTTTAACACGCCATTCACTAAATATTTTTTATAATCTGCAAATGGCTAATGCAAAAAAGGATCGTTTTTGTCGTTAACGCAAATTAAGTCGAGAACTTAAAGTACGAATGTCTTTTATATTGGATAGTTGAAAAATATGTTATATTTTTCTAACTTTAAAAACATTTAATCTAAATATTATTGATATGGGTCTTGGTGCACCAGAAATAATTTTAATCCTAATTGCGTTAGCAATACCCGTAACGATTATTTTTGTGATATTTCGCTATTTCCGTAAAAGTCAAAAACTTAAGCAAGAACAAATCGAGCTTTTAAGAAAAATAGCAGATAAATAGGGAATAATTGAATTAGTAAGAACTGGCACACATTCAGACTTATTCTAAAGCAAAACCCCTAAGCCAAAATCTCCTTAATATCTGCCTCTGTTAACGATTTTATAAAACTGTCTTCTGTTGTAATCAAACTTTTAGCGACTCTCATTTTTTTGTTTTGCAAGGCGAGAATTTTTTCCTCTACAGTGTCTTTTGTAATGAATTTATAAATAAAAACATTTTTGGTTTGCCCGATACGGTGCGTTCTGTCGATAGCCTGCTGTTCTACCGCCGGATTCCACCACGGATCTAAAATAAAAACATAATCGGCTTCGGTAAGGTTTAAACCCACACCCCCAGCTTTCAAAGAAATCAGGAAAATTTGAATGTGATCTTCGCTTTTAAATTCTTCCACCACTTTTCCGCGGTTTTGCGTACTGCCATCCAGATAAGAGTAATTGATGTGGTTTTTATCAAAATATTTGCGATAAATATCCAACTGTTTTACAAACTGCGAGAAAATCAACACTTTATGCCCGGCTTCTACAACGCTTTCCAGCTTGTGAATTACATCCTCAAATTTGCCCGAATCGCCTTCATAATCTTCATCCACCATAAAAGGATGGTTAGCGATTTGACGTAGTTTGGTTAATCCCTGCAACATCTGTATCGGCGATTTATGGTAATCTCCGGTTTCAATGGATTTCAGCAATTCGTTGCGGTATTCTGATTTTGTTTTTTCATAAATATCCAGCTGTTCCTCGCTCATTTTGCTGTAAAACAGGTTTTCTGTTTTTGGAGGAAGTTCCGTAGCAACTTGTTCTTTAGTGCGGCGCATCACAAAAGGCTTGATTAAAACCTGTAATTTCTGCGCTTTTTCCTCGTCTTTTTTCTTTTCTATCGGTTGCACAAAATCGGTCTGGAAAAAAGTCTGCGAACCCAATAAACCCGGATTAATGAAAGACATTTGCGTCCATAAATCGTTCACCGTATTTTCTACCGGTGTGCCGGATAATATGAGTTTATGTTTGGACTTAAGCTGTTTAACGGCTTTAAACGATTTTGAGGAAGGGTTCTTTATATTCTGACTTTCATCCAAAATAATATAATGGAAATACATTTCGCTAAGTAAATCCGTATCTACCCGGGTGATGCCATAAGTGGTGATCACAACATCGTATTTATCAAAAAGGGCAATGTCTTTTTCTCTGAAAGTGCCGGTATGGGTATAAACTTTAAGCGTAGGTGTAAACTTTTTTGCCTCGTTTATCCAGTTGTAAATTAAGGAAGTGGGCATAACAATCAGCGAAGTTGTGTGAATACCTTGGGCTTCCTGTTCTTCTTTGCCTTTTTGCAGCAAAGCTAAAGTTTGGATGGTTTTCCCCAAACCCATATCATCAGCCAAACAGCCCCCAAAATTGTACTTTTGTAAAAAATGGAACCAATCATAACCGGCTTTTTGATAAGGGCGTAATGTGCCTTTAAAATGGGCGGGGGACGCGACCTCGTCGATATGTGCAAAATCGGCTAATTTTTGCAGTTTCCTATCCATTGTGATATTCGCTAAATCGCTGTTGGCAAAATCATGAACTAAACCAACGTGAAGCTTTTTTAACCGCAAATGCTCTTCGCCCTCAGAAAAACTTAACAGATTGCCATATTGCGAAAACCATTTTTCGGGGATAATCGCAATCTCGCCATTTGGCAAAGTAAATTCTCTTCTTTTATGGAGGATATGGTGTTTAAGTTGGATAAACGGAATTTTATATTGGCCAAACTGAACGATGGCTTCAATATCAAACCAATCGTTTTTTTCGTTAATCTCTAAATCAATTTTACTGCTGCCGATGATGTATTTTTTAGCGCTTGTATCCTGTTCAAACTCAAAACCTTGTGCCACCAGTTCATCGTGATGCTCGCTGATGAAATCAAAAACGGAAAGTGATTTATCGATTTCATCGTTTAACCCAACGACTTCTAAATGAACAAAAAGGCTTGACTGCTGTTTTAAGCCCATCGCCAGTAGTTCTTCCAGTTTCTTTTTTTCCCAAACTAAAGAGCGTTTAATTCTATGAAAAATATAATTGTCGTCTTCTTTCTCCATCCGAACCGTAACTGCCAAATCGCTGCCGGCTGGGAAAGTATATTTTCCGTATTTAAAGAAAAGTTGGATTTCCGAAGTTCCAGAACTTACATAAACAACTTTTAATATAGGTGTGGCTTCATGTTTTTCGGTATTGATGGTAAAACCTTCTGCATAAACATGGTATTTTTCAATCAGTGGCGATACAAATTTCGAAAAGTAAGTAGCCTCTGATGATTTTGGGATGGAGATATAGCGTTTGTTTAAAAACGGCTGTAATTTTTTCCCTTCCAAATCCTGTTCAAAATCGTAAAGTGTATCATCCAATAATAAATAAGCGGGCTTATTGGTAATTACCTGCGCATCTTTAAACATAAAGTCGATGCGATTTTCTAGATATTTGATAGTTGGAAAATACCTGGTTTCTTCTTCGTTTCTTCTAAAATGGAACAAAACAGTTGAAGGCTTTTCTGCAAAATGGACTTGCCTTTCTACCGGCCAGCCTTCTTTGCTCATTACATAAGCCTCTTTTCCTCGTAAAAGCTTTAAAATTTCGGCTAGCTTCTTTTCTATCTTCGGACGAACAAAATCATAAGATTTATCGTCCCAGCTTTTGGCGAAAAACTCTGTTGCCCTTACCTGTTTTTTAAAGAATTTTTTAATGATGTAATCTTGCTCAATCTCTTCGCAAAGTTTGATGAGCTTGACGTCAGTTGCATCAATACTGTGACTAAATTCTTCGGCGGTGTGTGAAAAAATTCTTTGGTGGGTTAATGAAAAGCCTCCATCAGTATTTAACTGAACGATATGAGGTTCAATCAAAAATCCGAAATAATCATGCCTAGCCAATGAATAAACCAGTTTAAAAGGTTTATCTGTTGCAACTCTTAACATTGTATCAATAAAAAAAATTTAGAGAAGGTACTAACAGAAAAAATTTAAAAGTACCAAGAGATTTCGGTATTCTGAAGAGAAAAGGGATTTAATTTTTGACAGTTTACGCAAAAAACTGGAACAAAAGAAGATAAGTTGCAATTGCAATACACACCAACTTGTTATAAAATAAAAAAGCCCTGATTCATAACTGAACCAGGGCATTATATTAATAGCGAAAAGCTTACTTATCGGCTTTTATAGCCGCTAAAGCATCTTTTATCTGCTGATTATCTGGTGTCAAAGCCAAAGCTTTCTCAAAATAATCTTTAGCTTTTACCTTATCTGTTTTGATGTAATAAGCGCCTAATGATGAATAAGCTTCAGAAAGATTTCTCTTATTGGCATCTGTTAAGGTTTCTTTAGCGTTGGTAATTTCTACAAACTTATCGAAAGCAGCTTTTACTTTATCGTTTTCTGTAACAGGATTCAAATAGTACTCTACCCTTGCTAAGTATAAATACGCATCCGCATTATTAGCTTTTTCGGCAACGTATGTGAAAGCGCTATCAGCAGCTAACAATGTTTGTTTAATTTGTAAGGTGTCTTTTGTATTGCTGTTAACCAAATTAGCATAGTGGAAATAGTTAGAATATCCTAAATAAAACCAATCTACAAAAGAAGCTTTAGGCAGTTTTGTTAGCTTGCCATAGTACTCAGCCGCTTTGTCGTATTTTTTTGCAGAAAAATAAGTTTTAGCAATGTTTCCTAATACTTCGTTGTTGGTTGTATCAAGTTCATAGCCTTTAACATAGTTTGCTATTGCTAATGAATCTTGTTTTTCTGCTTGGTAAGCTTTTCCTAAATATAAATAATCATCAGCTATTAAGCGTTTGGCATCTACTTCGGCCATAAAACTATTTAATGTTTCAATACCTTGTTGGTTATTGTTATCCTCAATAGCGGCATAGCCTTTAAACCTTTTTGCTAAGATATAATCTTTGTTATAACCTGGTGAACTGATAAATTCAGTTGCCGCTTTCTCTAAACCTGCATAATCTCCGGCGTTTAATAAGAAAATTAAATATCTGTAACGAGAATCAACAGATCTATCTGTAAGGTCTAGATATTTTGAATAGTTTTCTTTCGCTTTTGTTAAAAACTCGGCTTTTCTTCCGGATGCAGCAGAAGTCCAACGGTAATAGTTTTCTGCTAAAGCTCTATAAGCAGGACCATAGTTAGGGTCTTTTGCAATAACGCCTTTAAGTGTTGATTCTGCTAGTTCAAAATTAAATGCTTGTGTCCAAATTTCGCCAATATTAACTTCAACACCTAAAAGATTATCTTTTAAGTTCATAGCTCTTTGGTACTCGGCAACCGCTTCACTATTTTTGTTTTGTGCTTTGTACGCATTACCCATTGCAATATGTAATTCTGGGTCTTTTTCGCCGTTCTCTTTGGCTTTGTCAAACCATTCAAACGCTTTGGTTAAATCTCTTGACGGCTCGTAAGTATAGGCTTTACCAATGTAGATATACTCCAAGAAATCCTTTTTACGCATATCTTCTGTGGCTTTTGCGAAATGGCCTTGTGCGCCAGAAGGGTTTTTCTCAAAAAGATCTACAGTACCTAAGCCTATTTCATTAAGCATATATTTCCCCTTATCATCTGCGGCAATACCTTTTTGGAAAACTGCTTTAGCAGAATCGGGCATGTTTAACTGTAAATAAAGATCTCCGTAATAAAAATAATTTTCGGGAGTGGGTTGGTTTTTTACCAAATTAGCAAATAATGATTTTGCCTTTTGAAATTGTTCCGCGTTTACGGCTTTTCTTGCATCCTCAAGGCTTTGAGCCTTAGTAGCGGAAGCAATAAACATAACGCTCATTGTTCCTAATGCTATCTTCTTAACTATATTCATATACAATTTATTTAAGGTTAATTTCTGAATTGTAACTGTCTGCTAGGTAAAGAGTCCGGTGCTAAACCAGATTTTAAAATTATTCTCTGCCCCATTTCACTGGCGAGGAAAGAGGCAAACCCTGTGCCTAAACCCGCCTTGCCTTGGCAATTTATTAAATATAAATCTCTAATTAACGGATAATTATCAAGTTTTAAGTTGCTCTGCGACGGCTGTTCGTATGTTCCTTTGTTAGTTTTTACACTTAAAAACTTAAGATTTTCTACTTCAGGCGCAATGTCTGGTGTAGGTCTTTTCATCCAAGCTACGCTTACAATGCCTACGCTGTTTGGATTTTTGTTAACATACTTAATAACGTCTTTATTGGTTTTTAATGCATAAACATTCTTTGGAAATTCTTTAACGCCTGTAAGTTGCATTAAGTATGCTACTGTGCTCGACTTTGGGTTATCAAAAACAAAATTGCGTGTTTTTTGACTTTTCCCTGTAAATGCTTCTTTTAGTTCTTCAATAGTAATTAAAGAATCTGGATTACTTTTTCCGGTAATCAGTGCGACACCATCAATAGCAAATTTTGTGCTTCTAATGATGATTTTTTTGTCTTCAAAGTATTTAGCTTCTTCTTTACTCAACTGCCGTGAAAGAATGGCTACTGAAGCGCTATCGTCCAGTAAATGAGCAATTACATTCTGCTCTGGCAGATATGTAATTTTAATATCGGCTCTTTTGTAGCTGTTTGAGAAAATTTCGTATTCATCATCTACAATAGGGTACAAAGACTCATCGGCAAGCAACTTACTTTCCCCGTAGGTGATATGTTCTTCCTTGCTGTTACTTTGGTTGCAGGAAATTAGAGGAATAACTACAATTAGTGGTAAAAGAAAAAAGTTTGCTATACTTTTTTTAATCATTTTGCTTTTGATTGATGAGTCTCACAAATCTAAAAAAAGAATATACGATTAAAAGTAAACCGAAAGCTACTTTCCATATTCTATCAACACCGTACATCAACGGAAACTTATCCCAAAAAATGATGGCCAAACCTATAAAAAAATATAGGATGAACATCACAATCCCTAAAATAAACAGAAATCGCCTTGCGGGCGATTTCTGTCTTTCTGAAAATTTTTGGTATGTCATTAATAATTATTGTTGCAATTGGAAGAAGATTGGAATGGTATAAGATACACGCACATTTCTTCCGTTTTGTACTCCCGGATTCCATCTAGGTGAATTTTTCAAAACCCTTACGGCTTCCTCGTCACATCCACCACCAATTCCTCTAACTACTTTAATATCGGTTAAGGATCCGTCTTTCTCTACCACAAATTGGCAAAAAACCCTTCCCTGGATTCCTGCATCACGGGCAACAGGTGGATATCTTAAGTTTTTACTTAAGAATTTTCCAAACTGCTCAATACCGCCTGGGAAACTTGGCAAAACTTCTACGTTGGTAAAAATTTGGTTGGTATCCTCAGTTTTTTCTTGGTTGATTGGACCTTCGCCTACCGGTGTGTTGATTACAATCTCGGCATTCGGATCGCCCTTAATTGTTTTCTGTCCCGGGTCTGCTTTCTCCAACTCCTTAACGGTTGGCGGTTCTTCTTCTACCACTTCCTCATCTGGTTTTACAACCGGTGGCGGAAACTTCACCTGATCCACTTTTGGTGGAGGTGGTTCAACCGGTGGTGGCGGAGGTGGCGCTTTCTCGTCAACAGGAGGAGGAGTAGCCAAAACAACTTCCGTTAGTTTTTCTTTCTTCTTAATATCCTCAGGAGCAAAACCCTGCAGATATTTTATAATAATTGGAGAAGCTATTGCTAATGAGAACAATAAGCCGCCAATGATGATAGCTTTGTTGGTATTTTTAACATTGTCTTTACGAAGCTCATAGGCGCCGTATTCTTTGTTCCTACCTGCAAAAACTATATCAATCCAATCTTTTTTTAAGATGTCCAGTTTAGACATAATTTTTATTTTTTAGGTATAAAATTAAACGAGTTAATTTTCAAATTATTTTATTTAAAAGCGCCTTGGTCTTTCATCAACTTAATTTCAGCAGGCTCAATCTTATTGTTGATACCATAAGATGGTACACCCGCAATTTTAATCTCGTCAAGTATATCAACAAAGTTTTTGTAATTTGACTGATCTGTAGGTTTTATAATAACCATTAGCCCTTTTTCCGGATTTCCGGTATTTGCAATCACTTTTTTGTTGTTTTCAATAAGTGATTCGCGTATACCTTTTTTTCCAAAGTTATCAACTGTTGGTGGATTATCTCCAATTACGCCCATATACCAAACTATTTTATTGTCATCTCCTAATAAAACAGTCATCGTTCTGGAAGCTTTAACGTCCAAAACCTCGTCTGGGTTTTTTTCGTCCTTATCAGGCATGAACATGTCCATTGCCTGAGGCTTGGCTAGGGTAGTAGTTAGCATAAAGAAAGTAATTAGCAAGAAAGCTAAATCCACCATGGCTGTTAAATCTACCCGGGTTGATTGCTTTTTACTTCTTACCTTGCCGCCCTTTTTATTACCCCCGCCGGAGGTATCTAATTCTGCCATTTTGCTATATTTTAACTATTAATCAACCCCTTCTAAAGAAGTGATTAAACTAAATTTATTAATATTTTGATCTTGAAGGATATCAATAACTTTTCTGATAGTTGGATATTCTTCTTTTGAATCTCCTTTGATAGAGAATCTTAAATCAACATTGTGTAGCTCTTTAGTGGCGTATCTGGATTGCAAGATCCATTGTTTTAACTCGTTGTTTGCTCCCGAGTCTGCAGGAATACCTGGCTGAACCAGTTTCATCCTTTCTGACTGATCTAAAGCAATAAACTGTTTTAAACTAGACACTGGTACTCCAAAGTTCTCAATCACAGAAAAACGTTTTTTCTCTTCGTCTGTAAAAGTCATGTTGTACTGCTCGCCCATACGCTCTAAAGTATTAATTCTCACATCCGGACCAACAACTCCAAAAAATACTTTGTCTTCTCCTACGGTTAGGGTAGACATATCAGTATCTGGTAGCTTAAAAGTTACTGTAGAAGATGGTATTTCTACAGGTAATGCTTCTGGCTGCCTAGCAGTTGCCGTTAAGATAAAGAAAGTTAGTAGCAAGAAAGCTACGTCACACATTGCGGTCATATCCGTAACGGTGCTTTTTCTTTTGATTTTTACTTTTGGCATCTTCTTATTTTATTTGTTATCAATTGAATTCAGAGTTTTTCTATAAAAAACTCAAGCTAAAACTTTTGAGACTACTTGTGCGTAGCTGCGTAAGTTTGTACAATTGAGAAACCGGCCTCGTCAATTGAATAGGTTAAGCTATCAATTTTAGAAGTAAAGAAATTATAAGAAAGTACAGCAAATAATGAGGTAGAAATACCTGTCGCTGTGTTAATTAAGGCCTCAGAAATACCGTTTGCCAATTGTGCCTGATCTGGCGCACCTGCTGTTGCTAAACCGGCGAAAGCTTTAATCATACCTGTTACTGTACCTAACAAACCACCTAATGTACCAACTGACACTAAAGTTGCGATGATGGTTAAGTTTTGCTCTAACATTGGCATTTCTAATGCTGTTGCTTCTTCGATATCTTTTTGGATAGCCAAACATTTTTGTTCTGTATCCATTGAAGTTTCTGTTTCTACTTCTTTGTATTTAATTAAGCCAGATTTGATTACCGCTGCAACTGATCCTTTTTGTTTATCGCACTCGCTGATAGCTGCATCAACGTTGTTTGTAGCTAAAGAGCTTTGTACTTTTCTAACGAAAGCATCTACATTTCCGGTTCCTGCTGCTTTGTTGATAACGAAAAAGCGTTCGATTGAAAAAACGATTACCATTAAAAACATTGACATTAAGAAAGGTACTATATATCCCCCTTTGTAAATCATCCCGAAATAATTTCCTGGTAGTGGGTGACCAGCGTTGTCTCCACCTTCAAAGTTAGATCCGTCTCCCATCACAAATAAGAATAAGAGCCAACCTATTACAATACAGATAACGATTGCTAGTCCTGCGAAAATCCCTGAGCCCTTTGAGTTCTCCTTGTTAGCCGTGGTAGGTTTTGGTGCGTTTGCCATTTTTTTTGTTTTTAGTTTTTGAAATTTAAATTAATGTGTGTGTTTATATTATTGTTTTTTTTATGCGAATAACAAATTTATGATTTATACTTTAAAATCAAACATTTTTGAAAATTGGTTTTAAATCGGCTTGAAAGCTTCTTTTTCGCTTTTGCGCTATATATAACGCTAAAATTAAAAAAGATTGTCCGCACTGAACAATCTTTTACAATGAAAATCATTTTAGGGTTAAAAACCAAATTAAAACCTTTTTATTTTAATTTTTTGCAACTTTAAACTAAAAAGTTACACAATAACAGTTAGTAATTTGGCAAGTGTAAAAAATATCTTTAATTCTGTGGTTAAGGAAACGTTAAAGTTTTGTTAAATCTTATCCACCCACTTTTTTAACTTTATAATCTTTAGAAATCAAAAGATCCAGAACTTTTTGTCTAAAATCTCCCTGGATTAAAATCTCGCCGTCTTTCACCGTTCCGCCAACACCACATTTAGATTTTAAAAACTTTCCCAAATCTTTCAGATCTTCCTCGCCACCAACAAAACCGGTAATTAGTGTAACAGCTTTTCCGCCTCGCTGTTTTTTATCAAGCTGTACCCGTAACTGTTGCTGTTTAGGACTTAAAGTTTCTTCTGGCGTATCCTCAAAGCTATCTAACTGTTGATCTGGATTGGTGGAAAATACCAGTCCATCAAATCCGCTGAATTTTCTCGATTTTTTATCTTTTTCCATCTGTTAAATTTAAACTATAATCTTTAACGCCAGCGGTTTAATGCCCACTTTTAAGGTTTTTCCCATTAAAAATGGTTCGCCATCAACATGTACCGGTCCTTCAGTAGTTCTGTGAATCTCAAAATCGGTAGCTTTTATTATATCTACATATTTGGATTTTGATGTGGTTTTTGCAAACATCCGATAGCCTAAAATCGGAAAAATCCTCAAAGGAAAAGGCTTGATAATGCAGATGTCCAATAAACCATCTTGCGTAGATGCCGTTGGCGATATATGCGCATTGTTGCCATATTGCGATGAATTTGCCACGCTTAACATAAAAGCTTCGGTTTTTATAGATTCGCCATCGATAATGATGGTGTATTGCTGTGGCTTATAATTTGCCACTTCTTGTAAAGTAGATTTAATATAGCCTATAAACCCTCTTTTTACACTATTAGCAAAATGAGCGCTAATGTGTGCGTCAAATCCCATCCCTGCCATGTTAAAGAATTTTTTATCATTTAAAAGCCCAACATCTATTGCTGTGGTTTTTAATTGATTGATTTTTGCTATGGCTTGCGCATTATCTAAAGGTATTCCCAATGTTCTGGCCAAACCGTTTCCTGATCCGCAGGGAACGATAGCCATGGTTTTATTTGATGATTCTAAAACTCCTGCAACTTCGTTTATTGTCCCGTCGCCGCCAACAGCCACCACAATATCTGTCTCTCCGGCTATGGCTTCTTCAGCTAAATGTTTTGCATGCGCCTGATGGGTGGTATATATAATTTTTGCGTCAAATTTCTGACAGTCCAAATTCCTATCAATTAAATTCGGAATAAAAACCTTGTTTAATCCGCCCGAAATTGGGTTCACAATAAATAAGATGCGTTGTTTCAAAAATTTGATTTTATATTATAACGGTACAAAGTAATTCTAATTTTTCCGGAAATTAAAAAATGTTATACCTTTGTGCCACGATAGTGGAATGATTTGAAAATGATTGCAACCACGTAAAAAAAATGCTAAAACATTATCCCGTTTCGGTTTAAAGCAATCACGTTCTTCTCTTACGCTTTAACAGTTAAACATAAATTTTTTTAATATGCCTTATTTATTTACATCAGAGTCAGTTTCTGAAGGACACCCAGATAAAGTTGCTGATCAAATATCAGATGCTTTAATCGATAATTTTTTGGCTTTTGATAAAGATTCGAAAGTTGCCTGCGAAACGCTTGTGACTACCGGACAGGTAGTGTTAGCAGGAGAGGTAAAATCAAAAACTTATTTAGATGTACAAAAAATTGCCAGAGATGTGATCAGAAAGATTGGTTACACCAAATCTGAGTACATGTTTGAAGCAAATTCTTGCGGTATTTTATCGGCGATTCATGAGCAGTCTCAAGACATTAACCAAGGTGTTGACCGCTCAAATCCTGAAGAGCAAGGTGCCGGCGACCAAGGCATGATGTTCGGTTACGCATCAAACGAAACGGATAATTATATGCCTTTAGCTTTAGATTTAGCGCATAAATTATTGATTGAGCTGGCAGCCCTAAGAAGAGAAAATTCTGAGATTAAATATTTGCGCCCTGACGCTAAATCACAGGTTACTATTGAATACGATGACAACCACCAGCCGATAAGGATTGACAGCATTGTAATATCAACCCAACATGATGATTTTGATGAAGAAGGAAAGATGTTGGCAAAAATCAAGAATGATATTGTTTCCATCTTAATCCCGAGAGTGAAAGCTAGCTTAAAGCCAGAACTTCAAAAACTGTTTAATGACCAAATCAAGTATCATATTAACCCAACCGGTAAGTTTGTAATCGGTGGCCCTCATGGTGATACCGGTTTAACCGGCAGAAAAATTATTGTGGATACTTATGGCGGTAAAGGTGCCCACGGTGGTGGCGCTTTTTCGGGAAAAGATCCATCAAAAGTTGACAGATCAGCGGCTTATGCTACTCGCCACATTGCGAAGAATCTAGTTGCGGCTGGTGTTGCCGATGAAGTTTTGGTACAGGTTTCTTACGCAATTGGTGTTGCAGAACCTTGCGGTATTTTTGTTGATACTAACGGAACTGCAAAAGTTGATTTGAACGATGGTGCGATAGCCAAAAAGGTTGAAGAAATTTTTGATATGCGCCCGTACTTTATTGAACAGCGCTTAAAATTGAGAAATCCCATTTACGCTGAAACTGCTGCTTATGGCCATATGGGGCGTAAAAATGAAGTTGTAAACAAAATATTTTTAGGCGCAAACGGCGAAGTAAAAACTGTTGAAGTTGAATTGTTTACTTGGGAAAAACTAGATTTTGTTGACAAAGTAAAAGCCGCTTTCGGCTTATAATTTATAACAGCTATAATTCGTTTTACGAATTTTATAGATTCAAAACCCTCAAAATTAATCTGAATTTCGGACTGGTTTTGAGGGTTTGTTGTATATTTAATTTATAGTATAGAATTATTATCGTTAAAGTTTCCGTTAATAGTCATAAAACTATAAGTTTTCGTCTAAGTCCCGTTTTACTTTTCTCCGCACAAATATTTTTTCCTTCTCGCTTTCTTCTCCTGTTTTGGTATCCTGTACATTATCGGTTACTTTAATCAAATGCTCTTTTTCTCTTTCGTTTTGATGTAATGCTACTTCTTCTGCGTTTTGAACTGCAACATCATACGGACCTTTGTCACTTATCAGTTTCACAAATACAGGCAAGCATTCTAAAAGAATAAACAAAAAGGAAATAAAAGAGATGGCCAAATAAGTATCTATATCTCTACTACCGTCTGGATTAAACGAAAGCTGGCCCAAAGCATAGTTTCTATCTGCAAAACCGGCCACGTTCGCCAAACTATCCAATTGTGTCTCGTTAAACAACTTTGTACTGTTTAACCCTTCAATTTCCTTCCTAGTATTGATTATTTTATCCATTTGCGACAAGTCGTTACGTACCTGCCCTAAACGCTCAACTTTTTGGTTTACCACGGCCTCCTTTTGCTTCGCATAAGTTCCATAGCCGTTTATACCACTGGTTTGGTTGGTTTTATCGCCAAATACCTCTTGGTTAAGTACGTATCTGGAACGGTTGATGTCTTTTTCTAGAGAGTCTTTTTCGGCTTTAAGCTCTTGCAACTTTGTAAGTTCAAGACTGTATTTATTTGTAAATGCTTTATTTAGCGTATCAATTTTTGACCGTTGCCCGTTTAGATAGCTTGTTTTTAATTTTTGTCTGATTTCCTTATCAAAAATTTTCAGTTCCAATGGTCTGGAAATGATGATACCAATCATTATAGCTAATAAAATCCGAGGCAAGGCCTGCAATATCTGACGGTTTGTA
This sequence comes from Pelobium sp., assembly GCA_035496935.1. GTDB lineage: Bacteria > Bacteroidota > Bacteroidia > Sphingobacteriales > Sphingobacteriaceae > Pseudopedobacter. The sequence goes on along the minus strand of DATJED010000015.1, from coordinate 81,874 downwards.
TCACCGGTTTTTTTGATACTTGCAACAATATACCTGTCCATATTAAATATGGCTAAACCCCATATTATCCCAAAAAAGGTTGAAAAAAACATAGCCCCAGTATTGCCAGAAAACACAAAGTACATTGCATAACCACCAGATAAACAAGCAAACAAGGCGGTAAAGAAAATTGTTGCTCCAATTCCTACATACTTATTATGTTCCGTAGGGTATCTTTGCAAGGTGGCAACATGTGCGCCAGAACAGAACCAAAAAAAGTCGGTTATTTTTTTCATTGATAATGATTGTCAAAAGCTATTCCATAAAACGGAAGTACATAACTTTTAATATTTCTAAAAAATTAATTATTAGGAATAAGCGAATATCGGGCTGGGGACTAGATTCCCAACATATCGCAGGTTTTTTCTGCAGCAAGTTTCTCCGCATTTTTTTTGCTGTAATCTGTTGCGCTTGCCATTGCTTCGCCTCCGATAAATATCTGAATAGAAAACAATTTAGCGCTATCTCCTTCTGCATTTGCGGTTGGCTCAAAAGTAATTTCTTTCGACTGGCTTTGGCACCATTCAATCAATTTACTTTTAAAATTTGTTTCGGTAACTTCTAAGGTATGGATATCAATATGGGGTTTAATAATCCTATCTGTAATAAAACTTTTGGTAAAGTCGTAACCTTTATCTAGGTAAATTGCACCAATTAAGGCTTCAAAAGCATCGCCAAGTAAAGAGCTTTGTTTAGTTGTTACATTAACACTTTTCGAATCAAAATCAATTAATTCGTGAAAACCAAGTTTTCTTCCTAATTGGTTTAGGTTAGCTCTTCTAACAATTTTTGAGCGCAGTTCTGTTAAAAATCCTTCACCTTTATAGGGATAAAGTTTAAATAGAATTTCGGCAATTACCGATCCTAAAACGGCATCACCTAAAAACTCCAGCCTTTCGTTACTGCTTTTTGCACCATTTTTTAACACCACCGCCATAGATTTATGACGAAAAGCCATTTTATAAAGCGACAAATTACCAGGAACAAAGCCCAGTAAATTTCTCATCCTCTTTACGTATTCACGGTCAGGGGAAATATGAAGCTTATAAATTTTTGATAACGGCATTCAAATTAATAAGAGGGACCGGTATTAAATTAAAAAGTTTTTCAGAAAATTAATTGAAGCAAGTGCAACAGTTAACCTTCAAACTTTTTAAAAATCACAGAAGCATTATGCCCACCAAAACCAAAAGTATTTGATAATGCAACTTTTACATCCCGTTTTTGCGCCGTGTTGAAAGTTAAATTCAACCTCTGGTCAATAGCCGGATCATCTGTAAAGTGATTAATGGTTGGCGGAATAATCCCGTTTTTGATAGCTAATATACATGCAATGGACTCAATTGCACCGGCAGCACCCAATAGGTGACCTGTCATAGATTTTGTTGAGCTAATGTTCAGTTCGTAAGCATGCTCACCAAACAAATTAACAATTGCTGTAGTTTCGCTAATGTCTCCTAAGGGGGTAGAAGTACCATGTACATTGATGTAATCGATATCTGCAGTTGTTAAACCTGCATCATCTAAGGCAGACTGCATCACCAATTTTGCGCCCAAACCTTCTGGGTGCGGTGCGGTAATATGATTTGCATCGGCACTCATGCCTCCGCCTACAATTTCTGCATAAATTTTTGCTCCACGAGCTTTCGCATGTTCCAGCTCTTCTAAAATAATGGTTCCTGCACCTTCGCCTGCAACAAAACCATCACGGTCTTTATCAAACGGACGAGAAGCTGTTTTTGGATCATCATTTCTAGTAGAAAGTGCATGCATTGCGTTAAAACCACCGATTCCCGCTTCGTTTAAAATAGCCTCTGAACCGCCAGAAACAATCATATCTGCCCTACCTAACTTAATATAGGTATAGGCATCTATCAATGCATTGGTTGATGAAGCACAGGCAGAAACGCATGAAAAGTTTGGTCCGCGTAAGCCATATTTCATAGAAATATGACCTGGAGCAATGTCAATAATCATTTTTGGGATAAAGAAAGGATTTAACCTCGGCGTTCCATCGCCTTTGGCAAAAGTCGTAATCTCATCCAAAAATGTCTTAAGCCCGCCAATTCCGGCTCCCCAAATCACCCCAATTCTATTGGTATCTAATTTAGTGAAGTCCAAACCGGCATCTTTAACGGCTTCTTCTGTGGCAACTAAAGCATATTGAACAAATGGGTCTAGTTTCCGAGCTTCTTTTTTATCCAAATAATCTTCCGCAACAAAGTTTTTAACCTCACAGGCAAACTTTGTCTTGAATTTTTCAGTATCAAAACGCGTCATTGGAGCAGCACCGCTTACTCCATTTATTAAACCGTCCCAATACTCAGGAACGGTATTACCAATTGGAGTAAGCGCCCCTAATCCTGTAACAACAACTCTTTTAAGCTCCATTTATTCAATTAAGCAATAATTATTTTACGTTTTTTTCCAAGTAAGAGATAGCTTGGCCTACAGTACTGATGGTTTCAGCTTGATCATCTGGAATTGCTACGTTAAACTCTTTTTCGAATTCCATGATCAATTCAACGGTGTCTAATGAGTCAGCACCTAAATCGTTTGTAAAAGAAGCCTCAGGCGTTACTTCACCTTCGTCAACACCTAGTTTCTCAACGATAATTGCTTTTACTCTTGAAGCGATATCAGACATAATACTTATAATTAAGGGTTAAAAATTCTGTGCAAAGAAAAATAAATTCTGTCAAATATCAAACCTTTTTATTTTTGCCCTAATTTTGGACAGGTATTCCCAAATAAAGCGGTTAAATATTTACCGAAATTAACCTTTATTATTTTGAAAAAAAACATTTTAGCACTAGAACCTGATTTTGACTTCAAACTTATTGCCATAACCTCGCCTTTAAGGGACTACAGGCTATGTTTTGCCATAAATAAAATTACAGAATTTGACTTTAGAAAGGCTGATGATCTGGAAATATCGTTTAAAAATACCCCTAAAAAGTTTTTTTCGAGGTATGTTTACTACCCAGAAAATACAGAATGTGAGTTTATTTTTTTAGCCAATAAAGGGACCGAAGGCTTCTTAATTCCGGAGATGAAGCAGGTTGATTATTTTATTATGATCAAAGAATTTATTGATGAAGAAGACCAAGATTTATTTTTATCGCAACTGAAGCAGCTAAAAGAAATACAAGCGGTTGTGGAGATTAAGCCCGAGAAGATAAAATCAAAAGAGAATCTGATTTTTTAATGACAATTTGAGTTAGTGTGAAAAATACACTACTTTTGATATAATATAGTCGAGCGAATTTAAATAAGACCGAAAAAAGAATTTCAAAAAAATATATGAAAATTGTACAAAAGAAAACCAAGATTGTTGCCACGCTTGGTCCTGCATCATCAAACAAAGATGTTTTATTATCAATGATTAAAGCTGGCGTTGATGTTTGCCGTTTAAATTTTTCACACGGTAAAGCAGAAGACCACCAGGAACTAATCCACACCATTAGAGAGATCAACAGAAAATACAAAACCAATATTGGTATTTTGGCTGACTTACAAGGGCCAAAAATCAGAATCGGTATGGTAAAAGATGGTGGGATTAACCTAATTAATGGCACTCAGGTAAAAATTACCACACAAGAGTGTATTGGTGATGATAACCAAATTTACATTACTTATGAAGCTTTTCCACAAGATGTTAAGGCTGGCGAAGTGATTTTGCTTGATGATGGTAAACTACAGTTAAAAGTAATTGAAACCAACAGAAAAGACACGGTAATATGTGAAGTAGTACACGGTGGTGTTTTAACCAGCCGTAAAGGCGTAAACTTGCCAAATACAAAAGTTTCTATCCCATCATTAACAGAAGAAGATTTAATTAATTTAGATTTTGCTTTGGCAAATGACGTTGAGTGGATTGGGTTATCTTTTGTGCGTACCGCCGAAGATATTATTGATTTAAAACGTATCATTAGCCGTAGCGGAAAAACTTCGCGGGTTATTGCAAAAATTGAAAAGCCAGAAGCTATTGACAATATTGATGCAATTATTGAAGTTACAGACGGTGTAATGGTTGCCCGTGGAGATTTAGGAGTTGAAATGCCTTTGGAAGAAGTTCCGGTTCTGCAAAAAATGATTGCCAAAAAATGTAACAAAGCATCAAAACCGGTAATTGTTGCTACACAAATGCTAGAAAGCATGATTACCACTCCTCGTCCAACAAGAGCCGAAGTAAATGACGTGGCAAACTCTGTTTTGGATGGCGCTGATGCCGTGATGCTAAGCGGTGAAACCTCTGTGGGTGAATTTCCTTTGATTGTTATCGAAACGATGAGCAAAATTGTTCGCCACGTGGAAGATACTTCTTATCCTTATTATAGAGAAAAAGAATTGGACGAAACTTCGAATACTTATATGGCAGACGCGGTATGTAGTTCGGCTGTATTTTTAGCAGATAAAACCAAAGCAGCAGGTATAGTTGCAATGACTTCTTCTGGTTATACTGCTTTCCAAATTTGTTCGCACAGGCCAAAAGCCGGAACTTTTATTTTTACCTCAAACCATAATTTATTAAATACTTTAAGCTTATTGTGGGGCGTTAGGGGCTTTTATTATGATAAATTTGAGAGTACCGACCAAACCATTAGCGAGGTTAACAAAGTTTTGAAAGCAGAAAAAATTATCGAAGCTGGAGACGTTGTAATTAATACGGCCGCCATTCCTATCGAGAAAAAAGGAAAAACCAACATGATAAAAGTTAGCGTGGTTGAGTAACTATTGACCATTGTACATTACCAAAGCGTTCTTAATTTCTTAAGGACGCTTTTTTAGTTTAAAGCGGTTCGTGAAACATGCAGTTCAATCTTTCAAAAACCCATTAATATAGAACTCGCAAAAAAATCAAGGCTGCAAATAGAAATTCCTACCTTTGCAAAAACAGGTTATCAACAGATAAATAATACTTCAAGATAATAGGATGTTCGAGCAAACAGAAAAAACGGAAATAGCCAATCTCGGCGAATTTGGTTTAATCCATCATTTAACCCAGCATATCAATTTAAAAAATCAAAGCACTTTAAAAGGTGTTGGCGATGATGCCGCTGTTTTAGATTTTAAGAACAAGAAAACCTTAATCTCCACGGATATGTTGTTGGAAGGCATCCATTTTGATTTGGCTTTTACGCCTTTAAAACATTTGGGATACAAAGCAATACAAGTTAACTTGAGCGATATTTATGCCATGAACGGTATAGCAAGTCAAGTAACTGTATCGTTCGGTTTCTCAAGCAAATTTCCGTTAGAAGCTATTGAAGAATTATATGCAGGAATGCTTTTGGCCTGCGAAAAATTTAATGTTGACTTAATTGGTGGCGATACCACATCATCACGCCAAGGCTTAGTAATTTCTGTAACAAGCATTGGCTATGCCGATGAAAAAGACATCACCTACAGAAACGGCGCAGAAGAAGGCGATTTAATCTGCGTTTCTGGGGATTTAGGCGGGGCCTACGTTGGGCTTCAGTTACTGGAAAGAGAAAAGCAGGTTTTTTTAACAAATCCGAAAATTCAGCCTGATTTAGAAGGGAAAGATTACATTGTTGAGCGCCAGTTAAAGCCAGAAGCTAGGATAGATATTGTGGACTTGCTGGCAAAAATGAAAATCAAACCTACATCAATGATTGATATTTCTGATGGTTTGGCTTCCGAGATTTTGCATATCACCCGGCAATCAAAAAAAGGATGCAAAATTTATGAGGAAAAAATTCCGCTGGATCCGATGACAGCTGATACTGCCCGTGAATTTGGTTTAGACCCAACCGTTTGCGCATTAAACGGCGGCGAAGATTACGAATTGCTTTTTACCATTAAACAAGCCGATTACGATAAAATGAAACATGATGTGGATATTTCGATAATTGGCTATATTACCGAAGAAAGCGCCGGAAATTATTTGATTACGAAAGCCGGAAATATTCATGAAATTAAAGCACAGGGCTGGAATGCCTTTACTTCAACAAAAAGCTAAATTATGATTACAATTAATAACCACGCAGAATTTGAAACCTATTTAGGGAAAGAATTAGGCATTTCTGAATGGCACAAAATAGAACAGTCACAAATTAATCTATTTGCAGATGCCACGCTGGACCATCAATGGATACACGTAGATGAACAAAAAGCCGCTACTGATAGCCCTTTTAAAAGTACCATTGCCCACGGTTATTTAACGCTTTCGCTGATTCCTTATTTATGGAAACAGGTAGTTAAAATCCAGAACTTAAAGATGGAGATTAACTACGGCATTGAAAAATTAAGATTTGCGCAAGCCGTAAAAGTAAATAGCGAAGTGCGTTTAAAGGTGAGTTTGGCAGGTATTGTAAATTTAAGAGGTGTTACTAAAGCAAACATTGCTATCGAACTGGAAATTAAAGACGAGAAAAAACCAGCGTTTACCGGCGAAGCTGTGTTTCTGTACCACTTTGTTGCGTAAAAAATTGTAATGAGTCCGTTAGCAAAAATTTACAGGAAAGCGGTTTTAATATTTATAGGCGATGAGGAAAGATTTTCCTTAGAACATAGGATATTTAACCTTTTTTTGTTTTTTGTATGCCTAACTACTGTTTTTAGTTTTGCCCTAAATATAACTTTTGGACTGTATGAATCGGCCGTTTTAACCGCTGGGGTCTGTCTTTTCCAATCAATAATCCTTTACTTAAGCCGGGTCGAGAAAAGATTTAAGCTTGCACTTATCCTTACCGGTACTGAGTTAAACACCTTATTAGCTGTAAATTATTTTATAAACGGAGGAATAACCGGGCCAACAGGCCTGCTTTTTTTAGCGGTTTTATTTATAATGACCTCTGTTGTAAGTCAAAAAAACACTTGGCTTTGGCTATTCTTAAATCTATTTTTAATGGCCGGGCTTTTTTCCATCGAATATCTCTACCCTGACGCTATTTTAGTAGGATATGAGAACAGACTCTTCATCTTTACAGATGTTTATACCACTTATATAATGGTTGTTGTGTTAATAACGAGTGGCATTTTTTATAAACGTAGGGCTTACGAAAAACAGAAACAGATTTTGGAAACGAAGGCAATAGCGTTAGAAAAACTTAATTCAGAAAAAACAAAACTGTTTTCTATTATTTCTCATGATTTACGATCACCTGTTGGCTCTGTCAAACAATATCTCAACTTTTTAAAAGAACACGATTTAACCGACGACGAAAAAGCAGTTATAGAGGACGGTTTAATAAAATCGACGAATGAAGCGTATGAATTGTTGGATAATTTGTTGAATTGGGCAAAAGGCCAAATGGGAGGCTCAAAACCTTTTATTACCCGATTAAAGGTTGCGGAAACTTTAGCTACTACGCTTGAGCAAATAAGAGAATACGCCAAGAGCAAAGACATCATCATTAAAGATACTTTAAGCAATATCGAAGTTGCCGGAGATAAAAATATGCTCCAACTAGTTATCCGAAACCTGCTGTACAACGCCATAAAATTTTCTGAAGTGAAAGGAGAAATTGAATTTAAGGTTTACGAAGAAAATAATCGGGCCATTTTTAAGGTCAAAGATGCGGGAATTGGCATCGGTGAAGTAGAAAAACAGAAAATTTTCTCTTTAGATGTAAAAACCCAAATAGGAACAAAAAAAGAAAAAGGTACCGGACTGGGATTAGTTTTATGCAAGGACTACGCAAATTTGCAAAACGGAGAAATTTGGTTTGAAAGTGAGTTAGGTAAAGGCAGTACTTTTTTTGTTTCGCTCCCCATATACAAAGATTAAGATTTATTGCGCTCAGCAAATATCCGATAGTTTGATTGTTAAATTCAAATATAATTACGTCATACTTCCTTAAAAGGCATAAAATTTCATTAAATAATTATAAAACATCAGATTTATTCGTCAATTATCAAAATATTCTAATAAAATATTAGCATATTTATAAATATCACTTCATTTTTATTAATTTCGCCTCACTAAAAAACGTTTTTAAAACAGATGGCTAAAAAATTATCTAAAATTCCGTTTATATTCCTAATTATTATTGCTCTATTAACAATTACACATCCTAGTTTACCTACCGGCGTATATAAAGGCGAGTATAATTATTCTGATGTTGCTTGGATGCTTACCGCTGTTGCTCTTGTTTTAATCATGACCCCGGGTTTAGCGTTCTTTTACGGAGGAATGGTGAACAAGAAGAACGTAATCTCAACCATGTTACAGAGTTTTATCTGCATGGCCATTATTACCGTAATATGGGTAGTTTTCGGGTTCAGTCTCGCCTTTGGCGATTCTGTTGGTGGAATTATCGGTAATCCCGCTACGTTTTTTATGATGAACCACGTAATTGATGGAAAACCGTGGCCTTTAGCGCCAACAATTCCTTTTGTTTTATTTGCTTTTTATCAATTAAAGTTTGCAATAATTACCCCAGCGTTAATTACCGGCGCATTTGCAGAAAGAATCAGGTTTATTTCATACTGTTTGTTTATATGCCTGTTTTTTATTTTCATTTACGCTCCTTTGGCACATTCTACCTGGCATCCGGACGGGATGCTGTTTAAATTAGGTGTATTGGATTTTGCAGGCGGAACGGTGGTACACATGTCTGCCGGGTGGGCTGCGTTAGCTTCTGCATTATATTTAAAAAAACGTAGCGGAGCAAACCACAATCCTGCCCGAATTACTTATGTATTATTAGGAACCGGACTTTTATGGTTCGGTTGGATTGGCTTTAACGGAGGTTCTGCATATTCTGCTGGCACCGTGGCCGCAATTGCCTTAGCAAATACCATGGCCGCTTCTGCTGCAGGCGCTTTAGCTTGGATTTTCTTTGATTCTTATAAAGGAAGAAAGCCATCGGCAATGGGGACTTGTATAGGTACTGTTGTAGGGTTAGTAGCAATTACGCCCGCCGCAGGGTTTGTAACTATTCCACACTCTTTAATTATTGGTGTTGTTGCCTCGGTAGTAAGTAATTTGGTGGTTGACTGGAGAACGCGTACTTCTATAGATGATACTCTGGATGTTTTCCCTTGCCACGGCGTCGGCGGTATGGTTGGGATGTTATTGACCGGTGTGTTTGCGCATCAATCTATTAATGCAGCAAACCAAACTGGTAACGGTTTAATTTTTGGAGAAAACCACTTATTTTTTGTACACCTTGGGGCACTAATTGGTGTATCGATATTTGCCTTCTGCGGTTCGTGGTTATTATTAAAATTTACGGATATGATTACTCCATTACGAGTTTCTGACGAGGAAGAAGAATTAGGCTTGGATATTTCGCAACATGGCGAGAAGTTGTAAAGCCAATGCACAATAAATATTTGATTATTTTTTAAAGATACGTACGCAGTCGTAACTCTTACTTCTTACATGTTATCCAACTATCGTAAAATAACATAAGTAATATAGCTAGCTACATAAGCCAAAACCAACATATACATAAATTGGATGATAGGCCATTTAATATGTTTGGTTTCTCGGTAAACCACGGCCATTGTGCTCATACACTGCATTGCAAAAGCATAAAACATCATTAATGAAAAGGCTGTGGCAACTGTAAAAACAGGCAAACCCGTTTCGGCGTTTTTTGCACTTGCCATTTTTTCTCTAACCGAGTCCATTTTATCGGCATCGCCATCTACGGAATATAAAGTAGCCATTGTACCAACAAAAACTTCTCTGGCCGCAAAAGAAGTAATTAGAGCTATCCCTATTTTCCAATCGAAGCCTAAAGGTTTAATGCCCGGCTCAATACTTTTTCCTAAAACGCCCGCGTAGGAATTTTCTAACTTTTCAGATGATTTTAATTTCTCTATCTGATCCTCATTAAACTTTGTCGTGTAAGCCTGCGAGCTATATTTTGCCTCAATTTTCTGAAATCTATCTCCCGGTCCATAACTCGCCAATACCCACAGTACAATAGAAACCGCAATAATTACCTTTCCGGCTTCGGTAACAAAAGTTTTAACGCTTTCGTACATTGTAAGCCCTACGTTTCTCCAGCGGGGCATCCGGTAAACGGGCAACTCCATAATGAAATAGCCTTTTAGTTTACTTTTTAGGATGAACTTCATCACCCAAGCCACCAAAATTGCAGCGACAATGCTCATTAAGTATAACGACATTAAGGCCAATCCCTGCAATTGGATAAAACCAAATACCATTCTGTTTGGCACCACCAGCGAAATCAATAAAGTATATATAGGTAACCTGGCGGAACAACTAACCAAAGGCGTTACCATAATGGTAATCATACGCTCTTTCCAGTTTTCTATGGTTCTGGCGCTCATGATAGATGGAACCGCACAGGCCAAACCTCCAATCATTGGCACTATTGATTTTCCGTTTAAGCCAACTTTACGCATCAAACGGTCCATCATAAAAGTAACACGAGCCATATAACCCGTATCCTCTAAAATGGATATAAAAGCAAAAAGTAACGCTATCTGAGGGATAAAAACCATCACGCCACTTAAACCGGCCAATACCCCATCAATCAACAAATCTGTTAAAACACCAGCAGGTAGAAACTGATGTCCTAGGGTTTCGAGCCAAACAAATAAGGTTTCAATGAGTGCCATCGGATACTCGGACCACGCAAAAATTGATTGGAAAATAGCGAATAGGATACCGATAAAAATAACGAAACCCCAAATTTTATGCGTTAAATAATGGTCTATTTTATTACTGATGTTCTCCTCTAAGGCCACGGTTGTGTATTTAACCGTATCCAAAAGCACATCGTTTATGAAATTGTAACGGGCAATAGTTTCGGCCGCCTGTGCTTTTTGCGTGTGAAAATCTGAGGCGAGTACTAAGTCTTTTATGTTTTGGTTTTCCGCTTTGCTTAAATACCGTAAATTTTGGTGCTGGTGCGCTATCTGTAAAGCGATGTAAGGATTATCGATTTTCAGCAGACCCGCAATATCCTTTATTAAATCTGGCGCAATTGCTTCTACAGCGATAGTTTCTGCTTGTAAAGGCGTATTGCTTTGGAACTGGATTGCTTTTTTCAGTTCATCAATGCCCTGGGATTTACGGGCGGCTAAAGCTACAATCTGTATATTTAATCTTTTGGCTAAAGCAGTAATATCAATTTCGATATTACTTTTTTCGGCCAAATCCATCATATTTAAAACCAAAATAACAGGAATACCTAAATCTGCAATTTGGGTATAAAGTAAAAGATTTCGTTTTAAACTTGTTGCATCGGCAACAACCAATACAATATCGGGATGGGATGGATTTTGTTGATCAGAAAGAACTTCGAAAACTATAGTTTCATCTGCACTTTTAGGATATAAGCTATAGGTTCCGGGTAAATCTACTACCTCTATGCTGGTACCGTCTGCCAATTTGGTATAACCCGATTTTTTATCAACAGTAACCCCCGGGAAATTACCTACTTTTTGGTTTAAACCAGTTAAAGCATTAAAAATAGTTGATTTTCCGGTGTTCGGATTACCAACAAGGGCTACTCTTTTGGTGTTTTTCAATCCTTTTCAGATTATATCAGTTCTATAGTAGAAGCCTCTAATTTTCTTAAGGATAATTGATAACCTGCTACCGAAACTGCTATCGGGTCGCCCATTGGTGCTATACGTTCCAACTTTACACATTCGCCAGGCAAGCAACCCATTTCCATTAATTTTACAGACATTTCCAAATCTGTAAATTCTTTGATAATTCCTTTTTGACCTATTTTTAATTGCGATAACTTCATGTTCGTATAAATGAGTTGCTACGAAAATAGGGCTTATTTAAATTAAATCCAAATAAGAAAATTGGCGAACAAGAATTTTACTTAGCGCTTAGCTATGTATGACAGGCCTTGAATATGTTTTTGAGAAAATTTTGGACAATGGCAACCGCGTTTAAAAATACCGCAACTGCTCAACAAAAAAACAAAAACAATTGACAAACAATATATTACAACTTTTTTCATTTGACTTTATTTAAACGGTGGGCTCTTCTATGCAATAATAAGTAACTAAAAACGCCCATTCCTAAACCCAACATATCCGAAAAAAAATCCCACCATTCGGCAGAGCGATAAGTGAAGACTTTCCATTGTAAAAGTTCAATCCCTCCGCCTAAACAAACATTTATTAAAACAATTTTTACAATGGTAAGCACACGGTATTCGAAACTGTTTTGCTGATGTATTTTTCCATAGAACAGAAAAACGGTGAGCACAAAGAAAAAACCCAAGTGTACCATTTTATCAAATCCTTCAAAGAATTTGCTTCCACCCGGCACATCGCTCATGGGTATATCGCAAAGAATCAGCACCAACAATGCCCAAGTAATTGCCGGCCACTGAAACTTTAGGGTTCTTAACATTTTATACGCCTATTAGTGCTTTATAATCATCGGCAGATAAGAGTCCTTCAACGGCACCGTTAAACTTAACTTTTACCATCCACCCCTCGCCGTAAGGATCTTGATTCACCAGTTCTGGGTTAGCATCCAACTTATTATTAATCTCTAAAACAGTACCGGTTAAAGGCATAAACAAATCAGAAACGGTTTTAACCGCCTCAACTGTTCCAAAAACATCGCCCCCGTTTACTTCGGTACCAACTGTATTAATATCAATGTACACAATGTCGCCTAACTCGCGTTGTGCAAAAGCGGTAATACCAACGTAGGCTTCGTCGCCCTCCACTTTAATCCACTCGTGATCTTTAGTGTACTTTAATTCTGCAGGAAAATTCATGTTATAAAATTTTGGAGTAAAAATAAGAGTTAAATTTTAATCCCGACCTAACAATTAAATATTAAACGCTTTTTACAAAAAAAACGCCCCACTTTCTGGGGCGTTTTACTGCATTAACACATTACTAAAAAATTTCTCAACTGCAGTGGATTGATAGGTCTAAAAATTATTCAAAAACTTATAATTAAGACGATAGATCTTAGATTGTGTTACAAAAATTGTTGAATTTGCTGTTTAATGGCCTATTGCTTATAATTTTTATGCAAAACCAAAAAACTAGCCCGTTCTTCCTTTTTAAAAGGGATGTTCCAATTACCTTGATAGCTGACCTTTGTTGGCAATAGCTGGTTGTTGAAATAGCTCATCTCAATATTCATTTGTACATTAAAATCAAAAGCAAGGTTATCCAGTTTCATGTCAATGTATCGGCCCAAAATTTGAAAATTGCGCTGGTCAAAAATGGTAGTGAGTTCTTTAATCATGATGCCGTCTTCTGTCCAGCTTCCTAAATCGGGTTTTACGGTGACTTTAAACCGATAAACGGGAATAGAATCCAGGTACATTCCTTTTGCAAAAGCATAGTTATAATATTGGCGCATGTTGGGCGTAAATATTTCTGTTTTGCTGGATATTAGAGGGACTCCCTTAACCGGCCTTCCGGGAGAAAAAACCAAAGTCTTTAATTTTTCTTTATACCAACTGTTTTTACTGCCGTCTGCACTCTCTTTCCCTAAATCAGAATATCCCGATTTATAGGTATTCATGAATAAGTAATCGAACATCTCAACCGTTGTGGTTTTATATTTCCCGTTACGCTTATACAAATCGCCCTTGGTTTTCTCTTCTACTATTTTAAGATGGTTACCCGTTGGCGAGTGGATTAGTTTCCTGAAGATGCTTCCGGTAATTTTATCTTTTTTATCATAGGTATAAAGATTATTTTGGGCACTGAAATGATAGTTAGACATTTTTCTAAACGCTTCGTAAAAGCTGGTGTCTCTAATAATTTCGTTGATAAAATCCTCGATGTCCAAACCCGCTTTGCCCACTTTTACAACGGCATCTTTATCCATTTTAAAGGTCAGCAATGTATCTGGATTAAACCGCGGGGCTGTCTGGCAGAAAGCGCTGGATGTAAAAAAACAGAAAATAAATAAGAGGTAGCTACGCATTTCGGCTTTAATAAGGTGGCTAAACTAATAAAATTAAGTTAAATCTACCGGTTTGTTGTCTTGCTCAACCTCCACTTGCTTTATTGCAACGGCATGTTTTGAAGGACGGATAGTATCGCCACGGACTTTGGCGTAAGCCCACGTAAATTCGGCGCCGAAAAACAGAATTGCAGCCGAATAATAAACCCAAACCGCGATGACTACAACGGTACCCGCTGCGCCGTAAATATCGGCAACAGCGGCAAACTGAATGTATAAGCCGATTAGATATTTACCGAGCATAAAAAGAAGGGCCGTAAAAAAAGCGCCTGCTTTAATTTGTTTCCATTTTATTTCAACATCGGGTAAAACTTTGTAAATGACCCCAAATAAAACCATGAGCACCAAAAACGTGATGCCTAAGTTTAACGCATCAATAAAAATAAACGTAAACTCGGGCAGAAAACGCATTAAAACATCACTAAAGATTAAAACCAAGCTATTGATAAGTAATGAAACAATGAGTAAAAATCCCAAACTGGCAATCATGGATAGTGATAGTATTCTGTTGATAATTAATTTAAGCCAGCCTTTTTTAGGAACGGCTTTTACCCGCCAAATTTGGTTAATGGAATCCTGAATCTCCACAAAAATCCCAGTTGCGCCAATTAACAAAGTGATTAGACCAGTAATTGCTGCAGTTGTACTTTTTCCAGAAAGTTGCAATTTTTGTAAAGTGGTCTGAATTTGGACGGCCGCATCGGTTCCGATAAAATCATTAATCTGAGAAAATACTTTTCCTTGCAAAGCGTCTTGTCCGTAAAAAATTCCACCAATGGATAGCAAAACAATCAACATGGGTGCTAGAGAAAAAATAGTGTAATAAGCCAAAGAAGCACTTAACTTTAAGCCTTTATCGGCCATAAAAGCATTAAACGTTTCCTTTAAAATTTGGGGATAATCTCTGAAAGTAACTTTAGCCATACTACTGGTGCTTACTAACCACTAAAAGATTTAAATCTTTGTGCGGAAAACCAAAATGTTGCGCCAAATCTTTATTTGTCATAGCGCCTTGGTAAATGTAAACTGCATTTCTTATGCCAGTTTTGTCCCAAATTAAATTCATTAAGCCTCCCATTTCGCCTATATCGATTAAAATTGGCGTAAATATATTGGTAAGTGCATAGGTTGCTGTACGGCTTACGCGAGAAGCAATGTTTGGCACACAATAATGAATTACATCGTGTTTTCTGAAAACTGGATTTTTATGGTTGGTAACTTCCGAAGTTTCAAAACAGCCCCCTTGGTCAATACTTACATCAATAATTACGGAATTCGGTTTCATTTTAGAAACAGTTTCTTCGGTAACCACGCAAGGACTACGCCCATGTTTCGCTCGTATGGCGCCAATTACCACATCGCAGGTTGTGATTGCTTTTTCTAAAACCAAAGGTTGCATTACAGAGGTAAAAACCCTTGAACCTATATTGTTTTGTAAACGACGTAAACGGTATAAAGAGGAATCAAATACCTTAACTTCTGCACCTAAACCGATAGCCGTACGGGCAGCAAACTCGCCAACAGTTCCGGCACCTAAAATCACTATCTCTGTAGGCGGAACGCCGGTTACACCTCCCAACATTAAACCTTTTCCCCCAAAAGCATTGCTCACGTACTCGGCGGCAATTAAAACCGAGGTTGAGCCGACTATCTCGCTCATTGCCCGTACCACACTTAAAACATTGCCTTCATCCCGTAAATATTCAAAAGCTAACGCGGTGATTTTTTTGTTCATCAACGCAGTTAAATGCTCTTTTTTTAAGGTGGCAGTTTGTAATGCCGAAAACACAATTTGGTTGTGCTTCATCATGGCTATTTCTTCAGTGGTTGGTGGGGCAATTTTTATAATGATATCTGCTTGGTAAACCTCATTAACGTCGTGTACTATTTTTGCGCCTTGTTCGCTGTATTTTATATCGGCAAAATTAGCGGCTAAACCTGCACCGGCTTCAATTACAACACTATGCCCGCTGTTTACCAATAAAGCAACCGAAAGTGGCGTTAACGCAATTCGGTTTTCCTGATAAGAAGTTTCTTTGGGAATACCGATATATAAGCTGTTTTTCTTTTGCTTAATTCCCTCTAAAGATTCCTGAGGTTGCATCATAGCTTGTTGTGCAACTTCGGATAAACAACTACCCATCATTTTTTTCATCTTATCATTTTTCTTTTTTTGGGCGTTCGGGCAGGCTTTGCATTTATACTGCACTAGGCATTATTCACGGGCCGGTATCCATTTCAATCCTTAACGCAAAACCTACAGTTTTTTCAAATAGGCCCCTTATAGTCCTAATCTTCTTGAGTTTAGCTCTGTAAACTTCCGGTTAGCCTTCGAACTCCGCTCAGGCTGACAATCACAAAATTCTTTCCACCTCAATCACCCGCTTATCGCCCTCTAAAACTTCAATTTTAATTTCAACAAAACTATCTGGCCATAAATCTGGGATTTTCTCGGGCCACTCTATAAAGCAGTAATTTCCCGAATAAAAATAATCCTCATAACCAAAATCCAACGCTTCCGTTTGATTTTTTAACCTGTAAAAATCGAAATGAAATATGCTTCCTTTATCTAAACTATATTCGTTAACAATTGAAAAAGTAGGGCTTGATGTTTTATCATGTGTACCTAAATAAGCACAAAGGTTATTGATTAAAGTGGTTTTTCCGGCGCCCATTTGCCCGTAAAACATAAATATCTTTTCATCTCCCGCAAAACTCAAAATTTGCTGACTAACACTTTCCAACTCATCAACACCATTAACTTCAATTTTCATTGCTTAAAGTTAAAATTTGTTTTTATAGGTTACAAAGGGAATAATAATTTCCTCCATAGAAATTCCTCCATGCTGGAAAGTTTCGTTAAAATAATTAACAAACTGATTGTAGTTGTTCTGATAAACGAAATAGCTGTCTTCTTTTGCAAAAATATAGCTAGAGCTAACATGCAGTTTGGGCAACATGGCATCTGAAGGGTTTTTAACCAAAAACACTTCTTTTGGGTTATAGTCTAAATTTTTACCCTGTTTGTAACGAAGGTTTGAATTTGTGTTTCTATCGCCGATTACTTTGCTTGGACGCTTTACCCTAATGGTTCCATGATCGGTGGTAATTATCAAGCGGCATTTTTTCTGCGATAAACGTTTGATGAGGTCCAGAAGAGGCGAATGCTCAAACCAAGCCAACGTAATTGAACGGTAAGCGGCATCGTCATTTGCCAGTTCTTTAATCATTTGCATATCTGTACGAGCATGCGAAAGCATATCTACAAAGTTGTAAACAATCGCGTTTAAGTCGTTACCCATTAAACTGTGCAGGCTTTCGTTTAAATCTTTGCCTTGATCTTGATTTAAAATTTTATGATAGGAAACCTTAACATCTTTCCTAACCGATCTTTTGACGTTATCGAACAAAAATTTGTCTTCAGAAAGATTTTTTCCGCCTTCATCCTCATCATTTTGCCACAAACCCGGAAAGCGTTTTTCCATATCAGAAGGCATCATTCCAGCAAAAATTGCATTTCTGGCGTATTGCGTAGCGGTGGGTAAAATACTGTAATAAATATCTTCCTCCTCTAACCTAAAATATTCGGTAATTATCGGGTTAATGATTTTCCATTGATCGTAACGTAAATTATCGATCAAAATAAAGAAAGTTGGCACTTGCTCGCTTAAATTAGGGAAAACCTTTTTCTTTAAAAGCTGGTGCGAAAACATAGGCGCTTTGTCTTGGTTTTTAATCCAATCCAAGTAATTTTTTTCGATGAATTTAGAAAACTGTGCGTTGGCTTCGGCTTTTTGCATGGTTAAAATCTCATGCATTCCTTCGTCGTCCAACTTCTCCAGCTCCAGTTCCCAAAAAATCAGCTTTTTGTAAACGTCCACCCATTCTTGGTATCTTAAGTTATCGTTAAGCAACATGCCCAAGTTTCTAAAATCCTGCTGGTAGGCGGTAGATGTCTTCTCGCTCACCAAACGCTTGTTATCCGTAAGCTTTTTAATAGTTAAAAGAATTTGCTTAGGGTTTACCGGCTTAATTAGGTAATCGTCAATTTTAAAGCCGATGGCATCTTCCATCAAATATTCTTCCTCGCTTTTGGTAATCATCACCACCGGCACATCGGGGTTTACTGTTTTTATCTCGGTTAAAGTCTCTAAACCTGTTAAACCGGGCATATTCTCGTCTAAAAAAACGATGTCAAAATCTTTGGTTTTAAAAATATCTAACGCATCTCTGCCATTTGTTGCGGTATCTATTTGGTAACCCTTCTCGTTTAAAAAAAGGATATGGGGTTTTAAAAGGTCAATCTCATCATCGGCCCACAATATATTTGCTAATTGCATATATTTTAAATCTATTTAAATGATTATCTTGAGAAAATCTCAATATTTGCAGGGAATTTACTCCGGCCTATAAAATTAACAATTTTTGTGCCTTATAATTTGATTTCGCTTGAATAAGAATAAAATAATTAACGATCCGGTTTATGGTTTCATCAGTATTAAGAGCCCATTAATTTTTGATTTAATAGAACATTCTTATTTCCAAAGGTTAAGATACATTAAACAGTTGGGGATGACGCACCTGGTCTATCCCGGTGCATTGCATACCCGTTTTCATCATGCGCTTGGCGCTATGCATTTAATGCAGTTGGCCATTGAGCACCTGCAAAGTAAAGGACATGAAATTATTGCCGAGGAAGCAGAAGCCGCCTGTATCGCCATTTTATTGCATGATATCGGCCACGGACCTTTCTCTCATGCACTTGAGCATACTTTGGTAAACGGCGTTTCACATGAAACTATAAGTCGCTTGCTGATGGATAGCCTTAATGAAGAGTTTAACGGCAAGTTGGACTTGGCTTTGCAGATATTTAACAACCAATACCACAAACCGTTTTTACATCAGTTAATTTCGGGTCAGCTGGACTTAGACCGGCTTGATTACCTTAACCGCGACAGTTTTTTTAGCGGGGTAACAGAAGGTACGGTAAGCTCGGATCGGATTATAAAATTACTGAATATCGATAACGGAAATTTGGTTGTTGAAGAAAAAGGGATTTACTCCATCGAAAAGTTTTTGATAGCCCGACGTTTAATGTACTGGCAGGTTTATCTGCATAAAACAGTTATTGCCGCCGAACAATTATTGGTTAAAATATTGGAAAGAGCCAAAGAACTCGCAAAAAATGGCGAAGCTTTATTTGCAACTCCGGCTTTAAAACATTTTCTTTATAAGGATATTAATGAAGATACCTTTTTAAACGATAAAGAAAACCTTTATTATTTTTCGTTATTAGACGATCATGATGTAATGTCATCAATTAAAGTTTGGCAAAAACATCAGGATTTTATCTTAAATACCTTATGCACCAACCTAATTAGCAGAAATTTGTACAAAGTAGAAATTAGTGGTGCTAAAATCGACCAAAAAAAATTCAACAATTTAAAAGAAAAGGTACAAGAACGCCTAAACCTCGATAAAAAAAATATCAGCTATTTTGTTTTTAAAAGCAGCATCAATAATATGGCTTACAAGACCGGCAGTGGCAGTATCAACATATTGATGAAAGACGGAACGTTACAGGATATCGCTACCGCATCTGACAATGCAAACGTTGAAGCGCTATCAAAAACAGTGACAAAAAACATTTTATGTTACACTAAATTTGAGTAGGATAAGTTGTTATTTAAATAACAATTTGTTCATTTAATAATATCAGTTAATTTTGGAACATGCAATTTACCGCAAAAGAGATTTGCTTATTACTAAACGGTAGCCTTGAGGGGAACGGAGATGTAAAGGTTTTTCAGTTAGCAAAAATAGAAGAGGCACAGGAAGGAGCATTATCTTTTCTTGCAAATCCAAAGTACGAACCCTTTCTTTATACTACCAGCGCATCCGTGGTAATTGTAAATGAAGATCTAGTTTTAGAAAAGCCTGTAAGCCCAACTTTAATACGGGTAAAAGACGCCTACAGTAGTTTTTCTGTTTTATTGGAGAGGTACAACAGCATAAAACTGCATAAAGTTGGTATTGAGCAACCAAGTTTTATTGATCCAACGGCAAAAATTGGTCAAGACGTTTATATTGGTGCTTTTACCTATATCGGGGCAAATGCGGTTATCGGCGATAAAACTAAGATCTATCCTCAAACATATATTGGCGACACCGTAAAAATTGGTGTCGAATCTACCTTATATACCGGCGTAAAAATTTATCACGATTGTGTTATCGGCAATAAAGTAACCATTCATGCAAGCGCTGTTATTGGTAGCGACGGCTTTGGCTTTGCTCCGCAAGCTGACGGATCTTACCATAAAATTAGCCAAATTGGCAATGTAATTATTGAAGATGATGTAGAAGTTGGCGCCAATACTTGTATCGACAGGGCTACAATGGGCTCAACAATTATCAGAAAAGGTGTTAAACTGGATAACCTTATACAGATAGCTCATAACGCAGAAATTGGTACAAACACCGTAATTGCATCCCAAACAGGCGTTTCCGGTAGTTCTAAAATCGGCGAAAGCAGTATAATTGGCGGACAAGTAGGCATAGTTGGTCATATTACTTTAGCAAAAGGCACTCAAATACAAGCAAAATCCGGAATCAATAAATCTATTGAGGAAGAAGGAAAAAAATGGGGCGGAGCGCCGGCAACTAGTTATCAGAATTACATGAGATCGCAGGTCGTTATCCAAAGACTACCTGAAATGGAAAGAAAAATAGAGGAGTTACAAAAAGCTATAGCTAAACTACAGCAACCATCTTCTTAAATTTATTTTAAAAAATGAACCTTAGGCAAAGAACAATAAAATCAGAAATTAGTGTTGCAGGTGTAGGTTTACACACCGGTGCCAACGTTACCTTAACTTTTAAACCAGCCCCAGAAAACCACGGTTATAAATTTAAACGAGTGGATTTACCTGGAGAACCAGTAATAGATGCCGATGTTGATAATGTTTCTGACACTTCTAGAAGTACAACTTTAACCGCAAACGGCGCTAGTGTGAGCACAACTGAACATGTGTTAGCTGCTTTGGTTGGTTGCGAGGTTGATAATGTGATGATTGAGCTTAACGGTATTGAAGTTCCTATTTTAGACGGTAGTGCGATTGAATTTGTGAACGCTTTGGAAACAGTCGGCTTTAAAGAACAAGATGCCGAACGAGAATATTACCATATTCCGCATAACATCCATTATTCTGAAGATGACAGAAAAGTAGAAATGGTAGTAATGCCGTTGGACGATTATCGTTTTACCTGTATGGTAGATTATAATTCGCCAGTTTTAGGAAGCCAACATTCTACCATAACTTCCATCAGCGATTTTAAAGACGAAATCGCTTCATGCAGAACGTTTGTGTTTTTACATGAGCTGGAAATGCTTTTAAAGCATAACCTAATTAAAGGCGGCGATATCAACAATGCGATTGTAATTGTTGACCATGAAATTAGCGAAGATGAGCTTGCTGATTTAGCCAAAGCCTTTAACCGCGATGATATTAAAGTTGCCCGTGAAGGGATTTTGAACAACATAGAACTTCGCTACCAAAACGAGCCAGCTCGACATAAATTATTGGACATTATTGGCGATTTAGCTTTAATCGGTACACCAATAAAAGGTCATGTAATGGCGGCCAGACCCGGCCACGCCGCAAACGTTGCTTTTGCAAAAAAAATAAAGGCAGCAATAAAAAAAGATAAAAAGAAAAAAGTACAACATATTTACGATCCTACTGTAAAACCACTTTATGATACGGTACAGATCATGAATATTTTGCCACACCGTCAGCCGTTTCTGTATATCGACAAGATTCTGGAGCTTACAAAAACTTATGTTGTTGGCGTAAAAAACGTAACCATAAACGAAGAGTTTTTTAAAGGACATTTTCCGGGCGCACCTGTACTTCCGGGTGTGGTACAAATTGAAGCGATGGCGCAAACAGGTGGTATTTTAGTTTTAAGCACCGTACCAGACCCTCAAAATTACCTTACCTATTTCTTAAAAATAGACAACGTTAGGTTTAGAGCTCAGGTTTCACCTGGCGATACCATCATCTTTAGATGCGATTTGATGGAGCCTATCCGCCGTGGAATTGCCCAAATGAAAGGCGTAGGAATGGTGGGCGAGAAAATAGTTGTAGAAGCCGAAATGATGGCGCAAATATCCAGACACGAAAAAACCGAAAATCAATAATGATACAACCTTTAGCATACATACACCCACAGGCAAAAATTGCCAACAGCGTAGTTATTGATCCGTTTGCGGTTATACATAAAGATGTAGAAATTGGTGAAGGAACCTGGATTGGCTCCAACGTTACCATTATGGACGGCGCCAGAATTGGTAAAAACTGTAAGATTTTCCCTGGCGCAGTAATTTCTGCTATCCCGCAGGATTTAAAATATGCCGGCGAGCAAACAACCGCTGTTATTGGCGATAATACCACAATTAGAGAATACGTTACCATTAACCGTGGAACTAACGATAGATGGGAAACCAAAGTAGGCAACAACTGTTTATTGATGGCCTATTGCCACGTAGCGCATGATTGTGTGGTGGGCGATAACTGTATTTTTTCTAACAACACCACTTTAGCCGGCCATATTACCATCGGCGATAATGTGGTTTTAGCAGGAATGGTAGCCATTCACCAGTTCTGTAAAGTTGGTTCTTATTCGTTTGTAACAGGCGGTTCATTAGTGCGTAAAGATATTCCTCCTTATGTAAAGGTGGCCCGCGAGCCGTTATCCTACACAGGAATTAACTCTGTAGGCCTGCGTAGAAAAGGTTTTTCATCAGAAAAAATTAACGAAATACAGGAAATTTACCGCGTTCTGTTTGTTAAAAACAATAATGTAACCAAGGCTTTGGATATTATTGAGGCAGATTTTAAACCTACTGAAGAAAGAGACGAAATTATCAACTTCATCAGAAACTCTAACAGAGGTGTGATGAAGAGTTTTGGAACTTCCTGATTTTCGAAATGAAAATCACCTTATCAAAAATTGGCAGAAGATTTAACCGGGAGTGGATCTTTAGAAATATTGATTACACTTTTGAAACCGGGAAATCTTATGCCATTTTAGGTATAAACGGTTCAGGCAAATCAACGTTGCTACAAGTTATTTCGGGCGCTTTAAGCCAATCCGAAGGCATAATTTCCTATCAAAATAATGACAAACAAATTGAAATAGATCAGGTATTTCAATATTTAGCATTAGCTGCGCCTTATCTGGAACTGATAGAAGAATTTACACTTACCGAGGTTCTAGATTTTCATTTCGAGTTTAAAACCCGAAGAGATAACCTATCGAATAAAGAATTGATTGCATTGCTAAATATGGAAGGTAGCAAAAATAAACAGCTCAAATATTTCTCTTCGGGCATGAAACAAAGGGTTAAATTAATCCTCGCTTTTTGTGCTGATACACCTATTTTACTGCTTGATGAACCTACATCAAACCTTGATGAACAAGGGGTTAGCTGGTACCATTCCTTAATACAAAAATTTACTGCTAACAGATTGGTAATTGTGTGCTCAAACCAAAACCACGAGTACGAATTTTGCCAAAACAGACTCCACATTAGCGATTACAAGTAAAAGTGGTCGCACACACCTATTATAACAATGTGGTTACACAGCGTTAAAAATCCTTTTAGCTCAAAATAAACTGTACTTTTGTATAACAAATCGAATGTAATAACGCGGATTTACATTCTATTCGGTAAAGAACAAAAATTTTTTTCATATAGGTTTAGGTTGATAAAGCGGTCTCATTTTATGAGGCCGTTTTTGTTTTACACAATTTAAATCTGATTCTTTCATATCTTTACGCCAAGCTACTTTATCAAAATTGGAGAAACAAACCCTTAGAAAACAGGCGATTCAGGACCGAGAAAAACTTTCGAAAAGCGACTTTTGGCGATTAAACGATGATTTACTTGCGCATTTTATAAAGTTTGATTGGTCAAAAATAAAGACCGTCCACCTATTTCTTCCAATTATAGAAAAAAAGGAAATAGATACATTCGAGTTTATAAATTTCTTTAAAACCCAACATCCGCAGATTCGGATGGTTGTTCCACGATGCGATTTTAAAACTAAAGAAATGGAAGCTATTGTTTTTGACTCAGAGTCTACCGTTTTAGTAAAAAACAAACAGAACATTCCGGAGCCTTTATATGGCGAAAACATTGATCTCCA
Organism: Pelobium sp.; assembly: GCA_035496935.1. GTDB lineage: Bacteria > Bacteroidota > Bacteroidia > Sphingobacteriales > Sphingobacteriaceae > Pseudopedobacter. The sequence continues at coordinate 57,709 of DATJED010000015.1, read as the reverse complement.
TTTAATTGATGCGGTGATTATTCCTTTATTGGTATTTGATAAGCAAGGACATAGAGTTGGGTACGGCGCAGGATTTTACGATAGATTTTTAGAGCAATGTAAGCCTGGGGTTTTAAAAATTGGCGTTTCATTATTTGAGCCTATCGATAAAATTTTGGATACTCACCACCAGGATATACAACTTACGCACTGTATTACGCCACAAAAAATCCACTTTTTTATTTAGCTTTAAGCTTCGTCTATAACCGGGTCTTTAAAATTTGAGCTTATGCAGATCAAAGATTTAACAAACTATCTAGAGTCTATTGCGCCATCCAATTATCAGGAAAGTTATGATAATTCGGGTTTAATTGTTGGCGACTACAACCAACCGATTACGAAAGCCTTAATTAGTTTAGATTGTACCGAAGCCATAGTTGATGAAGCAATTGCCACAGGTTCCGGTATCATCATTTCGCATCACCCCATTGTTTTTAAAGGTTTAAAAAGATTTAACGGCAACAGTTATGTGGAGCGTGTGGTGATGAAAGCCATAGCCAACAATATTGCACTTTACGCCATCCACACCAATTTGGATAGTATTGCCACCGGTGTAAATGCCAAAATCTGCGAGAAAATCGGTTTAACTAATTGCAGAATTTTAGCTCCCAAATCCGGCATACTTAAAAAACTCTGCTTTTTTGTTCCTCTGGCTTCCGCCGATGCTGTTAAAAGCGCCATTTTTAATGCCGGAGCAGGCGAAATTGGCAATTATAGCAATTGCAGTTTCTCGGTAAACGGAGAAGGAAGCTTTAAAGCAAATGAAAACGCAAATCCCTTTGTTGGCGAAAAAGGTGAAACACATTTAGAACAGGAACAAAGAGTAGAAGTGGTTTATCCCGCACAAGCGGAAACTAAAATTATAAAAGCATTGTTAAGTGCCCATCCTTATGAAGAAGTCGCTTACGATTTGTACAGCTTAAGCAATCCACATCAAGAAGTTGGAGCCGGAATGGTTGGTGAACTAAGCGAAGAAATGGATGCAATGGAATTTTTGAAGCACCTAAAAACGGCAATGGAATTAACTGTAATTCGCCATACAGCGGTTTTACCTAAAAAAGTTAAACGTGTTGCGGTATGCGGAGGTTCGGGTAGTTTTTTATTGAAAAATGCGATTAGCGCAAATGCAGACGTTTTTATAACTGCCGATTTTAAATATCACGAATTTTTTGATGCAGAAGACAAACTAATAATTGCAGACATTGGACATTTTGAAAGTGAGCAATTTACGCAACATTTACTATTGGATATTATTACGAAAAAATTTCCTAACTTTGCAATCCGTTTAACAGAAAATAATACAAACCCAATAAAATATTTGTCTTAATGGAACAAACCGTAGAACAAAAGCTTGAAGCTTTATACGAGCTACAGACCATCCACACCAAAGTTGATAAAATCCGTCAGACCCGTGGAGAGCTTCCAATGGAAGTAGCAGATTTAGAAGATGACGTTGCCGGATTAGAAACTCGTATCCAAAAGATAAAGTCAGATTTAGATGATTTAGAAGATGCTATCGTTAATCGTAAAAATATGATTAAGGAATCTTTGGCATTGATCAAAAAATACGAAACTCAGCAAAACAACGTAAAAAACAACCGCGAGTTTGATGCTATTTCAAAAGAAATTGAAATTCAAGGATTGGATATTCAGGTATCTGAAAAGAAAATCAAGGAAACTCAGTTTGAAATCAACAGCAAAACCGAGATTTACGAAAACGCTTTGGTTGCTTTAGAGGAAAGAAAAAAAGACCTTGAAAGCAAAAAAACCGAACTTGAAAACATCACATCAGAAACTCAGAAAGAAGAAGAAGTGTTGTTGAAAGAGGCTGAAAAAGCTACTGAAAAAATTGACGACCGTTTAAAAATTGCTTACAACCGTTTAAGAGGGAACTTTAAAAATGGTTTAGCTGTGGTAACTATCGAGCGTGACTCATGCTCTGGTTGTTTCAACCAAATTCCACCTCAGCGCCAGTCTGATATCCGTCAACGTAAAAAAATCATCGTTTGCGAACACTGCGGCCGTATTTTAGTTGACGAAACTATGGCAGAAGAAATAAAAGGAACAGCCGTTTAATATTGGTATTTTTATTGTTCTTAAGGAAAACATCTTGATGAACTCAAGATGTTTTTTCTTTTTATAAAAATTTACATTTAATGATTAAAAAGCTCCTCGTAGTACTCGCTTTTATTTTAAGCAACGCCCTGATTACCAAAGCCAATTTCGATTTCAACAGCAATTGTGTAAATGCTTATAACGCCATCTTTGATTTACGCATTAAGGATGCAAATATTCTCATACAACGAGAGAAAGCCCAAAATCCACAAAATGCGATTCCGGTATTACTAGATAATTATATTGATTTCTTTACACTGCTATCATCAGAAAATAAAGCTGATTATGAACGTTTAAAATCCCGGAGAGATTCGCGGATTTCCTTTTTAAGTAAACAGAACAAAAACTCACCTTATTACCTTTTTGCCCAAGCAGAAATTTACCTGCAATGGGGTTTGCTAAAAAGTCGATTTCAGGATTATATGTCCTCTGGCTTTGATGTTAAAAAAGCAGACAATCTGTTAAACGAGAACCAAAAGAAATATCCGTCATTTTTGCCGAACAAAAAAAGCGCTGGTTTAATTGATGTGGTTTTGGGCTCAATACCCTCAAACATAAAAAGCATTGCAAGCACTTTTGGTTTTAGCGGAAACGCAAATTACGGAATCAGAACTTTGGAAGGTTTAATCACATCTTTACCTAAAACTCCGTACAGTTTTTATTCTGATGAGGTTGTGTTTTTCTTGTGCTATATAGAAACCGACTTATTGCAAAATAAAACCAATTACAGCAAAACAATTGGCTACACCAACACTATGAACAGCCGAAGTTTGCTAAAAGCTTATTTACAAGGGTACGTTGCCAGCCGAGATTCACATAACGACAGCGCAATTGCTTACCTAATGAAAAGACCTAAGGGAGCCAGCTATATGGATTTTCCCAAGCTTGATTACCTTTTAGGGACTGCAAAACTAAACCGGATGGATTCAGATGCGAATGTTTACCTTATTAATTATTTAAAAGATTATAAAGGGATTAATTTTGTAAAAGATGGTTACCTAAAATTAGCTTATTATTATTTTTTGCGAGGAGATATTAACCGTTATAACGCATTTTTAAAAATGGTAAAAACCCAAGGCGATTTATACGATGAGAAAGATAAGCAAGCCTTAAAAGAAGCCAATGATGCCGCTCCGGATATAAATTTGTTAAAAGCGAGGTTTCAGTTTGATGGCGGTTATTATAGCCAGGCATTACAAACTTTGTCTGGTAAAGATGTTGGAGATTTTAGATTAAAAAGAGATCAAATTGAGTTTTACTACCGGCTGGGAAGAATTTACGATGAACTATCGCGTGATAACGAAGCCGTCGTTAATTACCAAAAAGCCGTTAATATTGGTAAACAAACCAGTTATTATTTTGCAGCAAACGCGGCTTTAAACATAGGTCATATTTATGAAACTAAAAATGATAAAGCCAGAGCCATTAGTTTTTACAAACAGGCTATCGCTATGAAAGATCATGAGTACGAAAACAGTATTGAAACCAAGGCCAAAGAAGGTTTAAAAAGATTGGGTAGCTAATATATTAAACTAATCCCGGTCTGATTAAAGTCTGATTAAAAGTCGTTAGATATGAACTAACGACTTTTTTAACATCTGGTAATAATGATGTTTTTTTAAACAAAACTTTCTAATTCTTTGTTTATACGATCAATTACCAATTCAACCTCGTCATGTAAAGCAAGGTAAAGAGATTTCAATTGCAAGTTTTCTACTGTTTCTAACTGTTCAAGCTTTCTGGCCATATTTGCCAAAACTTCTAACCCCGTTCCGGATGCGGTGCCATATAACTTATGCCCAAGCGCATTAATTTCATTCAAATCAGGCGAAGCAACAAATTCTTTCAAATTTGCGTCAACTTTTCTAAGTTCATCAATGGTTAAGTTTAACACAAGTTTAACGGTTTCAACATCTTGCCCCATAAATTGTTTAAGCGTATCTACGTTAAAATGAGCATGTTGTTTTGGATTCTCAATTTCTCCGATTTCCGTTGGCGTATCTTTTTTAAGCCATCTAGAAAAAAGGCTTGCCAAATCTTCTTCAACAAAAGGTTTCGTTAAAAAATCATCCATACCAATTTCTAAACACTTTTCTCTCTCGCCTTTTACGTTCCCAGCGGTTAAAGCAACTATTGTGGTAGCCGGGTTGCCATCTGCTTGTAATTCACGAATTTTTTCTGTGGCTTCCCAACCGTTCATTACCGGCATCTGCAAATCCATCAGTACTAAATCAGGGTGATGCAATTGGTATTGCTCTACTGCTTCTGTGCCGTCATTTGCCTCAATTATGTTGGCGTTGGGCAAAATTCTAGCGATTACAGTTTTGGCTAATAATTTATTTACCAAATTATCCTCAGCAACTAATATAACGAAGGATGAATCATCCTGAAGTTTTTCTTCCTCAACGGCTACAGTTCCACTCTCATGTTTATGGTTTAGTTTTGCAAGTTTGCTAAAAAGATCCTGCATTTTAATAGGCTTAACCATCCGCAAAACAACGCCATGCTCTTCACATACCTGAATTATTTTATCATCATCTGATGAGCTGTGCAATAACATAATTGGCTGGTCCTCTGGGTGCTGTTCGAAGCTTTTACGTATCTTCTCTATAGTTTCCAGCCCGTCCATGTATGGCATGTGGTAATCCATCAATATCACATCGTACCTTTTACCTTCGCTTAATAATTGCAGGGCTTCCAAACCATTTTTTGCTTCAGTAACCTGTATGTCTTTAAGCAAAAGCATTTGTTTTAAAATGAGCCTGTTGTTCTGGTTATCATCAACAACTAAAACATTTTTAACAAAACTAATATCATCTGATAAATTGGCCTCGCCATGTTCTGCTTTTAATCTTAATTTAAAATAAAAGCTACTACCAAAACCTACCTTGCTTTTAAGTTGCAACTGGCTTCCCATTAAGCCTAATAAACGGTTTGAGATGGTAAGCCCCAAACCTGTGCCGCCATATTTTTTTGTTGTTGACGCGTCTTCTTGAGAGAAAGCTTCGAAAATTTTTTGTTGCTTATCGGGCTGAATTCCTATTCCTGTGTCTCTAACTTCGAAATGAAAATCAACATATTCATGCCTTAAATCACTTTCAGCATATATTTTAAGCTCAATTTCGCCCTGTTCTGTAAACTTAACGGCATTGCCCAGTAAATTTACCAGCACCTGTTTTAAACGGGTATTATCAATAAAAACAAATCGCGGTAAATTAGGGTCGATATTTAGCAATACTTCCAGTCCTTTGTTTTGAGCTTGGAAAGTAATAATATCTGATGATTGACTGGTTAGTTCAAACAGATCCGATTTTTCGATATCAAGTTCTAATTTTCCTGCTTCGATTTTTGAGAAATCGAGAATATCATTAATAATTGTTAATAAGGAGTTGGCGGATTGGTTTACTATGGTTAAATATTGTTGCTGTGTTTGGTTTAATGATGTTTTTAAAACCAAATCTGTAAACCCGATTACTCCGTTTAATGGCGTTCTAATCTCGTGGCTCATACTCGCCAAAAATTCAGATTTCGCTACGCTTGCCTCTTCTGCCTGAATTTTTGCGGTTTTTAAAGCTTTCCTATGTAGATAGTTCTCCGTAATATCCTGAAAGGTTCCAAAAATCCTAACACAGTTGCCATCTTTAAATTCGGGCGTCCCAATGGTACGAACCCACATTTTTTTCCCTTTAGCCGTAGTAACCTGAAGCTCCATATCGTAAGAAACACCCTGGGCTATTGCTTTATTAAAGGCCTCTTCTACGATGTCCACATTATCAAAAAACGATAATGCTCTTTCTAAACTAGGTTCATAGTTTTCGTCCACCTCATGAAGTATTCTGGTTACTTTACTCCAATAGATTTTACCGGTTTTCAGGTTCACTTCCCAGGCGCCAATTCTTGCAACGCCATTGGTTTGCTCCATCATTTCTTTGGTACGCTTTAAATCTGCTTCAAGGCGGTACCGTTCTGTAATATCTACGGCATTCCCAATAATATATTTTTCTCCGTTTGGGTCTGTCTCCAAAACATTGTTAAACAACCAAGTTAATGTTTTGCCACTCCTGCCTCGGGTTCTCATTAAACCGTCAGCCTTTCCATCGGTCTTGATAGCTTCCAAATACATTCTCACGTATTCGTACCTATCTTCTGGAACAATATCAAACAGAGTTTTCCCTATAAGCTCCTCGGTACTGTAGCCCAAACTTTCGGTTCCTGAACTGTTTATGGTTAAAAAACGTCCATCCAAATCATGGGTGCACATAAAACCGGTAGAGTTCTCAAAAAAGGCCCGCAATCTTAGTTCGGATCTTTGCAACGCAATTTCCTTTTCTCTGGCATCGGTTACGTCTCTTGCAATAGCAAAATACATTTTGCTTGATGGTTCTGGCGTTGCTGCCCATTCTAAAATCTTATATGTACCATCTTTAGCCCTAAACCTGTGCGAAAAACTTACCGTTGAAGCCCCAGCAGCAAGCTTATCTATTTTTTCTTTGGTTGCCAGTAAATCATCCGGGTGAACAAAATCAAAAAAAGATTGCTTGATTAATGATGGCGTGTCCCAATCTAATAAATACGTAAAGCCTGGATTAACGTTTACAAAATTTCCGCTTGGTTCCAAAATGCAAATTAAATCCTTCGAAATTCTGAAAAGCCTATCGAAATTTTCAACCTCCTGCACTTTCCTTTGTTGCACAATTAAATCGATAACAGATTGTGCCAACAACTCCAACGCCATTTTTTGATCAGGTCGTAACTTTTTGGGCTTCCTATCCACCACGCAAAGTGTTCCCAATGCAAAGCCATTCGGATCAACCAAGGGGCAACCAGCATAAAATTTTATATTAGGGGCAGCGGTAACCAGGGGATTATCTTTAAAACGAGCATCTTGTGAGGCGTCCTCAACTTCCATGATACCACTTTCTAAAATGGCGTGACTACAAAATGCTATATCTCTGGAAGTTTCGTCAATATCTATTCCAAGTTTTGATTTAAACCACTGACGGTTCTCGTCAATTAAGGAAACTAAAGAAATAGGAACTTCACAAATGATTGAAGCAAGTTTTGTAAATCTATCAAAGGCTTCTTTAGGTAGCGTATCTAAGATTTGGTAGCTATTTAATGCTTCTAATCGCTCCTTTTCATCGGATGATTTTGGTATTATTAACATTTATTGATCTTATTTACCCCTATGTTACGTTAAAAACGGTTTTAAATTGTAGAATAGAAGTAAACTTATAATTATAGGTTTAACATTTTAGAATGTACTCTTTATTTCACGACAGCATTTAAGCTTCATTATTTTTCCAGTAAATACCTGTTAACTAATTTATTAACAAGTGAAATCTCCATTTTTAAGCTATTAAAATTTCTGTCGAGAGCAATAGGATCAAACCTGTTTAACCGTTCAATTTTTTGTAAGGTTTCGCAAAGCCTATCTAACCCAACAGCAGCGGTTGTTTCAACCAACTTATGAGCAGTATCTCTAATTTCTTTAAGTCGTCTGTTAATTCTGCATTCTTCAAACTTGCTTACCGTTATTTTAAGCTCTTCAAGAACCGCTAAAAGAACTTTCCTAATGCTTTCCCTGTCCTGTCCAAGGTAGGTGTACATTTTATCAAAATTAAAATGTATGACTTCATTCAAGCCGTTTTCTTCTGTTTCTACCATAACCGAACTTTTATAATCCTTTGTACGAGGTCGATACGAAAAGGTTTTAAAAAATAACCGTCAAAATAACCTAGAAGTCAAAAAATTGGCTATTTATTTAGGGATGTTATATTTTAAAAAATTATTTCTACTTTTATTCTAAAATTTAATAACCTATTTTAAGTTTTATCGTATACTGCCTCTGTAGTCTTGTGCTAAGGCTACAAAGAGGTTTGATAACACATTAAATTTCGGGTTACAAATCTTTTCTAAGTTTTATTGTGTAAAATACCCGCCCTCAGAACGTGAGGTCGGGTATTTTTTTATAGCTGCTTTTAGGCTATTGGTCTAAAAATATGGTGGGTTAAGCCTATTTTATTGTTTGTTACCCTACTGAATTGTTCTTTTGATAGATTAAGCTTAATAATTTGAAAAAATTCAGCATTAAAAATTTAAACATTTCTTTAACAGCTTTGCATATTGCCTTTTGGTGCATGTTGCTTTTGCCTGCCATCCTTTTTAAATTCAACGGTCCAACAGGCAGTTTTTCCGATCATTTTCTTTATCGTATGCTGATCAATAATTTTTTATTGATTGTCATATTTTATCTTAATGCATACTACCTTTTTCCGGTAATATTTAAAAAAAAACACTGGGTATTTTATCTTTTAATGCTTTTGCTAACCTTAGCGATTGCGTATTTTATTTCTAAATATGTTGAGACCGATATTTTTCCCTCTAAAAAGCGGTGGAAGAAATCCATTATCACTGATTTATTTGGGTATATTTTTATTGTTGGTATCAGCTGTAGCTACCGCATTATTGTTGATTATCTAAAAAATCAGAAAATCACAAAGGAAAAAGAAACCGAAAACCTAAAAACAGAACTTAGCTTTTTGCGGTCTCAGGTTAGCCCGCATTTTATGTTTAATGTGCTAAATAATCTTGTTTCATTAGCCCGAAAAAAAAGTGACAAAATGGAGCCTGCTTTATTGCAACTATCGGCCTTGTTAAGGTATATGTTGTACGAGGGAAATGAGAATAAAATACCTATTGCCCAAGAAATAGGCTATTTACAGGGCTACATAGATTTGCAAAAACTTAGGTTTGGCGAGGATGTTGAAGTTTTGTTCAACGTTAGCGGAGATATAAACATTTTTGTACTTGAGCCTATGATTTTAATCCCTTTTGTAGAGAATGCGTTTAAACACGGGATGGGAACTTTAGAAAAACCTGTAATAGACATTAAACTCACTGTTTTTGAGGATTATCTTACTTTTGAAGTTGAAAACGATATTGCACCAAGTACCGATACCAAGGACAACAGTTCGGGAATTGGGCTTATCAACACAAAACGTAGGTTAGAATTGCTTTACCGAAAAGCCTATCAATTGAATATTACCGAGACCGGAGGAAAATATAAGGTAAAGCTAAAACTTGAAAAACATGATTAATTGCTTAGTTGTTGATGATGAGCATTTAGCAAGAGAGCTAATGGAAGACAACATTAAGTCTCTTCCATTTTTAAATTTGGTTGCTTGTTGCAAAAATGCCGTTCAGGCGCTAGAATTTATAAAAACAGGACAAATTGATCTGGTTTTTTTAGACATCCAAATGCCCGGTATAAGTGGCTTACAAATGCTAAAAAGTTTAACAAGTACGCCGCCAATGGTTATTTTAGTAACCGCCTATGAAAAATATGCCTTAGAAGGATTTGAACTTGACGTGGTTGATTACTTATTAAAACCAATTTCGTTAGAACGATTTTTAAAAGCATCAAACAAGGCTTATGACCTTTATAAGCTGAAAAACAACCCGGCTGTTAACAGCAATGCAAATCACGACTACTTATTTGTAAACGCCGATTATGCTAACATCAAAATAAAAATCGACGAAATAGAATACATTGAAGGACTTAAAGATTACATCAAAATTTATTTGATAAATAACGCTAAGCCGGTTATTACCCGTTTAACCATGCGTTATCTGGAGGAGAAACTGCCGGGAAAAGATTTTATGCGAGTGCACAAATCTTACATCGTATCCTTAAACCATATGACGGCTTTTAAAAGAAATCACATCATACTTCCAACTAAAGAAATTTCGGTTACAGATCATTATCGTGAAGCGCTTTTGCAACATATTAATCACAAAAACCTATAAATCCTATTTAAACTAAGTTTCATCTACTTATTACCCCTTTAGGTAGCAAATACTTTGAAAACTTAGCTACACTCGCTATACTCGCTGAATTTCAAACAAACACAATAAAATTTTACCATCGCCCGCTCAAAACATAAGGTTGGTTTTGGTAATCGTTAAAACTCAAAATACATAATGAAAAAAATTACCGTTTTCTGCCTGTTCCTTATTTGTTCTTATTTAGTAAAAGCCCAAACCTCTATAACGGTAAACGGAACTGTAAAAGATACTACGAACTTATCTGTAATTGGCGCCGCCGTTAAGCTAACAACAGCAACAGATACCGTTTTAACCAGCACAAATGTAGATGGCTCTTTTATTTTCAATAACATAAAATCGACCGAATTTTCTATTTCTGTTAATTCACTAGGATACCAAAGTTTTAAAAAAAGCTTTTCTATTCGACCCAACGTAACACAAGAAACTTTAGCCCCTATTATTTTAAAAAACGACAGCAAAATGCTGGGCGAAGTTATAGTTAACGGCACACCCGAAGTAACTGTTAAGGAAGACACCTTGCAGTACCGGGCAGATTCTTACAAGCTTAAAGAAAACGCTTTAGCGGAGGACTTACTAAAAAAGTTACCCGGAGTTGAGGTTGATAAAGACGGAAACGTTACTGCACAGGGAAAAACAATTACCAAAATACGCATTAACGGAAAAGATTTTTTTGGTGGCGATGTTAAAACAGCGACCCAACAATTGCCAGCAGATGTGATAAAAAACGTTCAGGTAATTGATGATTACGGCGACCAAGCAAATATTACCGGTGTTAAAGATGGCGATGCCGACAAAATTTTAAACTTTACAATTAGAGAAGATAAAAATAAAGGATTTTTAACCCGAGGAATTGTCGGTGGCGGAAATAATGACCGTTACCAAGGTTCGGTTTTTACGGCTGGCTTTAACAACAACAGGCAATTGGCTTTGTTGGCTAATTTCAATAATATAAACGCAAATGTTTTTAATTTAACCAATACCGGTGGTGGTCGGCGAAGAGGCGGATCCAGCTCTGAAGGTGGCGATGGACTAACCAATGTAAACTCTATTGGTTTTAATTACCGGGACAACTGGGGCGAAAAAATTACTGCTTACGGTAGCTACAGTTTCTCAAATAGAGATAATACCACAACCAGCAGTAATTTACAAGAGATTTTAACCCAAGATAATACCTTTTACAATAACAATTACAACGATGCCGATGCGGTTTCAAACGGTCACCGGTTCGATTTTAATTTTGAATATAAAATAGATAGTTTGAATTATTTGAAGATTGAACCAAATTTTAGGTACAATAATAATAGCGGAGATACCTTTACGAATTTCGACATCAATACCGCCCAAACGTCATCTAAAGGAACTTCCAGAGAACTTACAGATTACACTAGACCCAACTACGGCGCAGAAATTTTGTACAACCATAGGTTTGGTGCTAAAGCAAGAAATTTATCGCTTAACGCAGAATTTAACTCTACATCAACAGATCAAAATCAGAATTATTTGTACCAGTCAGACGATAATACACCAAGTGGTCAAATCGAGAGCTACCAAAGGCAATTGATCTTCGGCGATAATAAAAACAATAATGTAGAATTAAGAGTTTCCTATCAGGAACCGTTAACAGAAACTAAAAACCTGGAATTTAATTACACTTACGGTTTCGCCAGAACAGACAATGACCGACGGGTAGAAAGTACCGATATTAAAGGAAATACACCGGCTTTAGACCTCGATCAGAGCAATCAATATCAATTTGATTATATCACCAACAGATTTGGATTAAATTATCGGGTAAACGAGAAAAAATATAATTACAGTTTGGGTTTTTCTGCACAGCCCTCTTTATTAAAAAGCAATACCACTGTTCCGGATAAAAGCGTGACTAACCTTTTCCCGAGTGCCAGGTTTAGCTATAAATTCTCGAAGACCAGAGAGTTAAGCTTTAGATATGACGGACAAAGCAACCAGCCGGATTACACCCAATTACAGCCGATAACGGATCAATCGAACAAAAACTTTTATGTGACTGGTAATCCAAATTTAAGTCCCGAATTCACCAACAACGTGAGATTGCGATATGCCAATTTTGATTTTGCAACTCAAAATGTATTATTCGTTAACTTATCTTACAGCGCCACAAAAGATAAAATTGTAACCAATACCATCAGTTTTCCTATTACTACAGATTCGACCGTTTTACGTGAAAACAGGTATTTAAATACAGATGGCTATTATAATTTAAATGGTTTCTATGCTTTCTCTAAACCTTTTCAAGAGAAAAAATATGTGTTAAGATTTAGAGGATCTGCCATTTACAACAACAATATCTCTTTTATAGACAGTGAAAAAAACACGGGAAAAAACCTGATTTTAAGTCAGCGCATAGGTTTTCAAATAAATCCTGTTGAATGGTTTGAGTTTACTCCAGAAGCTACTTATACCTACAGTAAAAACACCAATACCTTAAATGTAAACGCAAATACCGAGGTAAATTCAGTAGGGTTTAATGTTGACACAAAGATTTATTTCCTAAAAACATGGATTTTTGGTGGCACTTTGGACAAAACTTTCAACAGCGGATACAGCAGCATCAGTACCAATCCTTTAATCATCAACAGTTATTTAGAAAAACAGTTTTTAAAAGGCAAAAAAGCATCGTTTAAACTTCAGGCGTTTGATATTTTAAATCAAAGCACTAGCCTTTCGTACATCGCAACCGGAAACACATCTACTTTGTCGCAAAGTAACCGGTTGGCCCGATACTTTATGTTGAGCTTTACTTTCAACTTCTCGAAATTTGCAGGCAACAGCACAACCATGCCGGATAATATAGGTGGAGATAACGGTTATAGAAGACATTAATTAATTAACTTTCCTACGTCATACAAGCTTACGCTCGTTTCTTTAATGAGCGTTTAATATGGTTGTTCGATTGCATCGAACATGAGAAAAAGACCATCAATCTTTTTCCTGTGGTCGGTGTTATCACCGAGCCAGCGGCTTCTGCGGTATGGTGATAACACCAACCGCAAAAAAACTATGATAAGCGCTCGTTACAAACTAGCGCAATTTAATTCCTCGATTTCTTAAATAAGCACAAACAAATTAATAATTGTAATGTTTACTTTTGCGCCATGGCAAATGTGAAAGCAGCTATCCCAAAAGGAACCCGTGATTTTGGTCCGCAGGTAATGATTAAGCGGAATTATATTTTTGATACGATAAAAAAAGTATTCAAAAAATATGGCTATCAGGAGATCCAAACGCCAACCATGGAAAATTTGGATACGCTTACCGGTAAATACGGCGATGAAGGGGATCAGCTGATTTTTAAGATCTTGAACAGTGGCGATTATATGCTCAAAGCAGAAAGCTTAAAGCAGAAAGGTGAAGATTTAAGTTCGAAAAAGCTTTTGCCGATTATTTCTGAAAAAGCCCTCCGTTACGATTTAACCGTTCCTTTTGCCCGTTACGTGGTGATGCACCAACATGAGATTACTTCTCCGTTTAAACGCTTCCAAGTACAGCCGGTTTGGCGGGCCGATAGGCCACAAAAAGGACGTTACCGCGAGTTTTACCAATGTGATGCGGATGTTGTAGGCTCCGATTCTTTATTAAATGAAGCCGAATTTATCTGTATTTACGATGAAGCGCTAAGCAATTTGGGTTTGCAGGATTTTACCATAAAAATCAATAACCGAAAAATTTTATCGGGTATTGCCGAGCTAATTGGTAAACCTGATCAAATTGTAGATTTAACCGTAGCCATCGATAAACTGGATAAAATAGGGTTGGATGGGGTAGAAAAAGAACTTTTAGAAAAAGGTTTTGAGTCAGAAGATTTAGCAACTTTAAAACCCGTAATCTTATTATCAGGGTCAAACTCAGAAAAACTGGCCTCACTTTCTTCTATTTTGTCAAATTCTGAAATTGGGCAAAAAGGTATCGAGGAGATCAAAAAAGTGCTAAACTATCTTAATTCTTTTAGCTTAAAAACCGCAAAAGTTGAATTAGATTTAACTTTAGCCAGAGGGTTAAACTATTATACAGGATGTATTTTTGAAGTAAAAACCAACGAAGTTGCCATGGGTTCCATCGGTGGCGGAGGAAGATATGATAACTTAACCGGAATGTTCGGTAAAGATGGGTTGACCGGCGTTGGAATTTCTTTTGGAGCTGATAGAATTTATGATGTTTTAGAAGAATTGAACCTTTTTCCTTCAACCGTGAACGAAAGTACCAAAGTTCTAATTTGTGTATTTGGCGAACAGGAAGAGACTTTTAGCTTACCTATTTTAAATAAACTGCGACAAGCGGACATTAATGCAGAGCTTTTCCCTTTCGGTGCAAAAATGAAAAAGCAAATGCAATACGCAAACGATAAAAACATTCCTTTTGTACTCGTTATCGGTGGTGATGAAATGCAGAGCGGTTTATTGAGCTTAAAAAACATGGAAAGCGGTGAGCAGGTGAAGGTTGGGGTTGAAGAGCTGATTGCAAAATTGAACTGAAATCAAAATGAATTCTCTGTCCTTAGCGTAGCGTCTCTAAGTATTAAATAACAGATAAGAGTCTCTAACTCGCTAATAAGCCGGTTTCTCTAAATATTTCAAAGAATTTGGAAACATTCCATTCTGAAAATCCCTAGAACCCTCCGGAAATCTAAGGAAAGCACAAAGAACCCAAAAACTCCTTCCATGTAGTTTTACCAAAGGCATTACCTTCACACAGATTTACGCTAGACCGGAACAGTTCGTACCTCGGGGCAACTAATGGAACGGTTTTCCAATCTATCTCACTTTTGAATACCTGAAGATATTGCTCGAACATTTCTTCAAAAGTCAATATTTCCGGGCCACCAAAGTTTGGCAATAAACCCTCTGCTTTATTTTTAGAAAGGGAAACCAACCTTTTAGCAACCTCGTCAAGGGCAACAGGCTGAAACGTCATCCCATCAGGAATTTGTATCAATTTCTCTTTCGTATTTAAAAACCCATTAATCAAACGATGCACAAATTGATGAAATTGCGTTGTACGTAGCACAGTAAATGGAATTCCGCTTCCCGAAATCAAATCTTCCACCTGCTTTTTGGCTACGTAATATGGATAATTGCTTCGGTCAACGCCAACAATAGAAACGTAAATCAAATGTGGTGGCTGATGCTTATCAATTGCTTTTACAAGATTTTGAGTTCCCAATACATCTGTTTCTTCAAAATTTAGCGGGTTGCTTGCGCAATGAATAATCGCTTTTGTATTTATTACGGCATTTGATAAACCTTTTCCAGTTATTAGATCACCAGTAAAAACTTCCACTCCTGCCGTTACGTCAGGATGAGTTTGCGTAGTTAATATAGCCACATTTTGCTTTTCGGAAATCAGTTGATTTACAATTTCTCTACCCAATAAACCAGAGCCTCCGGTAACCAAAATTTTATCCATTTAAACTACCTTTCTCTTTTGATGATAAAACCGTTTTCTACTTTTTGCAAACCAATTTTAGGATAATAACCCATTGCGGCAGGTGCAGAAAGTAACAAGAGCATGGATTCTGGCGATATCTTTTCTTGCGTAAGCTCTATCAGTTTTTTCCCAATGCCTTGGTGTTGATATTCTTTATTTACGGCGAGATCTGACAGGTAACAGCTATAACAAAAATCTGTAAGCGAGCGGGCAATTCCCACTAATTCTCCGTTAATCCACGCAGAAACAACCAAGTTGGAGTTCCTGTACATTTTCGCAATGCGTTCGGTATCAGTAATAGGCCTGTTAATTCCCGAGCTTCTGTAAAGGTCAATAATAGCATTGGTACTTGGTATGCTATCAAATTTATATTCAATTTCCATCATATTTTGTTTCCTACTAAAATATGGATTGAATAATACAGATGAAAGATTTTAATAAATATATAGTATAAGCAGCGCAGACTATTATCTAATAAACCAATTGGTGAATTTCTTGATAAGCTTCTTTAATATTTCCCGAAAGATTGATAGCTGCAGAAACTGCAATACCCGCTACGCCTGTGTCCATTAATGCAACAACGTCTTCAGCTTTTATACCTCCAACAGCAATCAAAGGGAAATTTATTCCCTCGCTTTTTAAAGTTTCAACTGCTTTTTTATAGCCTTGTAAACCCCAAAGCGGGAAATCATTGGGCTTGGTTGCGGTATAAGCAAAAGGTCCGCACCCGATATAATCTGCACCGTTGGTAATATGTTTCTTGATCTGCGCTAAATTTATTGCCGAAACGCCCAAGGTTTTAGCCTCGCCAATCTGTTTGCGGACCAAAGTAATATCGGCATCTACATTTTCAATATGCACTCCCTGGATATCTGCCAAATGTACCAGGTGGCTATGGTCGGTAACAATTAAAGTTGCGCCCCAATCGTCACAAATTGTTGCAATAGGATGTAGCTCCTCCAACATTTCTTCATCTGTTTTGCTAAAACAACGGTACTGAATCCAGTTTGCACCAGCTTCACAAGCCAGTTGAACTTGTTGCGTATGTGTAAGATTTGGTAAATCCTGTGTTAGGTAATGTAATTTGGATATGTATTTTTTCATTAGATTAAAGTATTGCACAACAATTGACTTATTTCAACTGTTGTGCAAACTTACAAAATCTACTTCTTTAAGGCCTCTTCAATCGGTAAACCTACATTTCCGTTTGGCTCTTGTATGTGCAATAAAGCGGCTAACGTTGGGGCAATATCTGCCATGCTGGTTTGGCGGTTAAGCGAGCCGTGTTTGATGCCCCAGCCCATGAAAACCAAAGGAATATGTGTATCGTAAGGATTCCAAGTGCCGTGTGTTGTGCCGGTTGTGCTGCCAGAGAACAAACCTGGTTTTAATATAATTTGGATTGCACCGCTTCTTTCTGGGTTATATCCGTTGATGATTCGGGTTTTTAGCGCATCCGGAATACTCGCCATCGCTACTTTTTCCATATCAACTGCGTAAGCTACGCCATCCTGTTTTCTTAAAAATTTCACGGTAAAATCTTTAATAGCTTCATAATCCAGATTTTGGCTTTCAATTAATTTATTATTAAAGCTTACCTGATAATTGCTAAAGCTTGACGCTATTTTAGTCTGCTTAAATGCTTTTTCCAAAGCGGAATTTAAACTTCTTAAAATTGCCGATGTTGCCCACGTACCAGCCGGAACTTTATGGTCTGTTAAAAATACCGGGTTATGCGCAGCACCATGATCTGCAGAAAGGAAAACGGTATATTGGCCTTTCCCAACGGTGGCATCCAAAGTATTGAAAAGGTCTTCCAAGTTTTTATCCATTCTTAAATATACATCCTCGGTTTCAATAGCATTCACGCCATATTTATGTCCAACGTAATCTGTAGAAGAAAAGCTTACGGCTAAAAAGTCGGTATTAGCACCTTTACCCATTTGCTCGTTTTTTATCACTTCTTTTACAAAATCAAGTGTTAATTGGTTGCCATAAGGGCTTGTTCTCAAAATGCCATAATTTCCTTTAAACATTTTAGAAGTTAGGTGAGGAAATACCGGCGCTTTTTCTCCTTCGAACTTGCCTTCATATTGGTTGTCATCAGCAGTACTTTGGCTATAAGTATTTATAGGGTATAAAGTGTTCCAGTCTTGGTTGATATATTTTTCTGGTAGTTTTTGGCTGTTGAAATTGTTTACCCAAGTTGGCAAGGCGGTCATGTAATAGGTGCTACTGATCCAGTTTCCGCTGGCATCATCAAACCAATAGGCTGCATTAGCGGTATGGCCAGCAGGCAAAATTCCGCCTCGGTCTTTTATAGCAACACCTATAACTTTCGACTTAAAATTTGTTGCTAATCGCAGCTCGTCGGTAATTGTAGTGGTTAGCAAATTTGCCGGCGACATTTCACCTGCCCTTGAGCTGCTTCCCACTGTTTTTACAGTAGTATCTTCGGTACAATATAAAGACTTTCCAATCGCCTGAATTATAAAATCATTAGCGGCAATGCCATGGATAGCTGGTACAGAACCTGTATATATTCCAGCATGACCGGCTGCAGTTACGGTTGGAAGGTATGGAATCTGTGTGTTTTCGCAGGTAAACCCTTCATTTAGTAACCTGTTAAAACCTCCGGATCCATATCTGTTTGCGAAACGGTATAAATAATCCCAACGCATTTGATCCACAACTATTCCTACTACCAATTTCGGTCGAGCGGGAGCATTGTTTAGCTTATTTACTAAAACCGGAACTTTCGGCTTTTGTGCCGATGAATAAAGCGGGGAGAAAAGTACAAAGACAATTAGAAACTTAAGGATTTTCATTTTTTTGATTTTTACGACTGGCTAATTTAACATTTAGTTATTTGACTTGGAGGATTTAAACTAACAAACTACTAAATCATATTGACATCGGTATTAAATAACTATTAACTTTTAGCGTCAACTTTATAAATGTAATGATTCGGTAAAATAATTTCGATTTACGTTAATAAATAATGAAAAACCTCATTTTTGAGAACTTTAACTTTAAAATGAAAAAATCGTTTATCTGTTTTTTGTTTCCTTTAATGATCGTCACGGGCTGTCAAAACGGTGGCAAAATAAAGTTAAGAGCTCCACATGCTATAAAAGGCCTAGTTATCGGCGATTCTGTTTTAGATAATAACATAAAAGATTCGGGAAGTTTAATTGCTATAATAGCGCATAATAACACTACAAAAGCTAAACTACGGGGCATAGTAAAAAACGTTTTCAAAAAAGGTACGTGGTTACAGCTTAACGGCGATACAGAAAAAGAAATCCTCGTAAACTTTGGAAGCAGAGCCATTTCTTTTCCGCAATCACTTATTGGGAAAGAGGTGGTTTTAGATGGTGAAGCTAGGTTAGAGACGCTATCCGTAGATCAGCAAAAGAATTTTGCTATTGAAAACGAGATTAGTGAAGCAGAAATCTCGAAAATAAATGCTTTTAAAGAAGTGCTATTATTTGAGGCCAAGGGTTTGGTCGTTCTAGAAAAAAAGTCATCATAAGCACAAGCTTACAATGACTTTCTTTAATAAGTAATTACTGTTTCAATGTAACACTTCTTTCAATAGAAGTATTATCTCCTGTTAATTCTTTTCCTTCAGCATCTAATAAGGTTATTTTAAGATTTAAATCGCCCATTGGTGCATTTTTGATAAAATATGGTTGCCATTTATCAACGGTAAAAGTAGTATCGCCTACATCAACTTTCACTTTATAAGCATCTGGCGCAAGCGTAGCGTTTTTCACATAAAAATCTAATAAAACGTTCTCGGTATCTTTGCCAGCATATTCGCCTTTAGGGCGGCTGTAAAACAACATAGGCTCTTTTACGCTTTCCATTTCCACATATTTACCGTCCTTATCTATTTTAAAATGCACCAAAACAGAAGCACCTGGAGATTTTACCGATAAATGGTAAGAGCGTGATAGGAAGCTCAACAAATAATGCTCAGAATTTATTGGGAGCGTAATGGTATTTTCTGGTTTGTACAAAGCTTGGTAAGGTTTGTTATCCATTATAAAGTGGATATGTTGTCCTTGCTCAGAGTTTGCGCACTCACCAGCGTGGTTGTCCATCGTTTGTTTTGAAAGCTCATAATTAGCTACGTTAAAAGTGTACATCAATTTTACCGAATCGGCACCAACCTTTTCTGTTTTAACATCCGCGATAGTCAATTTCGCATCAGGGAATTCATCAGCTTCGGTTAGCGGTTCAATACGCATAGCGGCCTGTTCAGTACTGTCGGTTGCATCGGCGGTTTTCTGTCCGTTTTGATTACATGCACTCAAACTTGCCAAAGCCATTAAACCTGAAAACAAAAGCGGAGAACTAAATTTTAAATTCATAATTTTTGAAAATTTATGTGGTTAATTGTTAAAATTACTGATTTTGTTTGATTTATAAGCAAAAATTAAGCCACTGATGGGTCCGTAGCTGTTTTTGGGAGAATGGATTTCAGATTCAGGAATCAAGAGTCCGGACCAAGAATTTCAATTCTGGCGCATTTAGCGCTATGTTCTCGGTGGTTTAACCTTCGACTCCGCTCAGCCTGACAATACCGCTGAATTTAGGATTTCAACTTCTCCAAATCCACCATCAACAACAGCCACCGTTTTCAACAGTTTTTAGAGCAACTTAAAAACCTATCTTTGCAGGTACAAATGAGAGATCATCAAATTATTACATTAAAAAACGGCATCCGCATTTTACTTAAACCTGTAAAATCACAGATTTCACACTGCTGTTTGATTATTAATGCTGGCTCGCGTGATGAAGAAGCTGGCCAACCCGGATTAGCACATTTTATAGAGCATTTACTGTTTAAAGAAACGGAAAAAAGAAATACCAACCAGATTTTAAACCGCCTGGAGATTGTTGGTGGCGATTTAAACGCCTACACCACCAAAGAATATACTTGTTTGCAGGCTTCGTTTTTAAAGCCTCATTTAGAGCGGGCAATGGAGCTTTTGCAGGACATTGCTTTTTTTTCCACCTTCCCGGCAACGGAAATGGAAAAAGAAAAAGAGGTAATTTTAGATGAAATATTAAGCTATGAGGACCAGCCCGAAGAAGCCATTAACGACGACTTTGAAGCTATGCTTTTTAGCGGACATACCCTCGGCGAAAACATTTTGGGTACGCCAACAGCTGTTAAAAGCTTTCAAAAAAAACACCTTGTAAAATTCATTGCCAAAAATTACAATACCCACGAAATAATTTTTGCCGTTTCGGGCTCATACACCATCGGCAAAATAGAAAAACTGGCAGAAAAATATTTTGGAGTTATCCCCGAAAATAACACGACTAAAATAAGAACCGCACCAAAAGCAAGTATTCCACAAAATAAAAAAGTGATAAAACCCATCAACCAATCGCATTGCATGTTGGGTTCAACCGCTTTTGATTTGCACCACCGGTATAAACCAGGATTGTTATTGCTTAATAATTTACTTGGCGGTACCGGAATGAGCTCGCGTTTAAATTTAGAAATCCGCGAAAAACACGGTATTGCCTACACCATAGAATCCAGCTATACGCCTTTAACAGATACCGGGCTTTTCTCCATCTATTTTGGTACAGACGCCGAAAAAGTAGACAAAGCTTTAAAGCTGATTTATAAAGAACTTAAAAAAACCCGGGAAAATAAATTGGGCAAAATCCAGCTTTCGCAAGCTAAAAAACGGTTTATCGGGCAAATTGCTTTAGGCGAAGAAAACCGTATGGGTGTTTTAATATCCATGGCAAAAAGTTTGCTTGATTACCAAAAAATTGATTCGCTTAAGCAGGTTTACGAAAAAATTAACGCTGTAAGCGCTGATGAACTTATAGCTATTGCAAACAACGTACTGGACAAAGACAATTTAAGTTTACTGCTTTACAATCCCGAAGAAACTAATTAAGCAAAATGAACATCACCATAAAAGATAAAAACTTTGAGCCTTTAATTGAGTACAGCATGATTGAAAAGCGTATCCGGTTAATTGGTATCGAAATTAACGTTGAGTACGAAAACCGCATTCCGGTATTTTTGGGTGTGCTTAATGGCTCTTTTATGTTTATGGCGGATTTGCTTAAAGAAGTTAAAATTTCTTGCGAAACAACTTTTGTTAAGCTGGCATCTTACCACAGTGGCACCGAAACTTCGGGAACTATCACCGAAGAATTGGGCATTGCCATGGATTTACAAAACCGCGATGTAATAATTGTTGAAGATATTGTAGATAGTGGCAAAACCTTGGCTTACCTGCTAAACCAGGTTAAAGCCTTAAAACCGGCCAGCATTAACATTGCTACCTTATTATTAAAACCAGATGCTTTAGCAGTTGATTTGGGAGAAATTGAATACATAGGTTTCGAAATAGCTAATGAGTTTGTAGTAGGTTACGGTTTAGATTACGATGGTCTTGGGCGCAACTTATGTGATATCTACCGCTTATGCGAGGACCAATAAAATCCGTCGGGTTTAAGTTTAGGATATTAAAAATTGTTTTAATTTAGCCTAAATCACTATTATATAACAGATGGCATTCAAAAAGTTAACCTTACTCGCAATTTTTTCTTCCAGCATATTTTTGTTTTCCTGCCATCAGGACAAACCTAAAACCAGCGGATCTTCTTACTTTTTAAGTCCCGAAACAGGAGCAGTTATTAAATCCGGCGAGGAGCTAAATTTAAAACTGAACTACTCTGAAGGTACTGTAGATTCGGTTCAGTACCTTATTGATACCATAAAAATTGGCGCTAAAAAAGATACCGCCCAATTTAACACCACAACAGCCGGACTTCCGCTCGGAAGCCGCTTAATTACCGCGAAAGTTTACAGAAACGGAGTTGCAGAAGATGTAACCAGCAACATTGTTTTGGTGAGCGCTATAAAGCCGGCAAATTATCGCTATAAAATTATTAATACCTATCCGCATTCTACCTCTTCTTATGTGGAAGGTCTGGAATTTCACGATGGTGTTTTTTACGAAAGCGCTGGAGATTATGGCCACTCAAGCTTACGAAGAGTAAGTCTCAATGGTAAGGTATTACAACAAAAAGACATCGACAAACAGTATTTCGCGGAAGGAATTACAGTTATTGGCGATAAAATTATACAATTAACCTATAAAGAGAAAGTTGGTTTCGAGTACGATAAGGCAACTTTTAAATTATTAAAAACTTTTCCTTACAACCACGCTGCCGAAGGTTGGGGACTAACTTTTGATGGCGAAACCATTTACAATACCGATGGAAGTAACACCATTTATAAGCTGGACAAGAACACTTATTTACCGAAGGGAAGTATTGAGGTTTACGATGACAAAGGTCCGGTTACGCAGTTGAACGAGTTAGAATGGATTGATGGAAAACTTTACGCAAACATTTATGGTTCAGAATTAATTGCCATTATTAACCCGCAGACTGGCGCTGTAGAAGCGTATATAAATATGATGGGTTTGCCTCATGCAGAAGTTGAAGACCCGCAACAGGACGTTTTAAACGGCATAGCTTATGATAAGGTTGGGAAACGTTTATTTGTAACCGGTAAAAAATGGGATAAAATGTTCCAGATTGAGGTAGTGAAAAACTAAAGCTTATTATTTAAATCGTCTTAAAAATCCGCATTATAAGGTCAACGGTATGATAAATGTGTGTTGCTTTTTTATGACACATAAACTTTTATACTTCTGGATTTTTTGTTCTGTACTTTTTTCTTGCAATACATCGTCAAAAAAGGAAATCCAAACAGAAAAAGTCAGCAAAATAACGGAAACTAAAAGTTCTGTTAATAAAATTGAAACTTTAGCGCAAATTCCCGTAGCGTATCAAACAATAGATTCATTAGTTCGGCAAAAATCGGTTGATAGTTCGTCTTTTAGCTACAATTGCGCCGGAGAAAAATCGGGCAAAGTAACTTACTATCGAAAAAACAACGAACTTATTTTGGTTGAAAAAATATATGCTGAGTACAGCCATACCGAAGGGAAAGATCAGTACTTTATAAAAGATGGGCAACCATTTTTTGTATTCCGAAAAATCACCGTTTGGGCTTTTGATGGTAACGCAAAGGTTGAAGGTGCCACTATAGATAAGGTGACTGAAAAAAGATTCTATCTTGTTAATGGAAAGCTGGAAAAATGCTTGCAGAAACAATACGAAATCAGTTCAACGACTAAAGAAGATGTTGATCCCACACGCATCGAAAACAAAAAATCAGATTGTCCGTCCGTTGAAAATTTATTGACCGATTATAATGTGCTATTGTCTCATAAAAATCAGCATACCAATATCGAATGCCTGTAAAATGTAAAAACTTCAGCGCTGTTGGTCTACCAAAAGCTTGAAATTTCAAATTCCGCACCGGTCAAACACATTTTCCGAAAATATGATCTCTAGCACTAAAAAGTAAAAATCTAAAATTCATATTCATTTAGCAACAAACAATAATTTTCATATTTTTGACAAAATTCCCAAAACTGAAATGTACAAGCATTTATAGCTTAAACAACATGAGAAGAGCGCCTAAACATTTCATCGAATCCAAAAATTTTAGCTGAGAATATGAAGTACAAGAGAATCCTTTTAAAACTAAGTGGCGAATCGTTAATGGGCGAACAATCTTACGGGATTGACAATGCTCGTGTGCTACAATATGCGCAACAGATTAAGGCCATACAATTATTAGGAGTAGAGGTGGCAATTGTAGTGGGGGGCGGTAATATTTTTAGAGGTTTGAGTGCCGAAAAATCTGGTATGGATAGGGCACAAGCAGATTATATGGGAATGTTGGCAACGGTAATCAATTCCATGGCTTTACAAAATGCTTTAGAAACTTTAGGAGTTTACACCCGATTGCTTTCGGCTATTAAAATGGAGCAAATTTGTGAGCCTTACGTTCGCCGCAGAGCAATGCGCCACTTAGAAAAAGGCCGTGTAGTTATTTTTGGAGCCGGAACCGGAAATCCATATTTCACAACCGATTCTGCAGCCGCTTTAAGAGCGATTGAAATCAAGGCTGATGTGGTATTAAAAGGCACAAGAGTAGATGGAATTTACACTGCAGACCCTGAAAAAGATGCCCTTGCCACCAAGTTTGATACTTTAAGTTTCGATGAAGTTTACGACAGAGAACTTAACGTTATGGACATGACCGCATTTACCTTGTGCGATGAAAATAGCCTACCAATCATTGTTTTTGATATGAACAAAGAAGGTAACTTAATGAAGTTAATGCAGGGCGAAGCAATTGGCACCTTGGTTAAATAATAAAAGCGAAAGGCATAAAGCCAAACGCTAAGATGCTAAAGCTAAGATAGCTGTAATGAATTTTTAAAAATTTATTACTATAAATAATATATAAATTTATAAAAACATGAACGAATTTATAAAAATGGAGCTTGATGATGCAAAGACATCAATGGAAAAAGCAGTTGCCCACACCGATGCCGAGTTTCTTAAAATTAGAGCAGGAAAAGCCAGTCCAGCCATGTTAGACGGAATTGTAGTTGATTATTATGGGATACCTACTCCGCTCGCCCAAGTTGCAAACGTAAATACGCCAGACGCCCGTACCATAGTTGTACAGCCTTGGGAAAAATCGATGATTAGCCCAATTGAAAAAGGGATTATGGAGGCAAACATTGGATTAAATCCGCAAAACGATGGAATCGTTATCCGTTTAAACGTTCCGCCTTTAACAGAAGAACGCAGAAGAGATTTGGTTAAACGGGTTAAAGAAGAAGCGGAATCTGGGCGTATCGCTATCAGAAACATCAGAAAAAACACCAACGAAGGCATCAAAAAATTAAAAAACGATGGAGCTTCTGAAGATGAAATAAAAGTTGGTGAAGCCGAAGTGCAAAAACTGACCGATGCATTCATCATTAAAATTGACCAGCTTGCGGAAATTAAAGAAAAAGACGTAATGACCGTTTAACAGGTTTATAAAACATAACCGAGGGAATAGGTGTTGAGACTTATTCCCTTTTGTGTTTTTTATACCCCTAATCAATATATGAAGATTTTAAAAGAATATTTAAAGAACTATAAAGGCCTTATTGGCTTGGCATTGCTTTTTGCAGCCATCAATCAATGTTTTTCTTTAGTAGATCCGCACATTACCGGCCGTATTGTAGATGAGTTTATTGAAAAAAAAGATTCACTTACCGAACATGAATATACTTATGGTGTCCTCAAACTAATTGGACTGGCTATTGGTGCCGCCATGGTATCAAGAATAGCCAAAAACTTTCAGGATTATTACGCCAGCATTACCACACAAAAATTAGGTGCGCAAATGTATGCCGACGGGTTGGAACATTCCTTAAAATTACCTTATCAAACTTTTGAAGACCAACGTAGTGGCGAAACATTGGGCATCCTGCAAAAAGTTCGTTTAGATTCTGAAAAGTTTATCCTTTCTTTTATAAACATCATTTTCACGAGTTTGGTAGGGATGGTTTTCGTGATCGTTTACTCATTAACCGTAAGCTACAAGGTAACGTTGGTGTATTTTGCCTCTATCCCGCTTATTTTTTTGGTAAGCTGGTTTTTAAGCAAAAAGATTAAAATCATCCAAAAGAAAATTGTTGCCGAAACCACTTCTTTGGCGGGCTCAACAACAGAATCATTACGCAATATTGAGCTTGTAAAAAGTTTAGGTTTAGCATCACAAGAAATAAAAAGGCTGAATAATACCACCTATAAAATCTTAGATTTAGAAGTAAAAAAGGTGAAATATGTGCGTAGCATGAGCTTTTTACAGGGCACCACCGTAAACTTCGTAAGAAGCTGTATGGTGGTAATTTTGCTTTTGCTGATTTTTAAAAACGACATTTCCGCAGGGCAGTATTTCACTTTCCTGTTTTATTCTTTTTTCCTTTTTGGGCCTTTACAGGAATTCGGAAACATTATTTTAACCTACCGGGAGGCGGAAGCTTCATTAAACAACTTCGATAAAATTTTAAGTACCCCGGTTGAAGTTAAGCCGACAAATCCTAAAGCCACCGGTATAATTAAAGAACTGGAATTTAAGGATGTTAGCTTTAAACACTTAACCGCCAGCAAAAACGCTTTAACAGACGTAAACTTTAAAGTAAAACACGGCGAAACTATTGCTTTTGTTGGTCCGTCTGGCTCGGGAAAAACCACGCTGGTAAAACTTTTAGTTGGCTTATACGCCCCGATGTTTGGCGAAATCAACTATAATGGAATTAATAGTTTATCCATCGATTTGGATGATTTACGAGAGCGGATTGGTTTTGTAACGCAGGACACGCAACTTTTTTCTGGAACAATTAGAGAGAATTTGCTTTTTGTACGCCCGGGCGCTACAGATGAGGAATGCTTGGAAGTTTTACGAAGAGCTGCTTGCGACAGCCTATTAGCTCGGGCAGAACACGGATTGGATACCGTAATTGGCGAAGGCGGTGTAAAAGTATCCGGAGGAGAAAAACAGCGTTTATCTATTGCAAGATCTTTATTGCGGAAACCAAACATCCTGGTTTTTGATGAAGCAACATCAGCACTTGATTCTATTACAGAAGAAGAAATTACGGAAACTATCCGAAATGTCTCTGAGCAATCAGACAGAATTACTATTTTAATTGCCCACCGTTTGTCCACTATTTTACATGCAGACAAAATATTTGTATTGGAGAAGGGAAACATTGTGGAGCAGGGCAAACACGAAGAACTGATTGCCGAAAAAGGTTTGTATTATGCCATGTGGCGACAGCAGATTGGGGAACGGACTTAAGTCTGCGTTCCGCAGAGAGGACGGAAAGATAGCGTTAGAAGTTTTCTGGTCCGGTAGTCAAGCCGAACTTATAGGTTGCCACGTCGGCTTTGGACGTTTGTCAACCAACTTCGGACTTTTCACTAAAAAAATAAAAATATGAGCAAAATTGTTTTAATGGGTTTATTCTTTTTCCCCTTAGTGGTTGCAGTTTTAACCGTAAAAGATATTTTTGAAAACAATAAATTACACCAAAGCGAAAAGCTGATGTGGATTGCTGTGGTTATCCTGTTGCCCTTGCTTGGCGCAATCGTTTACTTTTTCTTTGGCAAGAAGAAACAATTGTAAGGTTTTTTTTAGAACACAATGCTTCTTCGACCCATAAAGTCGCATCAGATAAAACATAATTTGCATTAATTTGTCGGATTATTTAATAAAGAATTTATTACTTTGTAGTGTTAAAACATCCCTAATAAAAATGGAAGTACAGGCGGGTGAGCTCTTATCAACAATAAATTATCCTTCGGATTTAAGAAAACTGAATGAAAAGCAGTTGGACGAGGTTTGCAAAGAGCTAAGGCAATATATTATTGATGTAGTTTCTGTAAACGGGGGGCATTTTGGTGCAAGTTTAGGCGTTGTTGAGCTTACGGTTGCATTGCATTACGTTTTAAATACGCCTTATGATCAGCTGGTCTGGGATGTTGGCCATCAAGCCTACGGTCATAAAATTTTAACCGGCAGGAGAAATGTTTTTCATACCAACCGGATTCATGGAGGCATCAGCGGTTTTCCAAAAAGAGCCGAAAGTGAATATGATACGTTTGGCGTAGGACATTCCTCCACTTCAATTTCAGCCGCATTGGGAATGGCGGTAGCATCGCAATATAAAGGCGAAACCGACCGTCAGCATGTGGCAGTTATTGGCGACGGCTCCATGACAGGCGGGATGGCTTTTGAAGCTTTAAACCACGCCGGAATCGAGAACAGCAATCTTCTGGTGATTTTAAATGACAACTGCATGTCTATCGACCCAAATGTTGGGGCATTAAAAGAATATCTCACCGGCATCAGCACCAGCAAATCTTATAACCGGTTCAGAGACGACGTTTCCTCGGTACTGATGAAAATATCGGAACTGGGACCAAATGCTCACGAAATTGTTAAAAAGATTGAAAAGAGTATCAAAGGAACCATCCTGAAAAAAAGCAATCTTTTTGAGTCCTTAAAATTCAGGTATTTTGGTCCAATAGATGGTCATGATGTTCACCAATTGGTAAAAGTTTTAGAAGATTTAAAACATATTCCAGGTCCAAAATTGTTGCATTGTGTTACCGTAAAAGGTAAAGGCTACGCTTTGGCAGAAAAAGACCAAACTACTTGGCATGCGCCGGGGCTTTTTGATAAAATTACAGGCGAAATCAAAAAAGTAATTTTAGATAAACCGCAACCCCCAAAATACCAGGATGTTTTTGGACATACAATTGTAGAACTGGCGGAACAGAACAATAAAATCATGGGCGTTACCCCGGCAATGCCTTCGGGTTGCTCGCTTAACATTATGATGAAAGCGATGCCCAACCGAGCTTTTGATGTGGGTATTGCCGAACAACATGCGGTTACCTTTTCAGCAGGTTTGGCTACACAAGATTTAATTCCGTTTTGTAACATTTATTCCAGCTTTATGCAACGCGGTTTTGACCAAGTAGTGCATGACGTAGCCATTCAAAAACTTCCGGTAGTTTTTTGTCTGGATAGAGCAGGAATCGTTGGTGCCGACGGTGCAACACATCATGGAGCTTACGATATCGCATTTTTAAGGTGTATTCCAAATATCATCGTTTCTGCCCCAATGAATGAGGAAGAATTGCGGAACTTGATGTACACCGCTCAGCTAAAAAACCACGGCGGACCTTTCTCTATCCGTTATCCAAGAGGAAAAGGTGTAATGGTAGATTGGCAAAGGCCGTTTAAAGAAATTGCAGTAGGAACAGGGCGTAAAGTGAGCGATGGCGAGGATATTGCAATTTTGAGCATCGGACATATTGGCAACGAAGCAGTTAAAGCTTGTTTAGAGCTGAATGCCGAAGGCTACCATCCCGCCCATTACGATATGCGCTTTGCCAAGCCTATAGATCAAAAATTACTGAAAACGGTTTTCTCCAAATTTAGTAAAATCATCACGGTAGAAGACGGTTGTATCCTTGGCGGATTTGGCAGTGCCGTGGTTGAATTTGCAGCAGATTGCCTTTACAAAGGCGAAATCAAGCGTTTGGGTATCCCGGATGAAATAGTAGAACACGGCGAGCAAAAAGAACTTTGGGCAGAGTGTGGCTACGATAGCAACGCTATTATCCGGGAAGTAAAGCAAATGGTGGTGGCAAGGGTAACTAAAGGGATGGTGGGTTAGGGAAGAGCTGTCTATAAATTAAACTTTGCCCGATAAATTTTTTCATAAAAAACCATAGTTTCCGTAAACTGGTTTTCAAGGCTAAAACATTTTGCTCTTTTTAAACCTTCGTTTATCAACGACGCTCTAACATTGTCATCCTCAAGAGAAGTTATAGCTTTCGCAAAAGCCAGGTAGTCTTTAGGGTCGTTAACTAATAAAGCTGCGTTTTGAGCAATCTCGCTTATCGCTGGTATATTAGAGCTTACAACCGGGCAGCCTGCATTCATTGCTTCTAATATAGGTAGCCCAAATCCTTCATAAACTGTAGGATAAAATAAACAATGTGCTTTATTGTAGTATGTATTTAACGAAACTGTATCTAATTGCTCAAAATGTGTGTATCTCCTTGGAAAAAGCATATCTATATGACTTTTTTCAGAAAGGCTTAATTTTCCGCCTCCTACCATGACCAGCTGATAATCTTCCAAAATTTTCATTACCTCTATACAGGCAGAGAAATTTTTGTAAACTCCCCGCCCGCCCACAAAAAGCAAAATTTTTTGATCAGTAGGGTGTTTTATAGCAGAAGGAGAAAACTTGCTTGAGCAACCGTGATAAATAGTTTTTACCCGGTCCTGTTTTAAATTGGGATAATGTGATAATAAGCTTCTTCTGGTGCTTTCAGAAACGCAAATTATACCATCAGCTTTCTTTATGGCGAAAGACTGTAGCCATAATTTTAAGTACCTTCTTACTCCGTTGATCATTCGATCTTCTGCCGCCAAATCATGAACGGTAACCAGGTTGCAAACACTTCTCTGTAAACTTACCCTTAGGTAACTAGAATGAAAAATACTTTTTGGAGACAGTCTCTTTAATAGGGGTAAAATCCTTAGCAAACTTACAGGAATTTTCAAATCAGATTCTACTTTCTTATGCCATTTAAATCCAGATAAAATATTATCTGACGCTCCGACGCTTATCAGGCACACTTCATAGTCAGATCGGTCAACCTTTTCTAGAAATGAACTCCAATAAACCGAAATACCTCCGATTTTTTGTAAAGAGAAAACTAAATCATCCAAATATATTCGCATAGCTCCATTAAAGTGAATCGATCAGCTCAACTAATTTGTGAGCTATTTCCTTTCTGGTTTCGTTTTTAAATTGTTTTGAATTTGTGCCATTAGACGGCAATTCACCTATTTTAAATTTCTCCCAGCACAGTTCTAAAAAAGCTAGATTGTCTTCGACACTTGAACCTATAAAACCTGCATTATTTTCTTTAATACTATTGTACAAATCACCATAATCGGAAATGGGCAAAAATATTGGCTTCCTAAAAAGCAAGTAATCTGCCTGTTTCGATGTAATTATATCGCTTCTCTGACCGTATTTTAATTGTAAAAACACCGAAGCGTTATTTAAATATTCTTTCACTTCAGCAAATCCCAAACGTCCGGTAATTTCGGAGCTATTAGTAAGCTGATACTTCTTTAATATCCTAGTTAATCGTTTATTGCCTAACGAGCCTATAAATTGAAGCTTAATTTCAGAAGAGTTTTTATGTTTAATAAATTCGCTTAAAACTCTAAAAATTGTCATGTCAAAGAGTTGATCCTTATAGATGGTTCCTAAATACACTATATTAAATGTTTTGGGAGCTAAATTCACCACGTCATCAACTTTAAAGTTGCTACCATTCTCAAGTACCTTAATCTTATGATGAAACTTCGAAGGAAAAAGTTTTTTTAGCGTATCAGATACCGTTATAACCAATTTAGCATTTTCTAAAAAGCGAAACTCTCTATTTCTGTTAAAAAGAATACTGATGCGATAAACCAAAGAAGACGCATCCAAAGGAGGATATCCGTAGGTCCAAGGATCTCTATAGTCTAATATCAATGACGCGTCTAATTGTTTTGCTAGTTCGTTTGCATAAGAGTATATTCCAAACGGGCCGCCACAAGCCATCACAAAATATTGCTTTCTCTTATTTAAGCCTAGTTTACCAAGATCTACCTTTCCGGGACTAAAAATATCTGTTCCATAAATTACTTGATGAAACCAATTAAAAACTTTCCAATACTTCGAATCGAATTTGTTTAGCGTCCAAAATGCACATTTTTTTATAAAATTAAGATTTGGCGATATTGCGTTCAATTTAGCAGCGAAAATAGGTTCTAAGGGCTCTAAACTAAACTCGTGACCTAAACCTACATTTCGCTTAATTGGGAAACGGAAGGTCACAATTTTAACTTCCCACTTTTTTTCTATAAAGGCTCCTATAAAACTCTTAAAACGCGAATTTGATGTTGTATTTAGGTTAAAGTGCGGTAAAATAAAAATGATTTCTTTATCACTAGTCATTAAAAATCATCATATAAATTCCTGAAAGAACTTCTTAGTCCAAAAGTGATCTGATGCGACCGATTATCACTTAACACGTTCTGCTCCGCCCTGGAACTCGCTGCCAGCTCAAACCGTAAATTGTATTTCGGGTTAATGAGGTAAGAAATTTTTCCTTGTAAAAAGCTAAAATCCGTTTTTATACCCTGAGCGGTTTTGTTGTTATAATTGCTGTTTCTGGTATTGTAAGGTTTATAAATATCTTTTCCAAAATTATCTCCAAATCCGTCCAGCCCATACTGTGCTAAATTTATTTTCCCAATTAATTCAAACCGTTTATAGCTGTAGCTCCATATACTCACAAACTCTCTAAAATTTGCACCTATAGGGTGGGCCAGTGGCTGGTTGTAATGTCCGTAATTTAACAATGAGTTTCTTTGCGAATAAGTGTAAGGTCTAGCGGTATTAAACTCCAACAAATAATTGAGCCTTTTTATGCTAAAAGCATCAAAACCTTTAATTCCCAGCTGGTAGGCAAATTTATTTGCCCAATAACCGTTGCCGGCAAAAACCTCTTTTGCGGTAAACTCATCTAAAAGTGCCTGTCCGTAAACGGTCAGGTTTTTAAATGCTTCGTATTTAGCATTAAAACCAATCAGCGCATTGTCTGGCGAACCATTTTGTCCTTCAATAGGGCGCAAAAATATAAATGGGTTTACATAAGAAAAATCGAATCCACGTTTTCCGGTACTGTCTGCATCCTGCCAAATAATCGCATCAAAAAAACCCAAGCTCAGCTTATTGTTTACGTTCCAATCAACATAATGGAAGGCGCCCCATTTTTTTCGGTAGCCATTGTCATAAGAAAACTGAGGCGATTTTAAGTCCTGAAACTGCGCCCACATGGCCATGTATTTTACCCTACCAAGTTCTGCGGTAAGCTTCAAAAAAGGATAGGTGCTGGAAACATCAGATAGCAATATGGAGCGGTATCCGTCACCAATAAAATTTTTGTCCTGCCCTAAGGTAACGTTTAAATATTTGGTGGGCGTGTACGATAAAACTGCGGTTGCGTAAGCCCAGTCTTTTGTGGTTCTGGACGGCCCAAATTTATCGTTTACCTGCCCCGGGATAATGCCATTAGCATCTACATACGCCCTGTAATACGCCGGAAAAAGCGCCTGATTTTCAAAACCGCTGGTATAAAAAGAAAATTTGCTGCCAATTGTCCCTCCAACCTGATAGCCCCTGGTGTTTAACCACGTAGTCCCGGCTTGTGAATCACTACCAATCTGCAGATCGGGCAAGTAATCAGCATAAAAAGTATATTCGTCTTTTTTGATATCAATTAAATGTTCGCTCAAAACCTTCCGGTGAACCCAGGATCTTTTTAAGGTGTCCAAGCCGATATTTTGGAAAGAGTCAACAGCCGATTTCAGGATAGAATCATCCTTAAAATACGGCTTTATAGCGCTATGAAAGCGTGTACCGTTATCATATACCTTATCATTCAATTTTTGATAATAATCAAACGAATAGGGTTGGTACTGATTAGGTGTTTGGGCCTGCGCTAAAGAAAAGCAAAAAGCCAATAAAAATAAGGGGAAAAGTTTCTTCATTCTAGATTAAATCGCAATCGCTTTTTGGTCAAGCTCCTCATAAACAGAATTGTTGCTGATGTAATCCGGAACCAATCTTTTCATCTGTTTTACCACCTCTTTGTCCTGGTATTTACAGGCAGTTTCCACCAGTTCAGTGACCTGTGTACCAATGGTGCTAAAATCGTAAACCATTACTTTTGCCACCATTATTTTGTGGTGATGGGTGGGCAATGTGTTTTCCAGGTCATTCAACAATTCCTCATATAGCTTTTCGCCAGGCCTTAAGCCGGTAAACTCAATTTTAACATCCTGATTAGGAATTAAACCCGATAAGCGGATCATTTTTTTCGCCAGCTCCACTATTTTAACAGATTTCCCCATGTCGAAGATGAAAATCTCCCCGCCATTTCCTAAAGTACCGGCCTCCAAAACCAACCTGCATGCCTCCGGTATGGTCATAAAATAGCGGGTAATATCCGGATGGGTTACAGTAATAGGGCCCCCTTTTTGGATTTGTGCTTTAAACCGGGGAATTACAGATCCGTTTGAACCCAGCACATTGCCAAACCTGGTGGTGATGAATTTCGTTTTTAAAACTGCGCCATTTAAAGCGCCAATATTTTGCTGTTCAATATGGTTTGAATAAGACTGTACGTACATTTCAGCAATCCGTTTGGAGGCGCCCATTACATTGGTTGGTTTCACTGCTTTATCAGTGGAAACCATCACGAATTTTTCAACCTGGTATTTAACTGCAAGATCAGCGATATTTTTTGTTCCGCCTACATTGGTGCAAATCGCCTCAGAAGGATTGCTTTCCATCATGGGAACATGTTTGTAAGCCGCGGCGTGGTAAACGTAATGTGGTTTAAAGGTTTCAAAAAGGTCGTCCATCCGGCTCAGATTTCTTACGTCGCCAATAAAAGCAATAAAGTTGCTGAACAGTTTATTGTCCTGCAGCTCTAGCTGGATCTCATGGAGTGGCGATTCAGCCATATCGTTAAGGATGATCAACTGAGGCTCAAACTTAATCAGCTGACGAACAATTTCGCTGCCTATTGAACCTGCGGCGCCTGTTACCAACACACGCTTTCCCTTAATTTCCTGCGTAAGCACATGGTTTTCCAGCTCTATAGTTTCACGTTCCAATAAATCCTCAATCTTGATGTTCTTGATCTGATTGATCTTGAATGACCCATTAACCCAAGTTTTAAGCGGTGGAACGTTTAACACTTTAACATTGTTGTCTAAACATAAATCAACAATCTTATTTTTACGGTCGGCAGAGATGTATTGTGGCGTTAAAATAAGGTCGTCAATTTTCTCTAATCTGATCAAATTTTCCAGATCGTCCGTGTGGTAAATTTTCACGCTATCTATTACTTTACCCTTTTTCCGCGGATCGCTATCTACAAAAGCAATCACACTCATATTTACGCTTGGGTCGGTATCTAAATTTCTTTTGGTTGCAACGCCAGTTTCGCCAACCCCATAAATAATTACCCGTCTTTTATCTAGCTTTAGGTTTTTAATGTACATGAAAAAATACTTCACCAGTACACGGTAGGTTATTAACAATACAAAACTGCATAAACCGGTAATCACCACCACCACATTAGAAATAATGGGCGCTTTATTAAAAGATAAAAGAAATAGGTTACAAATGATAAAGAAAAGGTTACTAATGGATATACTAAATAAAATTCTAAAGGAATCCTGTGCACTCGTATATCTTACAATACCCGCATAGGTTTTCACATTAAAAAAAACGATACAATTGATACTTAAAAAAATCAGTGTATTTCTGGCAAACTCATTAGCATCTATCCGTGAAGCATCAAAATTGTAAGCTAAGAAATAGGCTAACAACAGTGCAAAAGCACAGAAAGCCAAATCAATACAGAAAATAAGCCACCGCGGAACAATGTTTATTCTTCTAAACATAGGGTATAGTTTTTACTATTAGCAAATATACTATATAGTTTTATTTGTAAGCTTTTATTTAATTAAAGAAAAAATCTAATACACAATAAACAAACGCTTTTTGCCCTCTAGCCTTAATCTTAAAACAATGTAACTGATTACAAATACACAGAAAAGAAAATATGATCCGAAAGCAGATAAATACACTAAGAAGCCATTAAGTAATAATTGGAAAAAAGCGTATAAAACAGCAATTAGAACATGTGGCCACCTTTTTTCATTTGCTAAAAACTGGTAAAAATGAGAGCGGTGAGCGTCAAAGATGTTTTCTTTCCTAATGATCCTGCAAACAATTGTGGCTACGGCATCCAAACCGTAAATCCCTAATAATAAGATCCATTTAGGGTCACGGGTTTGAAAAATTAATGTCCCGATAAAAAAACTGATGATTAATGCCATGGCAATGCTTCCAACATCGCCAGCGAAGGCTTTTGCTTTTGTGCGCAAATTGAAGTATCCAAAAATACCGAGCGAGGCGATTAGCATATAAAGTATGGACACATTAAGAATAGAAAAATTTAGTTCCTGTTGGATAAAAATAAAGCTTATTACCGTTGCCAATGAATACAGAACCGTAATTCCGTTTATCCCGTCCATAAAATTATAGGCATTGATGATTCCGATGATGAGGACTATAGCTAAAATAAGGAAGAGGTTACAAGTAAGCGCTAGGAGCAAAGAGGAAGGCGCCAAGAATGTTGAAATCGGAATATTTTGGTTTAGGACGATTTGAGCTAGAATCAATAAAACAGAAACACAATGGACGCCAATCCTTAGCTTATTATTTAGGGTAAGTATATCGTCCAAAAAACTGATGCCAGCGATGGCAAAAACACCGAGCGCTAAATAGCACTGGTCTGGCTGAAAGATCAAAACACCAGTGATTAGGGCAATAGGAAATATAATGCCGCCGCCACGCAAGGTAATTTGCGTGTGTGAACTCCTCTGGTTAGGTTTATCAATAATATTGAACCTGTCAGCTATTTTGAAGTAAACGATTTCAAGCAAGAAGAAACAAAGCAGGGCGATTAAGAATAGGTACATGAGGCTTTAGTAGTGGAGTGATGGAATTTTGGAGTAATGAAATTAATGATGGAATGGCGGAGGTTTGGGGGTAATGCACTCCGAAAAGAAAGTTTTGAGAAAGAGAGCACCCACACCGTCATGCTGAGCGGAGTAGAAGCATCACACAAGCAAGGTTGCCACACCGATTGATTACCTATCTGCGAAATATTTCGCTCAGCGCTCAACATGAAGACGCTGATTAATTTAGACAACTTCATAGATTCAAGTATTTTTTGCTCTTTCGGTCAGTTTATATTTTTGCAACCTGCTATTGGGCTTATCGGGGATAGTTTGTATGATTAAACCTTTTTCTAAAGCTGGGTGCATATCCCTAAAGGTTTGCCGATGCTTAATTCCTAATCTGGAGCGCATTTCACCAGAAGATAATTCCTCTTTAATCAATAAATTTAATAGCTGTATGACTGGGTCGGTGTAGGATAAATAACGTGAGTTTTGGGTCTTATTAAACGTGAATTTTGTCGATAATGCCTTTTCAACACAGCCTTGCCTGCCCTCATGCCGGGCAACGGCAGGTACTTTTTTGCCGAAAAAAGTACCCAAAAACTCTCGACTACGCCCTTTGCTATGAAAGGTAGTGCTTTTACTTCTTTCACCTGTACCGCAAAGTTCTGATGTCGAAAAGAGGGTTAACATTGGTCTGTGCTTGAACTGGATTGAGCTGAAAATAACCATAATTTGCGTTATTCTAACATCTTTCATTATAAACAAATTGACAATCAGATAATTACACCCAAAACTCACGTTAAATAATATTTAGAAACAGAGATTATAACCTCAAAAACCGTGATTTTTGAAAAATCAAAAACCGCAGCACCGTTTCCGTTTTCCAATAGTTCCTCTTTTACACGAGTCACTCCTCTGCTAAAGCGGTTTAGATAGCCCAATACTTTCATCGCCTCGGCAATTACAGGGTTTCTATAATCGTTTACATTCGGAAAGTTTTCTGGACGGGCATTTCTTACCACCACAATTATAAACTTTAGATGATTTTAAAGACTGAGCTGTTTGTTCTTGCCAACCTTATTTTACTGAATTTCAAATATAAGAAGAACATTTCGACTCCGCTCAATGCAACATTCATTTCGAGGGAGCCTGAGCGGAGTCGAAGGCTCAATTTGCCCCCTTTAACCACCATTGTGAAGTCAGCGTGAGCCATCGAGCTTTTGGGCTGTGGCAATCTGTAGCCTACGAAGAAAAGCCTGTATAAAAGTACAAACCGCGAATTCAGGCTTATGCAATTAACCTAGAGATTGTTTCAGCGTCCATCGCTTTACCCAACGCTTCGGCTTCACAACGACGAGTTAATTTAATAGAGAAATCCAAACAACCAAAGTGGAATTTTGTTTTTAAAACCATATTCGATTTCGTCTGCGACAATAAAAGAATTGGATAACCCGTCTATTTGTTTTGTTGTTTTATTCTTCCCACCTACTTCAAACACATATTTTTCGTCCACTAAAAAATCACCTTTTTCAGTATAATTGAGTTGATGATCATGAGAAAGCTGATTGGCAAAAAAAGTTTCTCTAATATTTCCTTTATTTGCGTTCTCTCTGCTTAATGTGAAAATAATATTGGTGTTTTCCAAGTAAATCTTTGCAGGCTTCTGAAGCCTGCTGATTCCGTTTGCTTCCTTAAATAAATTTATCGTTAAACCAATTTCATCCAAATAGTGTAAATACGACATTAGCGTGGCTCGGTTTATATTTATTTTTCCGCTTAGCTTACTCACATTAGGAACAAAAGGTACAGATTCGGCAATCACAATTAGTAGTTGCTTAATTTTTGGAATGTAAGAAGGCTCCACCCCCCTTAGCAAAGGAAGCTCTATCTCTAATATCATATTAATCACCTCTCCCAGTCGCATTTGATAAAGCTCGGGCTGTTCAGTGTAAAACGGATAATAACCATTCTTTAAATAGCTATCAAAATGTTGAAAAGGTTTTATTTTATGGTTAACCATTTGGGCGATTTCCAAATGATGATCTATTAATTGATGCAAAGTATATTTTTGGAAAACAAGTCCGGTTTCCATCTCAAGATACTCTCTGAATGAGAAGCCTTGCATCGTGTAAATCACCGCTCTTCTGCTCAAATCGGCTCTGGCATTCAATATTTCTAATAACGAAGAGCCGGTAAACACAATTTTAAGCAGGGGGAAGTTATCATATATATTTTTTAGCTCCTGAGCCCATCCCAAATATTTATGTACCTCATCTAAAAACAGGTATTCCCCCCCTTTTTTTACAAACTCGCTCACTAAATCCACCAAGGTTCTACTATTG
This sequence comes from Pelobium sp., assembly GCA_035496935.1. Taxonomy (GTDB): domain Bacteria; phylum Bacteroidota; class Bacteroidia; order Sphingobacteriales; family Sphingobacteriaceae; genus Pseudopedobacter. Next base: position 18,793 of record DATJED010000015.1, on the reverse strand, counting down.
AACCAAAGGCTGTCTAAACTCACATATAAAGTTTTTTCTAATTCAGAAGAAAGATTTAGTTTGATATACTGTAGCAACAGCGTAGTTTTCCCTATCCCTCTTGCTCCTTTGATCCCAATTAACCGAGCGTCCCAATTGATTTCAGTCATAGCCGACCGCACAAAATTTACCGAGGTAAATTTTAATCTTTGTTGATAACTCTCGAATAAATTTTCCATTTTTGATTAGTATGCTATGCAAATATAAATAATTTTTGTATAGTGGAGTATACAAATATTGCTTTATGGATTATTTGATGTATTATCCCTGTGGAGTCGAAATTTGAACGGGACATGCTTCGACTTCGCTCAGAGTGACAATTCTCAGGGAGACATCCTCTTTTACTAGTACCCAAGTATGTCCTGCTTATGGTGAGTGAGGACTCTCTACATCCGCTTCCACAAAAACTCCCCCAATCAGCCTTAATCTAGGGCACCAAAATCTCGCCTAAAAATACGCTCCGCGACTGGCTTTCCCTGTCTGGCGCTACAAAAGCCAAATAAACGAGAACGGTTTTTCCGATAAAATTAGGTGGCAATATCAATTCATCATGTCCGATCTCGCGAAACGCTCCATGAGTTTCATATACCGCCTGCTCTTCGGCTAAACAATAGGCTAATAGCATCGCCTGTTCACGGGCTTGTGGCGAACGAGCATTACAAGGTTCCCAGAAACAATGTAGCTTATGATCTTGATCAATGGAAACCTGAACTCCGGTAGCTTCGGCCAACACGCCGTAACTCAGCAATGCCTTTTCTGGGTTTACCCGATAAGACCCTTCATATAGCTCCACCGCATTTTTTAAAAGGTATGATTTGGCCGCCATGAAACCTTCCATCCTTTCCTGATAGCTTTTAAAACCAACCCTTAAAAAAGGTGTTAGTGGTTTTAACCATAATTGTGCGATAGCAAATCTTTCGCGGTTGGCCGCTTCAGCCTTAGAAATTTTTGCAGTTCTTTTCTTCGGCAAACTTCGCATATAAGGGATGCCTTTCCATGTACAGCCTACTACTGTTCCCAACTTGCCCGTAAAAGGTCCGTTGATTCCAAAATCATATTTAGCCATAGCCATTTCTTTTTAATAAAAATAAATAGAAAATAAATAAGGTACAAATAAGGGGTTCAAAAGTATAAAAAGGGGAGCTTATAGGAACTTTTTTTCTACTATATGCGAGTAAGGTCCGAGTAAGGTCCCTGTTTGGTTTGTGTTAATTGCGTAGTGAAAACCAAAACATTAACAGATGTGTATGGATTTTATAAGATATTTAAAAGGATAAGATGGTTTTTTTTAAGCCATCCTTAGCGGACACTGGGAACTCTTTGCCAAGCGCCTGCTTTATTTTATGGTTAGAAACGATGTAGTTTTCGGTGAGCTTGTGAAGGCGCTCGGTATTCAATGGAAGTCTCAATATATCACCCGCCTTAGCTAAAAGAGAAATCAAAGGGGAAGGAATTTTCCAAAGTTGAGGTTTAAGGCTTAAGGTTTTTGCTATTTCTTGAACGAGTTCATTGGTGGATAAAACTTCGTCATCTGCCAATTGGTAGGTTCCGCTAGGTATATCATTTTCTAAGATCTCTTTAATTACAAAACACAAATTTTCTACACTCAAGAAAGATCTTTTGTTTTGAAACAAAGCTAAGGGGTACGGAATCCCTTTTTTAACAAATTGGTAAAGCAAATTTAGATTTCCCTTATTCCCCGGGCCATGAATCATGCAGGGGCGTAAAATGTAATAGGATTTGCCTTCTGGTAAAGGTTGAGTTTTAATGTATTCCTCTGCCATGAGTTTGGATTTTCCATAATGGGTTTGAGGATTTGGTACTTGTTCTTCAGTTAAAATTCCATTAATTATATCTGCGGATGCTTTTACAGAACTTATGAAGATAAATCTTTTCGCATCAGATTTAAGAAACGCATCGTAAAGCTGTTTGGTTAATTCGAAGTTGGCTTCATAATAGTCCTGTGGTTGGGACACCTTTTTTAAATCATGGGCTTTGCCGGCTAAATGAACAACTGCCTCTGTTTGGCTTAAATCAATTTTTGGATTTTCTTGATACCTTAGGGAAAGCCTTTGGATATCGCAACCTTTAAGGTATTTGATCAAGTTGGTTCCAGCGAAGCCGGAGGAACCTGTGACTGAAATAAACATTCTAATTTCTCTTGTGGTGGAATTAAATCATCTGTTAGTAAGCTTTTTTCTTAAAAAAGTGTTATAAATAAAAAGTACAAAACGAGGTGGAAGTAGCCTAACCGGAAATTTTATCAAAGTGTATTTAATCAGATCTGAATAATTGAATGCTCCAATCTTTTTTGCATATAGAATGAAACGCCATTCTTTTTTTAAATAGTGGAACCCGCTTCTTCTTTTTATAGTAGCGATACCTGTACCTACTCTAAAGTTTAGTAAAGGTTGCTGAATATTATAAAATTTTGCATTATTCAACCATAGTCGAAGAAACAAAGCATAGTCTTCAAAAAGAGGTAGATCTCCGTTATAGTTTCCAGCGTTCAAAACGGCGTCTTTTTTAAAAAAAATTGAAGGATGATTAAAAGGACTCTTTAATTTTATCTGTTTAATCAACTCAGCGTGACTCTCGGGATTTACTTTGTACCTTCCGAGGTCACTAGGCACATTATTGAACTCTTGTATATTGCTTCCAACCACGGCATACTCGGGGTTTGATTCTAAAAATTCAATTTGTCTTTCAAATCTATGGGCTACACAGATGTCATCTGTGTCCATTCTCGCAATTACGTTGTAGGAACATGCCTCTACCCCTACGGAAAGCGCATAGCCAAGTCCCTTATTTTCTGTCGAATTTACTACCTTAAGTACGTCTTTATGCTCCAGCATATAAGCATCGATGACATTATCCAATTCAGCATAAAGAGCTCCATCCTTTACAAGGATTATTTCTGATGCTGGAAGAGACTGATTGAGTACACTATCGATAGCTGACACGAAATTATCCACTGTTTCTCTTTGATAAACAGACATTAATACCGAGAATTTCATCGTTTCTTTTCGTTGTTTTGATTTGGGAAATTATTGATCTTGCTATAAAAGCTTTACGATTTTCACTCTTATTATTTAATTTAATATCATCATCTATTCTAGTATTTTAAGAACAGAAACAATCTTTTTATTGAATTTGGCCATAGAAACATTTTTTAGCAAGATTCCCCTTCTATTTATTTTATTATAATTTGTTAAGTCTTTAAGATCTATTTTTTTCAGGTGTTCATTAGATAATGTGTTTAACACGCCTTTATGTGATTTTAAATCCTCCGCTCTGTTCATGCCCTGGCGACGCTGTTTTAGATCTTCCTGTGGAAACTCTTTTTAAATTATATTCTTCTTTATACAGTTAAGTTAATGACTTCTTCCGCAAATTGAATGATGGTAATTTCATCTGGGTTACCGTAAGCGTTCCTGCCCGATATTTCTATGAAAAGGATGTCCAAACCGGACTCATATATCGGAAGTTCCCCGTTCTTCATTCTATTAACTTTTCTACACAGATAACGTCGTTTCGGGTTTTGGCCAAACAGGCGCCCATTACTAAGCCCACATATCTTGTTCCCATTATTGCTGTATTCATATCTTTGTTCTTCGCTAACTAAGTTTCTTTGTAAAAAGCAAATCTACTCCAGCTAAGAAATTGCACTTAAATCATATATATTATTAATCTTATCAAAAAAATATAATGAAGATAGAGACCGCTTTACTTCGTCTTTAAGTCCTTTATTACGATTAATTATAATGTTGTAATTATTCGTTACATCTTCGATGGTTTTCGCCAAATCTAAATAATCATCAGCATTAAAGTGAAATCCAAAACCAAAGCATTCCACCATTTCTAACATTCCACCGTGATTACACACAATAGGTATTATATCGCAAGCCAAGGATTCAATGACCATCATTGGTGCATTTTCAAAACATTTCGATGTTAACAACGAAATCTTTGATACTTCTAGATATTTTTTCAATTCGAAATGGGAGAGAAACGGCATAAAAGTAACATAATCGGCACAACCCAATTCTATAGATAGGCTAATCAATCTCTCCTTCTCTGAACCCTCTCCAATTATAACAAGCGGAAAAGCAAGATTTACTGATTTTTGATAATGACTATACCCTCTAAGTAGCAAATCAATGTTTTTTTCTTCAGACAATCGACCGAAGTAAAGGATCTGATTCTTTTTTTCTGTCGGATTTGCTTCAAATAACTCGTCCGCAATCGGATTATTAACCACTATTACTTTTCTCATGTCGCGACTTTTATTTAAGCCGACTGCTGTTCTCATAAATTCAGAAGGGACAATTAACTTGTCAATAAACTGTTTGTTGTAAAAATAATGAGAAAGCAAACTGGCTAATCCCTTTCCAAAAGAATGCGCAAAACCTAATCTACTACAATTTCGGTAAAAAATCTTGGTTTTAAATGTCTGCGAAGCACAGTCTAAACACCTTTTATTTTGCTTATAATCATATGCGGCATGGTGAGAACACGCATATTCGAATGTGTGCACAGTCTGAATGATTGTAGTTTTTTTGTTTTTCCTTTTATAATTATATAGCGCGTGTAAAATTGAAGGCGAAAGATTTGCGTAATGTTGCAAATGAATGATTTCGGGTTCTAAATCCGAGAGAAAACGGGCTAATTCTTTTTTGTTACTATTAGAATAAATCTTAGAGAAAATATTCTCTTTCTTTTCAGTGAAAGCAAAATCGACTACAAAAGGTAACTTTTCCGAATACCTACATGCAACATAATGCTTTCTTTTTTGGTCGTATTTTTTAAATACCTGTACCGTTTCTCTAAATACGGATTCAGCTCCCCCACCATCTGCTTTTTCAGCGATATGTAACACCTTCATATGTAAAGCCTGATTATTCTAAAAATACACCTCATTTTTACGTAAATAGTTCCGTTGTTAAAAGCACTCCAAAACAATTTAATCCCTTTTTGACGATCAGAATCCAAGAAGATGCAGGCTTTTTGATAATCTAGCGCCGCCATAGATTTTTTTCTGTAAAACTTACTTAGCAAATGCTGATGATTTTGATACATGACTTCTAGCCGTTTGGCTTGCCTTTCATCTTTATAAGAAATTGAATCCTCTCCTTCTGAAAAATAAAAACCTAATTTCTTGTCTAAAAATTTAAACTTCAAGCCTTTGAAGCCTGCCTGTATCCAAAAATCAAAATCTTCGACCCCGATTATTTCTCGGTTTTCTGAAAAGTATAGGTTGTTCACAAGGATGCTTTCTCTTAATACACATGTTGCTGAAGTTAAAATCCCACTAAAGTTTGTTAACAAGTCTATTGCAGGATTTTCATTATTAATTTGACGGCAAAATGGCAGGCCTTTTTCTCCTTTATTATTAATCGAAATTAGTCGGTAATGGTAAATGTCATACCGGTCAGTAATTGTATTAGAAAGGAAAGCTAAGGTGTCTTCGGTGTAGCAGTCGTCAGAATCTAAAAAACACACCCACTTACCTTTTGCCAAATTAATTCCTCTGTTTCTAGGAGCCGCAGGACCGCCCCAGTTCTTTTCGAAAGAATATTTCAGTTGCAATATCTCTTGATAGCTACCAACAACCTTTAAAGTCTCATCAGTTGATCCATCATCACAAACAATAACTTCAAAATCTTTAAAGGTTTGCAGTGTAAGTGAATTCAAACATCTCCTTAAACCTTCTTCCCTATTAAAAGTCGGAATTACAATTGAAAAAAAGAAATCCATTATTTATTTTCCTCGTTAATTTTGCAGATGATAAGATTTATTAGGAATATCGGCGTAAATAATATGACCACAGAATTTAAAAACAAAAATGTGGTAATCATAAAAAACTTGTTTTTATATGTACAATATCCTATAAAAAACAAGACAATTATGGTTGCTATAATACCATTTTCAACTACCATTTTTATAATTTGATTTGACTCCCCTTTAACAGAATTCTTCTCTATATAACCAGGAGATTTGCCAAAAAGTAAATCTATTGGACCCGTATTTGCAAGGATTAGAAGAGATGTACCAATTCGCTCATCTCTATCATCTGCAGACGATGTCCCCAATGCGGCAAATAATTGCTCTTTAGGAATGGTAAACATAATTGTAACCAAACTAAATATACCTATTAGTAAAAATATATTCGCTAATTTACCTTTGATCTTTATCCAAGAAAAAAGCCAATAATAGACTTTTAAAATAAATATAATTGAAAACACTAGGTAAACCGCCGTCGAACATGTCGCCAAAGCACCTAAAAAAATAATAGATTTTAAAACACCAATTTTATTTCCCTTATAATATCTATTAATTAAGAAAAAATTTGCTGTTAAGAACCACCCTAAATAACTTGGCTCAAAAAAATAAGCACAACTGCGTCCGATTTTTCCGAACTCCATTGCTCTCACACTTAAATAACCGAAAAGAGGATTGAAATAATTACTGTAATAGGCTTTTTCCCCAATAGGCACAAATGAGTAAGATACCAAATTAAAGTTGTAAGTAAGGAAAGCAAAGAACGACTGTAGAGAGGACAAGATCACAAGTATTAAAAAAAAACAGTTAAGATAGTCTTTAAATCCAGCTATTTTCCTAAAAGACACTAAAAGGGTCGTCGCTAAAACACAAAAGCACAAAAAATAAACTGGATCTCCAGCGAGAATATTTCCATTTAGCGCCCAGTATACTTCTAAGAACACAAAAAAAAGAAGAACGTATAGATACCTGTTTAAAAAGATTTTCTTAGGTATTGAAAGAATTAATAGGCAGATTAGAATAAAGAAAAGAAGAGGGATCCTTATAAACCCGGGGACATATACTGAAGCTACAAATGGAGGGAATATTAAAATACAAACCCCGACAAGCGTCATTAGTATTAAAGCTAACTTTGCGTCTTTTCCTTTGATTTCTACTATCACAATAGGATATTTTAACTATTTTTATTTGAATACCATTCATAAGTGTTAACGATTCCTGTAACCAGCGGAGTTGCTGGCTTAAAATCTTTTAACGGATTAATATCCAGAATAAAGTCCTTTACGTCATGAGATTTGCTCTCTCTGTAGACTACCTGTAACGTTGGATGAATCTTTTTTATCAAACTTAATATCAAGTTTATTGACGTTCCTTCACCGCTACCTATGTTTAAAGTTGTATTAATAATTTTTTCCCTTAATAACGAAAAAATTATCGGTGGTATATCTTGTGAAAAAATATAATCCTTGACATTTTCTCCATCTCCCCAAATTTCAATCGGTTCATTTTTTAAACATTTGGCAATAGCGACATTAATTAACCCTTGTGTTTTTGACTTATGGAAATAGCCATAGGGGTTTGAAATCCTTAAAATCAAATATCTCAGACCATATAAATTATTGAACATTCTAATATAATGTTCTATGGTATTTTTCACTATTCCATAAGAACTAATGGGGCGTGGTGTATCGTCAACTTTATGCTTAATAGCTTCACTATTGCCGTAAATTGCTCCTCCCGAACTAAAAAACACCAATATTGCGTTAGTATTTTTTATAATTTCTAATAGTCTTATGGTGTTAATTAGATTGCATTCAATATCCCTTACAATAGCTGTGTTTGAATTTACTGGTGTAGTGGCGGTTAAACAATGAAAAACATAATCATATTCATTATTTAAAAAAACGTTTTTTAAAAATAAGTCATCTCCAAAATCTCCAAAAAACTCCTCTTTTACACAACTGAACTTTTCGTGATTAGTTATTGTGCGGATACTGGAAAGAACAGTAAAATCAATATCTACTAAATTATCATCTGCCCATTTGAGTATATTACACCCTAAAAAACCGTAGCCACCAATTAACAATATCTTTTTATTTGGCATACTTATAAATATTGTCTAGCTTTTCACCGTAGCGTGTTTCAGAAAAGTTTTCAGATGAAATTTTGGCTCCTTGCGCCAACCTCATGATTTCATCTGGTTTTGAGTAAAGGAAGTCAATCTTGGCTGATAAATCATCCACTAGTGAAAGAACATCTGGATTTACTAAAACCCCATTATTTTCATCAATAATAACTTCGGAAATGCCTGCTAACGCGGTACCCAAAATACATTTCCCCAACATTAAAGATTCTATAATCACTAATGGTAAATCTTCATCTGATATAGAGGGAAAAACTACCAAATCTGCTGCATTAATATAATCTGCATAATTCGACTGATAACCTAAAAAATGCACATATTTTTTTAAATCATTTTGTTGACAATAATTAAGTAGAAGTGTATAATCTTCACCGTCTCCTATTAAAAAAAGGCAAATGTTTATTTCAGTTGTTTGAGCATCAAGCCACTTTTTTAGCGCTTTTAAAAGGTAGATTTGACCCTTTCTTTTTGTTAAAAAAGCAACGTTTGTCAAAATAAAAGTATTTGTAGGCAATCTAAAATTTTTTAGAATCTGACTTTTGCTTAAAGTTATGGGGTTTAATTGAACAATATTTCTTACGATATGTATTTTATTAATTTCCATGCCAGCGTTATGTGACAAATTATTTTTTGCCATATTAGATGATGTCACAAAACTGCTCACATATTCGTTTATTTGAGCATTCCTTTTTTTATTGAAAATAGTGTTTTTTTGTGCCTGATTGTTAACCTGATAAACTATCTTTCTAACGCTCGTAAATTTTGCTAAGAAAACTAACAAGTTACACGATGCGGCGCCGGGGAATCCTCCGTTATTAATATGTAAGATTTCTGGTCTCTCTTTCTTTAATATACTTAAAAGGAATATACTATTGAAGATGGTATAAACGCCCAGCTTTTTCAAAAGCCAGAAAGGAGTTTTAATTAAATTTTTAATCCAATCACTTAAATGAAGTCTATTTAATTCATAGAAAATAGTCTCGTTGGCCATTAGTGGAACTGGAATTATTTTACCAGAAAAGTCGCAAAAGTCATCTAACATCCCTCTTTTATAAATATCGTGTGCTCTGAAAGCAAAATTAATTTCATATTTGCTCATGAGGACTTCATTTTTAACGAGAAAAGACATCAAGCGCTCACTACCTCCATATATATAACAATCGGTAAATATTAACAATCTTTCCTTGCTCATGCAACGCTCGTCTTAATCTTAAACACCTCTTTAATAACGCTTTTTAGCACAACTCTAAATTCTTTAGACAATAAATAAAAGCTAAAAAAGCCCAACAAATTATATCCTGTAAATATAGTCGCATATTGTAGCATTTCAAATTTACCCTTTTGGTAAGGGAGAAACACACTCATCTTCAAATTAACGAAATAAACAATAAGGACTGAAATTATAACCGCTAATAAATTATTTTTTAGAAAATTGATCCAATCTGTATTAAGGAATCTGTTTGCATAATAAAAGTAAAAGAGTCCAGAAATCAAAAATGCGATAAATTTAAACAAGCCGAAAGAATACAAACCCATACTAGAAAAGCTTAGGGTAATACCAACCCAATAAACAACTGGTAGTATCGCACTGATATAATAAAGACTTTTAATTTTTTGTAAGGAAACCATCGCAATGCCTGTGGGATTAGACAAAAACGTAAAATAGTAACTTGCGAACATGATTGAAACAATAGGTACTGCAGTTGCGTATTCAGAACCCACCCAACTGAAGATAAAACTCTTCATGGTAAGAATAATTATTGTAGTTGGAATAATGGATAAAGGTAAGCCAAAAACAAGTATCTTATAGAATATATTTTTAAAATCAACTATTTGTTCTCTACCGATATAATGGTTAAACTTTGCTGTGAATGGATTATAAATAATACCATACAATGATCTTGCAAGAGTCATTACAGAGATGCAGATATTGAAGATTGCTACTTCCTTTAAACCCACGAATTTGCCAATGAATAAAGAGTCTAACTCATAATAAATTACCCAAGAAATAGTTACAAAAAGGCTGTTAAATGCCAAATCCTTAGTTTTTTTATACACCTCCCTATTGAACTTGAGGAGTCTAAAGAAATCTTTAAAACTGTATTCATATTGCTGTTTAGCTAAAAACGCCCCTATTAGAACTCCAAGTAGTGTTAAAATCTGCGTAAGCGCATAATAAGCAATAATATGATATTCCCCATCTCTAAAAAAAAGGAACACAGAAGCGATTTTAAATAGATTTAATATGGAGTAAATACGTTGATATTTATAATCATGTAAACGGATATTAAATATCAATTGTATGATACGATGGGCTACTAAAATAGGTAAGCATAAAATAAAAACTAGAAAAAGTTCTTTAATTAATGATACGGTATCTGGCGTGTTTAGACCTGTGAGAATGCTATGTGGATAGAAATAGAATATCAAAATGACTAGACCAAACAGCAAAAAAACACTAGCTAAAATGAAGGCCACAAAGGCCAATATTTCGACTTCCTCCTTTTTGTTCCCTCTTGCAAATGCCTCGCTTGCAAATTTTACCCCGGCGTTTAAAAACCCGAAGTCTGCATAAGATAAAAACAGATTAAGAGAAATTACAAACGTATATAAACCAAAATAGCTTTGATTTGAGGCTAAATATGGTGTGACCACAAACATGGTGGCAAAACCTGTAATAAGACTTAACACCTGCCAAAGATAAATTTTTAGGAATTGTTTCATTAAGCAACAATCTCTAAAAACCTTTTATAATCATGATCGTCGATATTTAGATATTCGTTTAAAATGTCCTCGCTAACATTGCTATTAGGATTAAAGATGTTTTCTGTAAAATCCTCAATGGTTAGGGAAAGGTTAATAAATGAACTTCCATCAAATGGAGCAACTAATTGTTGTTCAAAATCTAAAGTTTTACTATTAATTACCGGGTCATAAAGAATATAATTAACATTGTGTTTTAAAGCATCTAGTAGCATGGTCGATGTCGGTCCAACAACTAATGTACTATTATTTAAAGAAGAAGTTTTATCTAAAGAATCGATTGTATAAAAATCATCTGTCAAATTCTCATTGTAAAATGATGGGTTCTCTGAAGGATGCAAACGCAATCTCGCAGATTGTACTCCTAATTTCAATAGAATTTGTTTAACAGATTCAACATAATAAAGAGAGTTAGATCTGTCAGTTAGTATCATCTCTAAACTAGAGATTGGAGCTCCTGGCATTGCTTTAGTAATGACTAGAACATCTTTCAAGTTCGACCTTAAGCGGTCAAGTTTAAAGTTTGAATATAATGGATGTTTAATTGTCAAAATCTTATCCGGATTAAACCCAGCGTTAACATAAGAATTTTTCAACCCTTTTCCCCATACAATTAAAAAATCTGCTCTATTGTCATCGATTAAATTAAATCGAGCCGGAAGACCGTGTAAGTAAACGAAAGTTGGGATATTATTGTCTTGGCATACCTTGATTGTTAAATTTTCAAACAAAGACATATCATTTGGCACCATGAGAAATGATAGCTTATCGTTAACAATCATTTTACCAAATTCTTTACTATATTCTTTCAATAAACCTTCAAACTCAGCTGAAACCAATAATTTAATGCTTTGTTTTTCTATAGTTCTAAACATTTTGAAAATTATGTCACTAAGTTTCCTTTCTAAATAAACCTCTTTTTTAAAAGAGATACACCACGGAGGTAAACATGGTTTTAAAAGAGGCAGGTTCAAATCTACGTAGGAGTTGTTTAGATAAAATTTTCCTCTTTCAGTTTTTTTTCTTAATAAAAAACAGAGACTAAACAATCTATAAATTATGCTTCTATAATTTCGTTTAAAATTTTTTACATTTTCTTTTAAATGATTACCGTAGCTATATATGCATGAATTATATTGATATAATAGCGTATCATAAAAATCCGATTTAGAATTATAAAGTTTGTTGAAATATAAATTATTTTGCTGTTTCTTCATGATAGATAATTTAAAGAAAATGGTTGTCCTTTTTCTATATTCGAATTAACTGTTTTTCCGAGTAAAGAATTATAGTGTTTAGGATGTAAGCCAAATCCGGGCCTAATCGATCTTAGATTTTCCTCTGTTATAATTTCGCCTGCTTTAATATCTTTGACAATATATAAAGAGCGGCAGAAATCTTTTCCTTTTTTCTGTTTCTCCGTCAAGGTGTAATCCACAATTCCTATCGCTTTTTCTGCCTCTCTAATGGCTTTTACCATTTCTGTAAACTCTTGCTCATTTATAGAAAACGAAGCGTCTGGTCCGCCAATAGCTCTATCTAAAATAAAATGTTTTTCAATAATTTTTGCTCCTAAAATTGTCGCTACAATTGGTGCGGTACTTCCCATGGTATGGTCAGAAAGGCCAGATACAACTTTGAATCTTTCTGCTAAATCTTTAATCATCACTAAATTGGCCTCCTCAATTGGTGCAGGATAACTCGAGGTACATTTTAACAGGGCTATATCGTTATTTCCCATGCGCTTACACGCATCCAAAGCCAATTCTATGTCTTCAATCTCGGCTATACCAGTTGATATAATAATGGGCTTTCCTTTAGAAGCTACATATTCTATTAAAGGAATATCGGTAATTTCGAAAGATGCTATTTTGTAAGCTGGCACATTTAAGTTTTCCAAAAAATCTACTGCAGTTTTATCAAAAGGAGATGAAAAACATATTAGACCTTCTTTCTCAGCGGCTTTAAATAATTCTTGGTGCCATTCCCATGGGGTATAGGCATCTTTGTACAAATCGTAAAGGTATTTGTCCTCCCAAATTGTTCCTTTAATTTTAAAGTCTTCTTTTTTACAATCTATGGTAATGGTGTCGGCTGTATAGGTTTGAAGTTTTATACAATCGGCACCTGCTCTTTTTGCAGCTTTTATTGTTTCTAAAGCAATTTCTATGCTTCCGTTATGATTGGCAGACAATTCTGCAATAATAAAAACTGGCGAGTGATCACCAATCAGCTGTTTTCCAATTTTCATTTTAATTCTTTTTCAAAAATGAGATTCTGTTCTTCTTCAAACTCTTGATATGCAAGTTTACGAAAGATTTTTACCGATGCCTGATTTTCATGCAAAACTTGTCCCTTTATTTTTTTAAGGTTAAGGTTCAATTCTTTTATAATTAGCTCTAATTTCTCTAAAATAATAGCTCCGTAACCTTTACCTTGAAAAATTGGGTCTATTAAATAACTAATTAAGCCTTCGTTTTTCGTATTGACATCTAACCGGATCGAACCAATTTTTTGATTTCCTTTGCAAAGGATATAATAATAACATGTATGGCTTTCTATCTTTTTCTGAAACCATTTAGAATGCTCTTCCAATGCTATGGCAGTTTTAGTAAATGAGTATTTACGAATCTCTTTATTATTTGCCCAGTTAAAAGTAAGCAATGTATCGTTTACGCTTGCTTTTCTCAGAAAAGTTGAATTTGCTATTTTAGAATGGATAATCACATTTTTAAAATCCCCATCAAAAAAACAGTGTTCCCTTAAAGAAGCGTCTTTATTGTAGCCGCTATTGATTAACGAAGGATATAGGTGGGGTCTAATATCAAAAGCATAAGTAAAAATTTTATGAAGTTTTAGTTTTTCAAATGCCACTTGTTCAATAAGACTGAGATATACTGACCAAAAATGATCGAAATAGTCTTTTTCGAATTTAGTCTCCATTATAAAGGAAATCTCCGCATTTTTATCAAGCCAGTTGATATGAACCAGACCACCGTAACCAACACAAATGCCTTCTTTTAGGAAAGAAAACAACACCTGATTAGGTTGCTGCTGATCAAATAGCTTTTCAACCACATTGTTAAAGTAGTTATCCTGATCTTCGAGAGTTAATGGTTTACTTTGGCGTAGATGATAGATTTGTTCATTGCGCCATTGCATAATATTTAGCCGGTCTTCAAATCTAACAGGTACTATTTTAAAAACAGCTGTTTCAAATATTTGCTCGTCGAGACATTTATAGGCCCTCATTTTAAAGAAAGTTGAAATTTCAATTCTGCCAACTTCCAGTCGTCTTCACTATCGATATCATGCGCATTAAGTTCACTAATCTCTATACCAAAAGTATCTTCAGTCCTCAAGCTTTTTTTTTGTTTAAAGCTTTTTATATCAAAACTATAGAACATACCTGCATCGTGAAAGGCCGGCTTTAAATCCTGACTTCTTAAGTCTGAATTAACATCGTTAATTATCGATATTTTTTTTTCTTCATTTAATATAAATGCTCTTTGAATAGGATGAGAGTACCTTATAACAGGAAAAACGCAGTCCGATTTTGTCGTATTTAAAATATCGAATGATTCTTTTAACAGATCAGCATTGACAAACGGTGCGCAAGCATATATACAAGTGCCCTGCTCGAATCTTTCCTCACTGTTTTTTTCATACCAATTTATAACTTCATTGATAACATCAGCAGTAGTTGCAAAATCATCGCTAGTTTGTGCACTTCTTATAAAAGGAATCTTTGCTCCATATTTTGTAGCAACATTGGCAATCGTTTCATCGTCTGTAGAAACCATTACCTCGTCATACAATCCGCTATTTATGGCTGCCTTTATTGAATAGGAAATAATTGGTTCTCCAAAAAAAACTTTAATATTCTTTCGTGGAATCCTTTTACTCCCTCCTCGGGCTGGTATAATGGCAATTCTTTTCAAACTAAATTCTTAAATTCTTACTGGGATATTTATTTTTATTAATTCATTTTTGATATCTAAAGGAGTAAACTGGGTAAAATGGAAAATACTTGCCGACCCTACTGCCTTGACTTTCGTTTTTGTAAATAACTCTTTATAATGGTCCATATTACCACCCCCTCCTGCGGCTATTACAGGAATGTTTGTAAGGCTTTTTACATAATTAATCATATCTATATCAAACCCCTCCATCATTCCGTCCTTATCTACACTAACTAACATAAATTCACCAACTCCACAGTCCACCATCTGCATTATAAAATCCTTTAGTGAAATACTAACTTCTAAAGCATTAAAAACCATATAGCCTTCTTCTGTTGAATAAGCATCAACAGCAATTGTAATGCACTGGGCTCCGAAGAACGCTACCGCTTCTTTAATGAAAACGTTGTCTAGAAGAGCCTTAGTTTTTATAACTACCTTATCAGCACCTATTTTAAGTAAATCGTTGATGTCGTCAATACTTCCTATTCCGCCACCAATAGCGACTGGCATATAACACTCCTTAATGACATCAGATATGAGTTTAAGATTTGCTTTTCTCTTTTGTGTACTGGCAAAGATGTCCAAGAATACTAATTCATCAACCCCTCTGCTGTTATATACTTTTGCGGCCTGAACCGGATTACCAACCATTCTTGGATTAGTAAATTTTTTAGTCTTAACTAAGCCAAAACCGTTGAAGGTTAGTATAGGTATAATTCTAACTTTCAGCATCTTGATTAAAGAAAGCTTTTAAAACCGATAAACCCGCATCTTGACTTTTTTCAGGATGGAATTGCGTTGCGAAAATGTTATCACTTTGCACACTTGCAACTACCTCGAAGCCATAATCTACTGTCGCTGCAATATCTTTGGCGTTATCAGGTACTACATGGTAACTATGAATAAAGTAAAAGTCCTTTGAAATGCAGTTTTTATAGTAAGTATTATTATAAACTTTGATGTCATTCCATCCCATGTGTGGGATATTTAAACTTTCGTCCTGAAACTTCACCACCTTTCCTTTAATCCATCCCAATCCTTCACAATCCAACGGCTCTGAACCACTTTCCATAATTAGTTGCATTCCCAAACATATCCCTAAAAATTTTTTCTCCTTTTCTATAATTTCTTCTGTTAAGATTTTATCGAGTTCTCCTTTTCTTAGATTTTCCATTCCCTGTGCAAAAGACCCCACTCCTGGCAATAAAATTTTTTCTGCTTTTTTTATAATACTACTATCGCTGGTTATTATACTTTTTACATTCAAAAAGTTTAAAGCTTTTTGCACTGAGGCGACGTTCCCCATACCATAATCAATTATTGCTACCATTTATGCAAAGTCAAAATTCCTTATTAAGTTTCCCTCCAAATCACGTTGAAATTTACCGTTTTCGTCTTGAGCAAAAAGAATTGGATTTGTAAAGGAATCAAGAATACAATCAATTTCTTCTTTAGTCATACCGGAATAATCTACAAATTCTTTAATGCCCAAATGTGGGTACTTACCGTCATATTTTTTTACTAATTCTAAGCCCTCATCTCTCGTAATTCTTTTATTTCTAATATCGATACAAGCGTGGTCCGTCGCTCGTCCAAAACCGTATTTCACATATTTAAGGTAATCATGCAAACTGTGCATTTTTTCGTCAAGATTTTCATAGTTTGTATATGTACCTTCCACCGGACCATCTTCTTTTACCGAAAACCCATATTTTTTCACAATATCTAGTTGCTTTCTGGCGTCCCAGAAGAAGTAGTGCCCTAAAAATATTCCTACGACTCCAACTCTATCGATTTCTTCGTCTGTTGGATAAAAATAGGGTGTCAATTCCTTTTCAGTGAGTCCATCAACTCCTACCATATCTTGAATTCTGTTACCTAGTAACCCTCCGAATTCTTCTAGCCATCTCCGGTTCAAATGTTTGTTTTCGACGGACTCTACAGGACCACCATATTCCTGTTGGGGGTTTTCTCCCCAAATAACTAAAGGAATGTTAAATTTGACCGCTATATGAATAGGCACCGTGAAAATTCCTAAGTGGTTAGGCCACATTTCGTCGCCCACTCTTTTGAAGCCTTCCACAACCATGCTTCTATATGCTTTGTAATTCTTCTTAAAGTATATCACATCAATACCCATTTTAGAAATGTTATCTAAATTTCTCTGTCCTAGCTCAGTTAAATTTGTTGTTTCGAAGCACACACAAAGAGGGTTTAAACCACAGACTTCTTTCATGAAATAAGCCTGATATGTGCTATCTTTACCGCCACTTACCGGTATTAAACAGTCATAACCTATCTGCTCTGGCCCTTTTTTATACTTGTCTATAATTGAAAAAAAGTCTCTTTCCCGTTGTTTCCAATCAATATCTAGATCCTTTTGAGATGAGGCCTCGCAAGCAGAACAAACTCCTTCGTCGTTAAAAAACAGATCTGGCTTTGTTTCAGGAAACAAACATTTTGAACAATAACGGATTTCCATAATTTACTTATTATAATATTCATTAATTTTTTCAATCACATATTCTTGCTCTTTGCTGGTTAGTGTAGGATACATTGGCAAGCTGATACAGTTTTTATAATAGTTTTCTGCGTTCGGCATATCACCCTCTTTCCAGCCCAAACTTTTGTAATAAGGCATTAGGTGGCAAGGGATATAATGTATTTGAGCAAAAATCTCCTTTTCTCGCAAGTAATTGTATAAACCCAGCCTATCCTTAACCTCTAAAACATAAAGATGATAGGCGTGACCTTCGACAATCCCAGACTGGCTGATGATAAAATCTTTATCTTTAAAAGCATTAAAATAATTACTTGCAATTTCTCTCCTTCTTTCTATTCCTTCGTCCGCCCTGCTCAATTGGCTTAATCCTAATGCAGCTTGAAAATCGGTGATGCGATAGTTGTAGCCTAGCATCTGCATTTCCATATACCAATTTGGGTAAGTTTCTGTGCCGTTCACGCCGTTAGCAAAATCAATGGTGTTTTGATATTCGTATGTATTTTTGGAGATCCCGTGAGTTCTTAACTTTAATAGTTTAGCGTAAAGATTTGGATTATTGGTTGTAATCATCCCTCCTTCACCAGAGGCAATATGTTTTACAGGATGGAACGAAAAGATGGCCAAGTCGGCAAAATTGCTGTTTCCACAATTCTGGATTGAGTTTGAAATATCTTTGAAAAAACCTCCAGGTGCGTGGCAGGCGTCTTCAATAATCCATAAGTCATGTTCGTCTGCTAATTTTCTAAATTTTTCTAAGTCTACCGCTTTACCTGCAAAATCTACCGGGATCATTCCCGAGTAGGTTCCTTTTGGAGCACCTTTTAATAATTCTCTTACCTTTTCTAAATCTAATAAATAGCTTTCCGGATCAATGTCTGCAAAAATTACTTCGCCTCCGCAATACCTCACACAATTCGCCGATGCAGCGAAAGTAATAGGTGTTGTAATTACTTTTTGACCTTCTTTAACTTCTAATGCAAGTGCACAAAGATGCAATGCTGCGGTTCCATTTGCAACAGCAACAGCATATTTAGCCCCAACGTATTTAGCAAAAGCATCCTCAAATTGCTTGATCGTTGGGCCTTGTGTTAAATAGTCGGATCTTAGCGTAGTAATAACCGCCTCAATATCTTCTTCAGTAATATTTTGCTTACCGTATGGAATCATGGTTATAGGTTTAACAAGAACTATCTACGTGTTTTATAATCAATGATTTTAAAGAATCAACAGTTTCCCATTCAGTATTATCTCCAGAATTATAAGCAAAACCGGGCTCAACCAATCTTGCGTTGAAAGTATCTTTATATTCATTTAAAGACCATTTATGAGTAGAAGGTAAAATGGTATAATATTTTCCCAAATCGTAGGTATAAAAAGAATCGGATGGAGTAATCATCTCCTCATGCACCTTCTCTCCAGGACGGATACCAACAACTACGTGTTCACAATCCGGACCGATAGCACTAGCGACATCCAAAATCTTATAAGAAGGTATTTTTGGAATAAAGATCTCCCCGCCCCAAGCGTTTTCTAGTGCATGCATCACCATATCCACCCCACATTGCAAAGAAATATTAAATCTGGTCATATTGGGATCAG